>NZ_VJXY01000001.1:0-55223 GCF_014831675.1 Komarekiella delphini-convector SJRDD-AB1 | reverse complement strand
CCAAGAAGTCGCCAGGGCCAATTGTCAAGAACAGAGAGTTAGTACCAGAGTTAATGGCATCTAACCAGCCTGGTAGCCAGACGTTGCCGTAGTTGGGCCATGCTGTATGGGCAATGCTATCTGGGTTAGACAGTAAGGTGTCTAAGCCGTAGAGTACTTTCCCGTGGGCAGCTTGAACGAACTGAGCAAATACAGGTTCAATCAAGATTTGCTTTTCAGGTGTACCGAAAGCAACTACTACATCATTGTGGACGTACAAGCTGAGGGTGTGGAAGCCTAAGAAAAGAGATACCCAACTTAGGTGGGAAATAATCGCTTCTTTATGCTTCAATACACGCTCAAGGACGTTGCCTTTGTTTTGTTCTGGGTCGTAATCACGTACCCAGAATATTGCTCCGTGAGCAAAGGCTCCAAGAATTAGGAAACCAGCAATGTATTGGTGGTGTGTGTACAGCGCTGCTTGGGTTGTGTAGTCCTTACCAATAAATGCGTAAGGAGGCATGGCGTACATGTGCTGCGCCACCAAAGAGGTAATGGTTCCTAGAGCAGCTAGGTGAATACCCAACTGGAAGTGCAGCGAGTTGTTATAGGTGTCGTACAGCCCTTGGTGAGGTAGGTTGAACTGACCTTCACTCTTGCTACCGGGAACTAAACCAGATTTGGAGTTCAGCATTTCTTTGATGCTGTGACCAATTCCGAAGTTAGTCCGGTACATGTGACCGGCGACAATGAAGATGACTGCGATCGCTAAATGGTGGTGAGCCATATCGGTCAACCACAATGATTCTGTCTGGGGATGGAAGCCACCCAAGAAAGTCAAAATCGCAGTCCCCGCACCTTCTGATGTGCTGAACACATGGTTAGCAGTATCAGGATTTTGAGCGTAAACACCCCAGTTACCTGTAAAGAAAGGTGTCAAACCTGCTGGGTGGGGTGGGGTATTTAAGAAGTTATCCCAACCTACGTGCTGTCCGCGAGCTTCGGGGATGGCAACGTGAATCAAGTGACCAGCCCAAGCCAAGGAGCTAACACCAAACAGACCTGCCAAGTGGTGGTTTAGGCGATGTTCAGCGCTCTTAAACCATGCCAGACTAGGACGGTACTTGGGTTGTAAGTGCAGCCAACCAGCAAACAAGAATACAGCCGCAAACAATAGCAGGAACACTGAGCCTGTGTACAGTTCAGTATTTGTCCGCATTCCAATGGTGTACCACCAGTGGTAGATACCAGAATAGGTAATGTTTACGGGATTGCTAGCACCAGCTTGGGTAAAAGCTTCAACTGCTGGTTTACCAAAGTGGGGATCCCAAATTGCGTGAGCTATTGGGCGGATGTGAAGGGGATCTTTAATCCACTGTTCAAAGTTACCTTGCCAGGCTACGTGGAACAGGAGGCTGGATGCCCACAGAAAGATGATTGCCAAATGACCGAAGTGAGTTGCGAAAATCTTTTGGTAAAGATTTTCCTCTGTCATGCCATCATGGGTTTCAAAGTCATTGCCTGTGGCGATCGCATACCATATCCGACGCGTCGTCGGATCCTGCGCGAGATCCTGGCTAAATTTCGGAAATTTTGTTGCCATAGGTTTAATAAATCCTCTGACCTTTAGCCATCACGTATCAACGTCTAGAGTCCTGAGTTTTGAGTCCTGAGTTCCGAGTTTTGACTAATCTCTCAGCACTCAGCAACGCCAGTCCGCTCAAGTCGGAGACCCGCTCAAGCGGCTGGCTCCTCAGTACTCAGCACTCAATGCAGCTGATTTCTACCCTACTGAAAGGATGTGCGCGTGGAAGAATGCCCAAGTGGTGGCAATTCCTCCTAATAAGTAGTGAGCCACTCCTACAGCCCGACCTTGAATGATGCTCAAAGCACGGGGCTGAATTGCTGGTGCTACTTTCAGTTTGTTATGTGCCCAAACAATGGACTCAATCAGTTCTTGCCAGTAGCCGCGACCACTGAATAAGAACATCAAGCTGAATGCCCATACAAAGTGAGCACCTAAGAACATTAGTCCATAGGCAGATAGCGCACTGCCATAGGAATTGATGACTTGTGAAGCTTGTGCCCACAAGAAGTCACGCAACCAGCCGTTGATGGTGATGGCACTTTGGGCAAAGTTACCACCAGTGATGTGAGTCACATTACCGGCTGCATCTACCGTTCCCCAGACATCTGATTGCATCTTCCAACTAAAGTGGAAAATCACAATCGATAGGGAGTTGTACATCCAGAAAAGTCCGAGGAACACATGATCCCAACCAGACACTTGACATGTACCGCCACGACCAGGGCCGTCACAAGGGAAGCGGAAGCCCAGGTTTGCCTTGTCTGGAATCAGACGAGAACTACGGGCAAACAGCACACCTTTGAGCAGAATGAGGACAGTGACGTGAATGGTGAAGGCGTGAATGTGGTGAATTAAGAAATCCGCCGTACCCAAAGCAATGGGCATCATCGCTACTTTACCGCCAACAGCCAAGATACCGCCGCCAAAGGCATAGCTAACTGGTTCTAGTGCGTTGGGAGCAGTGCCACCAGGAGCCAATGTGTGTATATTTTGTACCCACTGGGCAAAAACTGGTTGCAACTGAATTGCTGTGTCAGAGAACATGTCTTGAGGACGACCCAAGGCACGCATTGTATCGTTGTGGATGTACAGTCCAAAGCTATGGAAGCCGAGGAAAATACACACCCAGTTCAGGTGAGAAATAATCGCATCTCGGTGACGAATCACGCGATCCAGCACGTTGTTTTGATTAACAACTGGATCGTAATCTCGCACCATGAAGATGGCAGCGTGAGCTGCTCCACCGACAATCAAGAAGCCACCGATCCACATGTGGTGAGTGAATATGCACAACTGCGTAGCGTAATCAGTTGCCAAATATGGATATGGAGGCATCGCGTACATGTGATGCGCGATGATGATAGTCAGTGAACCCAAGAACGCTAGGTTGGTTGCCAACTGAGCGTGCCAGGATGAGGTCATGTTTTCGTAGAGACCCTTGTGACCTTCACCAGTGAAGGGGCCTTTATGGTTTTCCAGGATCTCTTTAATGCTGTGACCAATACCCCAGTTGGTACGGTATTGATGACCAGCGATGATGAACAGTACTGCGATCGCTAAGTGGTGATGAGCAATGTCTGTCATCCACAAGCCGCCTGTTACCGGGTTTAGACCGCCCTTGAAGGTGAGGAAGTCAGCATACTGACCCCAGTTCAAGGTGAAGAAAGGTGCTAAACCAGCAGCAAAGCTAGGATACAGCTCGGTCAACAAGTCTTTGTTCAAGATGAACTCGTGGGGCAGGGGTATGTCTTTGAGAGCAACGCCTGCATCCAAAAGCTTGTTGGTCGGTGCGGACACGTGGATTATGTGACCAGCCCATCCCAAAGAACCACAACCCAGCAACACTTGTAAGTGGTGATTCAGCATCGACTCCACATTCTGGAACCATTCCAGTTTAGGAGCGCGCTTGTGGTAGTGGAACCAGCCGGCAAACAGGAACAAGCCTGCTAATACCAAGCCGCCAATTGCAGTGCAGTAAAGCTGGAAGGAGTTTGTAATACCCCAGCCACGCCATACCTGGAACAAACCGGAGGTGATTTGAATACCGTGGAAACCACCGCCAACATCACCATTTAAAATGTCTTGTCCCACAATGGGCCAAACTACTTGGGCACTGGGTTTAACGTTCAGAGGATCGCTTAGCCAAGCTTCGTAGTTAGAAAACTTCGCGCCGTGGAAAATCATCCCGCTCAGCCAAATCGTCACTACGGCTAAGTGACCGAAGTGTGCTGAAAATATCTTGCGGGATATGTCTTCTAAATCGCTTGTATGTGTATCAAAATCATGGGCGAGTGCGTGCAGGTTCCAAATCCATGTGGTGGTTTTGGGACCTCTGGCTAAGGATCTGTCAAAGTGTCCTGGTTGTGACCACTTCTCAAATGAAGTGGGAACCGGATCGTTATCGACGATGACTCTTGCCTTCTTTTCCTCTCGCTCCGGAGGACTAATTGTCATTCGACCTCCTCTCTTGATAAGGAATGAGGAATCATGAATACCACAAAGTTAACCATTACCGCATACTCCAGAAATTTGCTGAAGCCGCAATGAAGACCCTATGTGGAGAGTTGTTTCTCGTTGAATTATAAAGTCTTAACTTGTACATTGTTAGAGATAATTTAACAATAATTCAAAATCCCTAGAATAACTGTCTTATCTACCTTTCAACTTCAAACTAATGGGCAAAAAGTCAATAGGTTCTTCATTTAATTTACAAAGAATAACAATTCGTAAAACTTATGGTTTAAGGGAATGAGGGAGTAGGGGAATTTTTATAACTCCTATCTCCTGTCCCCTATCTCCTGTCCCCTATCTCCTGTCTCCTACCTCCTATCTCCTACCTCTTGTCCCCTGCATTCCTTTTGGGCTATGGTTCCCTAGGGACAGTTTGAGCAAAAATAATCTGTCAGTTGTTGAAGACTATACACTGGGTGCAAGGTATGAACTCGTGGCAGAAGACGGTGTTAGAGAAGCTCCTTCCTAGGAGGTTCCCGGTTCTCAGGTGGGTAACAACTTTGATGCTGGTTGTGGGCTTAACCAGTTGTGGCGATAAAGCCGGTAGCCAGGTAGTAGCTATTGGCTCTGGAGAAAACTCTCCCCAGATTTCTCAGATTTCCAAGCAATTTTCGGAAGTTTCACCACCATCTGTGATTCAAGAACTGCGCTCAACTTTGGAAGTTTATGAGCCACAGGTAACAATAATCACTCCAAAACCTGATGAAGTCTTCCAAGACAACAAAGTTACAGCTAGTTTTCAAGTTAAAGATTTACCAATATTTAAAGACCCACAATGGGAACTGGGGCCACATCTACACGTAATTCTTGATAACCAACCTTATATACCTGTTTACAACCTAAATCAGCCATTGGTTTTGCCAGACTTATCCCCAGGTACGCATACCCTGCGCGTCTTTGCTTCTCGTCCTTGGCATGAAAGCTTTAAAAACGAAGGCGCTTATGCTCAGGCAACATTTCATATTTTTACTAAAACTGACGACAACAATCCCTCTCCTGACCTGCCTTTGCTAACTTATAGCCGTCCTCAAGGCAACTACGGAGCAGAACCAATTTTACTTGACTTTTACCTAACTAACGCCCCCCTGCACCTCGTTGCTAAAGAAAACGCCAACGACGAATTTAGTGATTGGCGTATTCGCTGCACAATAAATGGCGAAAGCTTCATTTTTGACCGCTGGCAAGCAGTTTATCTCAAAGGCTTTAAGCCTGGTCAAAACTGGGTAAAACTGGAATTTATCGATAACCAGGGAAATGCTGTTAAAAATGCCTTCAATACTACAGTCAGACTGACTACCTACCAGCCAAAGGGTAAAGATACTTTATCAAGAATTGTGAGAGGCGAACTCACAGCAGATGAGGTGCGTAGGATTGTAGACCCAAATTATACTGTCAAGATACCAGCTACTAAACCTACACCTGCCATTGAAAAAATACCCCAAATCCAACCCAAAGTAGAAAAACAGCCAATTCCTGAAACTGAAGTTCCAGAAAAACCTAAAACAGAGCCAATCAAGCCAAAACAGCTAGAACAACCAGAATTGCAACTTCCAACGGCCACACCGTCTCCTATGCCGCCGACATTGCCAGAGGTTATCGAGTCTCCTACACCAGAAATTACGCCATCACCAGAACCACAGCCAGAGGTAACGCCTACACCTGAATCAACTCCGTTACCTGAAAAAGTAACACCTGAGCCAGCAAAATCTAGTAGATTTGGCGGATTTTTTAACCGTCGGGCTAAGATGCCAACTCAACAAGCACCAGTAGTTGTACCATCTCCTATGCCATCGACATTGCCAGAGGTTATCGAGTCTCCTACACCAGAAATTACGCCATCACCAGAACCGCAGCCAGAGGTAACGCCTACACCTGAATCAACTCCGTTACCTGAAAAAGTGATACCTGAGCCAGCAAAATCTAGTAGATTTGGCGGATTTCTTAACCGTCGGGCTAAGATGCCAACTCAACAAGCACCAGTAGTTGTACCATCTCCTATGCCGCCGACATTGCCAGAGGTTATTGAGTCTCCTACACCAGAACCACAGCCAAAGGTAACACCTACACCTGTATTAACGCCGTAACTTGAAAAACTGAAAGCAGTGCGTCAGTTTCGCTGATGCACTGCTGCTAACTATGTTGACACTTAGCCTGATGTTTTAACTTGATACTAATAACATCTTGCTAATATCACAATTAAGATATTCATCCAACAACAACTGGACTTGCCACGTTCTCTAATCTCTGGGAAGGAGCACGCATTCCCAAACCAAGTAAATTCAACATTTCTCGGTCAGTATCATAATCTGGGCAGGGAGTTGTTACTGTTAACATTTTGTTGTCGTCGCTGGAAAAGATAGAATTAGCTCCTGCCATAAAACAGAAAGCTTGTTCAACTTGCGAAAGTCTAGCCCTACCAGCGCTCAGACGTATATCAGAAGCAGGCATTAAAATACGTGCTGTGGCAATCATCCGTACAATATCCCAAATGGGGACATCAGGCTGATTTTCTAAGGGTGTACCTGGTACTTGAGAGAGAATGTTAATTGGCACTGACTCTGGATGCGGATGCAGGTTTGCCAAAGTATGTAACATACCTACACGGTCATCAACGCTTTCGCCTAAGCCAAGGATACCGCCAGAACATACAGTAACATTTGTCTGACGGACATTTTCAATTGTGTTTAGGCGATCGCTATAAGTCCTTGTGGTAATAATCGTGCTGTAATATTCCTGGGAGGTATCCAAATTATGGTTATAGGCGTACAGTCCCGCTTCTTCCAATCGCTTAGCCTGATTTGCCGTTAGCATACCCAAGGTACAGCATACTTCTAAACCCATTGCGGTAACATCCTTGACCATTTCCAGGACTTCCTCAAATTGTGAGTTGTCCCGCACTTCTCGCCAAGCAGCACCCATGCAGATGCGACTAACACCCGTTTCTTTAGCTTTGTGAGCGATGTTAACTACCGTTTCTTTTTCTAGGAGTGCTTGCGCCTTTACCTCTGTTTTGTAGCGTGAAGATTGGGCGCAGTAGCTACAATCTTCTGGACAACCTCCTGTTTTAATCGAGATTAGTTTACAGACTTGTATTTTTGTTGGGTCATGATATTGGCGATGTACGCTAGCAGCCTGATAAATAAGCTCTAGCAATGGCGTATTATATATCGCCCGAATCTCTGATTCTTGCCAATCGTAGCGTATTACCATCGGCATCACTATCCTTGTTGTAGATGGGATTTTTCAAGAACTGTCTTTTGGTTGAATCTTCTAAGATACAGTGTTTAGGCAAAGCAATCTGATCAAAGTTATGCCGTGGACTCTGCTTTATTACCCATCGGCTCTGAATCCTTGCGCTCTAGTTATTAAAAATCAGCTTATCAAGATTTTGATTATATGGCAGATTCACAGCATAAATCCTAAATGCTACCAAGTTTTAAGTTAATTGAGAAAGTAACGTTTTTGACAGAATATCTATGCTTAATTTTTTAATTTTGCACTGTTCAAATGACATAAGCGATCGCTCTAGCAAAACTATCAACAGTCAGTTCTGGGGGATAATCATCTAGTCGCCATACTTTTCCAGTTTGCCCATATCCTAATACGCTTAGAATAAGATAATTTGCACGACCGATAACCTCTGTAGAGACGTTGCAATGCAACATCTCTACTACCGAATCAGCATAAATTTTGAAAATTGAGCCGTATAGTCATTGATATGGCTTGCGATTATTGGAGTATTTTGCATGATCAAACAAACTGTTGGTATCACGTCCATTGGTTATTACATTCCTTCAGAGATTCTAACCAGTGAGGAGATGGCAAAACTAGCCAATTTACCAGAGTTTGTTTTCACTGAAAAAATTGGGATGAAACAGAAGCCGATTGCAGGTAAAGACGAGCATCCCAGTGATATGGGAATTAAAGCAGCAATAGAAGCTATAAATAAGGCAGAAATAACAGCCAGCGAAATTGATATTATTGTTTATTGTGCTGCTGGAGATTATGATTACAGGTTTTGGTCGCCTGCTGCCAAAATCCAAGATGCAATTGGTGCAAAAAATGCTTTCGCTTTTGAAGTTAGAAATTTTTGCAATAGCGGCAATTTAGGAATACATGTATGTCGAAATATGTTACTGGCAGATACCGATTTATCATACGCTTTAGTTGTTTGTAGTGATAAATTGTCTATGCTGCTTGACTATTCTAATATAGATAACTTATCAACATTTATCATGGCTGACGGTGCAGCCGCAGCCATTTTAAAGAAAGGAGAATTGAGTAACGAAATCCTTTCTTATCATGCGATGACAGATGGGAAATTGGCTGATTGTATCAAAGTACCACTAGCAGGAACTAGGTTTCCGATTAATATTACAGAAATTAATCCTGAACTGAGTTATTTAAAAGTAAAAGATCCTAAAGAGTTGGAAAATATCTTATCAGAAATATATTTAGAAAATTATGCTAAGGTTATTCATAAGTCATTAGAAAAAAGTGGCTATTGTATAAATAATATAAATTTTTTATTAACGAATCAAGTTAAAAAAAGTTTATCAAAACGAATTTTAAAATCTCTGAATTTAAAATTTGAACAGACTTTTATTTCTTTGAGTGAATATGGTCATTTGGGTGCTGTAGACACTTTATTTGGTTTGGCAAAAACTATGGAATTAAAAATAATTAAGCCTGGAGATGTTGTAGTTTTAGCTAGTAGTGCTGCTGGGTTTTCTTGGGCAGCGTTAACTTTGAAGTACTAGAAACAAAGTGGGTTTTATTAGAATAGACTACGCTTATAATGAGAGATTTATCGCTCTTTAAAAACCCTTAAAAAGAGCGATAAATTGCTGACTACAAACAAATTACTTATTGTCGATCGCCTTAGCCGGAATCTGATTATTTATATTATTTTGGGCTGGCGATCGCGGCGTTTTCCGTCCAGATATATCATGTAATAAACCCATCAGTGCAGGGACAACAGTGGGAGTCAAAATTGTCGAAAATGCCAAACCACCAGTTAGGACAATGCCTAATCCTTGATATAACTCTGAACCTTGACCTGGTAAAACTGCTAGCGGTAACATCCCCAGTACACTGGTTCCGGCAGACATGAAGATGGCACGTAGGCGATCGCTTGTCGCATTATATAACGATGCATCATAATCTTCACCTGCTTGCTGAAGTTGCAAAGCGCGATCAACCAACAGAATGGCGTTGTTGACGACTACACCTGTAAGGATCACAAATCCCAACGCCGTAATCATATCCAGCGCTACATTCATTCCCGGAATTCGGTTAGCAATTACCAAACTCAATAGTGCGCCACTCATACCCATTGGCACTGTTGCCATAATCACCACTGGGTAGAGAAATGAGCGATATAACGCCACCAATAACAGGTAAGTTATTAAAATTGAAAATGCAAATGCAGCAGCTAATTGAGCAACAGTTGTTGCTAACTGATCTGCTGAACCAGCTAGTTCCAGACGATAGCCTGTTGGTAAATTGGCACGCAGAGGAGCCAAAATTTCCTCTTCAGTACGTTCCACCAGCGTACTCAGTGGGGAGGTGGGTGCTAGAGAGACGGTGAGGCTAATCGAACGCTCCAAATTGACGTGATTGATGGCATCTGCTCCTGTGGTTTCACGAATTTCGGCAATATCACCTAGTTGTACCTGTCGTCCTTGTGCATACAGGGACAATTGGCGCAGTTGTTCTGGAGTTTCCACTGCGGTGTTTTGCAGTTCCACTGAGACATCTAATTCTTCTTTACCATCAATATAATCGGAGGCAACTCGACCACCTAATGCTGCTTCTACCATTGAACCAATTTCGGCTTCTGATAGTCCGACTTCAGCAATGCGTTCCCGGTTGGGAATTACTTGTAATTCGCCTGCTCCCATGACAAAGTTCGAGCGGACATTCTGCACTCCAGGAAGATCCCGCAATTTAGCTGTGATTTGCTTCTCTAAGTCGCTGATTTGATTTAAATCAGCGCCGACAATATCCACTTCAAATTCTTTACCTGGATCGCGGAAGATGGAAATTCGCGTAGGTATAATAAAGCGGTATCCAGCAAAGTTACTGCTTTGGGCACGCAACCGATCTACCATCTGGGCAAGTCCGGTAGTGGTGGCAAATTCTGACTTTAAGATAGTCGCAATCCCGCGCAGTGCTCCTGGACGATCAACGTACATGATCCGCTCAACTTCTGGTTGCGATCGCAAAAATTCCTGAACCTGTTCAGATTGCCGAATCGCTTCTGGTATACTAGTTCCCGGCAACGGTTCCGCTCGTAATACAACTAAGTTGCGATTTCCTTCAGGTAAATAATCCGCAGGTGGTAACAGCAAAATACTAACCACGAGTAAAGCCAAGGGAATCGCTAGCACTACTAATCTACGCCCAACACGCTTACGTCCCAGTGACCAACTAACGGTAGACGCTAGAAAGTTTTCGAGTTTACCCTGGAAATGACGAAAGACCGCAGAACTTTTTGCCACTAAACGCTCAAACCAATTACCACCCCGGTATTCACCGCCCTCCATCATTTGCATCGCTTCTGATTGCTTGAGAAACAATCCAGATAGCATCGGTACTAAGGTAAGTGCAGCAAATAGCGAGAATAGCGAAGAAGCAGAAAGAGCGATCGCCATATCAGCATAAAGTTGTCCGGCTTCACCCGTCACCATAATCAGCGGTACAAACACCACTACATTAGTCAAAGTAGAACCGAGCATCGCCCCCCAGACTTCCTGTGTACCGTCAATGGCTGCCCGTAAGGCGCTTTTACCCTGTTGCATGTGGGTAAAGACATTCTCAATCACCACGATCGCGTTATCCACGACCATACCCACCGCAAACGCCAGTCCTGCCAAGCTGATAATGTTCAATGTGCGTCCAAATGCAGACATGACAATGAATACCATAATCAGCGTTGTGGGAATTGTAATTGCCACCACCGCTACTGTACGCATGGAGCCGAGGAACAAAATCAAGACGATTGTCGCTAGTAGCGCTCCACTGAACAAGTTGCCTTGGACAAACGCCACAGATTGATTGATGTATTGGCTCTCGTCGTAGTTGTAGACAAAAACAATACCTTGGTTTTCTCTATCAAACTCAGCTTGCAGCGCGGTAATTTCCGCCCGAATGCCTTTGGCAACTTCTGGCACATTCGCCCCGATTTGACGAATCACACCCACTGCTACCGCAGATTTGCCGTTGAACATCAACGCACTATCTTGCGGTTTGCGTCCCATCTGTACTTGTGCCACATCCCGCAAGTAAACTGTGCCAGATTCGTCGCGCCGTAGTACAAAACCTTCAATTTGCGATAGATCCTGCGATCGGCTAACCGTGCGGACTCGATATTCCCGCCGTCCCAAAATTAATGGCCCACCCCGGATATCGCGGTTGTTTTCTTGCAGTACCCGCACGACATCACCAATTGTGAGATTGCGATTAGATAATGCTTGTGGGTTGACTTTTACCTCCACTTCCCGCTCTTGTCCACCCACTAACAGAAATTGTCCAGTTCCTTCAACTCGTCGCAAACGCGGAATTACTACCTCTTCTGCTAAATCTCGATAGCGATCTGCATTCGGCTGAAATCCTTCCTTCGTATCAAACGGAATCCACATCATTGGGGAACTATTGCCACCCACCAGTTCTACACTCGACTCTTGTGCTTCTGGCGGTAAACTTTGCACTTGCTGCAAGCGGTTCAAGACATCTACCATCCGCTCTTTGGCGTTGGCATCTTGAGCAAATTCTAAAGTAATGGAACTACGTCCGGCACGAGAGGTACTGCTGATTTCCTGGACACCTAGCACCTCTTCCATTTGCTTTTCAATAGGGCGCGTAATCAGGTCTTCTACCTCCGTGGGGCCTGCTCCCGGATAGGTAGTCGTAATAGTAATTTCCGGGCGATCGCCTCCTGGTTGCAATTCCAGAGGCAACCTCAGAAGTGAGAACACCCCAAACATTGCTAGCAAGCAAAATAAAACAAAAGTGCCATGTCGCCAACGAACAGCAGTTTCGATAAAGTTCATAAATATTGTGGGTTATACCAATTTAAAAAAAGAATGTGACAGATAGACCATGTAGAGACGTTGCAATGCAACGTCTCTTTGAGAAAATATTAGGAAAGGGTTAAAGAAAAATGGAAAAAGGATTTACCTTTGACCCTTCCTCTTAACCCATCTTCTGCAAGAAGTCTGTATCTCGTTACCAGTCTCCGACACAGTAAACAGTAAACAGTAAACTAGTCAGGATGATTGGGTTTAAGGGGAATCACTAAGGGGGCGCTCACTTCCAACTAAAAACTAATAACCCAAAGCCAATTAGTGGCAGGCGCTATCTGGTGAGTTTAAATCCCCTACCATCCGCCTTGATAACTGTTTACTGTTTACTGTTTACTGTTAAATGGGCATTTCCATGTACAACCTGGAAACGAGACTTTACTCAAAACTCAAGTGCGATCAACTATCTTCACAGGCGCACCATCTTGCAACCCATCACCTCCACGCAGCACAATGCGTTGACCAGTGCGTAAAGTGGGATGGTAAATTGCCACCTCTTTACCCATGTCAGCAACCATTTCTACTGGAATTTGTTTAGCTTTGCCATCAGCAACCGCAAAAACAAGCCACTGGTTTTGGCGTCTGGTTAATGCATCGCGCGATACGACAAAGCTAGATCTATTAGAAGGCATGTTCAGATTGCCGATGATCGCCATTCCCGGTAACAATCCTGGGGGCGGATTATTAATTTGAACGCGGACACGCTGGCGACGGGAAGCAGTATCGGCTGAGGGAACTACGGCGGTGATATTGGCACGTTGTTTCCATTGCGGGAGAGCGCGAGCTGTGAGATCAATTGTCATAGCGGGAGTAACTTGGCTGCTCAATTCTTCAGGTAACTCCAGGAAAATGTCGAAGCGATCGCCTGCGACTAAGGTGACAATTTGACTAGAACTTTGTACCAAATCGCCATTACTGATATGCCGAGTCTGCACTACCCCCGCTTGGGATGCAACAATTTTAGTGCGTTGTTGTGCCAGTTCTGCTTGGGCTAAAGTGGCTTTGGCTGCTTCTACGTTTGCCCTTTGAGCGGCGATTTCTTCTCGAATCGGCCCAGCTTTAGCTTCAGCAAATTCAGCTTCAGCTTCTAACCTTTCTCCCTGGATGTTATCTAATTGTGTTTGAGCTTCCACGAGTAATCTTTGAGACAGAGCGCCTTCTTTAACAAGGTCGCTGGTGCGCTTCAGATTATCCTGTGCTTCCAGTTCTCGCGCCTTGGCAGATGTGACTGTTGCTTGACGTTGAGCAAGAATTTCTGGACGAGTACCGACTTCTAGGCGAGCCAAATTGCTACGCTGCTGTGCCAGTTGTGCCCGTGCTTGGGCGATCGCCAATTGCTGATCAGTGTCGTCTAGAACGGCGATTGTCATCCCTGTCTTGATGCGATCGCCTGATTGCACCAAAATTTTCTCAACAATTCCATTAGTTTGAGCGCGGAGTGTTGACTGCTGACTGGCTTCCACCTGTCCCAAAAGCTGGACTCTTCTTGTAGCATTTCCAGTTGCTAAGGCGATCGTTTCAATCGCCTTTGGGGCTGGTGCTTTCTGTTGTTGGGCGACAGAGGGACGTGGTGTGCCACCAGGAGCAAGCATTCGCCAAAGGATAATGCCACCAGTTGCCAGAAGTAGGATCAGTAATCTCCAGAACCAGGGTTTGCGAGAACGAGTTGATGCTAACTCAGAAGGTTCAGAACTGTCTGACTGGCTTTCAACGATTGAAGCTTGATCTTCAGAAGTATCCATAGTAGTTGACGGTGGCTACTGAAGGTTAAGGATTAATCGTTAATGGTTGACAGCGAACAAGTAAGCCGTCAATTGTCAACCATCAACGGTCAATTACGTAACTAAATTTAAAATAACGTTACCTTTCTTGTAGTTTATTGGATAGTTATGACAAAGAAATGTCACCCGTAATTAGACTTTTGGTATCAGTACTGAAGTTCAAAAACTCATCCATGAGTATGACAAAATTCTTTGGGAAAACCCATTCCTTTTCGGTAGGTGATGAAAGACACCTTTTTAGACCGTTGACAGTCAACAGTTAACAGTCAACAGTCAACAGTTAACAGTTAACGTGAAATCTCATCCCCTTTTAGCCCTTCGACTACGCTCAGAGCCAACGGTGAGCGAAGCCGAACTGTTAGGGGTGGGATGAGCTTAACTCAATTTGCTACACTTTTTGAGCATTGGTAACTCTTCTAGGACTTACGCAAAAACTCTCTGAAACTTTTATTACTCCGTGCCCTCTGTCTTGAGAAGTTCTGAGCGGAGGTTTCCTCCGCTCAGACTTCTCGCTGTGTCCTCTGTAGTTCGTTCCGTTACTCGTGCGTAAGTCCTGTCTTCCTTGTACCCCATGCCCAATGCTCCATGAGTTTCCCATCAACTTTTGCTTAATTAACAGGTACGCTCCACCAAGCTAAAGCATAAGGTTGAGTCGCTTCGTTAAGCTTTTGGCGAAAATGGACGCGGATTTTATAATTGCCAGTTGCAGGAACGGGACAAAAAATATGTTCCACGCTATCGATTTGGCTAATTGATGAGCAAACAACACCAGCATCAGTATTTTTAGCATCAGCTTTTACTAAATAGAGGTCGAGATTATTCAAACCCCGATCGCGAAAATTCTCTCCCACATCAAACTGCTGGTTTTTGTTACGATCATTCAGTTCGACCAAACGATCCCAACTCAAGCTAATAGCAATAAAACTCCCCTGCTTTAAAGGTTTAGCTAACACATAGTCAGCAGACGCCCCAACATCGACTGTGCGATAATTCCAACCTATGGGGGGAACCGCAGTTGATGGTTGCCATTGACCACCGCTAAGCTGCTGATAAGCGCGGAATACATTCAAATGACCCGCTCCCATTTGGGCATTCAAAGGAATTTTGGGATCTTTGTAAGCATCAGAATCTAACCAGTCTTGATTTTGTTTATCAATTAGTGTCCGAGTCATTCCCAGCCGTAAGCCATCGCCGATATCTTGAATCTTGTCTGCTGAATTCAGCAATACAGCTTTCATAACTTGATGACGCCGAGCATCTATGCTCCAGTTGGGTTGTTTGGCACGGATTTGTCTATCACTCAGTTCTTGTAATAAGGCAACAGTAGCCGTAACTTGAGGCGCTGCAAAACTCGTACCCGTTACTTTGTTCAATTTACCATCTGGATTGAGCAAAGAAATGTTATTGCCAGGTGCAACTAAACTTACAGCACGACGCCCATCAAGATTAAACTCTTTCCCGGCTAAACGACCGCTTACTCCTTGGTTAGTACCCGCCAAATTTGCAACGTCTACTTTATTAAAAATCCCTCCTCTGCGGGATGAAAAAGCCACGTTCATTCCGTTAAAATTATCTGTAGGGATAGGAATACCACCTTTACCCTGGTTGCCAGCGATCGCATACAAGACATCATGAACGCGACTAGACCAATCAACACATAACGTTAGTAAAGCTTTGCCATCTAAACTAGCCTCCGGTCTTGGGTCACGATTTAAGGGTTCACCAAAGCTAAAATTAATGGCCCGGACATCGCCGCTATTTTGTAGTGCTATATGCTGCGCCGACAAGCACTCTTCTGGTTGACCCATGTTTTTAGTCGAACCCACGGCAGATGAATACAATCTTGCGCCTGGTGCAACCCCTGGCAAGGCTTTATCTTGGCTTACCATCACACCAGCGACATTGTAGGCATGGGGATCAACACCACTATTTGACTTAGCTGGCCCATTGCGTGAGAACACCGCAGCTAAAGATATAGCGCGATTTTTAGACACTGCTTTATCCCAGCCAAACATTCCCGGACGCCCAATTTCTACCTGACCAATAGCAATCTTGCGACCGATTAAATTATAAGGAAGTTGGTGTAACTTCAAAGCATCAATCCCATTGGTTCCCAGAGGAGATTTCAAAGCTGAAGCCAGTACCGGCACACTCACACAGGAAGCACTTAATCCCCAAATTATCCAGGTTAGTTTTTTAGTCATAGTCATTTGTCATTTGTCATTTGTCATTTGTTAAGAGTCAAGGCTCAAGAGTTATTCTTTATCTCCCCCTGCTCCCCTTGCTCCCCCTGCCCCCCTGCCCCTCTGCCCCTCTGCACAAAAAAGGCGGGATCAAAGCTATGAGCACTTGCTCAATATGTTGTTACAATGCTTACAGACGAGGACGCTTGAAAACCCACCAGCCATGACCCAAAACCTATCTAAAAAGCCCATTGTGATTGCTCCATCTATCCTATCAGCCGATTTTAGTCGTCTGGGGGACGAAGTCCGCGCTATAGACGCAGCCGGAGCAGATTGGATTCATGTTGATGTAATGGACGGTCGTTTTGTACCTAATATTACGATAGGCCCTCTGGTTGTGGAGGCAATTCGTCCAGTTACGACCAAGCCGCTGGATGTCCACTTGATGATTGTGGAACCAGAAAAGTATGTTGAAGGCTTTGCTAAGGCTGGCGCTGATATTATCTCCGTACATTGCGAGCATAACGCTTCGCCTCACCTGCACCGTACCCTAGGGCAAATCAAAGAGCTTGGTAAGAAAGCAGGCGTTGTACTTAACCCTGGTACTCCTCTAGAGCTCATTGAATACGTTTTGGAACTGTGCGATTTAGTGTTGATTATGAGCGTCAACCCAGGCTTTGGCGGTCAAAGCTTTATCCCATCTGTGTTACCCAAAATTCGTCAGTTGCGTCAGATGTGCGATGAACGCGGTCTTGACCCCTGGATTGAAGTAGATGGCGGACTCAAGGCAAATAATACCTGGCAAGTTTTGGAAGCAGGAGCCAATGCAGTTGTTGCTGGTTCAGCTGTGTTTAATGCTAAAGATTATGGCGAGGCAATTACAGCTATTCGCAACAGCAAGCGTCCTAGTCCAGAACTAGCAACAGTTTAATCCTTATTTAGATTAAACAAACAGAATAAATAAAAGTAGGGTGGGCAATTTGTTTGCCCACCCTACTTTTTTACTATGGAATATTTGTCAGTTAAAGAAAAAACGTAAGAAAAAAATTTAACCCTTACCCATTAACCTTTTCCCCAAACTAAATTCCGAGTCGAAAATGCTTAACCGAGTCTTATTGACTTTCTCTGCTACCTACTTGTTCTTGCCCATTTAGTTGCCTTCCAAATACTAAAAAACAAAGCCCCAGAAACCAAAGCTCCGAGGTTCCATTTCACAGAACTCTTGAGCAAGTTTAGCCTTTGAGAAGACTGAGTAGATTGGGCTTGATTTCGGATTTGTGTCTTAGCTTTCGCAACTTCTGACAAAATTTGGCTTTTTACTTCTTCAGGAGTTTTGCCATCTAAAGAGCGACCTTGACTCTTCAGAAAACTATCTATCTGTTGAGGTGTGGCTGTACTTAATCGTTTTTCTACTTGTTCGGCTTGAGATATTTGTTGCTTAGATACGTTGGTGATTTGAGCAGCACTTTGATTGCTAAGACGGACTGTGTTACCAATTCCCAAAGGAATTAGTAAGAAAAAAAATACTGCCAACAACAATGTTAACCAAGATAAAAGCTTTACAATCAAGAATTCCCATTTAGCTCGTGAATGTAGCTCTCCATAAAACACGAACACCAAACCAATTAAAGGAACAGGGACTCGTTCAACTAACGCCCCAAAAGTTTGAAATTCCCAAGCAGGATTCATAAAGTTTGGCGGAACAAACATCTCAACGATGTCAAAAAATGCTAAGAGTAATAACCCGTAGCCTAGTATTCGCAAAATAGTGATTGAGGCTATTTGGCTAAATGCAAACTCTTGTAATTCTTGTACTAAAGGAATGAATTTTTCACTATTTGATTTAGTCATGTTTTTAGCAAAATAGAAAAAAGATTGTGATTGGCATGACTTCAAGACTTCCAAAATCAGGATTGCCTATATTCAGTCCAATAAAAATAGACGTTTTATCACAAGTTGCAATTATACAAATTCACAACAAAAGTGTTACGCATACGACCTCCCTTTCATTGGCAATTGCCTAATACTTGCTTTCAAAGAAGAGAGTTGACCAAAAGTGTATGGGTATGCTATCAACTGGAGTTTGGTAGTCTTTAAAAAGCGAAATAATATTAGCCTTAACTCTAGATTCTTCTGGTTTTGGTTTGTTTGGAGCTTTCGTTAGAAATACCTTTATGAAAACCAATAGTACACTACCAAGAGTTAAAGCTAAAAGTAAAATCCGTAATTGTTTCCATTGAGCCATCGCCTTTAAGACTCCAGATTACCCTGATTTTTGCCTTCCCCTTGCCGGAGTAGTAAATAGTAGAATAACCCTAGTATGAGCACTGCAATCATCCCAAATAATCGTGAACCATCACCTTCATGCCAGTAGTCAAATGCTTGCTGTTGTGTCACGACAACAGCTAGGAGAGCAACGCGTATCCCGTTGACAACAAATGCTATGGTGATGGCCACTATTGGCACAAGGATTTTCTTTTTGCGTTCTAGGGGAAACATCAGCAAAGCAATTACAGCTAGTCCTAACAAATGGCTCATCAATTCTACCCCAGAACAACCAGAATAAACCTTGATACTTCCTGGTGGTACTCTGATAAAAATTTCTTGTTGAAGAGATACTTCAAAGCCTGAATACCAGAGTAAGAAAGCAGAAAACTTTGCAGTTATAGGCGAAATATCAGTCAAGGATGTTAGTACTATCTTTGGAACTCCGAGAAAAAATAAGATAGTTATTTCTTGCCAATATTGCTTTAATCCCTTCAGTCCAGAAGCAAGTAAGGCAAGACCAATAGCAGAAACAAACGGTGCGATATGAGTAAAAATCGGAAGTAACTTGCTGCTACTAGTCAAAGAGGCACTTTGCCAAAGCACACCAGCAATCAACAATATACCTAACAAGCTGGAAAACAATCCACTTTCTAAATTTAAATTGTGGCGTTTTTCCCCTAGTAGAGAGGCTACAGCAAAGTAAAACAGTACACTCATTCCTAGATGAGAAAAATCTCCAGTTCTTTGAGTTAGAGTCAGGATAATCGCGATTAAGCCTGCGCCTATTCCTACTAGCCAAAACTGGCTATTACTTAGTGTTTTAACTGGAGTCAAAGTGGTGGTTTTCATGTAAATATAGTTTAACTAACTCATACAATAAGACCAAGGTTTCTGGTAGACTAGCTAAATAATTAACACTAGTACATTACCGTAAAAATCATCAATCAAAGCAACTAACACAGGTAGTTAGTCAGCCTGTCCCCTTCAGAAAGGCAGTGATAAAAATGAATAAGTTTTGATCAAGGATAAAAACCAATCAAAGAGCAAAAAATTTAATGCCGAGCAAGCATAAAAATGATTTCTCAACAAGTAGCGTGAGTAATAAGGAGTCCTTTTATCTAATGCTTAAATTTATCTACTGGGCAAACCTCTAACTTTTAACGTCGTCCTATCAATTGTTTTGTTGCTTTTCGACTTCGAGATTTTATCGCTGTTTGGCGCAATTTTTATAGACAAATCAGTAATTATTCTTACATCTTCAGTAAATATGATCAATAATTTTTACTAAGTTTAATCAAATCTTTAAAATATAAATATAATTAATATTTGATAGCTTGCTAAAAGCTAGATATAATGAGGGTTTCAAACTTGAGATTACTTAGGTACTTGTATAAAAATATTTAAATTAAATTTAAAACTGTAAGTATAGCTATTAGGCTAGTTTTCAAGAATTATAGATTGCTTGCATTTTAATGCTTGTTATTATGCACTGATTGAGTGGGCGATCGCAAACAGTATCCAACTCTCTGACCCAGCTGCAAATGGATGCCACAAAAAACGGCGCGGTTTCCCTACGCTAAATCACAGTAACGCTTTTACAATACTCGTCTAGAGCAAATTTTACGCCCTTACATTCGTGAAGTGAATCGACTCGAACAGCAGGAGATTGAGGCGATTAATGCGGAGATGCCGTTTAGTGAGAAAAATGGTTGAGGAAAAGGAACTACTTTCGTAGCAAAATTTGCCGAATAATTAAGATTTACTCGGCAAACAACTTTGCTTTTATTAAAGATGCTATCTTGCTTTTTGTAAAATTGTGAAATTGGAACAGCTAGCGAGATCGCTATTTCTGCCATCATTCGTTAAAATTCACCCTCTTTAATGCCATCTTGAATAATTTCTTCGTGCTGTCGCATTGCTGCTGCCCATTCTGGTTGTCCTCGATATTCTAAGATAGCCGCAGCTTTCTGTAAATCCTCAATTCCTTTTTGTGGTTGTCCTTCTAAAGCTAGAGCATTACCCCGGTAAAAATAAGCCTCAACGTAGTTAGGATCAAGCTCTATTGCTTGCGTATACTCAATAATTGCCCCTTGATGCTGACCCTCTATATCAAACTCGCGCCCCTTTTGGAAAAATTCTTTAGCACTCGCCATAGCTCCTGACTCTTCTCCTTGACTACTTGGACTACACAAACCATTTGAATCGCTGACTTGCCCTGATGGACAAGCTGGCTGTTCTTGAGCTTTCGCTACAGAGTCAAGAATTGCGGGGCAGATGATAATTACAGAACATAAGCTAAATATAAGAGACAGTCCCTTTTTTCCTAATTTCATTGAATATTACTCCTAATCTTAATAGTTTATTGTTGTGCTAGGTAATCCATCCGTTCCACCTCATTAGGCATCAAATCCTCAATGCGTAAAGTTGTGCGTTGACCTGGACTTAAACCTTCCGCCTCAATTAGACAGGGGATATAAGCATCCTGCTCGCGGATAAAGTTCATTGTAAATGCGTATGCACTTTTAATATTCCTGGCTTCAACTTGGCGAAGTTGAGACTGAAATTCCTTTTTTATTCCCTCTTCAAATGACAGTTTTTCTTGGGAAACACCATTACTATAAAGATGGTATTCAAGTGTGCCACAAGTATCGCTACCCGCGTAGAAAATAGCCGAAGTATTTAGTAATTCTGAAATACTGCAAGCATCTTCTTCTGTCAAATAAAGTCGTCTCGAAAAAATGTGAGGTTTATAAATTAAGCTCCAGGAATGTCCCCGCAACTGAAAAACAAAGATGCTTTCATTCTGAATGTCAATTTCGCGGTCATAGGCATTGTGTACCCAGACATTCATCTGCTTTAAGGCGCTAAAGGCTTGGGCGACTGGTTCAACAGATGATCGAACAAGGAGAAACAGAATATTTGCATCAATTGTTTCTACTCCTCTATGCTGTTTTAAAGAGATACCTTCGTCTCTGACAAAATATATCAACATCGTTTAAGATTCTTCTAAATTTTTCCAGGGGTTCCTGGGCCACCATAACCTCTTGGGAATCTGAAATTCCTTAAATAAACACCTGGATTTATTAATGCTGTTTGGCCAAGCTGAAGATTACCAGATAGTGGAGCCACTTCGCAGGCTATGGAATGCCAAACTCCTATATCTCTGCTAGTAGCTTCAGTGATTGTTTTTCTACTAATTTTACGCACATCAGATGTAGTCATGAAAACAATTGCTGGATTTTCACCAGCAGCGCGTGCAGGATTTTTACCAAGAACATCTAGGAAACCAAGAATTTGAGAATCTTGATAGCTTGGAGGCAATAAAGTGCCCTTCACTGCTTTTGCCTCGTAAAAGATAGCGTCTGCGAATTCTCTAAAAAACGGAGCAAATGTCGTAACAACTGGAAGTGGAACTACCCCATCTGGTTGTACATTAAGTATGCGTACCTTGTTATACCTTAATCGTGATTCAAACTTTCTTCCATTTGAAGCAATTGGATTACCTGGTCTAATTGTAGCTAGTGCAAAACGTTCAAATCTCACTCCTACTTCAAATAATGAAATGCCTTGGTTAGTGGCAATTTGATCGAGTCTGCTTTTAGTCAATGGTGTTTAGCTGGAATCAGCGCAGGTTTGAGCTTGAACAGCAAACGGAGTCATAACAACTGTAGCTCCTACCCCGATGAATAGCGCTATTTTTCGTATGTAATTCATGATTAGAAATTAAAGTGAGTAAGCCTTTAATAAGGCTTTTAAATTTCATTCATAGGTGAGTGTATAGTTTTTTTTATAACTATTGCTTCAGTAATTTTACGCTCTAATATCGTTGTATTTATCTAAAATAAAAGTATATTTTATAGCTAAATTTTAATTTAATTTAAGTAATAACGCTTAAAGAGATATTCAAAGATATAAACAAGGCTATGGAAGATAGGAATTACACTTGATATAGAGTGTAAAAATCTCAAGAAAGAAATTTGCTTTTTAGAATGCTTATGGATTTGATGGTTGAAGATTTAGCGGCAATTGATAATAAACTTTCTGGGCGTCATATTGACCTTGACCCTGGTGGATATTTCATTATCTACTTGGATAAAGAAGCACAATTAATTTATGCCAAGCATTTCACAAATGTGATTGATGAGCGTGGTTTAGCTGTCGATCCAAACACAGGGAAGGTGATTCCTGCGCGGGGAAAGGTTGAACGAACTCACACAACAGTTTTTAGTGGGAGGACGGCGAAAGAACTTTGCGTGAAGGTTTTTGAAGAAACTCAGCCCTGTCCAGTAACTCAGTTAGATCATGCAGCTTATTTGGGTAGAGAATTTGTCCGAGCTGAGGTGGCTTTGGTAACAGGGCAAGAGTATATTCAAGATTAGAAAGAAGGATGAAGTATAAAATTTCATCCTTTATTCTTTCTGATTACCCATCAGATGATGGCTGATTTATCTGGTAGATATAGTAAGTTGCCATTGGGATAACAGTGGCAGCAATCAACAGTCCTACCACCCAAGCAGTGGCGTTACCTCGGTCGGTTTCTCCTGCTTTTTTAAAAGTGCCTTCTACCTGAACCTTGTCAGCTATTTTGGGTGGCCCTGGATCAGGATTGCCAGAAAGGACGGCGACTAAGCGATCGCTAGCATCTAAAAATGCCTGATTGTATTTGTTACCGTCCCGTAATGGCGCACTCACTGTTTCAGTAGCTACACTCTCGGCAATAGAATCTGTCAGTAATGACTTGACTTTATCCCCAGTAATAATGGCGGTACCATTGGTCACTGTATCCAGCACCAATAAGGTTTGATTGGCTTGAGCTTCTTTTGTGGGAAACCATTTTTCAAATAATGCTTTGGCAAAGCTTTCTGGTGTTTCCCCATAGTCTAGGCGGCGAATAGTGACGACTCTAACTTCATTGCCAGTTTGCTTTGCTAAATTCTCGAAGGCACTGCCAATTTTACCTTCATTCAGACGGCTGACAATTTCACCTTGATCTACAATCCAGGTGCGTAGGGCTTTGCCCTTGCCGGAGGCATCGCCTGCTGCGAGGTTGGGCATTTGATACACACCTGTGGCAAAAGCGGGTGTGGCAAACAGCGAAGCCGCTAGAATCATTGTCACAAAGGGTAGAACTAGCCAATAATGGTGTTTTTTACTGCTAAATACTTGCTTGAGGAGCTGTTTCATCGTATGAACTCTAAGACAGACTTGCACCAAAAATACTACACAACCACTGTAAAAATCACCTGATTCACGTTTTTCTCAACTCAGAAATTTCTAATACAGCTAGCGAATAGATCTTTTTCGATAATTTTGATTGCACAAATCTGTCTTGATTGTAACTGTAAGCGTTAACTACCAACGCCAGTTATACAAGTACTGACAAGAAATACCGCCCCTTTTGGGAATTAACCCAAATATTTAGGGCGGAATTTGCAAACCATCCGGCAACTCTATCATAATTAGGAAAATTTTTGGCGCAATTGCTTACATTTTTTTATATCTGCGAATATATCTCCCTGCCATACTGATTGAGGCGCATTAACTAGATTTTTCTGCTTGTTGAATAAATTGTCTAGGCTAAATCTAAATCAGTATAAATATATGACCCTAATCTTAACTAACGACGATGGTATCGATGCTCCTGGTATTCAAGCCCTAGTCAGAGCTGTTAACGGCAATGCGATTATTGCGGCTCCTCAAGATCATCAATCCGGCTGTGGGCATCAAGTTACCACAACTCGCCCCATCAACCTTCAACGACGTTCTGATACTGAGTATGCGATCGCCGGCACTCCCGCTGATTGTGTCAGAATTGCGATAACACAAATTAGCAAAGATGTCAAATTTGTTTTGTCAGGTATTAACGCTGGGGGGAACTTAGGAGTGGATGCTTATATTTCTGGAACTGTTGCTGCTGTGCGGGAAGCCGCAATGCATGGTATTCCGGGAATAGCCATTTCTCACTATCGCAAAGCCAAGCTGAATTTTGATTGGGATATGGCTGCAAAGTTAACCGCTGAGGTTTTAGCCGACTTACTCAAGCGTCCCCTAGAACCTGGAAGCTATTGGAATGTGAATTTACCACATCTGCAACCGGGAGAACCTTCTCCTGAAGTGGTATTTTGTAAACCTTGCACTAAACCTTTGCCAGTCAACTATCGTGTTGATGGCGAAAACTTTTATTATGTTGGGGAATATGGTAAACGCGATCGCACTCCTGGCAGCGATGTAGATGTATGTTTTTCTGGTAACATCGCTGTAACTCAGTTAAGAGTTTAACATCAGTTAATAGTAACCATTTTTTAGCTTGATAACTGATAACTATTAGTCATCTGCTCCTTGAATTAATAACGTAAGTTGATTTAAAGTTTTTGTTAGTTGATTGAGTTTTTGCAGTGAACTATCCTGAGATTCAGCAAGGGTTTGTACAGCATCACATAAGGCGAAAATTTGATAGCCCTGTTGCTGAACCTGCTTTCCCTGTGCTTCAACTTGCACACTGAGAGTCTCCAACCTTTCTGCGAGATGTTCAATTGTCTCAGTTGTCGAAAGTACTGCTTCTCCAATTTGCTCAACAATAGATTCCAATCGACTAATTTTTACTTCAATCCTCGCTGAAATCATTTCTTTACCACCCTAATTTTAAGAGATCATCATAGTAAAATTACTAATAGAATTTGGCATAACTTAATACTATTACAAACACCAAATAGTCATTACTATTGCAATATTACGCGTCATTTTGTTATTTGGTGTCTTTTGCTTAATTATAGAGTCATTGTTGTGCCACGAACTTAAAATTTAGTTGCCTTAAGCTAACTTGCATCTATTAGTTGTATGTTGCAAGACAGGCTATCTCATACTTTTAGTAATAAAATCTATCTTCGGAAGATTTGTCTTGCTTAGTACTTGGATTTTTATTAGATATTTATACAAAGTTATGTTCAAAAATATTACTTGTTGTTAAGTAAAAAGGATATTCGAGAACTCTCTTAGGCGGTTTCTGTTGTAGAATCTGGTAACTGGTAGGAACAATTTGCTGTCTTTTTTCGGTGTCAATTACAAATATTTTGGACATATCCCTCTTTTCGGATAATGTTAGCTGATGCTTGTGCCTTACTAACGCTAATATTAAGGTCGGTAATTATCTAAGCTACACCTCCTTAACTCTTATACAGATGTTGAATAGTTCGGTTCTAGAGGGAGAAACTAGCTATGTATTTCTCAGTAGGTCTTATCTTGCTTTAAACGTAGTAAGTTAAGACTTAAATTTGGTCAGATGAACTTTTTCAAGCTTACTGCTTTAGCCGTAGGCTTTCTGACGAGATTAAAGATATTTTGACTGTCCTTTTACTAAAAAAACTGAATACAACTTGAAACTAATTTAACTTTTAACTTTATTTACTTACTTAACAGCTAAATTTAACACTAAGATTTGATTATTTACACTTAAAACAAGTAGTCATCTCTCCTAAGATATACTTCATTGGGTTTATCGTAAATTTATATAAAGTCATGATCCCCAGAACCTTGATGAAGATTAAGTAAATATACGGTAAAGATGAATCATTTTCAATAACGCTAAGTCTATAGTCAGAATAAGGCTAAGTAATTATACTTTTGTTGCTCATATATATATTTGAATTGGCAATGTACCAAACACCACTAACAAGCATTTTTCCAAATGCGAATTCTCAAATATGGGAATTACAATATGCCACTCACCCCTCGGTACAGTCTAAATTTAAGCGTTGTTTGGACATTATGGGGAGTTTCGTAGGACTATTGATTTTAGCGATTTTGTTTGTGCCGATCGCGATCGCAATTAAAATCGATAGCCCTGGTTCAATTTTCTTCACTCAAGAACGCTACGGACTCAAAGGTAACACCTTTCGGATTCGGAAATTCCGCTCAATGGTTAGTGATGCGGAGCAATTAAAATCTTTAGTGAGTAACGAAGCTAACGGACTTATCTTTAAAAACAAGAATGATTTCCGTATAACAAAGGTAGGGCGCTTTTTGCGAAGCACAAGTTTGGACGAACTACCTCAGTTTTGGAATGTTCTGGTAGGCGAAATGAGTTTGGTCGGGACGCGTCCACCTACTGGTGATGAGGTAATGAAATACACCCAGCGTCACTGGAAACGTTTAAATGTCAAGCCTGGTTTAACAGGTGAATGGCAAGTTAGTGGTCGTTCTCAAGTCAAAGATTTTGAACAAATAGTTGATTTAGACTTGCGATATCAAGAAAATTGGCATCCAATGTATGACTTGTTGTTGATTGCGAAAACTTTCTACGTGTTATTTCGACGAATTGGAGCTTTCTAATCAAAGGATTTTGAATGGGTAATTGTTTAAACCTTTTTCCAAAAGCAATTACCCATTAGCTATAACTAAAATCTAAAAAACTCGACCAATTGACCAAACATATTTGATTTAAATTATTGAATTGCTTAGAAACGCGATACCAATCGCACAGAAAGCAAAGCCAGCAATGCGAATTTTCTGAGAAAAAATTCCTAGGGTAATACCAATTTTTCTAGCACTTATAACAACCGCAAACTGAGTTAAACCAATACCTAGTAAATAAGCAAGCAGTGGCATAACTTCTGCGCCAATAATTGATTCAGCATGAGTGTAACCTTGAAACAAACCAGTAATTACGCTTAGTAAGGCAAGAATCAGGAAGTTATATTGCGGCATTACCAGCATAGTGCCAGAAGCGATCGCAAAAATTGCGATGATAATTTCTACGCTTGGTAAATTTAGCTGTAGTAAATGGATTCCGATGCCAAAAAGGGTAGCTAATCCAAAATATGCAGCTATCACACCGCTACGAACAACCCCAGCCGAAAGTAAACCAATAGTAACCATACCAGCCAAACAATCCAAGCTAATTACTGGATCTGCCATTCCCCAAATAAAGCCTTCCCAGCAATTAGAGATGGTATGATCATCAGGCGTTCCACTTAACGAACTCAGTAAGCTAATTAAAACAAGAGCTGCGATCGCTCCAATATGACGACGCTCTAACTTAGATTCAGTGAAATCTCTAGCATCAAGAGATTTGGATAATGCAACTTTAAACATTATTTATGCCAAATTAGTTTTTTCGGTAATTTATACTACCCAAATCTTCAAAAAACTAACGCAGCAATTCCTCGACTTGATGCTGGCTCCACAAAGTTCTGTAAAGACCTTGTTGTTGCACTAGTTCTAAGTGATTACCTATCTGAACAATTTTTCCTTTTTCCATCACAAAAATTCGATCAGCAGCCGCCGCCGCAGATAATTGATGAGTGATAAAAAGTACTGTTTTCCGCTCTGTACCATTAGAAAGATTGTTTAGGATTTGTGTTGCTGTTTGATTATCTACGCTGGAGAGAGCATCATCCAAAATTAACACTGGAGCGTTGACTAGCATTGCCCTAGCCAAAGCAGTACGTTGTCGCTGACCGCCAGAAAGAGTAATACCACGTTCACCAACGATAGTTTCGTATTGCTGCGGAAAATTAATAATTTCTGTATCAATTTGGGCAAGTTTAGCAACGGCTTCTACATTTTCGGCTTCACTCACTGGGTCGCCATAGCGGATATTATTTTTGATTGTAGTGCTAAATAGAAAGCTATCTTGAGGAACATAGGCGATCGCACTTCGTAAATCTGTCAATGCTATCTTTGTAATATCGAAATCATCCAAAAACAACTGCCCCGCCTCAATATCCAACAAGCGCGGCAAAGCATTCGCTAAAGTTGATTTTCCAGAACCAATTGCCCCGACAATTGCCACTGTTTCCCCTGGAACAATGGTAAAGTTGACATTTTCTAAAGCCGGGGTAGTAGCACCAGGGTAAGTGTAGCTGAGATTTTTAGCTGTCAGTTTCCCTTTAATTTCAGCCAGTGGTAGATTGACAGCATCACTTGCATCTTGAATTTTTGGTGTGACACTGAGAATAGACTCAAGACGGTCAATACTAACTTCACCTCTTTGATAAGTAGTAATTGTGAATCCTAAAAGTGCAGTGGGAAAAACTAAACGCTCTACATAAATCAGCAGTGCCAAAAAGTCTCCAACAGCAAGTGCCCCAGAAGACATCCGCGTTGCGCCTAACCAAATGATAATTAGTGAGCTGACATTAGCTAGCCCATTTATCATTGGAAACAGTATATTTCGGCTTTTTGCCAGTTCCAAGTTAGCTGTCAACAATTGCTGATTCTTCTTAGCAAAAGCTCGACGCTCATTTTCTTCTTGGGCATAGATTTTAATCAGAGCCATGCCACTGATATCCTCTTGAATGAGTTCACTGATATCAGAAAGTTGCTCTTGTACTGTTGCTTGTTGTTTACGTAAGCGATTGCTAAACAGATGCACCAATAAGAACATTAAGGGATAAACTGCCAGTGATGCTAATGTCAGATCTACACTAATCGACAACATCACTGGCAGAGTCAGCGTATAAGCAAATACCGTATTTGCTAAACTCAGTACAGCAAAACCCAATAATCGCCGGATATTATCCACATCACTGGTAGCCCTACTGATTAAATCACCGGCGGTGTTGCTGGCAAAATAAGACGGCTCTAGTTTGAGTAAGTGCTGAAAAATCCGTTGTTTCAAGTCAAATTCTACCTGACGCCCCACCCCAAACAGCCAAATGCGCGAAGCCATACGCATTAACCACATGGCTGAACTAAGCAAAATAATTGGTACTACATAATGTAGTACTTGATTCCATCTGAAGGTTTCCGAGAGTTGGTCAACTGCTGAGCGAATCAACAAGGGTATATAAACGCCCAGCCCATTGACAGACAATAGAGCAAGAATACCTAAAGTAGCCTCCCGCCAATGGGGACGCAGGTAAGCACCGAGTTTAGCGATTCGTCGAGATTTTTTTGCCATTAAAGCAATTATGCAACTTGATCATCCTAGACTAACTGCTGATAAGTCTGTGCTTGATAGCGGCTCTTGATTACGGGCAATACGTTCTCAGTTCGGGAGTCAGAAGCCGAAAGACAGGAGAAATAATCTTCTGACTTTTGACCCTCATAGTTACTTCTGTAAGTTGATTACCGCTGAACACGCAAAAATCTGTAAACCTCGGTGAGATAACTTTCCCAAGTTCTGGTTGTAAATAGTAAAGTTTCCGCACTGGGTACAAAGTCTTCAATCCGTAAACCACGTGTCCGAATATCTTGAGGATTTCCTTGTAACAAATAAGGGGGGACTCTCAAATTATTAGAAACGATGCTATCTCCTAAAACATCTGAAACATTTGCTGTGGTGGTTTGTTGTCCTAATGCCACTAGTGTCCCAGATGTAGGTGTAGCAATTGCGTAAGTATCACCTCCTATTGTTACTAGAGGTGCTCTATACAAAAAGTAGGCAACGGCTGGTGTACTTGCCAACAGTAAAATCGTTAGTGCCCAACCCAGTAAGTATCCTCCTGGTTTATCTATCCCTCCTCCTTTAATCCTCTGAGCAGCAAAAATCATCAGCAAAACAGAGGCTCCTAAAGGCTTGAGCGGAAAAGATATCATCCTCCACAACGATGCCACGGCTGGTTCATTAGGGTTAATAAACGACAGAGCTACGATTATCAACAGAATAACTAAGACTAATCGTCCTACAAAAGTTCCTGAAGGATAGAATCTCTGGAACAGAGAGTATACGATAGTGCCAATAAGCAGCCACAGCAGTACTCGGCTTAGCAGTAAAAACATAGATTCACTCTCGAATTTTCTGGTGCAGTCAGCCTAGAGGGTTCGGGAAGTGGATTTATTTTATCGTCAAACTGTAATCGCACCATTACCTGACTTAAAATACCTCTAACCTCACACCCAAAGACTACCGTCGTAGTGATTTTAGTGCAATTTTTTGATACTGCGTCCATTATTTGGAATTTTCCACATGAGTAATGTGGCACCAGTGAATTAACCTAAGTGGGTATTATCAATTTCAAAGGAAAAACTATGTCGTCTGGAAAGCCTACTATTCTAGTGACAGGGGGAGCTGGATATATTGGTTCCCATACAGTGCTTGCTCTCAAGCAAGCAGGTTATGACGTTGTCATACTTGATAATTTGGTGTACGGGCATCGTGACTTAGTAGAAAAGGTTTTACAGGTAGAATTAGTAGTCGGCGATACAGGCGATCGCCCACTGCTGGATCACTTATTTAAAACCCATGATATTACCGCTGTAATGCACTTTTCTGCCTATGCCTACGTAGGAGAATCGGTAACTGACCCTGCCAAATACTACCGTAACAATGTCCTGGGTACTCTGACCCTGTTAGAAGCAATGCTAGCTGCTTCTGTGAATAAATTTGTCTTTTCTTCCACTTGCGCCACCTATGGTGTACCGGAATTCGTACCAATTCCAGAAAATCATCCCCAAAATCCGATCAATCCCTATGGCGCTACTAAGCTAATGGTGGAGCGGATTCTTTCTGATTTTGATATTGCTTATGGTTTCAAATCGGTGCGTTTCCGCTATTTTAATGCTGCTGGTGCTGATCCTAATGGCTTGCTGGGCGAGGATCATAACCCAGAAACCCATTTAATTCCTTTGGTACTGATGACAGCTTTAGGTAAGCGAGAATCCATCTCGATTTTCGGCACTGATTACCCCACGCCTGATGGTACTTGTATTCGTGATTATATTCATGTGAGCGACTTGGCAGACGCTCACGTTTTGGGATTGGAATATCTATTAAAAGGTGGCGATAGTGAAATTTTTAATTTAGGCAATGGCAGCGGTTTTTCTGTTAGAGAAGTAATTGCATCTGCTGAGCAAGTTATAGGAGTTTCGATACCAGTAGAAGAACGCGATCGCCGTCCTGGCGATCCACCAATTCTCATCGGTTCTAGCGAGAAAGCCAGAACTATCTTAGGCTGGCAACCTCAGTATCCATCGATCAAAGATATTGTTGCTCATGCATGGCAGTGGCATCAAAAGCGACATCAGTAAAAGAAGTCAAAAGTAAATAAGTACAAGTGTCGGGGGAATTGTGCCCCCTTCACTCATACATTATTAAGCAGATCCCAAGGAAGTCAGGCTGAAAGGGTAGACATGAAAATGTCAGAAGTTAGTTGCACAAAGAATCCCTTAGAATTAGAGCGTAAAAGCGATCGCATAAAATCTGCGGTATGAAGTATCTCAACATTCAAGATACAGACAGTACCTTCACAGCGCTACTTGATGAGGTGGTAGCGACTCAAACTGAAGTTGTGGTGACTCGTGATGGCATTCCAGTTGCTCGTATTGTGCCTTGGCAAGCAAAACGAACTTCTAATCATTACTACCCATTGCGGAGAATGCCAATTGTAATTGCAAAAGATTTTGACGAACCGATGCCGGAACTTTGGGAAACCTTGGTGTGATCGCAAGGCGATGTAGAATTCCTTTAGTAACTTGCGATGCGAAGATTCTGAGCTATCCTCATGTGCAAACGCTTTGGTAGTCCCTGGTAATCACACATTCCGCAACACCCACGACACGATTTTGCTGGTCTAACACCGATGTTCAGACAGTGAATTTCCCAGATTGTTGTAACTTACTCTCTTCGCCCTCTCATATTTTGCAGTACGACAAATAAGATGCCGACGAATCCCAAAATTGGGAGAGCGATCGCCAAAAGCGGTAATCTAGACTCACCCTGTGCTACACCGCTATTGACATCTTGCAAATCTTGTGGATTATTAGAAGTTCCAGCTGCTACGGTAACTTCAAATTTCAAATTAAACGGTTTGAAAGTTGCCCCAGAGGTTGGTTTACCATTCAGTTGCAGCTGATAAATCCCTGGCTTTGGGAAAACAATTTCTGCACCTGGTATGCCTTGATACCGCTCAGCCGCAACAGGGTTTAAGGATGGTTCCAGTAGTGGCGGCTCTCCTGGTGCATAGGGTTGGGCATAAACAGCTAGTCGGCAATTACACTGTGCTAGGGGAATCACCCTTCCGCCTTTGCGAGTAAGCGCGAACCAGGCTTGTGTGGGTTCTCCAGCGCGGGGATTATCGTTTGGTTCAATGTGGAGAGTGCCGCCGACATCTCCTGCTATTTTCACACTATGGGCAGAGGCGGGGTAAACATTAATTACTGGTATAACTAAACAATTTAGCAATAATAAATACTTGATGGTTCCTTGGTTATGCCTTTGCTTCTGGCTCGTTAGATGTTCCCTAGTCGAGTTGGAAAAGTGTGGTTTATCGGAATTTTGGGGGGACATAAAACTTTTCTAGAGTTAATTTTGACCAAAACAAGCGCAATGCCTACGGCAAGGGCTTTGCCCTACGCACTAGCAACACACCTAGGGTGACAATTCCCATCAGCACTGCCGCTAATTTATTCCCCCAATTTAATTGTAAGGAACCCAAGTAATGGGAACCAATTAGTACAGCATGAATGGCACTCAAGAGCAAAGCTGGCACACCCAATAGATGAATCTGTCGCCAACGCTTGCCCAAAGATTTCTGCAAGGAGTCCACACTTGTGAAAGCAGCGGGGGTCATTAATATCAATGCTACAGCACCCGCAGCCATGCCCCACTGAAACTCTGGCGGCAAGAAAAAGAAGGCGGCAAAATTCCATTGCAATGAGTGTTCCAGCATGTGGGCGGTGTGAACCACAGAAAGCACAAAAGCTCCCACTCCCAAAGCACGGCGGTAGCGCAGGGGCGATGCCCACAACTTACTAATAGGACGAGCAATTAGCGCCATAATCAAGCAAATCAATGCAGCGTGCCCGGTGTAGTCTACCATTGTGTCACCAGTCCGCAGCAAAGTAATTGCCCCAATGATGATAGTAACCCAGCCGCCTAACCGAAATAATTGACTACGTCTGTCTTTATTTACTAATGATGTAGAGACGCCTACACCGAGCATAGTGGGTAAGGTTCCCAAGCTAAAAGCCAGCATAATTGCCGTACCCATCCACAAATTACCAGTTTCAGCAGCTTTAATTTGGGCAGCATACAGAAAACCACAGGGCATCAAACCCCAAGTCATCCCTAAAAGCGCTGGCGTCCACCATCTTGTTTTTGAGGAAAGCTTTACCATTCCCGCACTCAGACGATTGTGTAAACTGCCCTGCAACAAGGGATGTAACACGGGAATACGTGGTAATAACTCAGGCTTGACTTGTCCTAACCCAAACCAAATCAGCATCACACCAGTGATAATTGCCATCCAACGGCGTAAATCGCTGCCAACACCCGCTAGCTGTCCACCCTCCACTAATACCGAACCCAGTGCGCCAATGCCAGCACCGACTAGAGCATAGCTCAACATCCGCCCCAGGTTTAGCAGGGTGTGAAATTTTAATTGCTGTCGCCAATTGGGTGTTTTCTGCTGTTGAGAAAGAGAAAACGCCACTGTTAAGGGGCCACACATCCCAAAGCAATGTCCGAAACTGCCCAGGAACCCCAGGATTGTGATCAGCGACAAATCTAGCATAAAAAAAGTTCTGATTTTTAAGTCATGAGTCCTGAGTGTAAGAATAGAGATTTTGAAGAATTAAGAAGAAATTGTTTTCTCTTCATTATTTGCTCAGTACTCCCCTAGTGCGGCACTGTAAGTGAAGTTGTGCTCTCTGTCAAAAGACAAAGCGTCAAACTTGATGTTTACTTTAAGAAAGAAAAAAGTAAGAAAGCCTAAGTGCAAACACCCATAAAACTCCCTACACGTACGTAAATCCTAAACTAATAACTTGAGGTATAACACTACACACTGTATATTGCTATACTTTAATTAGAGTATGATTTTAATATATAAAGTAGGCTCTACTTAAAAATGTCTGTCCATTCTTTCAATTAGTATCTTAATAGTATTCACAAACCTCTTTTAACTAGATAATTGTCAACGAACTACGAGTATAAAAGATATGTTTTTTAACAATAGAATATATAAAACAAATGATGTTTATGGTATACGTCGTGACCTTCCTTTAAACTATATAAAGAGGCAAGACGTTGATCAAAAGCTTATTGAAAATTTAGACAAAAGTAGACACATTGTTATATATGGTAGCTCAAAGCAGGGAAAAACATCTTTAAAAAAGAGTTGCCTTAAACCTAACGAATATATTAATATTCAGTGTCTTAATCAGTGGAAGTTAACAGATATACATCTTGCTATTCTTAAGGCAGCAGGTTACCAAACTACTCAATCTATTAAACAAACTGCTTCTGGGAAGCAAAAGGTTGCAGCTTCTTTTGAAGGAGTAGTGAATTTCTTCGGACTAGCTGGAAGTAAAGGAACAATTTCAGCAGACACAGAACATCAAAAAACTACTGAGACTTTATTAGAAAATTTTGATATTGATCCAGACGATGTAAATGATATTATTGCTTGCTTGAATGCGATTAAATTTCAAAAGTATATTGTTTTAGAAGATTTTCATTATCTTGATATAGACATTCAAAGAGATTTTGCAGTTGTATTGAAAGCATTTCATGAAGCATCTGAGTTTTGTTTTATTATTATAGGTGTTTGGTTAGAAGAAAATAGGCTAATTGTACATAATGGCGATTTGACTGGACGTGTAATTGCTGTAGATGCCGATAAATGGACTTATAAAGAATTGATGCAAGTCATTGATGAGGGAGCTAAATTATTAAATATTAATTTTACCGAACATTTTAAAACTACTGTTATAAAAGAATCATATGAGAGTGTTTATATAGTCCAAGAAGTTTGTTCTCAAGCGTGTCATCAAGAACAAGTAAAAGAAACCCAAAGCAAATTGCGTATCATTGGTGGTAGCTTGCTTGTGCATAATATAATCAAATCTGTTGTCAATCAGCAAAATGGGCGATATATTTCTTTTATACATCAATTTTCTGAAGGATTTCAAGATACACGACTTGAGATGTATAAATGGATTCTTTACCCCATTCTTACAGTAGGATTAAAGGAGTTACAGCAGGGACTTACTTATGCACGAATACGTGAAATACTTCAATCGTGTCATCCACAAGGAAAAAACCTTAATCCTGGGAATTTAACTCAAGCTTTACAATCGACATCTTCACTTCAAGTTAAGAAAGGTATTAAGCCAATAATTATTGATTATGATCAGACAAATAGACGATTGAATGTGGTAGATAGAGGTTTTTTAATTTGGCTTGCCAATCAAAATATATCAGAACTATTAGCAACAGTTGAATATAATTAGAAAAAGTATGAGGTAATATCTTTTTTTTCACTATAAAATTTCTATAAAAAATTCTAATAAAACCCAAAGTTTTAATGCTAACGGAAACGAACTAGTCATAACATCACATACCAATCAGGGGTTTTGTACGCTAAGAAAATTTCAATTTATCTAATTTATTCTGACTAGAGATTCGCGTTACCCTAAGTCTGGGAGACATAGAGAAATTTACATGAAAAAATGGATTTGGCTGATGCTGTTGGTGCTAATGGCAATTGCTGTAGTGGGTAGTAGAGGTATTGCACTCAGTGGCTTGTTTCAGCATTCCCCACCAGAACTTGTTGAGAGCATTCCAGTAGAAACAGCTCAACCACAGCCAAAGTTGCAGAAAGTGAAGATTGCGCCGCAAGTATCTGCTGACCAATTAGTAGCTCACATCGAAAAGTTGAATTTTCAGCGTTATACGACAGCAGAGCGATCGCGTACTCGCACTTATATTACAACTGAACTGAGAAAATTAGGCTGGAAACCCAAGTTAGAAAACTTCTCTGAAGGTGCTAACATCTTTGCCGAACGTTTAGGAACAGACAAAACAGCTGGAGCTATTCTTGTAGCAGCGCATTATGACACCGTTGCTTCTTCTCCCGGTGCTGATGATAACGCCAGTGGTATAGCTGTGGTGTTGGAAGTTGCCCGACTTTTCGGTTCACGTCCAACGCCACGGACTTTGCAGTTAGCTTTTTTCGACAAAGAAGAAGCAGGACTTTTGGGTAGCAAAGCTTTTGTGAGCAAGGCAACACGCTTACAAAACCTGCGCGGGGTAATTGTCATGGATATGGTGGGATATGCTTGTTACACTGCTGGATGCCAGCAGTACCCTGTTGGATTACCTGTGACTCCACCCAGCGACAAGGGCGACTTTTTAGCGGTAGTTGGTGATACCGAACATTTGCCTTTGCTGAATGCTTTTCAAAACTCACAGATGAACCTTCCAATAGCTTTAAATAAAGAGCAGCGATCAAATATTCCACCAGTCCTGACATTGCCGATTCCTCTTAAAGGTTTACTAGCACCTGATACTTTACGCAGTGACCATGCACCATTTTGGTATCAAGGAGTCGGTGCAGTCTTGGTAACTGATACTGCAAATCTGCGTACTCCTCACTATCATCAACCTAGTGATATCCCAGCTACCATAGAGCGATCGTTTTTTAGAGGAGCAGCCCAGATTGTAGTAAATGCTACTACCACATTGTTAGAACAAAGTAAAGTTTTGGAAACTCAACCATCAACCTGACTAGAAAGATAGGGGGACTGCGAGGCAGGGGAGGCAGCAAAGAGAATAATTAATGACTAATGACTTCTATCTCCTACCTCTTATCTCCTATCTCCTGTGTTCTATGTCTTGTCTCCTACCTCCTGTCTCCTACCTCCTATCTTTAGATTCAGGAAAGGTTAAAGTCCAGTTTTGTTTATCATTGAGTTGAAAGTATAAACCTTGGAGAATGAGCCGCAAAGCAGTGCGAGTTCTAACAAAGTCTCTCACCAGATGGGTTCCCGGTTCAGCAGATATGTCATCAAAATTCTGGCTGTAGCCAAATGGTCTTGAACAGTGGTTGCCAGCACCTATAACTGTTAATACAAAAAATGGAGTTTGTTTGTATTCATTAGGAACTATAAAAATACCATACACTTGATGTTTTCCATGCCAAGGTTGAACAACAACCTTAGTAGCTTGGACTTGGAATTTTTGACTTTTTGATGATAGAAAAGCCTCAGAGTTACAATCAGAATCATTTATAGGCCACCATAGTGTAATAATGCTGAGTGAGAGCAGCAAAATTAAAATAAAAGCAAATTGGCGACGCATAAAACCAAACAGTAAAGAGTAAACAGTAAAGAGTAAACGGTAAACAGTTATTAAGGGGTATGGTGGGGGATTTAAACCCGCTTGATAGCGCTTGCGATTAATCGACTTTGGGTTATTAGTTTTCAGTTGGAAGTGCTCGCGCCTAATTTTAGAAGCTAATGACAGTAATTAAAGTTAGATGAGAATCAAGTCTTTTTTTGTGGTTTTAAGCACCGATTTTCGTCAAAAAAAGCTCTAGAAGGTTTTGTGCTCCTCTTTGATTTGGAACTTACCACTTTTATAAGGGAGGTTCTGAGTACTTGTAAGAGAAAGTATTGAGTCTTCGGTTTTTTTGGACTAATCAAGCCAAGGGACAAAAATATCTATCCTAGGATATAAAAATTTGCTATTTTGCGTATAAATCCTGTTTGTGATTGATTAATTTATAAGCTAACCATTTATAAATGGCATAAGAGACTGTGAAAAAAATTCTAGTCATTGAAGATGCAGCACAAACTCGAAGCCTGTTTATAGAAGCACTTCAGTATGAAGGTTTCAGTGCTATTGGTGCTGAAAACGGTCTTATTGGTCTTCTAAAAGCACAGCAATATTTGCCGGACTTGATTATTTGCGAAATTATGGTGCCGGAACTTGATGGTTACTCCATCCTTAAAGAATTACGCCAAAACTATTCTACAGCGATTATTCCTTTGATTTTTGTCACTGTGAGAACGACTCGTTCTGATATACGTAAAGGTATGGAATTAGGAGCAGATGACTATCTTACTAAACCCTGTACGTTAGAGGAGTTGCTAGGGGCGATCGCAGCCTGTATGAGAAAACGAGCTACCCTTCAGCAGTGCTACACTGCACCGTTCCAAACAGCCATAGAGCGACTATCTGCTGATGCTATAAACCTGAGTGACAGTAACTCGATATTTCCATTTAACTCCCAATTAAACAAAGTGTTTCATTTTATTGAAAGCAATTACCAGCAACCGATTAACCTCGGTGATATCGCTCAGGAAGTTGGTTATTCCCCGGCTTACTTGACTAATCTTGTGCGACGCCAAACAGGAAAAACAGTGCAAGGCTGGATTATTGAACGCCGCATGGCAGCAGCACGTTACTTACTCCTTTTTACTTCCGAAACAGTAGAGGATATTGCTATTAAAGTGGGATATCAGAATACCGTTCATTTCTTCCGTCAGTTTCGCCAACATCACGGGACAACGCCCCAAGTCTGGAGAAAGACACAGCTAGATCAGGACAAAGCCGATCAACATAATTGTTAGTTGGATTTACAAATTGTTTGTTGCTTATTGATTTTAGTTTAGATAGCTTTATTCAAGAAGCAAAAAATCAATATAAATCAACAAAAACGTAAGTTATAACTGCTATTGTCTTTTTATTATTAACAGTTTTTAGAGTTAAATCTGTTCTGGGAGCTATGGTTATTTATTAAATAGCAAAACTTCGCGATCGCGAAGTAATTACCTGTATTAGTTAATTATTTAATCAATCTAGCCATCCTACTATTTTAGAGCTTTTGAAAAAGCCTATTTTATGAAAAACACAGACAAAAATGCCGATAAGCGTAGATAAATTATCGGTGTGCATCTGTGATTATAAATAAAAAACTAGAAATTTTCCCAACTAGTTATTGTTGTTAGCCTCTCTCATCAAATTTTACTAGTCATTTAATAATAGTCCTGGTTTCCAATATTAACCGCGAGCAAGTCTTGAATAACTCTAATAACTCAGCAATCGACAAAGTGCGATCGCATACGCAATTCCTCTATTTTCATCTTGAGAGTAGCCAAATACACAAATATCCGCTATATTCCCGTAAGTAACAATTATTGTAGCTATTTATGGGAAGAAGTTGGAGAACTCTAAAAATAGTTACGGGTTTCTTGTTTACCGTAGCTATCACACAGTTTTTTGGGGCAAATACCTCTGCACAAGCGGCTGAAACGGTTGTCGTGCGTTTTGGTCTATTTGCAGAATCCATCTCACTTGCAGAATTGCGAAAAGCAGCGGAAACTGGAGAATTTCCTTCAGGTTTAGAACTTTTTACCCAGAGATTATCGCAAGAACAACGCCGCTTTTTCCTGGGAGCGCTGAGGATGGGAGTACCAATAAATGTTGTTACCATTAATCGATTACTCAATACTCAGATTGGCACAACGATTCTCAACGACATATCCACAGCCATAGTCCGAAAGGACAAAGCCGGCGTACAAGCACTCAGAGCGGGATTAGTATTAGGCTCTACTGCACCTCAAGGTCTTTCCGTACTAAGTTTTATCGCCGCTTATCCCAGCCAACGCCTGGAAATTAATTTGCCACAAGCTTTCATGGTTTCAGGAAGTTTGAATACAGCTTTTTGGCGCACTCAGCAGTTTATGCTGACAATTGCTCCCCAACTTGACCCCAGACAACCGCAGATTTCTTTCCCTTTTGACCCCAGCCAACCAGGAAGTGCCCAAGTACAGATACTCAAATTAAACCTAAATGACCAAAAGCGCCAACGCAAAATTCCTGTTGATATTTACTGGTCAACTGCTGCAACTCTCAACAAACCCGTAATTGTCTACTCTCACGGGATGGGATCAAACCGTACAGACTTGCGTTACCTAGCAGAACATTTAGCATCTCACGGTTATGTGTTCGCAGCTTTAGAACATCCTGGTAGCAATGGAACAAGTACCGACTTAGCAATCCAAGGCAAGACAAGGTTTTTGCAGCCTCAAGAGTTTTTAAATCGCCCAAAAGATATCAGTTTTGTTCTCGATGAACTCGAAAAGCTTAACCAAACAGCTAACAATCCCCTTCAAGGAAAACTCGCAACCAATAACGCAATGGTCATCGGCTATTCTTTTGGTGGTGGTACAGCCTTAGCAATTGCTGGAGCCGAGTTACAACTAAAACGTCTCAAACAACGTTGCAAAGATAACTTGTCTATTTTGAGTTTTGGGGAAACCATCCAGTGCGTTGCCCAAGAATTGCCAGAAGATAGCTATCAACTTCGAGATACTCGGATCAAACAAGCGATTGCTCTAAGTCCAACAACCTCTTTAATGTTTGGCGAAACAGGTTTAACTAAGGTACAAATCCCTACCCTAGTCTTGGCAAGTTCCGCAGATAAAAGTACCCCAGCTTTAACTGAGCAAATTGTAGCATTTGACAAAATCTCATCACCTAAATGGCTGGTAGGTATACTTGGGGGTACTCATCTGAGTGTGAAAGACCCCAGTACTACTTTGGATCAAGCAGGACAACCAAATACACCATTTAGTGGTGGCGAAATCGTGGGTGAACAAGCAACCGACGTTCGCCAATTTCTAAAAGCTATAGCTTTGGCATTTTCTGCACAAATGACTCCAGAGGCTAAAAACTATACGATTTTTCTCACACCAGATTATGCTCAGTTTGCTTCAACTGCGGTATTTCCATTTCGGATCATTACGCAGATTCCCCCTGATGCTATGGCAGTGGTGAAAGAATTTGTTGATAAATAATAAAATATCTTAAAACCTTTACCCACATGACTTATCAGGCAGTATCGTCTATCTGTGTGTATGTCTAAAGTCTAGGGTAAGTACAATATATTTCTCTCTATAGAAAGAGAAAAAAAGCTACTATGGTATCAACATCGACATCATTGACAGTATTATCAATAAATAGTCGAAAAAATCAGCTTGTTTAAACCAAATATTTTTATTCTCACCCTCCAGAAAGGATCAAGAATCTGAAATCTTTGCCATGATAGTATTTAAGACATTTTGAGAAATATTTAAGTTTTGGTTAGATAATCTGTGGAAAGGATGATTTAAAGTGTGTGTACTCTGACAAAATATAGGCTATGGGCAATAACAGTAGGTACAAGTAGTTGCCACAAAATATTAATAACCTAACAGATTAGGTCAGGCATGTTACACATGAACAACGAGGTGCTACACCAAGCTCAGGAAGATTTAGAGATAAACATTGAGGAATGTACTGCTGTTTCACAAGCCAATACAGTTTTGCAACAGGAAATTAGCGATCGCCAGCGTGTAGAGACATCATTAAAACAGCAAATTGAGCTACAGCGATTGGTGATGGCTGTTGCACAGCGCATCCGCCAAAGTTTGAATCTGAACAAGGTTTTAAACACGACTGTAGCTGAAGTACGACAGTTGTTACAGGCAGACCGAGTATTTATTTATCGCTTTGAGCCAGATTACAGTGGGGCTGTGGTAGTAGAGTCAGTCGCCGAGGGTTGGATTTCTGTTCTGAACGCCCAAGTCCAAGACACTTATTTCATAGAAACTTGTGGTGAAGAGTACAGACAGGGATGCTTCCAAGCTGTAGCAGATATTTATACAACAAATCTTACCGAATGCCATCGCGATTTACTTGCTCAGTTTCAAGTCAAGGCAAATTTGGCAGTCCCCATTTTACAAGGAGAAAATTTGTGGGGATTATTAGTTGCTAACCAGTGTGAGACATCCAGGCAGTGGCAATCGTGGGAAATCGATTTTCTCCAACAATTGGCAATGCAGGTGGGTATTGCCATCCAGCAGTCGGAACTGTATGAGCAGGTACAAACTGAACTTGCTGAGCGCAAGCGGATAGAATCGGGTCTAAGAGCACGGGCACGCCAGCAAGCAGCCGTAGCCAAACTAGGTCAATTGGCTCTGGCCGATACAGACTTGTACGCATTAATGAACGAAGCTGTTGCTCTGATTACTAAAAGCCTTGAGGTAGAGTATAGCAAGGTTTTAGAACTGCTTCCTGAAAACAACAATTTACTTTTAAGAGCAGGAGTCGGTTGGCACTCAGAACTCATGGGAGATGGAATAGTAGGTGGAGGAAGTGACTCTCAAGCAGGCTATACGCTACTTTCTAGTGAACCAGTAATTGTTTACGACCTTCGGGAAGACACGCGGTTTAGTGGCCCACCATTGCTACAAGACCACGGAGTAGTCAGCGGTATTAGCGTCATCATCCAGGGTCAGAAACAACCTTTTGGTATTTTAGGTGCACACACAACCAAACACCGAGAGTTTACTCAAGATGATATTCACTTTTTACAGGCGATCGCTAATGTGCTGGCTACGACAATTGAGCGCAGATGGGCAGAACAAAAAATCCGTGAACAAGCGGCTCTACTCGATATCACCACAGACGCGATTATTGTCTGCACTCTAGAGCAGCAAATTTTATTCTGGAATCAAGGCGCTGAGAGGCTGTACGGCTTTTCGGCAACAGAAGCGAACAAAAAAAATGTTAATAAGCTTTTTCGTCAAGAAATTTCGCCACAACTCGAAGAAGCGGAAAAGATTGTGATTGAGTATGGCTCGTGGCAAGGTGAATTGCGTAAACTGACAAGATCTGGCAAGGAAGTCATCGTCGCCAGTCGCTTGATACTAATGCGTGATGAAGCAGAGCAACCCAAATCCATCCTCATTATTGATACCGACATCACTGAGAAAAAACAATTAGAAGCTCAATTTCTCCGTGCTCAACGCCTGGAAAGCCTTGGTACACTAGCTTCGGGCATTGCCCACGACCTCAACAACATCCTGACGCCCATTATGTCCTCAGCGCAAATGTTGGCGCTCAAACTTCCCAATCTCGACGCGCGCTATAAGCCACTGCTAAAGGTTCTCGAACAGAACTCTAAACGTGGAGCGGATTTGGTTAAGCAAATTCTGACGTTTGCACGTGGTTCTGAAGGCAGGGGTGTTACTTTGCAATTAGAATACCTACTGTTGGAAATTGAGCAAATTATTAACAGCACATTTCCCAAATCTATCAAACTTAGTAAGAGTCTACCTACACAAAACCTCTGGACTATAGTGGCAGATCCCACACAAATGCATCAGGTGTTAACGAACTTATGCGTCAACGCTCGTGATGCAATGCCCGAAGGTGGCACTTTGTATATTTCAGCAGAAAATTTATTCGTTGATGAAAACTTTGCCAAGATGAATCTGGATGCTCATGTGGGTTCCTATGTGGTCATAACTATCTCAGATACGGGATTTGGCATCCCCCCACTAATTTTGGATCGAATTTTTGAACCCTTCTTCACAACTAAAGAATCGGGCAAAGGCACAGGGCTAGGTCTACCAACTGTAATTGGTATTGTCAAAAACCACGGTGGTTTTATTAACGTCGAGAGCGAGGTAAGCAAAGGTACTAAATTTCAGGTCTACTTGCCTGCTGTCAAAGAAAGAACAAAGCAGCAAACAGAGAACTTAGAATTACCTAATGGCAACGGAGAACTAATTTTAGTTGTAGATGATGAAGCCGCTATCCTAGAGATTACCAAAACTTCGTTAGAAGACTACAACTACAGAACCCTAACAGCTAGTAATGGCATTGAGGCAATCTCATCCTATGCCCAGCACAAAGATAAAATCAGCATTGTGTTGATGGATATGATGATGCCATCGATGGATGGGTTAACTACCATTCGCATCCTGCAACAAATGAACCCACAAGTCAAAATTATTGGGATTAGCGGCATCGCGGCAAACAACCAGCTTGTTGAAGCTGCTGGCGCTGGCGTCAGTGTATTTGTGAAGAAGCCCTACACTTTCTACGAATTATTACACGCAATTGACGACGTTTTGAGCGAGCCATAAGCCGTCAGTTTAACTTCTGGCGGCTCTATATTCTCTATTATTGAGTATTCACTGAAATTATCTGACACACGAAAATTCACGCAGAATTTTTATTAGAAGGCTGTGTTAAGAATACCTCATCAGCCTCATCATTAAAAGCTGCTGTTAGATCAGGGCTAGTAATTGCTATGGCACTTTCATGCCATTCATGGATTATGGCGTCAATCAAATCCCATGCATGCATTGTTAGAGACATCAGTTAAGCGAAAAGCTTCACTAACCTCTTTTAATTGTCAAAAATGATGCTTAACTGGTAAGTAAATTTTACAAATAGCTCGTCATGCTGAAGTTTGAGACTTTTTGAAGAAATTCTTTTTTTAATGAGATAACTTCCAAAAGGTATTAAGTTAAGTACATCTACCCAAGGTGAGATGCGAGTTCTACAAGCATGATATCCAAAACAAAAACCAGTCAAATTCTGCAAGACTTGAATAATCAGCAAACAACTCAGCAGACTTCTAGTCTAGTGTCAAGACAAATTAGCGATCGCTATATACTCACGGTCTTGATACTCAGCTCATTCGTTGTTGCTTGCACTAATATATTGCAATCTAACCTATTTAGTAGCAAACTGGCATATTCTCAAAGCAATTGAGCAGAGTAAACAAATTTTTGATGAATGAAAGTAAGTCAAATAAAAGGTAAAAATTAGAACGCAGATTTAATCATAAAAACCCATTTTTCAAAGACTTAAAAAACATGCTGTTTATTGCATAAATACTAAAAAAAGAGGTGATAAATTCCATATTGGCATCTCAGTATTGACTCTGATTACAAACCTATTGAATTTCATCACTGAGTAGTATTGTCTTTTACTGTTACTTTGATTTTTCGGGACTATAACTTATGAAGTTTTGGAATAAGCACCTAACAACTAAAGTTGCCAGTTCCTTCTTACTCCTGTCTTTAGTGAGTGTTGCTGTCGTAGGAGGAGTAGCCTTCATGCAAGCTAGAGAAGCTTTAAAGCAAGCCGCCTTTGAGCGATTAAGTGTAACTGCAACGCTCAAAGAAGAAGAAATTTCTCGATGGTTTGCAGATCAACAGCGAGATTTTTTGTTAACAACTCAATTTCCAGACGTACAAGCGAACCTAAAGATACTCCTAAGTTATGAAATATCTAATGCAAAACATCATGCCGCTTCCACAATTGTCTCTAAGTACTTCATGGAGGTAACTAAACTTAAACCGAATCTTAACGAGATTTTTATTCTTGATCGCAGCAATCGGGTCATTTTATCTACTGACAAGCGGCGTGAACGTCAGTACGAAGTTTTAGCAAACATGACTGATGTTGAACACATTGAGCCGGGAGACTCCTTTGCTCCTATCTTTTATGTCTCCCATGTAACTAATAAGCCATCAGTTACCTTAGCGACACCTTTACGTGACGCGGTTGGAGTAAGACAAGGTGTGCTTTTAGCTCATCTAAACTTAGACCAAATTGATCAAATCATCCGCGAGCGTACAGGCTTGGGTAAAAGCGGCACAACCTATTTAGTTGGTCTCATAACTAAAAATACCTTTATCTCAAAAGCGCAAGTCAACACACAAGAAGTCTCTGAAAGTGTCAGCAGTCAAGGTATTGATGCGGCCATGAGTGGAGTTAGAGGCTTTGGACTTTATCGCAACTATGCTGGAGTACCAGTCATTGGAGTGTATCGCTGGCTAAACGGCCAAGACCTGGCCTTAGTAGTTGAGATGGATCAAGAAGAAGCATTTGCTCCAGCTCGTCAGATCGCAGGGACAATCATGCTGGTGGGACTGGGGTCAGTGGGAACACTATTGATTGGAGTGTATTGGTTGATGCGAGAGTTAAAAATGTCTCGTGAACAGTTAGAAAATTACAGCCGTCAATTGGAGGTAAAAGCCCAAGAAGCCGAAGCTGCAAATCTTGCCAAAAGCGAATTTCTGGCCAATATGAGCCACGAACTCCGTACCCCCCTCAACAGTATTCTCGGCTTTACACAGCTCATGACTCGCGATCGCTCTTTGAGTCCTTGTCAGTTAGAACATCTAGAAATAATTAATCGCAGTGGCGAACATTTGCTGACCTTGATCAATGACGTGTTGTCAATGTCCAAAATTGAAGCCGGACGAACGACACTAAATGAAAATAGTTTTGACTTGTATTCTCTACTTGACTCTTTCGTAGAGATGTTGCGACTCAAAGCAGAATCTAAGGGCTTACAGCTAATCTTTGAGCGTACTCCAGAAGTCCCGCAATATGTACTTACAGACGAGAGTAAATTACGTCAAGTCTTGATAAATCTCCTTGGTAACGCCATTAAATTTACTGAAGAAGGTGGTGTTATTTTGCGAGTCGGAATCAAGCAAGAAGCCGAAGCAAGACAAAATTCTCAGTCCCCATCCTGCTTGTTACATTTTGAAGTCGAAGACACTGGGCCTGGTATTGCACCAGATGAACTGGAGAATTTATTTAAACCCTTTGTTCAAACGGAAACTGGTCGAAAATCTCAACAAGGAACTGGTCTTGGTTTAACTATTAGCCAACAATTTGTGCGCCTGATGGGGGGAAACATCTCTGTTAGCAGTAATTTAGATCAAGGAACGATTTTTGCTTTTGATATCAAGATTAGCCTAGCAAAAGTGACTGAAGTTAAAACTCGACAGCTAAAACGACGAGTGATTGGTCTTGAGCCTAGTCAACCAAGGTATCGCATCTTAGTAGTTGAAGATAAATGGGAGAATCGGCTACTCCTAGTCAAGATGCTGACATCACTTGGCTTTGAGGTACGTGAAGCTAAAAATGGTCAAGAAGGGGTAAATCTCTGGGAGACTTGGGAACCTCACCTAATTTGGATGGATATGCGGATGCCTGTGATGAATGGGTATGAAGCCACTAGACAGATCAAAACCCATTTAAAAGGTCAAGCTACTATCATCATTGCTCTGACTGCTAGTGCCTTTGATGAGGAACGATCTGTAATTTTATCTACAGGCTGTAACGATTTCGTACGTAAGCCATTCCGAGAAGAAGTAATTTTGAACAAGATGGCTCAATATTTAGGAGTACGCTATATCTATGAGCAAGAAGCCCTGAAAGTAGACCAATTTGGCGAAAATTCAGAGATTGAGTGTTGCTCATTAAAAGAGGTGCTGACTCGAATGCCCTCTGGGTGGGTGGAAAAGCTACATCAAGCAGCACTGTGTACCGATGAAAAGCTAATTTTCAGCTTGCTTGAGCAAATTCCTCAAGAATCTGCCTACTTGGCAAACACCCTGGCTGATTGGGTCAATAACTTTCGTATTGATAAAGTCATTGATTTAACACAATCAGAAGAGAATGAATAATCATCTTCAGTCATTTAAAGCAAATATTCTAGTTGTTGACGATACACCAGATAATTTGCGACTTTTATCTGCAATGCTCACTCAAATGGGGTATGAAATTCGCAGAGTGATCAACGGGCAAACAGCTTTGAAGACAGCGCAAGCCGCCCCGCCTGATCTAATTTTGCTCGATATTATGATGCCGGAGATGAATGGGTATGAAGTCTGTCAACATCTCAAAGCTTCGGAGAAAACCTGTGATATTCCGGTGATTTTTATTAGCGCTCTGGATGAGGTACTCGACAAAGTTAAAGCCTTTGCCGTTGGGGGCGTAGATTACATCACTAAACCGTTTAGTGAAGAAGAAGTTTTTGCTCGTGTAGAGAATAACCTGACTATTCGGAGGTTGCAAAAGCAACTCACCGAGCAAAATATCCGGTTGCAAAAGGAAATTTGCGATCGCCAAAAAGCAGAATTAGCACTGCGACTCAGCCAGTTTTATTTAGACAGGTTTAAGGACTCGATATTTTTTATTAATTCAGATGCTCAAATTGTCTATGTGAATGAAGCAGCTTGCCAAACTCTTGGTTATTCACGCGAACAACTGCTGACCATGACTGTTCACAATATCGATCCAAATTTTTCAGCGGTTACTTGGTGCTTACAATGGGAAGAACTCAAACACAAAGGTGCTTTCACCTTTGAATCTATTCACCAAACTCAAGATGGTCGAGATATTAGAGTAGAAATAAACCTCAATTATCTAGAGCTAAATGGACAGGGATATCATTGTGCCAGTGTTCGCAATATCACCACTCGCCCACAGCAGAACAACTAGACCATTGTAGAGACGTTGCAATGCAACGTCTCTACAAGCAATGCAACGTCTCTACCGAAGGATTTGTTGCAATCATTAATTAAATCGGTATGAGAGGATGTCTGAAAACTTTTTGGTGTTGTATTCGAGACTTGTAGATCCCCCTAAATCCACGCCACTTGCTACAAGTCGGGAAACCCGACGACAGTCGCCTCAAGTCGGGAAACCCGCCCACGGCGCTGTCTCCCCAACACAGTGGCTCCCTTTAAAAAGGGGGACTTTGATTCCGGTTCCCCCCTTAAAAAGCTACGGTGTACACACAAGTCTTCTAGAGTTGCCCCACGGACTTTTGCTCCCCCCAACCCCCCTTCAAAAGGGGGGCAAAAACTTCTTAAAGTCCCCCTTTTTAAGGGGGATTTAGGGGGATCTATAACGATTTTGGTTTTGTACAGAGATGTGTGTACACGGTAGCCTTAAAAAGGGGGGCTAGGGGGGATCAAGCGAAATATTTAATACTTCTCAGACATCCTCTGAGAGCAAGGATTTATGCCAGAAACCTATTGACTTCCTACAAATATATTGAGAAGCTAATAGTTAGCTTATCTAAACGAAGGAAGTGCATCGAACTTGTGACAATAATAACAGGGCAAGCAAATCGGTCAGAACCGCCTGAGTGCGGGGCAAGACCGATCATTCTAGAAACTCAGGGACTCACACGCCGCTTTGGCAAGGTAACTGCCGTTGAGCACCTAAACATATCTGTGGAACAGAGTGAAGTATTTGGCTTGCTTGGCCCCAATGGGGCAGGTAAGAGTACAGTTATTAAGATGTTGACGACTTTGCTGCCTTTGAGTAGTGGGAAGGCAATCCTGGCTGGTTATGACGTGACTCGGCAAGCCACTGCTGTTAGACGGGTTATCGGCTATGTGCCTCAAGCCCTCTCTGCTGATGGCAGCCTTACTGGTTACGAAAATCTCTTAATTTTTGCCAAGCTGTACGAAATTCCCTGGAAGAGACGCGATCGCCATATTCATGATATGTTGGCGTTCATGGATTTACAGGATGCCGCAAATCGCCTAGTGCGAACTTACTCTGGTGGCATGATCCGCAAGCTGGAAATAGCCCAATCAATCCTGCATCAACCGCGAATTTTATTTCTTGATGAGCCGACTGTAGGACTAGATCCACTAGCTCGGACTCAGGTATGGAAACTTGTGCAACAACTCTGTGCAGATTATGGCACAACTATATTTTTAACAACCCACTTTTTAGAAGAAGCCGACAGTCTGTGTAGCCGAGTAGCGATTATGCAGCAAGGTAAAGTTATCACTACAGGTACACCCAGTGACTTAAAAGCCTCTCTAAATCAGCCTAACGCAACTTTGGATGATGTGTTTATTTATTATACAGGCGACCAATTAGCATCAGGAGTCAGCTACCGTGAAACCGCAAGAAACAGACGTGCTGCTCAGCGGTTGGGTTGAGCCACTACCCATTCGCCGGGCTAATGTGATCTCTGCAATTCATGAGCTAGTAACAAAATCCCTTGTAATTGCAGAACTTGAAGTGAGGAAACTGCGACATGATCCCACAGATTTAATTATACGAGCCGTACAACCAGTATTATGGCTACTAATTTTTGGGCAAGTTTTCTCCCGTACTAAAGCGATTCCCACAGGGAACTTACCCTATTTGGACTTTATGACCGCTGGTATACTAGCACAGAGTGTGCTGTTTGTGGCAATTTTCACTGGTGGGATGACGCTGATTTGGGAGCGCGATTTAGGAATTGTGCATAAATTCCTGGCTAGCCCTACACCTCGTGTAGCAATGGCGTTAGGCAAAGCAATAGCATGTGGAGTACGGTGCTTATCACAGGTAGTATTCATTTATGGATTGGCATTGTTGTTAGGTGTCAAACTCAATCTCCATCCCCTGGCGATTCTGAAAGTGCTATTGATAGTCATGCTGGGAGCAGGTTGCTTTTGTATTTTTTCATTAATTATTGGCTGTCTGGTAAAGTCACGAGAGCGGATGACAGGAATTGGGCAATTGTTAACCATGCCGTTATTTTTTGCCAGTAATGCTATTTATCCCATCTCACTGATGCCAAATTGGTTAAAGTTTATTTCCCGCTTAAATCCCTTGACTTATGAGGTTGACGCCTTACGCGGTACGATGCTGCTGAATGGTACTAGCCTCCATGGTTTTGGTCTGGATTGTACAATTCTCTTGGTAACATTAATAGGCTTGACGATTATCTGTGGAAAACTTTATCCACGGGTAGCAATGTAATCAGGAGAATAACCGTCCCATGACCTTGGATAAACCCGCTAAAGGTGCAACTTCCCAAGAATGTGCCGCTATAGTGATGGATACAGTTCCATTGGTGATGCGGTTTATCCGAGCGGATATGCGTGCTCACAGCGCTGCTTTTTTATCTATACCTCAGTTGCGATCGCTAGCATTTATCAACCGAAATCCAGGAGCCTCAATATCGGAACTGGCAGAACATCTAGGTGTTACTTGTGCCACCGCATCCGCCACAACAGAACGCCTAGTACAACGCAACCTAGTAGAACGCAGTGATCATCCTCAAGAGCGGCGGCGGGTTATCCTGAATCTGACTGAAGATGGCAAGCATCATCTTAAGCAATCCCAAGATCAAACTCGTGCTCATATTTCTGACCTATTGAAAGATCTTACCGCAGAACAAATTTCAAATATCGAAGAAGGCTTAGCTCTACTCAAAAATGTCTTCGAGCAAACGGAACTCAAATCTCTAGATCCCTAACTGCTGAACAATTGCTTTCTAGTTGGCGGTGGTCAGATCCCCGACTTCTTAAATAAGTCGGGGATCTAATAGCGAGACTTACATCTCCAGCACCTCACGTACCAAAGAAGCCAATTTCTCAGCACTATCGGGAACAGCGATCGCTTTTGCTTTCTCTCCCATTTTTGCCAACTCATCTGGCGATCGCAACAAATTCAACACCTGAGTTTGCAATATTTCAGCTGTCAACTCTGATTGCTGAAATGTTAACGCCGCACCAGCTTTTGTAAATATATCCGCATTGTAGGATTGATGGTCTTCCGCAGCAAAAGGGTAAGGAATCAAAATCGCTGGCGTTCCACACACCGCTAATTCTGTTAAACTACCCGCACCAGAACGACTAATTGCTAAAGAAGCTCGTCGCAATAAAGCCGCCATGTTGTCGTAAAAGGGCAACTCTATATACTGCGAATGCTTTAGATTATCTGCTTCGGGATCGCGATCGCCAGTTAAATGCACGACATACGCACCAGCATCAAACCAAGCTTGAGCTGATTGGCGCACCAACTTATTCACTGCAACTGCACCCTGACTACCACCAAAGACGACAATCAAGGGAGCACCATCAGGAATGGGAAAATCTAGTGGTGTATTAAATCTTTCATCTAAGAATTGCGATCGCACGGGAGTACCTACGCAGACATTTTTGGCACGAGGTAAATACTTAGTAGCTTCTGTAAATCCCAGAGCTACCGCACTGCACCAAGGGCCAAAAAAGCGAGTCACTTTACCAGGTAAAGCATTAGATTCGTGAAAAACCACAGGTAAACCGAGGGAACGCGCCGCGATGACGGCTGGCCCTGCAATATAACCTCCTGTGGTAAACACCCCTTGAAAATTTCCCTGTTTGAGAATTCGCCTAACTTCCAGAATCGAACTGATGAGTTTACCCAAGATGCGGATAGAGGAGAGTCCAAACCCTTGCTGAAACCCTTCAACTGCAATAGTATGCAAAAGATACTGTTTGGGGACAAGTTGAGTTTCTAGGCGATTGGGTACGCCCAGCCATTCGATTTCATAATCTGGCAGTTTTTGTGCCAGTGCGATCGCTGGAAATAAGTGTCCACCAGTCCCACTGGCAGCTATTAGTAATTTTATCGGTGCGTTTGCCATCAAACCTCTACCGTTTAGCGCCTAGCTTAACTAAGATAAAACAATTTCCCTACCTTTCTACTCAAATCAGTAAACTCTTACCAATGAATAACATTATTGCCTTATTAGTGAAACGCACTCCCAAATTTCCCGTTAGTATCTGGTTGATGTTGTTCCTACTGACACTTGGTTTAAGCAGTAGTTGGCAACGCGCTCAAGCTAATACACCACAACAATTACTTAAATCTGGGGAACTTGCTCAACGTACTACTGTTCAAAATGCACCCGCGGAACTGAAAAATCTGTTGACACAAATTGATGCAGCCGCTAGTAAAGGCGATGTCAAAGGGGTGATGCAATTCTACGGTACTAATTTCATTCATGGGGATGGATTAAATCGTCAAACTTTGGAAAAAGCTTTAACTTCACTCTGGCAAAGATATCCAAATCTTCGATACAGCACACAGCTACGCTCTTGGAAATCTGAAGGTAATGCGATCGTCGCCGAAACAGTAACTAATATCACTGGCTTACCCTCTGCTAACAGTAATAATGTAGCTCTTAATGCCTCAATTACATCGCGTCAGCGCCTTACAAATGCAAAAATCGTTCGCCAAGACATTTTGGCAGAACGCACCCTACTAACTTCTGGTAGAAAGCCACCCCAAATTGATTTCAAATTACCCCAACAGGTGAGAGTCGGTCAGAAATATAGTTTTGATGCGATCGTCCAAGAGCCACTGGGTGAGGATTTTCTCCTGGGAACAGCTTTGGAAGAACCTATCCAACCAAATAAATATCTCAACCCCACAACTGTAAATTTGGAATTACTTACATCAGGCGGACTTTTTAAAGTCGGACAAGCACCATCTACCCCTGGTAGCCAATGGGTTTCTGCTGTGGTTCTCAGAGGCGAAGGTCTGACAATGGTAACTCAGCGTTTGCAAGTCGTGAAAAAGTAGTGGTCTGTCTCATTAGATCCCCGACTTCTTAAAGAAGTCGGGGATCTGACCACCAAACTTTTGCAACAGACCAGCAGTTATTTAATCAAGAGTCTAAAGTCCAAATATTGACCATTGACTTTTAACCAACAATGATTTCTCTGGAAAATAAAATTATTTTGATCACTGGTGCAAGTAGTGGCATTGGTGCTGCTTGTGCCAGAATCTTCGCGGGTACGGGTGCGAAACTGATTTTGGCGGCGCGGCGATTAGAACGTTTGCAACAGCTAGTAGAAACGTTACATGTAACGTCTCTACAGATTCATTTGTTACAGCTAGATGTGTGCGATCGCGCTGCTGTTGAATCTGCTATTTCTACCCTACCGCCTTCTTGGTCTGATATTGATATCCTAATTAACAATGCTGGTCTGAGTCGCGGTTTAGACAAGTTGCACGAAGCTAACTTCCAAGACTGGGAAGAAATGATTGATACCAACGTTAAGGGTTTGCTTTATCTCACGCGTTATATTGTTCCTGGAATGGTAAGTCGTGGTCGTGGTCATGTAGTAAATCTAGGTTCCATCGCCGGACATCAAACCTATCCTGGTGGTAATGTCTACTGTGCTACAAAAGCTGCTGTCAGGGCAATTTCTGAAGGCTTAAAACAAGATTTGTTGGGAACCCCTGTACGTGTAACTTCTGTTGACCCAGGTATGGTAGAGACAGAATTTAGCGATGTGCGCTTTCATGGTGATACTGAACGTGCCAAAAAGGTTTACCAAGGAGTGACTCCCCTCACTCCAGAGGATATAGCTGATGTGATATTTTTCTGTGTTACGCGATCGCCTCATGTCAATATCAACGAAGTCGTACTTATGCCGGTTGACCAAGCTAGCGCCACATTGGTTAATCGACGAACATAAAAGTACCCATATTATAAGAAGACTAGGTTGCTAAACCCATGCAAAATACTACCAACGTTGAAAAAACTAGGGTGACAGCACTCACAGCCATTAACACAGCAAAAGTTCTCACAATTTTCTGCTTGGTAGCTTTTGCTGTCGTCTTCGGGATCCAAGACTTTCGACAGGTTATTTATCTGTGTCTGCACATTAGCTATTGTCTGTGGTGGCTAATGGAACAGTGGTTTTATCCCCAGCGACGACAGATATTTAATGAACCTATGGGGATTAGTGGGTTCGTCTCTGTATTATTTTTTATTGGGCTTTTGTATGCCCTACCAGGATATCTGGCATTTACCAATCCCGTCCCTCTATCAATGACGGCGACTGCTATAGCACTGCCACTATATACTTTTGGTACGCTGATTAATGCTACCGCTGATGTCCAAAAGCTTGCCGCTAAGCAGCACGGTGCGGGGCTGGTTCGTGATGGAATCTGGCGATTTTCTCGTAATATTAATTACTTAGGCGATTTATTGCGGTATCTAAGTTTTAGTGTAGTGGCTGGTTCACCTTGGGCTTATTTAGTACCACTAACAGTTTTGTTTACTTATCTCCAGCGTATGTCCCAGAAAGACCAGTCAATGTCCGCCAAATATCCAGAGTATGCTGAGTACAAACAATCCAGTGTTCGCTTGATTCCGTTTATTTGGTAATTACTATTAAGATGCAGGTTTGGTCGAATAATTAATCATTCTAAAGATATATTTTTGCCAGTCGCAGACATTTTTCTGTCTGCGATTTTTTTATCAGATTAGTTGCAAATCATACTCATTTCGACTATGATTTATTTAGAAAATTGGATAAATAATCCCAGCTATGGAAAGCCTTGTAATCGGTGCGATGCCTGCGGCGGGCTACGCCTACGCTAGTTTAGGCGCAGGACTTGCCACAGTCATCGGTGCTTTGCCAGTTTTATTACCAATAAATCTCACACAGCGAGTGCAGGGAATCATGCTGGGGTTTGGTGGGGGAGTGATGTTAGCAGCAACATCCTTTTCCTTAATTGTGCCAGCAAAGGAAGCAGCAATAGCTCAAGGTCAATCCCAAGCTAGTGCAGCTTTAATCATTGTTGCGGGGATGCTGCTAGTAGTCTGCCAAGGCAATTTTGCTAGGTTAAATGCTCGGATATAAACGCTGCATTTTTTTACGTGCATCCTTGGTTTTAAAACCCCAATAGACGCTGGCTTTTTTTTGATTGCGTTCTTTCTCC
>NZ_VJXY01000019.1 GCF_014831675.1 Komarekiella delphini-convector SJRDD-AB1 | reverse complement strand
TGCCCACATTGTGGGTGCAGTCTCGACCGTGACCATAATGCAGCGATAAATATAAAACAAAGAGCGGAGGGGCATCCCGTTCTTAAAGCTAAGAGTCTCCTAAGCGAAAGCCGGATTGTCTTGGAAGTCTACACTGTACTCGAAGAGTCAGTGTAGGAGTATGTCACTTGTGATATTTCCCAGGCGGAATTTGGAACCTAAAGAATCTAAACCCTATCATTTATTACTAAATAGCCATTTAGTGCAACGTGTATATTTAAATGAATTAGAGGAAGCCGCAGATAATTCAATAGGTGTCGGTATTGTGCAGTTAGTTGTGGAACGCAAAAGTAGAACAGCAGTAAAAGCTAGACAGCTAATCGAGCAAGCCAAACAGCAGTTGACAGATGCGCGTACACAGCAAGAAATTATAGAATTTATTGAGACGGTAGTAATTTACAAATTTCCTAGACTTAGCCGCGAGGAAGTGGAAGCCATGTTAGGTTTGGATGTCATCAGAAATACCAGGATTTATCAAGAAGCGAAGGAAGAGGGTAAACTGGAAGGCAAGCTGGAAGGCAAGCTGGAAGGCAAACTGGAAGGTAAACTGGAAGGTAAACTAGAAGGCAAACTGGAATCAATTCCTGGATTTTTAAAGTTGGGGTTGAGCCTCGAGCAAATCGCTGAGGCTTTAAAATTAGAAATTGATGTAGTACGACAAGCCGCAGAAAAACAGTCTTCTTGAATAGCGATGTTTAAATTTTCCAGACTTAGTCGCGAGGAGGTGGGTGGAAGCTATGTCCTTAGTAGAAATTATTAGACACACAAGAGTTTATCAAGAAGCAAAAGAAGAAGGTAAATTAGAGGCTAAACTTGAAGCTAAACTTGAAGCTAAACTTGAAGGCAAACTTGAAGTGGTTCCTCGCTTGTTGAAGTTAAATTTAGGGTTGAGCCTCGAGCAAATCGCTGAGGCTTTGGAATTAGAAGTTGATGTAGTACGACAAGCCGCAGAAAAACAGTAAATCAATTTCTGACTACACAATACTTAGAGCCATGAGATTTTCTGCCATCTCAAAGTTAGATGTCACGTTTTGCACATCATCCAAGCCTTCTAGAGTATCAATTAATTTGAGAAGCGATCGCGCCTGATCTGGATCAATGACTTCGACATTATTACTAGGAATCCAGCGCAATTCGGCATCAGTCACCTTAAAGCCTTTATCTTTCAACGTCTGGCTGAGAATTTCTAAATTTGCTATCTCAGTCAACACCTCAGCAGCTTCATCTTCAGTCATTTCATAGGACTCAGCACCGCCTTCAAGGGATGCTTCTAAAAGCTGTTCTTCATCAACCACTTTTTCCAGTACACAAACACCTTTTTGGTCAAACATCCAGCTAACACAACCTGTTTCACCAAGATTACCGCCGTTTTTACTAAAAGCTGCACGCAAGTCAGCAGCAGTGCGATTGCGATTATCTGTGAGGGCTTCAATTAAAATCGCTACACCACCAGGGCCGTAACCTTCGTAGCGAATAGCTTCGAGACTAGAGTTTTCACCGCCAAAAGTACCTGCACCTTTAGCGATCGCCCGTTCAATATTATCATTGGGGATACTTGCGGCTTTTGCTTTATCAATTGCCGTACGAAGTTGAAAATTAAGCGCTGGATCTGGTACGCCGCCTCTCGCCGCAACGATAATTGCCCGAGATAACTGGGTAAAGGTTTTTCCCCTTTTTGCGTCTACTACTGCCTTCTGGCGCTTAATATTTGCCCATTTACTATGTCCTGCCATAATCTGAAATTATCAAAACTGTATCCAAAGCTAGGATATACCTAGCTTTTACTTAGATGCAAAAGCGTACTAGTTCAATTGTAGATATTCGCTTGCAAAAACTCTGACTTAAGCTGCACTTGGGAACAATTTCGGCAAGTTGCGAAGAAATTAACTCGTGATGTCAATGGTGATGGTACAACTTTACCGGGTGGTCGGACTGGTGGTAAAAATAGCAGTGTTGATCCTATCTTTGCTGCTATGGGGGCTATTACTTTGGCATATTTGAGAAATCGTATCTGCGCCCCCCGTGACATGAGTGCTGGTGTAGCAACAGCGTTTCGGGCTGCGATCAATAAATTGTTGGCTTCTGTTTATTGAAATCAGGAGGTTAGTAATTCTTACTCAGCACTCTCAAGCACTGTTTGGCGTAATTCTGGAAATACTTTGGAGACTTTGCCTAATAGATAATCGCCATAAGTCCCGCGAAATTCATGAACACTGGCTTTATCCCAGCGATCGCTTTTATCATCATTCACTACTATGTCGTTCATTTCAATAGGTTTGACTTCAACGTTGAAATTAGGATCAAAGAAGAATGGGAAGGAAAGGCGATTACTTGTTGATAGGTTCTGAACGCGGTGGGGTGTTGAGCGATACAGTCCTTGTGTCATGCGATCCAGCATATCCCCAATGTTGCATACAAAGGAGTTAGGAATAGGAGGTGCATCTATCCAACCAGACTTTGATTTGACTTGTAATCCGCCTACGTTATCTTGCTTGAGAATAGTTAATACTCCATAATCTGTATGTTTGCCAACGCCCCATTCGGATTCAGATAATGATGGATTGGAAGGATAATTGAAAATCCGAAATAATATCAATGGATCTTTTGTATAACGGTCTGCAAAGTATGAATCTTCTAATCCCAAACTTAGAGCAATACCAGCCATTAGCGTATGTCCAAGTTTTGTCATTGACTCCATATACTCAAGCACTGTTTCCCTAAATTGGGGAATATTGGATGGAAAAAGATTGCGCCCGTGCATTGGTATACTAGCTTTCACAAGTGGATGATTTTCTTCTAGTTCTGCACCGAAGTAAATACCTTCTTTTAAGTCAGGTCTACCTGATGTCAACTCGTTCCCGACTGGGAAATATCCTCGCCATGCTCTACCGCCAAGAGGCATACGAATCTTCAGTTTAGTTTCTATATCCTGTGCGAAGAACTGTTGACTGAGATGTTCTAGTTGCTCTTGTAGTTGTTCATCAACTCCATGTCCGACGATATAGAAGAAGCCGTAATCTTGACACGCTTGTCTGATTTGGTCTGCAACTACATAAGAATAGTTGCTAGTTTGAGAAACCAACCTACTAATATCAATTATGGGAACTTGTGAAAACTCTTGCTCCACAACTTGTAAGTTTGTCATACTCTGGTTCGCCTAGTCGTGCATAGACTAATAACTAGACTACATAAGAATTATATCGATAACCATAATTTTGGGTATGGCGATCGCTGATATTTATCAAGTATTAAAATAAATTTTAGTTAACATGAGTTGATGAATTTAATTTAAAATACACTAATTTGATATACATGTTGTAGTATTGTCTAAATAATTCTATATCCAAATCCAGCACCATAGGAACACTGAGTGCGCGAGATCCCCGACTCCTTTAAGAAGTCGGGGATCTGAAAATTCAAAGGGTTATACACTTTTTACACCACTTACAGGTAACGGAGAAGTGTATCTTCTGAATCTAGAAGGAGAAGTAGTACATCAATGGAGTTTCCCATATTCATTGGGTTTATATGGTTATCTTTTACCCAATGGCAACCTTTTTTATAACGGTAAAACTCCAGAGATTCCTCCACGGTTTCCTTTGTGGGCTGCTTTTAAAGGTGGCGTTGTCTTAGAGGCAGATCCCAAGGGCAATATTATCTGGGAGTATAAGCATCCAGATCATCATCATGACGGACGCAGACTACGCAACGATAACACGATTTTATTAGCTTCAGTCTTCCGCGCCTTTCGTTATGCACCTGAAGAAGTGCCTTGGCTGTAGTTCAATTTTAGATTTTGGATTGAATTGAACTTATTCATACAGGAATATCAACATGGCTGAAATTAAGATATATAGTGCGATCGTTTGTTCTTATGCTCTTTATCTCCAAAATTATTAACGCTAACTATTCGTATTTTTTGACGAACTTAGATAATATATAATATAATCTACATTAAGTCTATCAAGTTACCGTTTTATTGAATATAAGGCAAAAATTGAAATGGCATTAGCTCAACACATCAATATACAAGACACTAAAAAAGTAAATAATTATTTATTGTGGAAGATATTACAACTTGCTACAACTTTGTTAAAGCAGCTATGGTGGCACACTAAAGCATATACAACAGTTTGCGGTATTATGTTGTTGACCTTTGTCAGTATTGTATTTTTATATATACATTATTTGTCTAGGAGAAATCTGACTCATTTTTTTGACAATGAAACTATTGTAAAATAAAAATGACTATAGATAAAAGATTACAAGTTATATCTTATCTAGCTCCAAATTGGTTCGGATTCTATCAGGCGATCGCAGCTTATTTAGGTCGTGTTTTAAAAGTAGAATTCCAACTACAACAAGGTAAATATGACCCCTTAGAAGATCCCCTATTATTTCAAGATCAGATAGACCTAGCTTTTATTTGTGGATTACCACTAATTCGCTATAGTAAAGTAGGTTCAAATCAGTTGCAGACATTAGTTGCACCAGTAATGCAATCATCACGATATAGCAACTGCCCTATTTACTATGCAGATGTAATTGTCAATGCTAATAGTAATATCAAAAAGTTTACAGATTTAGCAGGAAAAACATTTTGTTATAATGACCTGGGTTCTAATAGTGGTTATAATTTACTCTGTCATAGATTAATTCAAGAAAGATATCCTGAAAAATTCTTTGGCAAAACGCTACAATCAGGCTCGCACCAACGTTCAATTCGCTGGGTAATTGAGGGATTGGCAGATTGTGCAGCGATTGATAGTGTGGTACTAGAACAGGAATTAAAGGATTTTCCCGAATTATTACAGCATTTGCGTGTAGTGGAAGTGCTGGGGCCTTCTCCGATGCCACCTTTGGTGGTAGCACAGCGGCTAGGTATATCTTTAATTCAGCAAATGCAGTTGGCACTACTCCAACCAGATGCAGAGATGCAAAAAGTGATGAAACAGTTTGGAGTCAGGCGTTTTGCCGCAGTGAGATTGGAAGATTATGACATATTAAATCAAATTTACAGCGTAGGCGTAGCCCGTCGTAGACATCGCTCTTTTGTTGATCTGTCTAGGTAAGAAATAAAAGAAAAGCTCACGCAAAGGAGGACACTTGCGTGGGTAGGTTCCCCGACTTTTAGCAACTGCTGTCATGTCCGTTGCATAAAGACAAGGAGATGGTTTGTCAATTATCTATTGGATAATAGACCTCTTGCATGAATATTTGAAAATAGAGTTTTTAGGTTCACGCACAGAGAAGTCGGAGCGGCGGCTTCCGCCGATGGTCTGTATCACTGCCGAGAGGCGCAAAGCCTTGCGCCTCTCCCTTGTGTCTAAAGGACACAAGGCAACCGTTCTGAAAGAACGGTTGGGCAGTAAGACCCGCATAGCGATCTGAACTTCGGTGGACGCAGAGGCGCAGAGAGTAACTAGAAATTTCTCTGTTTAGCAGTTGATAATCTGATTTATGCAAGAGGTCTAATGTGAGTGTTAGTATCTAGCAGAAATTTCACAGGATGGGTTCGCGTTTCGAGTTCTTGAATAGCCATGATGGGATAATTAGAAGATAATGTTATTTTGCATTGATTTTTAAGACACAGCATAATTCCAACTCTGCTTTTGTGCTGACAACACCGCGTCTTGATAAACTTGCCCAAATAATACTCGCTGTGCATGACTCCCTCCAATCTCATGCAAGCGTGATAAAACAGGTTTCAGTTCTGCAACACTGGTGTTGAAATCACCTTTGGCATGAGCTACCATTCCTCTAGCTGCGGGAATTGCTACCTCTATCCAACTCCGTCGCAGAAAAGGATTAATACTCAAAGTGTGATACTGCATACTCTGAAGCATTTGGTTCAGCCAATCATGGTGTCCAGCTTTGGCAAGGGCATAGACATAATGCAAATCCTGGAATGGTAATGCATGTTCATTAATCCGGCTGTAAATATAAGGACTGATGTCTTGCCAACGATTCTTCACATCTACACCGCGTAATTCTAGGCGCAATAATAATGAAATTGCTCCTACTTGGTCTTTAGGAGATTGTTTGTTGGCGTATTCCCAAATATGCGTATCATGGAGTTCGAGAACTTTTTGGTAGTTTTCTAACTGCAAATAATATAGTGCAATGTGCCACCAGTTATGAGTGTAGAGCATAGAATTGCAGTTTTCCCAGGTATCTGCAAAACTCTCCATCCAAGCTATGCCCTCATCGGCTCTTTCTTGAGTTTCCATAACATGAGCGATGTCTTCGACAAGCCGCTTCGCGTCTACGCATGGTGCGCCCAAGGATCAGATCTATTTAAGGCGATCGCTTGATGAGCTATTTTTTCTGCTGCTTTGAGTTGGTGACATTGTTCTAATCCAAACGCCACCATGCCATATAAATAATGTTGTTGGGGATTGCTAAGTAAAACCCTCTGAGCAATTTCTAGTAATTTTTCTTTGTTGCCTGTATAAAAATAATGATACTGTCCCTGCTGCACAGAGATTAAATCACGGGGAAATTGATTAGCAATCTCTTCATGAGTGGCGATCGCTACATCTATTTCTTGATTTGCCCAAGCTAAAATCGCTTGCACATATAACTTTTCTCTGACAGTAATCTTGGCTAAAGGCTGTTGTAATATTTGCAAATATGGTTGGGCTTGCTGCCAAGCTTTGCTGTTTTCTTGGGTGAGATAATAAGCAGCTGCATAAGCATGAGCTAAAACACAAGTTGGATCTGCGGCAATTGCTTGTAAGATAGCTGTTTCTACATTTTTACTATAACTAAGGGCTTGATCAATAAAACGGTTAATAGCTGCGATCGCATTGGCTGAATCTGTTGTAACTACTAGTCCTTGTGCATCTTTAAGCATGATTAATTCCTTGCAGCAAGATTTCTGAAGCAGATTATAAACTACGGTAAGTCGATAGGGATAATGTTATTCAAGTTAGAGTATGTCATAAATGCCATGCAAACCGCAAGTATTAAACTACTGTAACTTTATTGATTAACCGTATTTAGTTTTGTAAAAGTATTGCTTTGCTTGCCTGGCTGTGCGATAGTCTAAAAATGATTTATATAATACAGTAAATCGATAAATTTACCGTATTTAAATAACCAAGAAATATTGCAGCTACTTTGACATAGATATATGCAGCTACTTTGGTTTATTCCGACTCACGGTGAAGGGCGCTACCTTGGTACTGCCATAGGCGGGCGAGCAGTCAACTTTGATTACTGGCGACAGATTGCCCAAGCAGTAGATCATTTAGGTTTTACAGGCGCATTACTACCTACAGGCCGTTCATGTGAAGATGCCTGGGTTTTGGCATCAACTTTGGTAACACATACCAAGCAGATGAAGTTTTTGGTGGCCATACGTCCGGGGTTGATGTCGCCGGGAGTAGCAACACGAATGGCAGCAACCTTTGATCGGATTTCTGGTGGAAGGTTGCTGATTAACGTGGTTACAGGTGGTGATCCGGTGGAATTGGCAGGGGATGGCTTACACCTTTCCCATGACGATCGCTACAGATTAACAGATGAATTTTTAGCAGTGTGGCGACAGATAGCGGCCGGAGAAACTGCCGACTTCCAGGGAGATCATCTGAATATCCAAAATGGTAAGCTGTTATTTCCCACAGTTCAGAAACCTCATCCGCCTCTGTGGTTTGGAGGTTCTTCCCCGATTGCTCAAGAAATTGCAGCCAAACACGTAGATGTATATTTAACTTGGGGCGAACCACCAGAACAAGTTGCCCAAAAAATTGCCTCTGTACGCCGATTAGCAGCAGCCCAAGGGAGAACATTACGTTTTGGGATTCGTCTCCATGTGATTGTGCGGGAGACTGAAAGCCAAGCCTGGGATGCAGCAAACGATTTGATTCGCTACGTAGATGATTCGGCGATCGCCAAAACCCAACAAGCTTACGCACGCATGGATTCTGAAGGACAACGCCGGATGAAAGAATTACACAACGGCTCTCGAAAATCCTTAGAAATTAGCCCGAATTTATGGGCAGGAATTGGTTTAGTGCGTGGTGGTGCTGGCACAGCCTTAGTAGGCGATGCCGATACCGTTGCTCAAAGAATGCTGGAATATCAAGAATTAGGTATTGATACCTTCATCTTCTCTGGTTATCCTCACCTAGAAGAAGCATATCGGGTAGCAGAATTACTTTTCCCTCGCTTCCCCCTAGACAATCAGCCAACACTAGAACCGCAACTATTGAGTCCCTTTGGCGAAGTTATAGCCAACCAAGAATTCCCCAAACAGCACGCCACCGTAGATTAAATCAGTAAACAGTTAACAGTTAACAGTTAACAGTTAACAGTTGGAGCATTTAAAAATTCCAAAAGGTCTAACTCAACATGACACATATATTAGCTGTAGTCGGTAGTCCCTCTCATCCCTCAAGAACCTACGCTATTGTTGAACACGCTACTAAAACTTTATCGCAGCAAGGATTAAATCTAGATATCATCTCAGTGCGAGATATACCTGCGGAAGACTTAGCTTATGGACGTTACGATAGTACTGCTTTAGAAAAGCCAAAAGCACTTCTAGAAAAAGCAAACGGTGTAATTATCGCTACACCTATATATAAAGCAGCCTACACAGGTGTACTCAAAGCATTTCTAGATTTATTACCCCAGAAAGCTTTGACAGGGAAAGTTGTGCTACCTATAGCTACTGGTGGAACAATCGCTCACTTATTATCAGTAGAGTATGCCTTAAAACCTGTGTTATCTGAATTAGGCGCACGGCATATATTGAGTACAGTGTACGCAGTCGATAAGCAAATTCAAATCCAGCCAGATGGTAGCGTGCAACTCGATGAAGAAATAAACCAAAGATTGCAAGATGTCCTCAAAGAGTTTGCTCTAGCGGTGAATTATTCCCAGAATGCTGGCAAAGAATTTGTCCATGCTGGCTAGTGAATCAGATTTCTCGTTACTCCTTTCTCACTAGCAGCTGGGTGATTTCCATCCATCTGCTATTTTTTATAAAATACGCAGATGTAATTCATAGATATTCGGTTTGCATTCACAACAGTAGCAAGGTTAGCAACTCAAACAGAGTCAGGTTACAAAATGGCAGAATAGAAAAATTATTGTGAAAGCGCGATCGCAAACTCATTCTTCCTGTTAAGCTTTGCCTTATATTTTTAGGAAACTATATATGACTAACCCACAGCAGGAAGCCATTATCGACGCAATTTTGGCAGATAGTTTAGCAAAGCAAGAAGAGAAAGGGCCAGATCTCCGACAACTTCACCCTAAAAGTCACGGTTTGGTTTGGGGAGAATTTATTATTGAAGAGAATCTTCCTGATACATTACGAGTTGGGGTTTTCAAAACTGTACGAAATTATCCCGTTTGGATTCGTTTTTCTAATGCTAGTAGCTTGGAAGAAAGAGGAAAATTTAAGTCTGATAAAGAGCCTGATGTTCGTGGTATGGCAATTAAGCTGATGAATGTCGAAGGTGAAAAAGTTCTGGATGATGAAGAAAAAACCCAGGATTTTGTGCTTGTCAATAGTTTCATCTTTTTTCTGCGCGATCTGCAAGGTTATGTTAACCTCGCCAAGTTACAAAAGGGAGAACTCGATCCAGCTTCGATGTCATACGAGCTTGGCTTATTAGCAAAAATGAACGCACAACAAGTTTCTAGTCCTTTAAGTATCCAGTATGGAAGTACAACCTCCTATCAACTGGGAAACCAAGCAATCAAGTTTTGTGTACGCTCCCATGCTGACAATGAGACTTCTAATTCACCTGGTGACTCAGAGAACTATCTACGGGAGGCAATAGTTAAACATCTGACAACTGAAGGTAAGGATGCTTATTTTGACTTCCTGGTTCAGCTGTATGTAAATGATGAGAAAACTCCCATTGAAGACTCGACAATTGAGTGGCAACAGATAGACTCACCATTTGTTAAAGTAGCAACAATTAAGATTCCCAGTCAAGTATTTGATACTGAAGAACGCAAAAGACTGGATGAAGGTTTATCATTTACACCTTGGCATACATTGCCTGAACATCAGCCACTTGGTGCATTAAATCTAGCTCGCAAAAAGATTTACCAAGAAGCAACTCGGAATCGCCGTGAGCATATTCAGCAACGTCTGAGAGAACCTCAGCCCTATGACCAAAATAATTAGTAATGGACTACGCTTTGCTGCGCTCTAAACGTAGCTATGCCGCAGGCTTTACGTAGTTCGTAATTACAGCGTTTTTCTTGTAACTCGGAGGATTTGTTGTCTACTCATTTGAAAAGCGCTGTAGCTCAAAATACTAACACTTTGTATATTATTCATGTACCTCAAACAGATTCTCAAGCTATGAAAATCGGTATTATCGGTAGTGGTAATATGGGGCGATCGCTCGGTATTCTCTGGGCTGAACAAGGACATGATGTGTTTTTTGGCGCTCGTGACTTAGAGAAAGGTAAAGCTGTGGCTGAAGCCGGACATGGCACAAAGGGTGGTACAAACGATGAGGCAGCCATATTTGGAGATATACTACTCTACACTGTCCGAGGCGTGAATCCCGCTGAAGTCTTCTCCTCAACAGAAGTGCTGTCCGGAAAAATCCTTATTGACTGCAATAACTTTGATATTCCAGAAGGGTTTGCCTTTCCACCAATTGTGCAATCCCTGGCAGAGAAACTGGCCGCAGAAGTTCCCAATGCCCTTGTCGTCAAAGCCTTCAACACAATGGCACAGGAAGTTTTTGAACTTGCACCCACACCCCTTAAAGACTATGAAGTTTCTGTGTTTGTTGCGGGAGACGATTCTCAAGCAAGACAAGTGGTGATGTCTTTAGCTAAAGATATTGGCTTTGCCCCCGTAGACTGTGGCGCGTTACGCAATGCCCGCATGATTGAGGGAGTTGGGGACTTTATCCGATTTCTGCTTATCAGTCAGCTTCAGAATCCCTATACCACGATTTCCGTTAATACACTTCCACCAGCCCAGCAACAGCGACTTGGTGGACGGCAGACTTCTAATCTTCATTAAGATATCCCATAATCCCAAGTAGACGTTTTGGAGAAACCCCATACAGGCTTTGGAAGGTTGTTTGCAAAGCCTATATATATAAAATTCAGATTGAATTGAGTTGGAGAAGCATGTCAAATAAAATCATCAATTTTGATACCAATTCACCGATTGCGGCAGATGAGTACGAGCAAATGGCACGTCTGGCACTTCCCGGCTATGAAGTAATGCATACTTTTGTGCTGGCTTGTTTGCGCTCCTGTTTATCAGAAACAGCAAATTTATTAGTTGTTGGTGCTGGTGGGGGGATGGAGTTAGTTCGCTTGGGGCAAAGTAATCCCCAGTGGCAATTTTTGGGTGTTGATCCTTCAGCAAAGATGTTGGCGATCGCAAAGCAAAAAATAACTCAACATCAACTATCTCAACGTATTAAAATCATTCAAGGATATGTTCAAGATTTACCAAATGATCCCATCTATGATGCAGCCACTAGCATTTTAGTCATGCATTTTATCCCAGATGAAGATGCTAAACTTGCTTTCCTTAAAGGCATTGCTCAACGTTTAAAAACATCGGCACTGTTTATTTTAGTTGATGTTTTTGGTACAAAAGGCAGCCCTGAATTAGAGCAAACTATTGCTACGCTTCAAGCCTATTGGAAAGAAACAGGACTGCCTGAGGATAAGCAGAAGCAACTCCTAGAAAACTTCAACAGCAGAGTTTATCCACTCTCAGAAGCGAAAACTTTAGAGCTACTCCAGCAAGTAGGTTTTCACCATGCGATTCGCTTTTACACTGGACTGTGGGTAGGTGGATGGATGGCATTTAAAGGATAGTTGAATCAAGACCATTTATTAGATGCAGACATAACAAGCCTCATCTCGCTTTACCCTTGTTGGCAGTATTTCTAAAAGAGACTCTAAACTTTTCAAGCTAGACATCGCCTCCGGCGGATGCTCTCATTCTTCAAAACAATAAATTTAATGAGATAATTTCTTAATTAGCAGCTAAGACTTTATCCTAAATATGACTATCACTATTTCCCAACAAACTTATGATGAACTGTGGAAAGAAATACGGACTAATGAAAATAGTCACCATCCTGACCCCAATGATAAGTTTGATGTAATGTACAAGTTTCCACAGCCATTGGGACGAGGTTACTGGCGAGAAATTCAACTCAGGGAGGGTTTTAATTTAACTATTGCTGACTACAGGATACGCGATCGCCTGATGATAGAATTTTTGGATCTAGATACACCTGGCATAGAGTATCACTTTCATCTGTCTGGAGAAACTCAGAGTCGCCAAACCTTGCTTGAGGGTGGAAGATACGGTGTCTACGGTAGGGGTATAGAAATAGAATCACGAGGTGATATTTCTGCTAGACAGCCTTTTTTGGAAGTGATTATTGAGATGTTGCCTGAGACATTGTACTCTTTAGCTGGTAATCCAGATGGAGAAATACCCACAGAATTACAGCATTTAGTCAGATCATCTCCACAAGAATGTTACTGTCGTGATGGTATCGCTACACCAGCCATGCAAACTGTCGCCAAACAGATTATCCAGTGTCCTTATCGGGGAATTGCCAAGCGAGTGTATCTAGAAGGCAAAGCTTTAGAGTTGATGGGAATGTTGCTAGCTGTGGAAACAGAAATACAAGACGGTAACACCAATCCTCATCCATTGACAGGCGATTTAATAGACAGAATTTATTATGCTAGAGATATTTTGCAACAAAAACTAGATAATCCACCCAGTCTCAGAGAGTTAGCAAGACTAGTAGGGTTAAATGAATATACTCTCAAGCAGGGTTTCCGTCAGGTTTTTGGCACAACAGTATTTGGTTATCTCCACGGTTATTGTATGGAGCAAGCATGGCAAATGCTGCAAACGGGGACATGGAAAGTCAAAGAAGTTGCCAATATGGTCGGTTACAATGACCTAACTGCTTTTGGGAGAGCATTTCGCAAAAAGTTTGGCATCCGTCCACGAGATTGTGTGAAAAAATTTTCCGTTTGAGCAGAATATAAATTCCGTTTGAGCCGAATAATGTCTATCTTCACCTTCATAGTTCTTCATAAGCTAGTTAAGAAAAGTTTCTATTAAGCTTGAAGGTGTGGGAGTGATGGTGAATTTTTTACAACTGCGGCATAGACGCGTAGCGCCTTGTCTGCCGACATCGCTATTGCTGACAGGTGTATTTTTTATTCTGGGAGTGCAAGCAACATGGGCAGAGGATACTAATTCTTCTAATACTCAAATTTTAGTACAGTCACCAATACCTACATCAGAAACGATCCCAATCACAGGAGTTAAAGCAACTCCCACAGAGAAAGGTGTGGAGATAATTTTAGAGACAACTGTTGGAGAACAACTACAAATTACCAATCGCAGTACGGATAATAATTTTATTGCTGATATTCCTAACGCTCAGTTGCGTTTACCCAATGGCAATGCTTTTAACTTTCGTTCGGAAAAACCAACTGCGGGAATTATTGAGATAACGGTTACAAATGCTGATGCAAATACTGTGCGGGTGACGGTGGTAGGTGAAAATGCTTTGCCGACGGTAGAGTTATTTGATGAGAGTGCAGGGCTGGTTATTGGTATATCTACTGCAACAGCGATGCAGCCACCAGTACCACAGGAGCCGGAAACCCCAGCCGAACAAAAACCAGTAAATCAGACACCGCCAACAGAAACAGCGCAGCAAGACGATCCGATTGAGTTGGTGGTGACAGGGGAACAAGATGGATATCGAGTGCCAGATGCTAACACTGGAAGTAGGCTTGATATTCCACTACTAGAAACACCTGCATCAATTGGTGTAATTACAGAAGAATTCATTGAGGATAAAGCACCGCGACGAGTAGAAGACTTAGCTCCTTACATTAGTGGAGTGACAGCGGGAAACGTTGGACAGGGTGGACTGTTCACTGACTTTCAAATTCGTGGATTTAGTACAGGTAGCCAAGTTTATATCAATGGGTTACGAGATAATTACCGTTCTCTAATCAGAGATTTTGCTAATATTGAACGTCTGGAAATTTTGAAAGGCTTCTCTTCTTTACTTTATGGCACAGGTTCACCTGGTGGAGTAGTCAACTATATTACAAAAAAGCCCCAAGCCACACCCAGTTATAAATTTTCCGCTGATGCCGGTAGCTTTAATTTTTACCGCAGTGAGGTGGATTTAACGGGGCCGTTAACTCAGGATAAGAATCTGCTTTATCGCCTCATTCTGGCTTTTCAAGATTCGGATGATTTTGTAGACAACGTTGAAGATAATCGCATTTTTGTTGCTCCCTCACTGACATTATTAACAGGTGGAGGCGGTTCTTTAACAGTTGAAGGAGAGTATTACCGACAAGATAAAGACTTTAATACTGGAGCTAAATTCTTTAATGGTCAGATTTTCTATGACCGCAGTTATACAGACCCTCGCAATAGCCAAATTTACGATCACTATCGGATTGCAGCCTATTTAGACCAACCAATTAGTAAGCAGTGGTCAATTAATCTTAGCGGTCAGTACTTTAATACCCAAAGAGAAGCTAATCCTATCTTTGTCGCACTTGGTTTTGAAGGTGATACATTAACACGTTTCTACCGCACAATTTTTGATGACTATTATCAATACAATCTTCGAGGTGAAATCAGAGGAGACTTCAATATTGGAGCCTCAGAACATAAGTTACTCGCAGGTATTGAGTACAATAATTACCGCTCAAGATTCAATGGTGTTAATGCTGGTTTCTTTGGCAGTATTGACGTTGCTAACCCTAGTTTTGATGTTCCTATTCCCACTGGACTTACTAATCGCTCAGTTAATTTTAGTGACAGTGATTGGGGCGTTTATATTCAAGATTTTGTGAAATTTGGGCAATTTCGGTTATTAGCAGGTTTGCGCTATGGCGGATTTGATTCTGTAACTGGTAGTGCAGATAATTTTGTTTCTCCCAGCATCGGGTTAGTTTATAACTTGACAGATTCAGCTTCAATTTACGCTAGCTTTAGTAAATCGACAGAGCCACAATATGGTTTGCTTTCAGACGGTGGTTTTCCAGACCCTAGAAAGGCTACTCAATATGAAGTTGGTGCTAAAGTAAATCTGTTAAATGATAGACTGACTATCACAACTGCACTGTTTAACTTAAAGCAAACAAATATTGCAGAAACCGATCCTAGTAATCCTGAATTCAACATTCTTGTAGGCGATATTCGTAGCCGTGGATTTGAATTAGATATTAGTGGCAAAGTAACCGAAAATTTGAGCCTGATTGCAGCTTACACTCTCCTAGATTCAGAAATTACCAAAAGTGTTGTCCCTGGACTGGAAGGAAATCGCCCGATTAATAGTCCACAACACAGCGTGGGACTTTATGGCAAGTACGAGTTTACTGGAGGTTCGCTAAAAGGGTTGAGTTTAGGTACAGGTTTGGTTTATGTGGGTGAAAGAAAAGGAGATAACGAAAATACTTTTGAGCTTCCTGGCTACATGCGAGTCGATTTAGGAGCTGCTTACAAAGTTAATAACCTGACTTTTAGGTTAGGTGTTGAAAACCTCTTTGATATTCGTTATGCTTCCGGTTCAAATAATCGAGCAAACATTTCTCAAGGTTCACCTTTTGCAATTACTGGGTCAGTTTCAGTACAGTTTTAATTTAGGTTTCATTTAAGAGGTAATTTTGTGGTCATCTTGAAAAGCTGACTGAAGCGATGAAAACAATGACAATACGCTATTGCATACGTTGTTTAGCATTAATGCTTTTGATTTGTACACTGATTACAGCTTGTAGCAGCCACAAATTTCAAAACATAGTTTCTCCTACTAATTCTGCAAGTAAAAATTGCCGCGTAGTTCAACACACAATAGGAGAAACCTGCGTTCCTATAAACCCCCGGCGTATTGTCACTTTTTCTTTACCGACTTTAGGTAATGCGCTTGCGCTTGGAGTTAAGCCTTTGGGAAGCACCTTCATTGATCTACTGGATAAACATACATATCTAGAAGGGAAAGTTGATGGTATAAAGTCATTAGGAATTTCTTCACCTAATCTAGAAAAAATTTTACTAATTAAGCCCGATATTATTATAGGTTGGAACGCGGAAAGACAATTTTATCCTCTACTTTCAAGAATCGCTCCTACTGTATTATTTGATTGGCAACAAAATAAAACTTGGCGAGAGCTATTTGATTTTGTGACTCAGGTCTTAGGAAAAAAAGAAGCTGCACAGCAAGCATGGGAACATTATAATCAACGAGTCGCAGAACTCAAAGCAGCTTTGGGCGATCGCTATAAAAACAAAGAAATTTCTGTTGTCTTCTTGGCTCCCGGCGTGATATTTAGTGAAACTAAAAACTCGTTTCCTGATTATATTCTTCAGGATGTGGGGCTGCAACGTCCAAAAGCACAAAATGTTATCGTACCTTATACACAACTTTACTTTTCTATAGAAGAATTAGAAAAAGCCGACGGTGATATTATGTTTGTGGGAACATTGAGAGATGATGACCAAAAGTTTCTTGAGGAACTCAAACAAAAGCCACTTTGGAAACATCTTAGAGCCGTTCAACAAAATCATGTTTATTCTATAAATTACCTGACTTGGAGAGGAGGGAATTTACTTGCGGCTGATGCCGTAATTGATGACTTGTATAAATATTTGCTTAACGCACCATAAAGTAATGCTTATTATAGAGTTTGAGAATAACTCTATCCTCAAACAAAGCTTAAAACAAGTAAAAATAATTGGACTACAACTGATTGATTATAAATTCATCCTGCACATTATTTGTCCAGAAGTTCTACAGATGTCTAGGCACAGCCATCTTGCTACTGGCGGTGACCAGATGTTTTAAAGTCATCATAGGTATCACCCCCTGGGTGCGAAAAATTATGCTCGTTGGTAGATTCATCTACCATGCCAAGAATTTTAACAAAATACGTAAAACAAAGCGTGCAACAAAATTGTAAGTTGCACGCTCAAGTTATGAGTTCTTAATTTTGAATTTTCAATTTAGCAAACAACTCAAAACTCTACAATTTAGTGCCGCATTCAGCACAAAAGTTGTGGGTAGGAGGATTTTTTGCAGCACAGTGGCTACAATAAACTGGTTCTACTGCGGCTTTCGGTGGCTGCTTAGGCAAGCCGATCATTTGAGCGTTGCTCTTACCAGGGGCTACCATTGGATAGCAGTTTTCGTCTCTGGTGACTTGAACATTCACCAGCACTGGGCCATTGTGTGCCAGCATTTCGGCGATCGCATCTTGCAATTCACTGCGATCGCGGATTACCATACCCTTAATCCCATAGGCTTTTGCCAACAACTCTACATCTGGCATTCCTACTTCCATATTTGAGCATGAGTAACGCTCACCATAGAAGGCTTGTTGCCACTGGCGCACCATCCCCTGCCAGCCGTTATTGATAATCACAGTCTTGACATTTATACCATATTGTGCCAGTGTGCCTAATTCTTGCAAACACATCTGGAAACTGGCATCACCGCTGATACAAATGACTTCTTCATCAGGAAACGCCACTTTAGCGCCCATTGCCGCAGGTAAGCCAAACCCCATCGTTCCCAACCCTGCACTAGAAATCCAGCGTCTTGGGCCATTCTTCAAAAATTGTGCTGACCACATTTGATGCTGTCCCACATCTGTGGTGTAGAAAGCGTGGGGTGCTTGGCGACTGATTTCTACGATCACCTCTTGCGGTGAAATGCTGTCGGGATGCTGAGGTACTATTAGAGGATACTCATCGCGCCAACGGTTAATTAAATTCAGCCACTCTTGTGTTTGATTAGGTGTACCTGCTGCGCCTGTTTTTTTACATCGATGCAACAAGTCGGTCAACACGTTCCGCACATCGCCGACGATGGGCACTTCGGGAATGCGGTTTTTGCCAACTTCTGCTGGATCGATGTCGATGTGAATTACTTTGGCGCGAGAGGCAAATTCATCTAATTTGCCTGTAACGCGGTCATCAAATCGAGCACCAACACAAATTAGCAAGTCACAATCACTGACGGCAAAGTTGGCGTAGGCTGTGCCATGCATCCCCAACATTCCTAAAGCTAGGGGATGATGTTCGTCAAATGCACCGATCCCCATCAAAGTTGTAGTGACAGGGATATTGAATAACTCGGCTAGTTGTTTAATTTCTTCGTGAGCACCAGCAGCGATCGCACCCCCACCCACATACAATAGAGGACGACGACTTTCAGTAATTAACTGGAGTGCTGCATTAATTTGCCGGGGATTCCCCTTCACTGTGGGACGATAACCACGTAACTTCGCTGAACCCGGCTTTACTGGCACATAGTCAAATTCTTCTAAAGCTACATCCTTGGGGACATCAATCAAAACTGGCCCTGGACGCCCAGTCTTAGCAATGTGGAATGCTTCAGCAACAATTCGCGCCATATCTCTGGGATCACGCACTACATAAGAGTGCTTAACAATCGGTAGCGTAATCCCGTAAATATCTGTTTCTTGAAACGCATCTGTCCCAATCGCTGGACGTGATACCTGCCCTGTAACCACAACCATCGGAATCGAATCCATGTAGGCTGTAGCAATGCCTGTCACCAAATTAGTCGCTCCTGGGCCAGATGTGCCAAAGCATACGCCTACTTTTCCTGTGGCGCGGGCATAGCCATCAGCGGCGTGGGCTGCACCTTGTTCGTGTCTCACTAGGATGTGCTTAATAGCACCCGTTGCTTCCACCTTGTACAGGTCATCGTAAATCGGCAAAATCGCCCCACCAGGATAACCAAAAATATACTCAACGCCGTGGCGATGAAGGCTGTCAAGCAGAGCAAAACCGCCAGATGCACGTTTGGGCACGACTGGCGGATTAGAAGTATGGGATTGCTTGTGATTCTCAGTTTGTGGAGCAATTGGGGAAGACAAATCTCCTACGGAGACACTTTGTGATCGCACGGTCAAACCTCAGACTATAGCTAAAGTTAATGCTGAAATTCTGTAGTTAAGATTTCATTTTAATAGAAAAGTGCAATCAAATCCTTACAAAAATGACTATTTTAAATATTAAGTCTAGGCTATTAGTTTAAATTAGTTAAATCACATCTTGCAAGACTCTACGAGTATTATTCCAAGCCCAAATACCGACAACTACAACCACAACACTCATTCCTATAAGCACAACTCGCAAGCCCAGAGCATCAGTTAATGGGCCAGTAATTGCCAAAGGTGCGGATAGAGCAATGTTGACGGCATGATTTTGAAAGCCGAATACTTTACCGTGCATCATCGGTGGTGTTTGCTGTTGAATTAAAGTTTGCATAGGCACGCCAATGAGCGAAGCACCCACACCCAAAAATCCACAAAGCACGAGCGCAAACAACAGATTATGGGTAAAAGTAAACACTCCTAAAACTAGCGCGATCATTAAAAAGCCAATTAAGGGTAAGGGTTTGTGATGCAGTTTCTCGCCCCAATGACCTAAAATTGCTGCACCGAATACCATCCCTACCCCTGCTGCTGCCAAGAAAAAGCCAAACTGTTTTTCTTTTAAACCAAATTCTGCTGCTAATTGAATCGTCAGCACCGTTAATGCTGCAAACACACAATATAAAGTTGTTAGTTGCAGCATGGCATTCAAAATCAATCGGTTTTTCTTGAGATAGCGCAAGCCCTCTTTAAAGTCAGCCCAAGGATGGATTACTGCCTGAGTCTCGCTAATAGATTTATGTTCTTTAAAATTAATTGGCTGCATCATCCCAGCAGACAATAGGTACAACGCCCCAACTACAAGCTCTTGACCATAGTTTTCTCCCAGCAAAGCTTTAGCGGCACTCAATATTGGCTCTCCGATTGCAAAGCCAATCACTAAAGCTCCCATCATCGTGCTGCTAAAGAGTGCGTTAGCTGCTAATAAGTTCTCTTTTCGCACCAAAAGCGGGATGGCGGCTTGTTCAGCTGGCGCAAAAAACTGCGTCACAGAAGAGATGACAAAGGCAAATATCAACAAAACAATAAATTCTTTAGGGAAAAAAGGAATCGCCAGTGTCATTAGTCCCCTGACCACATCAGAGCCAACCATAATTAATTTTTTCGGGAAGCGGTCAACAAAGACGCCACCTGCTGAACCAAACAAGATTGCTGGCACTGTAAATGCCACCATCAAAGTGGAGTACATAGAGTTTTCCGCCCCAGGAGGGTGTGGATAGTTCTCCAGCAAAGCAACCAATAAAACGAAGAAGACTTTATCTCCTAACTGGGAAATCAATTGCCCAATCCACAGGAGCATAAAACTACGATTTTTTAGTAGGGTGCCAAACCCATTATTCACAGCAGCGGGTTCTGTTGGAAACATCAGATATTTAGGGATAGTGACTAGGGTAGATGGAGCAGAGGGGCGGAGGGGCAGGGGGGCAGGGGAGCAGGGGAGCAGAGGAAGAGAATAATTAATGACAAATAACTCTTAATCCTTGACCTTTGACCCTTGACTCTTTATTTCTCACTCCTGCTTACTAACTCTGTTTTCCGGACTAATTTGCTTCATAGCGCTTTAACAGCATATGCAAAAATTCGGCCGCAGTTAGACGACCTCTAGGTGGAAAAATCTCCATTTTTGAGTCTACCCACGAGCCTTGTACAGTTTGTGGCGATCGCCACATGGACAAATGATCAACTGCTGGTTCTGCATAAAAGTTATTTTGCCCACTACCCAGCAAACAAGAACTCCAATGGGTGAAATAATCATGACTCATCCGCGAAATCGGGAAATCACCCCAAAGTGGCACTCCCCACCCATCTATCGCAATAAATGCTTTGACACGACCGCCCAATAACCGCCATGAATAAGCCGCTCCTATTGCCCCAACTACACCAGCACTAAAGCTAATGAATATAACTGGCGATTCTAGATTGTCGCCTAAGCGATCGCGCAAAAACTGCAAGATGTGAAATGCTGATAAAGCCAAAAATCCCTTGCCCGGAAAAACTAGTATACTCACTGGATTTTGACTGATTGAGCTGTCAGAAAATAGATCTAACCATCCTGATATAAAGCTTTCAGTTAAAGCTGGTTCATTAATTCCAGGGCAAATGATTATCCTCATTCATCATTTGGTGTTAACAGCTTTTACAATTCTACACTAAAAGCAAAAGTATAAATTAATACTTAAATGTGAATCACTTTTAATAGCTCATGTACTAGAAAAACTGACTCATTCTATGTAAATTTCGCTTTTATCCAAACTAAATTTAGATACAAACTACTAGAAAACCCCTTTTTCAATACTCAGTATGTAGTAATAACCCCAGTATGTCTCTTGATATATTGTTTTTATTTTTTACCTATCCTATCCCCCCGGATAGGATAATATGTTACGAGTAAGGGAAATAATTAAAATATTCCTTAGCTCTACCCAGTTTGGTTATACAGAGGAAATTATTGTGGTTGCCACCCCAGAAAAACTGCACGCCACCCACGAACATTTATCAGGTCAAGACCGTGTAGCTGTATTGCTCATGGGCTATGGCGAAGTTGAAAGCTACGAAGACTTCGCTAACTATAACGAACAAGCTTTAAATCTACTCACAGCAAAATTTGCGCCAGTACCAACCTGGGTTTATCCCCCCCTGGCAAAGCTTCTAGCGTTATTTGATCGCCATGAGTGGGGACACACACATCATGATTTTATTTCCCCACATAACGCCATATTTGAACAGCAACGCGCTGGCATTGAGAAGAATTTACAAGCAAAGTGGGGTGATAGTGTCCAAGTCTTCAAAGCCTTCAACTTCTGCGCCCCTTTCTTACCCAATCAAGTCTTGGCAGAAATCAAAAACCAAGGCTTTGACAAAATTTTAATTTACCCACTGTTGGTTGTTGATTCAATTTTTACAAGTGGTATTGCGATCGAGCAAGTTAACAACGCTCTAACCGAGTTGACCGATGGTGAAGAACATTGGGTTAAAGCACAGCGCTATATTCCTTCTTTCTTCAACGAACCAGCCTATATCGATTTGATGGCTCATTTAGTTGAGGAGAAAATTAACGCTGATTTAGCAGCAACTTACCTACCTTCTCAAATCGGCATTGTGTTAATGAATCACGGCTGTCCTCACAAAGCCAAAGGATTCACCTCTGGAATTACCGAAAGTCAAGCACTGTACGACTTGGTACGGGATAAGTTAATTAACCGCTATCCTTTAATCTCAGTGGGCTGGCTCAATCACGACACACCATTAATTGAATGGACAGTACCAAATGCAGAGCAAGCTGCTAATAACCTCATTCAATTGGGTGCAAAAGTAGTTATATTTATGCCAATTGGTTTTGCCACAGAAAATCACGAAACTCTATTGGATGTACATCACATCATTCATGCTTTGGAGAAAAAGCATTCTGGTGTGAACTACGTACAAATGGCTTGTGTTAACGACCATCCAGAATTCTTAGCGATGGCTGCTGAATGGGCGAATACTCACATTGCAGAATTGAAGAATGAGCAAGCTGTGACGGTTAACCCCCAATTATCTGGGCATCACCATCACCATCACCACCATCATCATTAAGTTGAGGTAAAAGGAATTGGGGATTGAGTATTGATTATTTATTCACCTTGTCCCCCAGTCCTTTAAGAAAAGAGCGGAGAACTTAGAGCGCCTAACATAAAGGGGCTTACGAGAGACTGCGGCGCTTGAATACTGAGCTTGGCTGTACTCGCCGCGAACAGTTGAGTAGGGTAGGCAAATTTTTGTCTACCCTACGTTTATGGCGTACTCAATTAAAACTCCCAAGCTGCAAGGCGCGGAATTTGTGGGTTGAAACTGCGCTTTTTCTTTGCTCTTACCTTTCATATCGGATCTGGAAACGCCTCCTCATACCGTTTCACCTTAATATTGATACAAATTGCAAGCAGGGGAAGCAATAAGAGAAGTTGCCATAGCGCAGCGTTAGCGAGTCATTGAGCGTCGGAGGGTTTCCCTCCAAGGAGCAATGCCACTATTGCAACATGCACTGCTGGAAATGTGGAAGCGGCGACATGGTAGATGGTTGCGGTCTGTAGAGTATGAGGCGATCAGTGGTGTGAATATGGCGATCACCCAAACTGCCGATGATGTTTACAATACTTTGTCACTCCTAGAACAAGACCAAGTTAACAATATGTTTATCCGCTTAACCCGTTTAGATGAGAGCGAAATCCAGCTTTTTGAACTACATCGAGGCTGAATATGTAGATGCTTATGTAGAGTTTCGCGATCGCAACACAGGGAAGAGAAGGTACGTAAAAAGAGAATATTGGGACTAAGATTATCTATCTCCGCAGTGGTCTTACTATTCGGCACATCTGCGGCAACGATCATAGGGACAATATTACATACTTTGAAACACAAGCCTAATGTTGTATTTGTGTCTCCCAGTCAAAAGATTCAAGGAACTACAGGATATAAATACTTTTTCCTTACAGAAAAACAATCTGAGTTACAAAGTGCAATTCATCAAATTGTAGTAGGTATTCCAGCCAAAGATGAACCAGCTTGTATAAAAGGGATTGAGAAAGAAATTACTCAAAAGAATTCTACAAGGATCATGCCTTACAAGTTCTTGCTACCTTCCCAAATTCTACAAAGTATAAATATTTAGCTCGATTCACTCACAATTAGCATCATTGAGTTTGGGGTGGGTCTTTGCCCACCCTAAACTAATTCACGCCCCGCAGCTTCCGAGTGTTATCAACCAAGCTCTGAGCAAATTGATCAAATCTTTGAGAAAGCTTCTCATCTTTAAGTTTACCTTCAGGACTGAAAGCACCCCAAGCTTGTCCGATCGCAATTTGTTCTGGAATTACCCAACCATGCACCCATCTAACAATTAACCGTAGGTCATTCAAAGCGTTGCTATTAGACTGACCACCCAACACGCTAATTAGTCCTGTCACTTTGTCAGATAGTTCCTCAAAGCTCATCAAATCTAGGGCATTTTTCAGGACACCACTAACACCGCCATGATATTCAGGTGTCGCTAGAATTAACCCATCAGCGTGACTAACAGCATTTCGTAACCGCTGAACATCTGGGTAATCTGCATACTCCTTTTCACCATTGCAAAACGGTAGCTGCAACTGTCGTAAATCGAGAATTTCGATCTCTGCACCTAGGGCTTCTACCCGTTGCGCTGCTACCTGCAAAGCGATCTGGGTATAGGAGTTCGGCCTTAAACTACCACCAATACCAACAATTTTTACCATAATTAACCCACAAACTACTAACTAACTACTATCAACAGATTTTTTAAAAAACGAAGTCATTACGATTATGTTTATCTTAACGATTTGTATCGTAATATGTCAAATTACAGTCCACCGGAAAATTTTATGATTAACGTGTGAAGCGAATAGAAAAGAAAAAATTTTGTCACAATAGTTACTAAATGCCCAACCTAATAATGAGTGTTATACCAGGCTGGCTTGCTTGTCATCCTACTGAGGAGTAGATTTATCCGAATTGATTGAATTCATATCAGAGCCGAGATAGATTTGGGAATGGTTTTGTATGGAAGTTAGACTAGATAAGAAAACTGTAATTTCCAGTTATTGGAATTTTTGCTAGAAGAATAGGCATAAAACCAGCCCTCAGCTTATGCCATCAGAAAAAAGGTAATTATTATGACAAATTTGGGAAAAAAGGCATTGATGAAACAGCGCTCGCCAAAACGACTTGCTTGGGCTGGTGCGCTAGCAGCCAGTTTGATCATGTTGCCGGGTATGTTTGGGGGTGCTCCCGCCTTTGCACAAAAAGCAGAGCGTGACACCCTAAATTATGGCGAATTGATCACAAAAGCGAAGCAAGGAGAAGTTAAAAGAGTAGAGTTGGACGAAACCGAACAAATAGCAAGGGTGTATCTACAGGGGCAAAAGCCGGATGCACAACCTCTACAAGTACGACTTTTGGCACAAAACACAGAGTTGATTAACATTCTTAAAGAAAAGAATGTTGATTTTGGCGAGGTTTCTTCTGCTAACAGTCGAGCTGCTGTAGGGCTGTTGATCAACCTGATGTGGATTTTGCCACTTGTTGCTTTAATGTTGTTGTTCCTCCGCCGCTCTACCAATGCCTCTAGCCAAGCGATGAACTTTGGCAAATCCAGAGCACGCTTCCAAATGGAGGCGAAAACTGGAGTAAAGTTTGAAGACGTAGCAGGAGTTGAAGAAGCGAAAGAAGAACTTGAAGAAGTCGTCACTTTTCTTAAACAGCCAGAAAGATTTACCGCTGTAGGCGCACGTATTCCCAAGGGAGTGCTGTTAATCGGCCCTCCTGGTACAGGTAAAACTCTCCTAGCAAAAGCGATCGCCGGGGAAGCAGGCGTACCCTTCTTCAGCATTTCCGGTTCGGAATTCGTAGAAATGTTCGTTGGTGTGGGTGCATCCCGTGTGCGCGATCTGTTCAAGAAAGCTAAAGATAATGCCCCCTGTCTGATATTTATCGATGAAATTGATGCTGTAGGACGCCAGCGGGGTGCTGGTATCGGTGGCGGTAATGATGAGCGAGAACAAACCCTCAACCAACTACTAACCGAAATGGATGGGTTTGAAGGTAACACCGGCATCATTATTATTGCTGCCACCAACCGCCCAGATGTACTGGATGCAGCACTGCTTAGACCAGGACGCTTTGACCGACAAGTGATTGTAGATGCACCGGATCTTAAAGGACGGCTGGACATTTTAAAAGTTCATGCGCGGAATAAGAAAATCGATCCTAGTGTGTCATTAGAAGCGATCGCTCGCCGCACTCCTGGTTTTACTGGGGCAGATTTGGCCAACTTACTCAACGAAGCTGCCATTCTCACCGCCAGAAGGCGCAAAGAAGCTGTCACCCTTCTAGAAATTGATGATGCTGTAGATCGGGTAGTCGCAGGGATGGAAGGTACTGCCTTGGTAGATAGCAAGAGCAAGCGCTTAATTGCTTACCACGAAGTTGGACACGCTTTAGTAGGCACATTGCTCAAAGACCATGACCCCGTGCAGAAAGTTACGCTCATCCCACGGGGACAAGCGCTGGGATTAACTTGGTTTACTCCCAACGAAGAACAAGGATTAATTTCCCGTTCTCAACTCAAAGCCAGGATTACTGCAACTTTGGGTGGTCGCGCTGCCGAGGAAATTGTTTTCGGTAAGCCGGAAGTGACTACAGGTGCAGGCAATGACTTACAACAGGTGACAGGGATGGCCCGGCAGATGGTGACACGATTCGGGATGTCTGAATTAGGCCCGTTGTCTCTAGAAAATCAGAGTGGAGAGGTATTTTTAGGACGCGACTGGATGAATAAATCAGAATATTCTGAGGAAATTGCCGCCAAAATTGACTCTCAAGTGCGCGAAATTGTCAATACTTCTTACATTAAGGCAAAAGAATTGTTGCAAGAACACCGCGTAGTTTTGGAACGTTTAGTAGATTTGTTAATAGAACAGGAAACAATTGAGGGTGAAATATTCCGCAAAATTGTCATTGAAAACACCCAAGTAGTTGATGAGAAATTGGCTGTACCTCGTTAGAAATTTATTGTGAACAACAAGATTCCCGACTTTTTATAAAAGTCGGGAATCTAAGCCTGCCTAAGTAAAACCGGATCTACTATATCAGTCTGCTCCCCATAATTATGCAAATTAAATTGGATTTGTAGCATGAGACGATCTTTAGAGATTGGGGGTGTTGCTTTATGAAAACAAAATACATCTTCGGCAAAACCAAAACCTGCTGGGCCACAAACAGTTAAGCTCTTTTCTGCTCCATAATAATCCAATAGTTCTGCTTCAGGTTGTCGTCTAATTAAAGAGAAAAGATAAGTAAGTTTCTTCCGCTTGTGACTCCCACGAATACATACATGAGGGCCACTCAATAAATCCACATCGGTTAAATAAAAGAAAAATCTCAAGCTGCAATAGTCATTTAAATCGTAATGAAAATTCATAGCAGCTTTATTTAAATCATATCCGGCTTCTTTAACTACGAAAATCCAGTGTAACCGACTGCCTGTAAATACAGGAGTTTTACCTAAATATTGAGTAGCAATGTCTAATAACTTTGGATCACTGGCAAGTTTTTTAATTGCTGGACAAAGCGCAGCAGTATTGTAATATTCAGCCCGAATAAAGGGTTTTCCATGCTGCTTTATTGCTTTATCTTTTTCAGAATACAAGAACCCACACGTATACTCTGCATCTCCGTAACAATTATTGCTATAAGCAAAGCTAAGGATTTCTTGAAGAATAGATTTTGGCAACTGAAGTCCTAAGTAGACACCATCTTTTTGCAGACAGTTAACAGCATCGTCAACTTTAAGATCCACAAAACTGGAGAACCTTAGATCATAATTATTCAGCTTAGAGTATTTATAAAAATAAATTATAAAAGAATGAAAAATTCTAAATCGACCTATTAGAAACATCACAAGCCAAAGAGGATTTGTCTTGACTTTTACGTAATATGGGTAAATCTTTGAATATATCATTGACGTGACCTTTAATAGTATACAAGTTGGGTAGATTTCTGATTTTTCTGTTATCTTGTCATTACAATTATTCTCATTAATCATGAATTAATGAGAAGATAATGATGTATACATTAGTCTTGAAAACTATGGTTTTAAATGGATGCCACAGCCCAAAAGGATGCTAGAAAAAGTTAGAAGTTTTTCAACATAAACCTCTATACTTTGAACTAAGTTTTGAGAATGTTGTCTAAGCTCCATAATTTCTGAATAGAAGCCTGCAACATATATTTAGTTAAGGTAGTTAAGAGCCTTTTAATTGATAACAAAAGGCCCTTGTATGTTTGATAATTACTGAGAAATCAAGCCTAAAAATATAATAGATTTGGCAAATTGGCCAAGTCACAGGGAAACACTTACTTTGATGATCTACTATATTTAATCAGTGCTTTTCTGAAGCTTACTTTCAACAATACGGTTATTTAAACAATACGGTTATTTGATTAATATTGCAAGACTTTTTTCAGTAATTTTACGGTTTAAAAAATAAATTTATGTCAGTATCACAAATTAAATAAAAATATTTGATTTATTTTTTTGTAATTTCTACACTTTTTTTGATTATTAAATTAACAACGAAATTATCTTGATAAATGCAGTATATGTTTTTCTAATTAAGACGATTTTTCTCTAACTACTATAGTAATCTGCTTAGTTTATAAATATGCCAAAATGGCAACAAAAAATCTTAATTCAATGCTTTAATTAAATATTTTATTTAACTAATAACCAGAATCGCGAATAAATTTTGACTCTTGAATAATGACTTGTGACTGTTGAGGCTGAATTGAGCTTCCTCTTTTAGCAACTCGCTGTTGAGAATACATTTCTCGCAGAACCATTACTGGGTCTACATAGTTGTTGGCATATTTAAGTCCCCAGTGGAGATGAGGCCCAGTGGTGCGTCCAGTCATCCCTACCCTGCCAATTCTGACTCCAGTTGGTATCTGCTGACCTTCCCAGATTTGTATTCCACCTGCATGATCAATTAGATAGCGACGACTATCTACAGTTTCGACGTATCCTTCCATGTGGCAATAGGTGTGTTCCCATTCTCCTGATTTAATTACTATATGAGTGCCACAGGCATCACGTAGGCTTTGCCCGCCGTAGGCATCGCCAACTTTAACTACTGTACCTGCCCACCAATTGCGAATGTAACTACCTTGTGGGGCGGCGATATCTAAGCCTCCGTGAAATTCCCAATTAGAACTGCCAGTAGCAGAACGGCGGTAGCCAAAAGGAGATGTATAAGCTTGAAAGTTTTCTACAGGGAAAGAAGCTGCTAACCAACTATTAGCTCTGATTACTTTTGGTTGTAGTTTTTTAGCTTTAGCTTTAATGTTTTTTGGCTTAGGCAATAAAGGATTTGCTAACCAACTATTAGCTATCACTACTTTGTCTGGCTGCGCTTCTTTAGCTTTAATACTTTTTGGCTTAGGTAACTGAGTCATTAAACTTGCAATACTCAATCCTAATATAAATAAAATAACTCCAAAAATTACTGTTATTTTGTCTCTTTTATTCATTGTTTATATTTTTAATTTTCTGTATAAAACTATTTTAAATCTATAACAGCAATTTGGATTTAGTAATATAAATAATTTCAAGTTTTTAATTTATTTATTCTTATCATTTGTTTTTGATGCAATATTTTTTAACTTAATAGTCAGCGTTTTAAGTTATTAAATATACTGCAATAAACTTTTATAATGTCAAATTTACTTATTAAATAGTTGAATCATAAAATTATTTGTAAATAACAATTTTGAATATATTTAAGTAATATGCTTATTTATTATTAATTATGTTTGAATATTTAAAATAATTGAATAGTTATAGTTAATTGTACGGCTATACTAGTATGTAAAATACATGCATTTAACTAAAAAAATTAACTAAACATAGTTTAGAAGTAACTTAATAAGTTAGATGGAGTTAAGCTTTGCAGGGAAAAATGTGCCAGGTAGTCGAAATCTTGTTAACCTTTATGCTTAAAATTGCTTAAGGGGTCGATTGAGTATCGATGAAAAATCAAATCGACCATTTGCAGGACGCACCCAAGCTATGCTGACCGAAATTTTACCTTTTAGTTTTGAGTTGAACACGATCGCGATCGCAGGAGCGAGTTTGTGGTCTTTGGCGCTATATTTAGCTTTTTCCCCAGTTAGTGAATGGGTAATCAAGCAACTAGACCGCTGGTTTAACTTTGCCGAGCGATCGCTTTATACTAGTCAATCAGAATTTGAAAAAACTCGTAAGGCCAGAGAATCCCAAAACGCTTTTTACGCTTCACTATTTAGCATTGTGCCTTTCTTGATAGTCGGCGCTTTATTTAACTGGGGTCTGGAAATTAGTTTAGGTGATAGCTGGGGAATTAGTACAGGTATATTAGCTTGTATGGGCGCTGGAATTTATGAACTTGGGCGCAGGGATGGGCAGTCTTCGGATTAGTCATTTGTTAAGGATCAAGAGATAGGAGACAGGAGATAGGAGATAGGAGTTATAAAAATTCCTCGCTGCTGTCCTGCCTCCTACTTCTCAATCTCGTCGCACACAATTTGTGCAATCTTACTTGCTGCTCCGCTTTCGCCACGAATGCTGTGTAGCTTGGCTCGTATATCGTCCAATTTTTCTGGATGAGCCAAAAAATCTAAAACCATTTCGCCTATTTCTTGCGGTTGGAGTTTGCCCACAAGTTCTGGCACAATCTCTGCCTGTGCCCAGATATTTGGCCATGCTAATAGACCTTTGCGTCTTAAAAAAAACCAGTTAATTAACTTGGCAAAGGTTGAACCCACTCCCGGCAAGTTTGCCAATAACCCTGGTAAACCATCCCAAGAACGCATGGCATCTAGTTGTTGCGTTGGCAGCAAAACAATCATCGGCACAGCTAAGGAACCGAGTTCGGCAGTGTTTGCTCCCACTGTAGTTAAGCAGATGCAGCACTGAGATAATAAATCATAGGCAGGCGTTTCTTCCCACAATTCCACAATCAGACCACTCCCTGTTTTGAGGGTAGGAAGCTTGTAGGGAGAAGGCAATGCCGTGTTCTCTTCTGGGAAAATCAAGGAAGCACCAGTAAAGTCAAAAGTTTTAACAAAAGGGTTTTTCTGCGGATCGCTAAAACTAGCTAAAGTTTGTAAATCTAAAGTTGGGGCTACAGGAATCACAAATCTGGTTTGGGGTTTTTTTGCGTGAACGTATTCGGCAATGGCTAAAGTTAATGGCACTCCTTGAGCTAATTTTGCCGCTTTTGAGCCAGGTAAAATGCCAATTATTGGGGACTGGGGACTAGGGACTGGGGACTGGGAACTATTGATTTGTCCCTGTGCTTCTATCATCAAATCTCCAACAACGGTGAATTTGTGAGCATATTTCTGAGATACGCCTTTAGCAACTTCGGGTTTCATGACTGCAAATCGGTCAATCAAGTTATGCCAACGCGCTTCCCATTCAGCATAGACAACTGTTTTATATCCGAGTTTTTTGCCGATCGCTACGGGGAAAATTTGATCACCACCAAGGAAAACTACTACACCGCGACTTCTCCAGTCCCAATTCTCAAATGTTTTTCCCCAAAGCAAAAATTGCCAAAAATGCTCTGCTCCCTGCACTCTGTCTACTTCTGGGTAAGAAAGCGCGATCGCTGCTTCTTTGCCACTGGCATTTGGACAAGGTGATAATACTACAGAAATCCTAACAACAGAGCGGTCATCTCCCAACTTTTGCCGCAATGCCTTTACAACCGGGCGTACCCAAGTCGTTATTTCACCAGGGCCATTCGAGAGAATCAAAATATCAGATGGTTGGTTAGTCATTTGTCATTTGTCATTTGTCATTTGTCATTTGTTAGGAGAGACGCGATTAATCGCGTCTGTACAAGGGTCAAAAGTTCTCCTTTCCCCTTGCCCCATTCCCCAGCCAACAGTCCCCAGTCCCCAATCCCAAATATTACATCTTCGTTACATAAACTAGAGTAATCACTTTTATCAGTTGTCAATATGCATTAACAAATGTTTCATTTTTTATATCGATTTGTGTCATATAGACGACAAAATGCCTAGCAGGTAAGCGTTTTCTGATAAAAAGTTCATATTGCCGAAGAGAAGAAGTCACTTGTGGCAGCATTAGTCACTAAATAACTTCCAGTAGAGAACGCGCATCAAAGGAGCCTACCTGCATGTTCACCCACGTCAAGTCCACCATTAGACACATTGCGCCTGATAACCTGCGCGGACGTAATTTAATTAAGGTGGTCTATGTCGTGCTTGAGTCCCAGTACCAGAGTGCATTGTCGCAAGCGGTTCGCACGATTAACGCGAGCAATCCCAACTTGGCGATTGAAATCAGCGGGTACTTAATTGAGGAACTCCGCGACCCAGAGAACTATGAGGAGTTCAAACGGGAAATCGAGAGTGCGAATATCTTCATCGCTTCACTCATTTTCATCGAAGACTTAGCACAGAAAGTAGTAGCAGCTGTAGAACCACACCGCGATCGCCTTGACGTTGCTGTTGTGTTTCCCTCCATGCCAGAAGTAATGCGCCTGAACAAAATGGGTAGCTTTTCTTTGGCACAGTTGGGTCAGTCGAAAAGTGCGATCGCCCAATTCATGCGGAAACGCAAAGAAAAATCCGGTGCGGGATTCCAGGATGGAATGCTGAAGCTTTTGCGAACCCTGCCGCAAGTGCTGAAATTCCTGCCAATGGACAAGGCACAAGATGCCCGAAATTTCATGCTCAGCTTTCAGTATTGGCTAGGTGGTTCTCCAGAAAACCTGGAAAACTTCTTGCTGATGCTAGCTGATAAATACGTATTTAAAGGTTTAGAGAAACAAAATTTTGCATCTTCTACATATCAAGCGCCGGTGGTTTATCCCGATTTAGGGATTTGGCATCCTTTGGCTCCCAGTATGTTTGAGGATGTCAGAGAGTACCTCAATTGGTATACAGCTCGTAAGGATATCTCTAACGATCTCAAAGATCCCCTAGCTCCTTGTGTTGGGTTAGTATTGCAGCGCACCCACCTAGTTACAGGCGATGATGCCCATTATGTGGCGATGGTGCAGGAGTTGGAAGCACTAGGCGCACGAGTACTTCCCGTATTTGCCGGTGGTTTGGATTTCTCCAAGCCTGTGGATGCCTACTTCTACGAACCGAATACCAATACGTCACTAGTAGATGCAGTGGTATCACTGACTGGCTTTGCCCTCGTTGGTGGCCCAGCTAGACAAGATCATCCTAAAGCAATTGAGTCACTCAAACGCTTAAATCGTCCTTACATGGTAGCGTTGCCCTTAGTCTTCCAAACTACAGAAGAGTGGATGGATAGTGATTTGGGCTTGCATCCAATTCAAGTCGCTTTGCAAATTGCGATCCCCGAATTGGATGGAGCAATTGAGCCGATTATATTATCGGGTAGAGATGGGACTACAGGGAAAGCGATCGCACTACGCGATCGGGTTGAAGCTGTAGCCGAACGCGCCTTAAAATGGGCGAACCTCCGCCGCAAGCCGAAGCTTGACAAAAAAGTTGCCATCACCGTTTTCAGCTTCCCGCCAGATAAAGGCAACGTAGGAACCGCCGCTTATTTGGATGTATTCGGCTCCATCTACGAGGTAATGAGAGCACTGAAAAATAACGGCTACGACTTACCAGAATTGCCAGAATCCGCCGAAGCGCTGATGCAAGAAGTCATTCATGACGCTCAAGCACAGTACAGTAGCCCCGAACTCAACATTGCTTACAGAATGTCTGTGCCAGAATATGAAGCACTGACACCCTACTCCCAACGTCTAGAAGAGAATTGGGGCCCACCTCCCGGACATCTCAACAGCGATGGGCAAAACCTGCTAGTTTACGGTAAACAATTCGGTAACGTCTTCATCGGTGTGCAACCCACATTCGGTTATGAAGGTGATCCGATGCGGCTGTTGTTCTCGCGTTCAGCCAGTCCTCACCACGGTTTTGCAGCATATTACACCTACCTAGAGCGAATTTGGGGAGCTGATGCCGTACTTCACTTTGGTACACACGGTTCCTTGGAATTCATGCCTGGTAAGCAAATGGGGATGTCTGGTGACTGCTATCCAGATAACTTGATTGGCTCAATTCCCAACCTGTATTACTACGCAGCAAATAATCCCAGTGAGGCGACAATTGCCAAGCGTCGGAGTTATGCCGAAACAATTTCCTACTTGACACCTCCGGCAGAAAATGCTGGTTTGTATAAGGGTTTGAAGGAGCTTAGCGAGTTAATTGCTTCTTACCAAACCTTGAAAGATACTGGGCGCGGCATTCCCATTGTTAATAGCATCATGGATAAATGCCGGATCGTGAATCTGGATAAGGATATCGACCTGCCAGAAACCGATGCCAAGGATATGACTGCCGAGGAGCGGGATAATATTGTTGGCAACGTCTACCGGAAGTTGATGGAGATTGAGTCCAGATTATTGCCTTGTGGGTTGCACGTCATTGGTAAACCTCCAAGTGCAGAAGAAGCGATCGCAACTCTCGTCAATATAGCTAGTCTAGATCGTCAAGAAGAAGGACTTCAAGGCTTACCGGGAATTATCGCTAATAGCATTGGGCGTAATATTGACGATATTTACCAAAATAATGACAGAGGCATTTTAGAAGATGTCCAGCTATTGCAAGACATCACCTTAGCAACCCGTGCAGCAGTTAGCGCCCTTGTTCAAGAGCAAACCGACGCTGAAGGGCGAGTTTCTCTAGTTTCTCGGCTCAATTTCTTCAACATGGGTAAAAAAGAACCTTGGGTAGAAGCATTGCATAAAGCAGGCTATCCCAAAGTCGATAGCACAGCCCTGAAACCCCTGTTTGAGTATTTGGAATTCTGCTTGCAGCAAGTTTGTGCTGATAACGAACTCGGAGCATTACTCAAAGGGTTAGAAGGCGAGTACATCCTACCTGGGCCTGGTGGCGATCCTATTCGTAACCCAGATGTATTACCCACAGGTAAAAATATCCATGCACTCGACCCCCAATCTATCCCGACCACAGCAGCAGTCCAATCAGCTAAAATCGTTGTAGACAGGCTTTTAGCACGTAACAAAGCTGAAAATGAAGGAAAATGGCCAGAAACCATCGCCTGCGTCCTTTGGGGAACCGATAACATCAAAACTTACGGTGAATCCCTAGCCCAAATCATGTGGATGGTGGGTGTGCGTCCAGTTCCCGATGCTTTGGGACGGGTGAACAAGTTGGAGTTAATTCCTTTAGAAGAGTTGGGACGCCCCAGAATTGACGTGGTAATCAACTGTTCTGGGGTATTCCGCGACTTGTTCATCAACCAAATGAACCTGCTAGACCAAGGCGTGAAAATGGCAGCTGAGGCGGATGAACCCTTAGAAATGAACTTTGTTCGCAAACATGCTTTGCAACAAGCTGAAGACATGGGGATTAATCTGCGTCAAGCCGCAACGCGCGTTTTCTCCAACGCTTCTGGTTCCTACTCGTCAAATATCAACTTGGCAGTAGAAAACAGCACTTGGGACAGCGAAGCCGAGTTGCAGGAAATGTATCTTAACCGGAAATCCTTCTCCTTCAATTCCGATAACCCTGGAATCATGGACGAATCGCGCGGGATTTTTGAAAGTACATTGAAAACTGCTGATGCAACTTTCCAAAATCTGGATTCTTCCGAGATTAGCTTAACGGACGTTTCCCATTACTTCGATTCAGATCCCACTAAACTTGTGGCAAGTCTGCGGGGTGATGGTAAGACACCAGCATCTTACATTGCAGATACCACCACAGCTAACGCTCAGGTGCGGACATTATCAGAAACCGTGCGCTTAGATGCTCGTACCAAATTATTAAATCCCAAATGGTACGAAGGGATGTTGAATCATGGTTATGAAGGTGTACGCGAACTCTCCAAGCGGTTGGTAAATACAATGGGTTGGAGTGCGACAGCTGGCGCTGTGGATAACTGGATTTACGAGGATACTAACGAAACCTTCATCAAAGATGAAGAAATGCAGAAACGGTTGATGAACCTTAATCCCCATTCTTTCCGCAAGGTTGTATCAACTTTATTGGAAGTAAATGGACGCGGTTATTGGGAGACTAGCGAGGAGAATTTAGATCGCCTGCGCGAGTTGTATCAAGAAGTTGAAGACCGGATTGAAGGGATTGAATAGGATTACATGGGCAGGCTTTATGCCTGCCTTAACAATGAGATAAAATTAAAAAATGAAATGTAAATGATTCAAACATTTCAAAATAAAGCATTAGAAAATTTGTTTAGAGAAAATTTTAATAAAGGAGTTTCTGCAAACTTAGAAAAGAAAATTAGAATCAGACTTGAAGTTATAGACTCAGCATTAATTGTAGAAGATATTAGATTACCAGGTTATGATTTGCATGAATTAAAAGGAGATAGGAAAGGAACTTGGTCAATAAAGGTATCAGGAAACTGGCGTATAACTTTTAAATTTGAAGATGGTGATGCTTATGCTGTCAATCTGGAAGATTATCATTAAGTTCTGTGTTAATATAATATTAATTGGCTAGAAAATGCTATGTAAGGTTAACCAAATTCTTAAATAAGAAGTATTAATTATGGATAATTGGCAAGATATTACTGATAATAGATTAGTAAGACCAATACATCCTGGCGAAGTAATTGCAGATATTTTAGATGATTTAGATATTAATACCGCAAATTTTGCAGAAATTTTAGGAGTATCTAATCAAACAATTCAGGAAGTTATTAATGGTCAAAGAGCAATTACAGTAGATATAGCAATACGTCTTGGTAAAGCTTTAGGAAATGGGCCAAGACTTTGGCTTAATCTTCAGCAAAAAGTTGATCTTTGGGATGCTTTGCAAAGCCATAAAGAAGAATATGAGCAAGTCATGACATTGGTTTAGAATAAACTGATGATAGATTAGTAAGGCCAATACATCTTGGCGACAAAACTGATTTTGTCTTAAACTGTCACGAATGAACGAGGATAATTTAGATCGTCTGCACGAGTTTTACTAAATAGTTAATTAAATTAGCTAATGATTATGTAATCCCCAAAGAAATACCAATCAACATTGGCATTAAACAAAAAGATTTTGTCACATTTATATTAGAAAATGTTTTGCTAGAGTAATTTAAAAAGTGCGATTTTGGGAGTATGGTAGCGTGATTGCACTTTGGAAGATTTTGGGTATGTAAGGTGCGATCGCTTACTCTTCCATAACACGCGATCGCTCTATTTTTGAGGTTTTCTGAAAAGCGATCGCTCTTTTAGGCATCCAAGCATAAAATCAAAACATGACTGTTCATAAAACATTCAAGTTTAAGTTTTTCTATGGATGCGTTAACTATCAACTTTGCTCCTATTCTTCAAATAACAGATGAGCAATTCTTCCAGTTATGTCAGATAAATGAATTAATCAGATTTGAGCGTAATGCTAATGGCACATTGCTACTAATGCCTTTAGTCGGAGGTTTAACCAGCAACCGCAATGCTAATTTAACTGCTCAACTTGGAGTATGGAATCGTAATGAGTCATTAGGTATAGCTTTTGGTTCTTCGGTTGGGTTTATTTTACCAAATGGGGCAGTTCGTTCTCCTAACGCATCTTGGTTAAAACGTGAGAGATGGGATTCTCTTACACAGGAGCAAAAAGAAAGATTTCCGCCTGTATGTCCTGATTTTGTAGTAGAATTGCGTTCTGCCCCTGATAGTTTAATAAGACTACAAAATAAAATGCAGGAGTACCAAGACAATGGTGCTAGATTAAGTTGGTTAATTGATTTAGAGACTCGGCAAGTAGAAATTTATCGCTCTGCTAGGGATGTTGAAGTGCTGCAATCTCCTGCTAGTTTATCAGGAGAAGATATACTGTCTGAATTTGTACTTAATCTTGAAAACATCTGGTGAATTGATGAAAATATGAAGTGCGATGTTTACGACGGACTATTCGGCGTGGCAACTCTCGAACTAGCAAGCTTGATTGAGAATTAAATGCTTATATAAAGCGATCGCTCATAGGATTGTTATGAAGTTTTTAGACAGTGATATCGTCAATTACAGCGTTCAATTTGATGGAGAAAATCTTCTCCGTTATATTTGAGGTGTATCAGTCGCTTACTTGTTCCTCCAAATGAATCAGCATGGACATCACAGCTACTTTGAACGAGATTGCAACTCTGAGTGTTGAAGATAGAATCCGTATTGTGCAGGCAATTTGGGATAGCATCGCAGCAGAGCAAGTTTACCCTGATTTAACCGATGCACAGAAGCAAGAGCTTGATTGTCGAATAGCTGATTACGATTCAAATCCAGATAATGTGCTGACTTGGGAAGAAATCAAAGTATCAATTAAGGGACAGCAATGAATTATGTCGCTCACTGCGATGGGCTTCATTTACAAACTACCAAATAGTAGCAACTAAACCTGACGCAGTTATGTTTTGGTCACACGTCAATAACGGCACTATATCACCTTTACTTGCTAAGACCAGCGCAGTTGCTACAATTTGCCTATCGTGCATTTCATTAATAGCAACTAAGCTCATAGTCATTTCAATTACCTCTTTATCAAGTGGATAAATGACTACACGAAGGTCAGCTTCCACTACTGAAATGAGATTTTTAGGATCAACAATAGATGTTCTACCTCTTTCCACAATCCAAACAGCCTCGGCTAACGTAGTTGCAGGAATAACTAACTCAGAATCAGGGTGAGAAAGGATAGCTTTAGCATTTGTACTTAACCGTGAATTACCTTCGAGAAACTAGACGAGAGCATGAGTATCTATGACGTATTTCATAACTACTTATGACCAGTCTAAGCCGTCCTCACTATCCCCATGAAATTCAGTAATTTGAAAATCTGCTTCCGTTGACTGTTGATTTCCAGAGAACATACCAAATTGCATTATTTGCTTTTTTAGTGGATTCTTTTTTGGCTCTAAAAAAGTGACAATAACACGACTTTCTGAAATATCGGATGGTAATTCTGTAAGTTCTACTTTACCGTGTTTGTAAACTCCCTCAATTGATTGAAACATGATTTTTGCTGTGATAAAATTCTGCTTATATAGTTGTTAACCTAATTTAAATATACACATATTCTTATTCTGTGGGTATCTGCGTCTGGATAAATTTAAGTTAAGAAGTGTGATTATTGAATGTCTATATAAAGCGATCGCTCCGGTAAGCTACGCTAACGCACTTACTCTTCCACAACAGGCGATGTCTAAAGACAAGCTGCTACGCGTCTACGCTGTGTTTTTGAAATTTTCTGCAAGGCGAAGTCTACAACGGGCTACGCCTACGCAATACAAAAAATACTCAAACTATTAATTGCTCCAACACTAACACGGTTAATCTTGGTAACGATGGCAACCGCGCATCATTTGTTAAGAATAATGATGCACCTCCACGAATAGCAGTAGCCATGTGAATAGCATCTGGGGTTCTTAAGTTATAATCTGCCTTTAATTATGCAGCATTTTCACCAATGTCGGGAAAAACTTCGATAGTAGTCAAACCTTGGGAATTAAATAGAATTTCACGATATTGTTGAGCTAATGCTGTGTTTCCTTGTCGCAAGGGATAGACTAACACTTCCGTAATAGTCAAAACTGATGTTACAACCCTAAACTCACCACGAAACATCGCTTCAAAAAAAGCATCTACAACATCCAAATAATTGGGATTTTCTTCAATAAAGTAAATTAGTGGAGCAGTATCCAAACCCACAATTTGTCCCTGTAGCTGGACTAGCCATTCCATGAATCCCGTTCCTGATTAACGTATTCTTGAGCATCAATACCATTCCAGATTTCTTTACCTAACCCACGTAATTCGAGGATGCTGTGTTTTTGCTTGGGTGTCATCGTCACCTGTTGACGAATTAAACTTGACAAGTCTTCAATTAAGCGTATTTGCTCCTCAGGAGTTAGGCTTTGAGCTTGGAATAGTACTTCTTGATAATTAGACATAAAATTTACACTTTTATTTCTCTGGATTCTAAGTCAAATATACACAGACAGAATGCATTTCTTTATTTTACAAACGAGCATAGATGCAAAGCGGCTTGTTGTGAAATTTTTGATAGTAACATTGTCAATTACAGCGTTCAATTTGATGGAGAAAATCTTCTCCGTTATATTTGAGGTGTATCAGTCGCTTACTTGTTCCTCCAAATGAATCAGCATGGACATCACAGCTACTTTGAACGAGATTGCAACTCTGAGTGTTGAAGATAGAATCCGTATTGTGCAGGCAATTTGGGATAGCATCGCAGCAGAGCAAGTTTACCCTGATTTAACCGATGCACAGAAGCAAGAGCTTGATTGTCGAATAGCTGATTACGATTCAAATCCAGATAATGTGCTGACTTGGGAAGAAATCAAAGCATCAATTAAGGGACAGCAATGAATTATGTCCTGGTATTTCGCCCAGAAGTTCAGGAAGAATTCAATGAAGCGTACAGTTGGTACGAGAACCTAACATTGCAATCAAGTGGACAGACGAAAGCCGCTATGCCTCTACACTGTGTTTTTGAAGCTTTCTGAAAGGCGATCGCTCCAGTAAGACTCCGCTAAAGCACTACTTTTCCATAACAAGCGATGCCTACGGCTGGCTACGCCTACACACTTTTATTAACTATTAAAACTTTTCAAGACAGATAAATTCGTACCTCAGCAGATTCGGAAACGCTATATTAAGACCCTTTACTCACAAATACAAAGCCGCGTGTTTTACCTGAATCAGAATCAGTGGTTGCCATCGCCTTCCATAAATCTGTTGTCTTTACCCAAACTGGCGGATATTTGTAACGAGAAACATCCATAATTAAAAATCTATCTGTCTGCTCATTATATGCTGCTAATGGGGAAATATGTCCGCCTTTTTCTTGACCAATTTCTTTACGTAAATAGTTAATTAAAACGAAGTTTTTCGGCTGTTTCAAATTTTCTGCTGCTAATTTACGAAACTGTTCTAAATTAGTGTTGGCTGCGTGGTAAACATTAACTTTAACACCGTAGCTAGCTAATAATCCTCCCAATTGCTCTAGAGTCATTCCTTGACGAGAGACAATCTCAGGAGCTAATACTTTTTTTGTAGCTTCATTATTAAAAAAGTTTTCTTGAGTGAATACTCGATAAGGCTTGTATTGTGGTGCTTCTGGTGCAGGAATTTGCAAGCCATTCAGCACCATAACAATACTAGCAATACCACAATATGCTTGATTATTTTGGGTAATAAACTGCATACTCAGTGGAAAAAAATCTTCTCTCGATTTGCTGTCAATTAATAGCTTTTCTCCTTCATCTGAATTAAAACTAATCAAATTAGGTGAAAGAGATAATGTTTGAGATAAAACAGTTCCACTAGAGATATACAACCCAATAATTGAAGCTTTAAGTAATGTTTTGGTAGATTTTAAGAAAGTGTTATTCATAGCTAAATCAATTAAATAAATTCATATCATACCACTATCAATACAGTTTAGTTAAAGGATAAATGACTGATGTTTTAAATACATCCTTTACCCTTGACCCCTTAACCTTTTCCCAGATCACTATAAAAGTGAAAAGCGCTCATCCGAACCTTATTAACACCATCATACTAAGCAGAAACAGGTTTTTTAGTGTTTTTAAAAGAATCTAATCCTTTTAACTTGCGGAACTCCTGGACAACATCTTTAATGTTGCGTAATTCACCCTCAACTAAATTATTTAATTGTCGCATTTCATCTGCCGAAATTTTACCAGCAAGTTGAGCGATCGCCTTTCTTAATTCTGGATATTTCTGTAAAGTTTCTTGACGAAAAATTGGTGCTGCTTCATAAGGAGGAAAATACTGTTTATCATCTTTTAACACCACTACACCCAAGCGAGAAATTTGACCATCTGTAGAACTACCCGCCACCATATCCACTTGCTTTTGCACCAGAGCACGATATACTAAACCCAAGTCCATAATTTGGGGTGGTTTGGCAAAACGTAAGCCATAAGTTTTAGCTAATCCTGGAAAACCATCTTCTCGCTCCAAAAATTCATAGCCAAAACCGCCACGCCACTGCGGTGTATATTGACTAACTTGAGAAAGAGTTTGAATGTTGTAGCGCTTAGCGTCTTCACCGCGAATAATCATCGCAAAAGTGTTTTCAAAACCTAAAGATGGCATTACTTCCAAATTGAATTGCTGGGCATAAGCTTGTTTTAACTTGTCATAAACTTCTTTGGGATTGCTAACTACTTTTTGTTTTAAAATCCCAGTAAAAGCTGTGCCTGTATATTCAATATATGCATCAATTTTGCCGGAAGTAATAGCACTATGACAGATGAAAGAACCACCCAAACGAGGACGACGATCTACTTTTAAATTAGTTGTCGCCTCAATTTGCTGTGCTAAGAGTTCTCCCAAAATATCTTGTTCAGTAAAATCTTTGGAAGCAACGATAATATTACCACCACTGCTACTATTACTTAAGTTAGGTTTGCAGCTGGTGATTAGTAGTAACAAAGCAAAACTTAAAAAGCAAAATATTAAAAATCTTTTCATGACTTGCTTAGTTTTTAATTTTTAGTTTATTCTCTATCCATCCAATTATTAAGTCAGCCAGTAAGGCAATTACTGCCGCTGGAAACGCCCCAGCTAGAATTAACTGATCATTGACTACTGATATTCCACGAAAAATAAACACTCCCAAACCACCAGCACCAATTGCAGCGGCGATGGTTGCAATACCAATAGCAATTACAGTTGCTACTCGTACCCCTGCTAAAATCACTCCCATTGCCAAGGGAATCTCAACTTGCAACAACAATTGTGTATCTGTCATTCCCATCCCTCTACCAGCTTCTCGAATAGCTGGATCTACATTAGTGATACCTGTGTAGGTGTTACGAATTATTGGTAAAAAAGAATATAAAGTCAAAGCAATAATTGCTGGTACTACACCAATTCCAGCAAGAGGGATGAGTAAACCAAACAGTGCCAAACTAGGTATAGTTTGCAAAACATTTGCTATCCCAAGAATTGGTTGGCGAAGATAGGTTTTGCGTGTAATCAAAATACCTAGTGGAATGCCTACAAATATGGCAATACTGATAGCAATACCCACCAAAAATAAATGTTCTAGAGTATGCTGAAGGATTTCTGGAGCATACTTAACAAGGAAGAAATCTTTCATAAAGTATCTTTCAGGGAACGCAGACATTGAAGAAAGGCTAGGCTTTCTGGGTGTTGCGATCGCATAAATTCATCTGTTGTCCCTAATACTACCAATTCTCCCCCATACATTAAACCAATTCTCGATGCCAAAACAAAGGCTTCTTGAATATCGTGGGTGACAAAAACAGCTGTTTTGCCTAATTCCTGTTGCAAACGCCGAAACTCTTGTTGGAGTTCTAGGCGCGTAATTGGGTCGAGTGCGCCAAAGGGTTCATCCATTAATAATACTGGCGGGTCTGCTGCTAAAGCCCTGGCGACACCGACTCTTTGCTTTTGCCCTCCCGAAAGTTCATGAGGGTAACGCTGGGCAAATTGTGCTGGTTCTAAGCCTACTAATTGCAACAATTCATAAACCCGCGTTTTGATTTGTTTAGGTTGCCAACCTTCCAACGCGGGGACTAAACCTACATTACGTTCAACACTAAAATGGGGAAATAAACCAGTTTCTTGAATTACATAACCAATCTTTCGCCGCAATTTAATTTCGTTCCATTGAGTTGTAGGAATGCCATCAAATAAAACTTCGCCTTGTGTGGGTGTAAATAGGCGATTAATTAACTTCATTGTCGTAGTTTTGCCGCTACCACTGCGTCCGAGTAATACTAATGCTTCTCCTTGGCGGATGCTGAAATTGAGATTCGATACCAAGGGGCGATGATTGCGGCTAAAGGTGACATGGCGAAATTCAACAGCTATTTGATTATTTTGCGGCATGGGTGGCTTTTGGTGGACGCTAGCTGGTTACTGGTTATATGTATTATGTGCTGATTTTGCTAGCATACTAACACCCAATACTAATTCGTAATTTGTAATTAAGTAGAGACGTTGCAATGCAACGTCTCTACAGGGTTTTGTTCAATCCAAAATCGAAAATTCTATTGCCATCTATGCAGTTTTCGCATTTTCATCTAATATTTGCCCTGTACCAGCTTTAAAGCGGGTTAACCTGCTTTTGCGTACACGTTCACTGTCACGAATGCCACCCGCTATTTCATATTCGCTGCTGTTTCTGCCGTACTTAAAAGCAACTCCCCTCAGCAACTTGTCTGAAAGATTACTCAAGCTTTTTTCCATCTCATCAATCTTAGTTTTGGAAGAGTCAACCACAGCGAGAGCGGCGTTATAAGCATCAAGCATAGTGCGTAACTGCTCAATTGATTGAGCCAGGTTTTGTAAATTGCAACTATCATCAAAATTCATATTTGGATCGATTGCTTTTAGTCCAGCAGATCTGAATTCAGCTTTTTCTAGAACACGAGATGTACGTTTCTGACGTGGCATAAATATACTCCTTAGAGGAAGATTAAGAACTATTTTGACCTAATGAAGCTGTTTTCTGGTGCAGTAAAATTAGTGAATACATATACTTTATTGAATAAGATTAGCCCAGAAATATAAGTAATTTTTCTTGATTCGTATTTTGCACTTGGTCTTATTTACGTAAGCATTGGCAAAGCCTTTTGTAGAGAAGCTCGTCGTAGACATTGCCTTAATGTTAGTGACAAAAATCGCAATGTTAAGGATGAATATCACGATATCAATAACTAAAATCGCAATGTTGACGACAAATATCGTGATATTGCTTATGAATATCGCGATGTTAAGGATGAATATCGCGATATCGATAACTAAAATCGCAATGTTAATGACAAATATTGTGATATTGCTTATGAATGTCGCGATGTTAAGGATGAATATCGCGTTCATAGAAGATGGATAAAGTTGAGCAAAAGGCGATACCTGCGGCACGCTTAACAGCGATCGCATTTTTCATAGATGCTTGATAATTTTTATTACGATAAAACTGGATTGTAGTGTATGACATCCAAATGAGAAGCGCTATAGTTTAACGATGAGCAACTACAACAGAAGAAAAGTCAGATTATGAACACCGCTAAACTCAGCACTGATGGTACTCACCAAATTGTTATTTTGCCTGAAGATTTTAAACTCACTGGCACAGAAGTCTATATCAAAAAAATTGGTAACGCTATTGTTCTGATTGCCAAAGATAACCCCTGGCAATCTCTCATTGAGAGTCTAGACAATTTCTCCGATGATTTCATGACTACTAGAGACCAGCCACTAATCGACACTAGAGAAAGTTTGTAAATGCTATACCTGCTTGATACCAATATCTGCATTTACCTCATCAAGCAAAAACCCCAAAAAGTGCTAGATAGATTTCAAACCCTTAACATTCCTGATGTGGGTATCTCCTCCATCACTGTTGCTGAACTCGAATACGGAGTCGCTAAAAGCCGACAACAAGAGAAGAACCGCACCGCCCTGCTACAATTTTTGCTACCTTTAGAAATTGTTGAATTCAATCAAGCATCTGCGACTATTTACGGCAGTATTAGAAGTGATCTCGAAAGTCGAGGACTGATCATTGGTGCAATGGATATGCTCATCGCCTCTCATGCTCTAAGTTTAGGAGTTACTCTCGTCACCAATAACGTCCGAGAATTCTCTCGCATTCCTATGCTGTTATTAGAGAACTGGGTTGAATAGCTGTAACTAGGTGATGTGTAAAGAACTGATAACTGTTAAATCACCGCTACCATCGCGCCACATCTTGAATAACGCGGGCAATTTCTGCCGTTGCTGCTTCACCACCTAATTATTAAGACTCTATCTCAGCCAATTCTAACCAGCGTTCAGTCGCCACATCAATCGCTTGCTTGAGCGATTCCACCTGTTCATAGAGTTTTTGAACTTGGCTATAATTTCCTGGAGAAACGTTTGTTAACATTTTTTCGGCTTCTGCTTTCTCTGTTTCTAACTGAGCAATTTTACCTTCCAACTGCATCCATTCTTTTTTTTCCCAATTTGATAGACCACGCCGCTTTTTATTCTCTACTTCTTTGGGCACAGATGCAGCTTTTTGAACTTCTACATTTTTTTGCTTTTCCTTGGTATTAGCGGCTTGTTGCTGTGCTTCTTCGGCTTTTTTATAGTCTAGATAAACTGAGTAATTACCTGGATATTGCCGGAGATTGCCGCCTTCTTCAAAAGAAAAAATTGTGTCTATAGTACGGTCGAGAAAGTAGCGATCGTGAGAAACTACAATTACACAGCCTACAAAATCTTCTAAATAGTCCTCTAAGACTGCCAATGTTTGTACATCTAAATCATTTGTCGGTTCATCTAAAATCAAAACATTGGGCGCACTCATCAGCACCCGCAATAGAAATAAACGGCGTTTTTCTCCACCAGACAGTTTATGAATTGGTGCATATTGCTGGTTTCCTGGAAACAGAAACCGCTCCAGCATTTGAGAAGCAGTAATTTGAGTACCGTCGGTTATTTTGACAAATTCTCCTTCTTCTTTGATATAGTCAATCACGCGCTGATCTTCGTTCAATGCTGTGAGTAATTCTTCAGAATGCTGGTCAAAATAACCGATATGAATTGTACCACCAATTTCTACACTGCCAGAATCAGGCTGAACCCGCCCGGTAATCATATCCATTAGTGTGGATTTACCTGCACCGTTACCGCCAATGATGCCAATGCGGTCTTCTGGACTAAATTCATAGCTAAAATTATTAATTAGAGTGCGGCCATCGTAGGCTTTAGAAATTTGATTTAGTTCAATAACTTTTTTGCCTATACGACGACCAACTGTAGAAATATCAACTTTACCCTGAACTTGCTTAAACTCAGTGTCTCGCAGAGCATGAGCGCGGTCAATTCTAGCTTTTTGCTTAGTACTTCTAGCTTTTGGGCCACGTTTAAGCCATTCCAACTCGCGCCGCAACACGCCTTGATGTTTGCGTTGACTGCTAACGGCAGATTCTTCAGCTAAGGCTTTCTTTTCGAGGTAATATGAATAGTTGCCTGTGTAAGTGTAAATGTCGCCTCGGTCAATTTCAACGATGCGATTGGTAACACGATCTAAAAAGTAGCGATCGTGAGTTATCAGAAAAAGTGCGCCACGATAACGATTCAAATAACTTTGTAACCATTCCACAGAAAGAGCATCAAGATGGTTTGTTGGCTCATCCATGAGTAAAACATCGGGTTCTGATAGCAGTGCTGATGCTAAAGCAATGCGCTTGCGATAGCCTCCAGACAAAGTACCGATTTTGGCGTCAAAGTCAGAAATTCCTAACTTAGTGAGGATAATTTTGGCGTTTGTTTCTAATTCCCAACCGCCGTTTGCATCCATACTTTGCATTACCGCAGAAAGGCGAGACATTAACTGACTGTCATCTGGATAATGAGCTAGTTTATCTGAAAGTTCTTCGTACTCACGCACCAAAGCCATGTGTTCGCCACTATCAGCGAAAACTTGTTCTAAAACTGTGTGATTTTCATCTAAATCTGGTTGTTGGGGTAAATAGATAATTTTAGAACCAGAGTTGACTAAAATTTGACCACTATCGATTGGTTCTAGTCCTGCTATCATCTTTAATAATGTCGATTTACCAGAACCGTTAGTACCAATTAAACCAACTTTATCTGTAGCATCAAGACTAAAACTAGCATCAATGAGAATTTCTTTGATGCCAAAGTCTTTTTTAACTGATTGTAGTGTAATAATACTCATAATATTTAGTAATCTTTTATTAGTTATTAGTTCAGTAGGCAAGACATACGTCCTACCTACATTTGCCAAATTCTATACAAATAAATCCAAAGGTAAGTGTCCATACATTTCGTTGACTCCTCCTTCTTGGTAAGATTGGCAAGATACTAGTACGCCTCGATGATGTCCGAGATAGGAATCTAGATAACACAAGCCATTTTTGCCATTTAATTTTATATAAACTGGCCCTTCAGATGTAGGTAAATTGTTAGGCGCTTCATAACCAAAAGCCAGAGAATAAGTTTTCATAGCCAAAATTCCTTCCTCTGCTGTATCAGCGCAAATGCCTAAAATTTGATAATCAGAAAGGCTACTAAGCAAAATTAAAGCATGACGAGTTATCGCTTTTTCTGATGGCTTAAGTACAGGTGCAATGTCTAGACAGTTGAATTTATTCAGGATTTTTCTCGCTTCTTCAGCGGTGAGATTCTGATGATTAGGAGTTGACATAAGCTTGGATTATTTCCTAGATGATGTTTCTTTTGTGTCTGAGTTGGGCATAGCCCAACTTACTAATATTATTTACTCCAATCAAGGTTGATTTGAAACATTCCCTAGGTTGAAAATGAAAGGGACGCTGCCTTTTGAGTCACCACTCATAACGAGAACTTTTGGCATCTGAGCACCGCCAGTCTTCCAAGCTTCAATTGCTTCTTTTTGCAGAACTAACTGTCCTCCTTGGGCTTTGAGAGTCTCTGCTAATAGTCTTTGAGCTTCTGCCTTACCTTTAGCACGATTCACCTCTGCTTGGGCTTCTTGTTCAGCTTCTCGCGCTACATAAACGGCTCTTTGTGCTCGCTGTTCAGCAATTTGTTTTTCTTCAACTGCTCTAGCAAACTCTGGTGAGAACGTCAAGTCAACTACGCTAGTATCTAACACAATTATCCCATATTTGTCTAAGCGATCGCCTAACGCATTATCAAAATCTTCTTTCAATTCACTTCTTTTGGTAATTGCTTCTTCTACTGTTCTTCTAGCAGCTGCAATTTTAAATGCTTCTTGTGTCTGAGGTGCAATGATTTTTGATACAATGTTTTCTAAGGTTCCTTGTTTTCTTCTTACTTGAACTACTTGTGTGGGATCGAGGCGAAAGTTAATCGCAAATCTTGCAGATAAATTTTGCAGATCTTTAGTAGAACTTTCTGCTGGTACTTCAAACTTTTGTACAGTCAAATCATACACATCTATCACTGAGATGAATGGTGGTTTGACATGAATACCTTCCAACAAAGCACCATCTCTAGCTTTACCCAAGATGCTAATTACTCCTGCTTGTCCTGGGTTGATGATAATAAAAGCATTTAGTCCTACAATCACCAGTATTGCCAACACAATTCCGAGAACTGTGGTTTGCCAATTTCCTAATTGCTGATCTTTCAAGTTTTGATCTCCTTTTTTTCCGCAGGCGACTCCTGTATTATGTTGGCATGTGCGGGCTAAAGGCTACATAAAGTGAAGATACTCCTTATTCTTGTGGTAATATCATTCACACGCAACTGCAAAAAGCCGTGGCTACAGTATTGAAATCTCATCGGGTATCAAGAAGGCGTAAGCACTCAACACATCCTCTCCGGCGCCTGCTTGAGTATGGACACCAGTATCGTAAACAAATCTGGCTAGCAACTACTTATTCTATCCTGAATAAATTTTTTGACTTAGCACCGCCTGGATTAATTGGTATTGCGGTGGATGTGGTAGTCAAGCAGCAGAATTCCATCATTGCACAGTTAGGAGTCAAGGATGTCTTTTGGCAATTTTTGATTCTTTCCTTTCTCACTGTTATTGTTTGGATACTAGAATCGATGTTTGAATATGCCTACGCTCGACTTTGGCGCAATTTGGCCCAGAATATTCAACATGATTTGCGTTTGGATGCATACAAACATTTGCAAGATTTAGAACTAGCTTATTTTGAAGAACGTAGCACTGGCGGTTTAATGTCTATCCTCAGTGATGATATTAACCAATTAGAGCGGTTTTTGGATGTGGGAGCAAATGACATTATCCAAGTTGCTACAACTGTTTTAATTATTGGTGGTGCTTTCTTTATTTTGGCTCCTAGCGTGGCATGGATGGCAATGTCGCCGATGCCATTTATCCTTTGGGGTTCGTTGGCTTATCAACGCTTGCTAGCACCTCGCTACGCTGATGTCCGTGATAAAGTAGGTTTTTTAAATTCGCGTTTGGCAAATAACATTAGCGGCATTACTACTATTAAAAGTTTTACTGCTGAATCTCATGAAGCCTCACGTTTAGAAGTAGATAGTGAAGCTTATCGCCAAAGTAATGGCAAGGCAATTAAACTTTCTGCTGCCTTTATACCCTTAATTCGGATGTTGATTTTGGTAGGTTTTACCGCGTTACTATTGTATGGAGGAATGGCAGCAGTTTCAGGAAAAATGTCTGTAGGCACTTACAGTGTATTGGTGTTTTTAATTCAGCGCTTACTGTGGCCTTTAACCAGATTAGGAGAAACCTTTGACCAATATCAACGAGCAATGGCTTCTACTAATCGAGTGATGGACTTGTTAGATACTCCTATCGCTATTCATCCAGGAAAGATAGTATTGCCTGTAGATGAAGTACGTGGTGAAGTAGAATTTAAAAATGTCTATTTTGCTTATAGAGATAGATTACCAGTAATTAAAAATCTATCTTTAGAGATTCCAGCAGGAAAAACGATCGCAATTGTCGGTTCTACTGGTTCGGGTAAAAGCACTCTAGTTAAACTTTTGTTACGGTTGTACGAGGTACAAACGGGAAGCATTACCCTGGACGGCATTGACTTACAAAATTTGAATTTGCAAGATTTACGCCGCTGTATTGGCTTAGTAAGTCAGGATGTGTTCTTATTTCATGGCACTGTAGCAGAGAATATTGCCTATGGTAGCTTTGATGCCACAACTCAAGAAATTGTCATGGCGGCTAAAGTGGCTGAGGCACACGAATTTATTATGCACCTGCCCCAAGGTTATGAGACAATTGTGGGAGAAAGAGGACAAAAGTTATCTGGTGGACAAAGACAGCGGATTGCGATCGCCCGCGCAGTATTAAAGAATCCGCCCATTTTGATTTTAGATGAAGCTACCTCAGCAGTAGATAATGAAACAGAAGCCGCAATCCAGCGATCGCTCGAACGGATTACCGTCAATAGGACTACAATTGCGATCGCTCATCGTCTTTCCACCATCCGCAACGCCGATTGCATTTATGTCATGGAACATGGGAAATTAGTAGAGTCGGGAACCCATGAACAACTACTAGAGAAAAATAGTATTTACGCCAGTCTTTGGTTTGTACAGAGTGGTTTAAGATAAGTATCAGCCATTCTTTGATATCTGAATTACGAATTACGAATTACGAATTACGAATTATTTATGATGTTTGGTAGTACCCAGTCGGAATCAGGAGATAACAAGTGGCGTCGTCAGTTGGATAAATTTGTCAAAGCAAATCAACCAGAATTAGCGGCACTGTTTTGGGGATTATGGTTAGAAAATGGCGATAGCCAGGGTACTATTGGCATTGATTTGCAACCAACACCGCATTTTGTTTATTGTCCGAAAGAGCAGATAGAGAAACTAAATACTAAAGTTGAAAATCGGCTTCAAGAAATTTTGGGAATAGTCGAGAACCATAAACCAGAAGTAGAAGTTGTGATGATTGGTATTGGTAGCGGTGAAATTAAGTTAATTCAGTTTGCACCAGAACCATCACCACCCGCTTGTTTTGAGCAATTAGGTAAAGATGTCGATAACTTATTAGAACTGCTGGAACAGCGCATGAACGAACAGTTACAAAGCTGATTAAAATTATTTAGAGAAATGGTATCCAAGGAATAATTATACCGAGAAATTCGTTGACTTCCTCAGTGAGTCTGGCGACATCCTCAAAGTTGGTTATTTTTTCTTCTAAGTTTTTAATTCCTTTTTTGAAAGAAGATTCATTCTGCTGTAGTTTTATTAAAAATTCAGTAAGAACATCTCCCTCTAGTTGATTAATGCGATGGTCAATTTTATCTCGAACTGTTTCAAAAGCCCTTTTCTTGTTCTGGTCTGGTTCTGTACGAAGTGCTTCCTGAATCTTAATACTATTAAGCGCTTTGCGAACTTCTCTTAATCTATTAAGTTCTGTAGTGCTATCTTCAGATTGGCTAGCCATAATAGGTGTACTCTTAATTTATAGTTATTTTTTGTTTGAAACAAGGGTTAAAAAAGAGTTAGCATCTTGCAAAACAGTTTTGAGTTCTTCAGAAGAAACTTCTTCTGTTAATGAAGCTCTGAAAAGAGTTTTAAAATCTCCTAATAATTTATTTGCATTTTCGATTTCTTCTATCTTGCTATATTTCATTGTGAGAATCTGCTTTCGATTCTCAATCCACTCATTTATGCTTCCTATTTGATCTGTCTCTTTAAGAGGTAAAAAAACAAGACGATATTCCTGTAGTTGCTGTATTTCATCAAGATCTGATTTCATTGATTCACCAAGGAAATCCAGCAATTCTTCTTGTATTGCTATTTCCTTAAAAATTGTTTGTTGGCGTTTATTTAACTCTTCTCTAAGTGCGCCTTGAATTTCAGCACGAAGTTGGATTTTCGTCCCTTCCGAAATAAGTTTTTTAATAGGATTATGTAATCTACCGAGTGTTAAACCACTATCTTCTAAGTTGTTGGCAATGTTATCAATTTGTTTTTTAGTTCTACCAGGAGTATCAGATTCAGCTAAATCTAAAAGTGTAGAAAAATATTGTAATAAAAGTTGGTTATGTTTACGAAGTTCATTAATAAGTTCAAGCCTTGCTTTTGCATCATTAGCATTATTGTCGTATGCAGCCTGATCAAAAGGAGTATTTGTTACTATTTTACGTAATAAATTCTCAGACGTTAAATCAATTTTAATATCACCAGCTTCTATGAATACTTTGTCAGCAGCTTTAGCATATTGATCACCAGCATCAGCAAGTTGTTTATACTCTTCAGCAGACCGACAACCAGTTATTAATGCTGCTATTGCAGAAACTATTGCAACTGTTTTATAAAGTTTTTTCATCATAAATATCTCTATTAGACTTCAAAAATTACTAATTTATGTCAATCAATATATGTTTTCACAAATACCTAAACCGTGCCGTAATTTTATCAAAGTCTGCATTGCTGAAAATTTTACAGCGTTTAGGCATTGACAAAGTAGTCAAAATTTAGATACTTCAGAATGAGAATCGCCTAAAAATAATTTGTTTCTGTAGATAAAATATTATCTTCAATTTTAGATTTGTAAAACCTTTTAAACTCATATAAAAACTCATATAAAAACTCATAATAAATTTTATTTAACTACATATTGATAATATCTAGTAACTATTGATTACAGATATATTGAATACTGAATCGGTGTTCTAGCAATATCTAATAGAGATTTCGATTAACTATAACTTAGGGATTATGCTCGATTCACACGGTAGAAAATACTCCAATTTGGGAAACCTAACAAATGTAAAGGGTGCCAAAATACCCATGTTGTATCCCTCCCTTGGTTAAACCCACAGGGTTTTTAAACTTACGTGAGATTTTATGAAACAGATCAAAGATAAAATTACTAATAAATTAGAGCGACTATTTGAGCAACGGTTAGTACCTCGTCTGATACAGTGGGGAGAATACCTGGAAACCAAAATCAGACGATATAAGCATCTGGAACTGAAGGGTAAATTAAAATTTTGTGGCTCAGGTGTTCGATTCAAGCGAGATATTAGAATTGATAACCCTCAAAATATATCTCTAGGAAATAAGGTGTATATTGGCCCAGATGTCTTATTAGATGGTCGTGGTGGGATTACAATTGGCGATAACACAACACTTGGATTTAATGTTGTGATCCTATCTGCAAACCACGACTATCAAAGTAATGGTCTTCCTTATGAACATAATATCTACATTCATAAACCCGTTGTTATCGGTCGCAATGTTTGGATTGGTGGAAATGTCTTAATTATTCCAGGAGTTTCTATAGGAGACGGTGCAATTGTGGCGGCTGGTACGGTTGTAACTGCTAATGTCGAACCTTTAGCAATTGTCGGAAATCAACCGATAAGAACAATCAAATACCGCGATAAAGAACATTATAAACGACTTGCTAATGAGCAAGAGAGTCAACCCCCTTCGGAATAATTCAAAATTAAGTAGGGTAGACATTACAATGCCTACCCAATTCCTTAAACTAGTGCTGGCGTATTAGCACGCTTTACTTGAGGTGTTGCTACCATCCGCATTCCTGCTGGTGTAGCGAGAGTTAAACCACGACGCACAGGACGCACAGGACGCTTATTCGCTAGGCATACTTGAAAATCTGACAAAATAGTTGCCAAGACGATTTTCATTTCATACTGAGCAAATGCCATACCAATACAACGACGGCTACCACCACCAAAGGGTAAGTATTCGTATGGCGAAAATTGCCTTTCTAAAAAGCGTTCTGGTTTAAACTGCTTGGGCTGTGGGTAGACTTGTTCTCTATGGTGCGCTAAATAAATACTGGGAATTATTGCTGTTCCCTCTGGCAGTTTGTAGCCCATAATTTCAATTGGGGTTTTTACAATCCGCAAAAAAGCATTCATAGCAATTGGGTAAATCCGCAACGTTTCTTGGCAAACTGCCGTTAAATAGGGCAATTTAGCCATACTACTTGGATCTGGGTTAACGCCAAGGGTGTCGAGTTCTTGTAGTAACTTCTCACGCACCTCTGGTAAGTGGTCAATCCAATAAAAAGCCCATGTCAATGCAGAAGCGGTAGTTTCATGTCCCGCAACTAGCAGTGTCATTAATTCGTCGTGTAATTCTTCGTCTGACATCGCTTGACCATCGTCATAACGAGCAGCCATCATCAAACTCAGAATATCTTGGCGATTTTGGTGAGATTCAGCCCGACGTTCCCGAAGTAAAGCATAAATAAGTTGATCAATTTTTTGTCGTTGTCGGAGAATCCAACCCCACGGACTCCAAGCACCTAAATCTTTTTGCATAAACCCAAAAAAGAAGGCGCTGGACATTAAAGGCGAACTGATAAAGTTTAGTAAGTCACTTAGCGATCGCCTTAGTTCCTCAAAAAGTTGTCCTTCATCCAAACCAAATACAACCCGTAAAATAACACGCAAGGTAATTTCTTGCATCGACTCACGGATATCAAAAGGTTTGCCAATTAGCCACTCGTCACTCACTTGTTGCGTTATCTTACGGATATCCTGACCATAAGCCCGCATTCTTTCGCCATGAAAGGGAGGCGCTAATAGTTGACGTTGGCGCTGGTGGCGATCGCCATCCGTTAACATAAAAGAGCGATCACCAAGCAAAAATCTCAGTCCTACGTTCCCTCTGCCAACCTCAAAATGACTAGAATCAGCAGTAAAAATCTGCTCAAGTGCTTGGGGTTGACTAAAGTAGACAATATGGTTATTCCCGCGACTACTCCTGATGGCAAAGGTATCACCGTAGAGTTTGGCAAAATCATCCACATATTTCACTGGCTGACCAATAAACTTGAGCATCCGCAGAAAACGCGGCATTTTTGGCCCATCGGGTAGATTAGAAGTTACTGTCATAGAAGTTTGTAGAATTGACGGCTTCTGAATTTTATTGTTACGAGTTTTCATGTTCTTGAGGGTTACACAAAGCGGTATATTCATCATTGGGGACTCGGAACTGGGGGCTGAGGACTGGAAGGAGGACAAAGAGGAGAATAATAACTCTTAACTCTTAACTCAGCACTCAGCACTCACTACTCAGCACTCAAGAGGCAGCATCGGAAGTAAGCAGTGCCAAAAATCATCGCTATTCTTAACGGTAAAGGAGGAGTCGGTAAAACGACTACCGCAGTCAATCTGGCTGCAAACTTTGCAAAGAAAAAAAAGGTGATTCTGATTGACGCAGATATTCAAGGTTCTGCAAGTTGGTGGGTTGGGCGCAATCAACAGGAAATAGGATTTGATTTATCTCAAGAAACCGATCCTACACTTTTAGGTGATTTAGGAAAGATAAAAGGTTACGATTTAGTAGTGGTGGATACGCCTCCGGCGCTACGCTCTGAAGCATTGGCGGCGGTAGTTGCGATCGCAGATTATCTAGTTTTGCCTACACCCCCAGCAGCAATGGATTTAGCCGTGCTCGTGGAGACAGTAAAGGCAGCCATTATCCCTGTGGGAACCCCCCATCGGGTACTGCTAACTAAAGTTGATACGCGGAGTATGGGAGAAGCACTAGAAGCTAAAAACACCCTCACAAAGCTAGGTATTCCAGCTTTTAATACCTTTATCCGTGCCTATAAAGCTCATGAACGAGCCGCCCTTGAGGGTGTAGCGATTACTCAATGGCGAGGGGGAAATGCCCGCGAGGCGGAGTTAGACTACCGCCGCGTGGCTGACGAATTACAGCGTGAATGGAGGAAATAATGGTTAAGAAACGTCTCACCGACTTAATACAAGAGGAGGCACAAAAATTTACACCTCCCGAAGGTGAAGATGCAATTGAAATCGCATCTGAGGAAATTGTGGAAGAAAATGCTTCCGCAACTGAAGAAACGCCAGCACAGGAAACTGAACCAACTTCTACTAGGCGCACAAATCCAACCAAGGCTGATTTAGAAGCAACTGTCAAAGAATTGACAGAAAACCTAGAAAAAAACCATAAAAAAGAAGCTGAACTTCAGCAGCAAATTATTGATTTGCAATCAAAGTTATCTGAACAAGAAGCATCAGCAGAACGGCTAACAAAAGAATTGCACGAAGCTAAAAAAACAGCACTACAACTTGCAGAAGCTAACTCTAAGCTGATAGAAGAAAAAAATGCTGCAAAACCCGTAGAAAAATCTAACTCTAAGCTAATAGAAGAAAAAAATGCTGCAAAACCCGTAGAAAAATCTAACTCTAAGCTAATAGAAAAAACAAGTGCGATAAGACCAGTAAAGGAAAGCTATAACCCACTGAACTACAAAAAATCACACCGCTCATCTGAAAATCTGGCTCAGTATCAACCAGACAATCAACATCAAGCAGACTATCAACCAAACGACTCTGCTGATGCTTCTAATGAGATGTGGTTACTTGATTAAACTCTAATCCAGCTTTTACTGAAAAAGTCGTTATGTTTGGGAGTTAATCCCGAAACTCTAAAATATACTGGGCAGTGATTTGTGGTTGTTCCAAGTGAGGGAGATGACCACAATCTTGTATCCAGGTTAAAGTACTGTGTGGAATTGCTCTTTTAAACCGCTTGGCATCCCCAATACCCAAAATCTTATCAGAATCGCCCCACAAAATCAGCGTTGGTTGCACAATTTCTACTAATTTCTTAAATCTAAAAGCACTGTAGCCACCACTTTTTGTAAAAGCAATCAAAGCTTGATGCCAACTAGGCATTTGTAGGTGTAATGCTCCACAACATAAAGCATCTATAGAAGCAAGACTTTGGTTTTTATATCCTATACGGGAAACGCGATCGCGCACTTTTAGATTACTCAAAAACTGAGTAGCTAAATAATCCAACGGAGGAAACATTAATTTACTCAATGGCGAACCACCCGCCAAACCAGCACTGTCAATTAACACTAGTTTTTTTACCACTTCCGGGTAAGCCAGCGTGAAATCAATTGCCGTTGCACCCCCCATCGAAGCGCCCACCAAAATTACAGGTTGATTAATTAGATTTTTCCAGAAATAATAAAGATGGGTTTTAATTGTGGTTGGACTATAGGCAATTCCTGCAAGTCTGTTTGTAAATCCAAAACCCAACAAATCTACTGCCCAAGTTTCATTATCTTGAGAAAGCAGTGGTAAAAGCCGACGAAATTCTAATACAGAACTATCAAAACCGTGAATTAATAATATAGGCGTTCCACCACTTCCCAAATGTACATAGGTTGTGGTAACTGGTTGATTACTTAGAGGGGTAGCGATCGCTGACGATTGAATGCTTTGAGCTAATGCGATCGAGGTAGGTTCAGTAAGTTGACTAACTGCTGTAGGCAGAAAATTAGGAAACATAGATTTTAGTCTACAGTATTAACCGCCTCCTGCATAACGCTACTTGCACTAACAGGCTCTCTTTCAGCTATTGGTATCAAAGAAAGTTTGCCAAAATGTCAAAATTGGGACTAAAGCCACGTACAATTGATATCGCCTATTCCTTGATTTGGGAGTTGATGCCATGCCAATGGCGGTTGGCGTAATTGAAACTTTAGGTTTCCCTAGTGTGTTAGCCGCAGCAGATGCTATGGTCAAATCTGCCGCAGTCACAATTGTGTATTATGGTCAAGCTGAAAGCGCTCGTTTGTTAGTCGCCGTCAGAGGACATGTTGCTGAAGTCAAAAGAGCAGTTGCAGCAGGAATTGACGCCGGAGAGAAAGTAAAGGTTGGTACAGTAATCACCCACTATATTGTTCCTAATCCCCCGGAAAATGTAGAAACCATTCTACCAATCCACTTTACTGAAGAATCAGAACCTTTCCGCATGTTCTAAGCAATTTCGCCATCAAAATCTGTAGCGAAGCTTCGTACAATTAACTAATAGCGCCACATACAGTTTATTCCTAAAGGAGATTACTAATGTCACTACAGGCAGTTGGAGCACTGGAAACTAAAGGTTTTCCTGCTGTACTAGCAGCAGCCGATGCTATGGTAAAAGCCGGTCGAGTCACCCTCGTTGGTTATATCAGAGTAGGTAGCGCTCGCTTTACAGTTAATATTCGTGGCGATGTTTCTGAGGTTAAAACAGCTATGGCTGCTGGTGTTGAAGCCGCAGAAAATGTTTATGGCGGTACCCTAGAATCCTGGGTGATTATTCCTCGTCCTCATGAAAATGTCGAAGCTGTTCTGCCAATAGCTTATACAGAAGCAGTCCAACAGTATCGAGAATCTGTGGAAAATCCCATCGTCAGGTCGTCTAACGGGCGATAGAATCAGAGTCAATAGTCAATAGTCAAAATTAATATTGACTATTGATTTTTGAGAATATAAGGTTTTAAAACAAGCTTTCTGATACAGAGGCAAATTTGTCTGTGAAGCTGGTTTGGCTATTTATCTCTATTATTTAGAATAGCGATCGCAATTTAGCACAGTAGAGTAAATTTTATACTTATATCTAAATCGTAGTTTCTTTTAATAACATCTTAATAAGTTTTATCTAATCATAGAGAGAAGTCTGAACTGCGGCTTCCGAGAACCCTGAGCGTCGACGAAGAAGCTCGCTTGATGAACATAACTTCTCTTAAACGAGATGCTGTTGCTTCCCCAAAGAAGTACGGTCTAACACTTCTTCTAAAATACAAAGTTGGGTTTCACTCCGTTCAATCCAACAAAAGCTTGAAAAATACATAATTTAATTTTTCGGACTTAACACCAAGCGTTTTGCATCATGTGTACGAAATACTTGATTGTTTCTGTCAAGTCTTGAATTATCAATATATATTAAGTTGTTTATGAGTTTTTATATGAGGTTTCTATGAGTTCTATGGGTTTAATTAACGTTAAATTTAAGCTAATATCCTTTAGTTAAATTAATAAGGAATAAAAACAAGTGTTTTACTCTTTAAAAATTACATAGTAACCAATAACAATCAAAGATAGTTTCAAGTAAGGCTTTATCTACAAAATTAAATTTTTTTAGTTATTTTATACTAACTACCAATAACTATACAGACAGTATCCTAGATAGATTTTAAAGTATAAAATAATACTAAAATTTTCAATTTCCAGTGAGGTTTCGTAGAAATGAAACTTATACTGTTAAAACAACGTCTGAACACTGAGTTAAATTATATTCGTTCCTTAGAATTGGGTGCGAAATGTTCAGATTTTTTCAACCCATATCCAGCAAAAGTCTATCGCTTTCTTGACTCTGGGAAGATTGCTATTCTTCGTTTACAAAACATAACTTTACAAAAACTCGAAATAAACAGAATTTACGAAAATGCCTTAGAGACAGTGATTTCCGATACTTGAAAATTAAAAGCAAAATGCAATGCAAAAATTTCTGCATAAATCTAGTAACTCAAGACGTAATAAAAGTGGAATCACTGAGATGTTTTCATGAAATTCATGAAATCGGGGGCAACTGCCAGTTAAAAAATTAAGTGGGAGAAATGGGGGTTGTGATGCAAACTTTAAAATCGAGTTTCGAGGAGCGCAATCTCGCTATGGCAACGGATGTGGAAAAACTGGGACTCTATTGGCGAAAGCGGCTAGCTGCCGAATGTCCAGAGCAAAGTGAGGCTGCTAGGCAAAGTATTCTTCTATGGTTGTTGGGAGCTGACTCCAAGCGGTTTGATCTGCTCAATCCCAAGGAACTCGATATCGCCAAGCAAGCGATGGAATATCGCTGGAGGATCTTACGTCAACGCTACTTAGGGATGGGGCGAGAACGCGCTTATCGCAACTTAATAACTCGGCTGGGAAGTATAGTGACGTTACGCAATAAAATCCAGACTTGGATTGCTCTCAGCCGCGATCGCCAGCGTAGTGTTATGGATGTGTTGCAAGAAGTACTCCAAGAATTGCTGCAAAGCGATACATACATGCAGCAGCAAATGGCTGACATTGCAAAATTCACCACCGATAAACGATTGCGGGATACTCTGCTATTTGCCAGTGTAGAAGAGTATTGTTTACGACCAGTACGCAATCAACCCCTATTAGTTTACCGCTTTGTCAATTACTTGCGTCGCACACAGCGTGGCGGTTTAACCCAAGTGCCAAGCCGGGACTTGATTAGGTTAGTATCAGAAGAAATTTTAACAGACGACACTGACAACCGAGTTAACCTAGTGGATAGTCAGGCGATCGCGGAATATCAAGAAGCACAACACATAGAAGAACAGCAAGTGCTGCGTCAGGGAGTACAAAAAGAATTTGAAAATTATTTACAAGAAAACTTGGGAACAGAGGCAGTAGAGTGGCTACGGCTCTATCTACAAGGTAAGTCTCAAGAAGAAATCGCTAAAAGGCTGAACAAACCTATTAAGGACGTATACCGACTACGAGAAAAAATTAGTTACCACGCCGTGCGTGTTTTTGCTCTCAAAAGTAAACCAGAACTCGTGGATAGTTGGCTTTCAATTTCTTTGCAAGAAAATAACTTGGGGCTAACACAAAACCAATGGCAGCAACTTTATGAACAATTAACTCATCTTGGGCGACAAATCCTAGATTTACGGAGAGCAGGTAACTCAATAGAAGCAACAGCTCAACAGTTAAAACTCAAAACCCATCAAGTAATGGGCGAATGGACAAAAGTCTATCTCACAGCCCAAACTTTAAGAACCCAGGAATAACTAGATTCATCAAAAGTTGGCAGGAAAATTCAAAGAGCAAGTGACGTAGAGAAGCTGTGCCGTTAGCGTTGGCGCAACCTCGCTTAGAAAAGAGAAGGCTTTACGCTGCGCTATCTGTTGTAGCGATTGGCGTTGAACTGGCGTTATTGGTGATTCCCCATGCTCCATGACATTGTGGATGGGGTTTTTCATTGAAGATTTTTGAATTTAGATTGATCCACATCTAAAATTCATCTTCTACCCACCTCTACTTATGTGTAGTTTTATGTGTAGTTATGGCAGTACTCGTTTAAATAAAATACAACGAGGTGATAGGAAGTGTATCCTGTAGCTCATACTTATCAGTATTCAGATTTTTGATACGGATAGGCTTGTGTATTCATCCCCATCAGGAATGAAAATAGTTTAATTTTTAACAACTCAACAAAGTATCTTTATTAACAGCCTACTAAATTAAAGGCAAGATATATAGTATAAGAGCAAACACCAAGTAATCATACTTATGTTGTCTTCAGAGGGCAAACCAACTCATACCGCAGCAACTATGAAGCAAGTACTAACCACCACTCAAACTAAGTGGGAACAAGGAGGCGATACTTCAAGAGAGTTACTTAGCGATCGCCAGCAAATATTCCAGCTAATTGATAGTCTCTTGTCATTTGAAGCTTGCCTATACCACCAAATTTTGCCCTTTGCATTAAAAGACAATAGCCTCTTGCTGGGCATGGTTCATCCACAAGACAGTGAGGCATTAGATTATGTTGGGCGCATTTTGTCTTATATCAATTGCTCAATGGTAGCTAAGGCGATCGCATCTGACACTCACCGCACAATACTATCAGCCTACCTCAACCACAAAAACACATCCGTGCCAGCCAAGCCAGCAGAATTTTCCTTAAAAAATAGCGCAGCTACAAATACTGACAAACCTATTTCCTCTAAAAATAAGGATTCTGAATCACATCAGCCACCAATATTGATGATGCCTCAGACACAAAATTCTAAACATTCTTGGCAACGGGTAGATTTACCCCCAATCCCAGCCTCTTCAATCTCAGACCTAAATAACTTGTCTAAAATTACCAACTTCTTGACTCCTGGCAATAGTGAGCAAGAGAAGAATACTTTTGAGACAGCACTGCCAGATAATTTACCTATTTTACCAGCACAAGTTCCCGATTTATTTAGTCCTATTGCAGTACTTCCAACACTACCACCCAAGAAATTACTAGAAGAATTACTAGGACGCATTTTAGCTGGCGGAATTGGTCGGCTGTATTTAGAAAGACAACCTTACGAAGGCAAAATACTGTGGAGTGACAATGGAGTTTTGCAGTCTGTTTTAGATAAGCTGCCACTCTCTGTTTTCCAAGGAGTACTCAATGAATTAAAGCGGTTTGCTTCCCTACCTGTCACTACGATTGCAGAACCAAAGCAAGTAGAAAAAGAATGCGTGTATCAACAAAACCGCCTGTTATTACGTTTGCGAATCATGCCGGGAATTTATGGCGAAGAGGCTACACTACAAGTATTGCGGGGAGCAGCATTAAAGTTTTATCAACAACAACAATTGACGCGTCTAGGCCGCGATGCTTTGGGAATTGCTCAGCAACTAAGTTTCAAGTTGCATGAACTACAAGAACGGCTTCTCTTGAATCCTAGCCTTGACTTTCAGCAATTAGAAGCTTTAGTTGCACTCAATCAACTAGTAGAAAATTTAGACCAACAAATCAAAATACTCTCACTAGATAACGACTCAATAACAATCAGCAAATCATAGCTCTGTCAGTGAAACCGCTGATTTCGATCCTATACATAGTTGTTATTTTGTAATGGAACCCTAGAGCGACTGACCTTAGAGGTTCAGATCAAATATGTGCAAATTTTGCGCCCGTATTCTGCATAAGATTACGGTTTAAACAAACTTATAGTAGCAAAATTAGTTTTCCGCTCTTGAATCCATTTCTTGCTAATATTTCATGCAGACTGAGGTTTTTAGTGAACTTTTCCCCTTAATGAGTACAGCCAATCCACAGACGTTGGAATGGCTACTCAATGTTGCAATTGAACATGAATATCCGGCTGGGCGAGCCGTTGTAATGGAAGATGCCTGGGGTAACGCCGTTTACTTAGTGGTTTCTGGTTGGGTCAAAGTCCGGCGCACCTCCGGGGAAGATTCAGTAGCTCTGGCAATTTTTGGTCGGGGCGATTTTTTTGGCGAAATGGCAATTTTAGATGAATCTCCCCGTTCAACTGATGTTATTGCCCTTTCACCTGTAAATTTGCTGAGTATTTCCAGAGAGCGCTTTATTCAAATATTGTTTAAAGACCCACAGTTACATCACCGGATGCTGCAATTAATGGTGCGGCGATTGCGGCAAATTAACCTGCGCTTGCAAATGCGGTCTTCACCACCAGCGGTCAAACTTGCCCATACCCTAGTCACTTTAAGCGAAAGCTATGGTCAAGAATCAAATTTAGGAAGAGAAATTTTTAACATTCCCTTCAAAGATTTAGCAGAGGTTACAGAAATCGGTATTGAAGAAACTACGAAAATCATGGAAAAGCTCAACGAAAAAGGGTGGATCAAAATTGACAATGCCAACAACATTATTTATCTTGTAAATTTCAAACAGTTGATGAATTTGGCTGGGAAAGTCTAATTTTTCTACGAGAGGCTGCGCTAACGGTTTAGCCCGTCCTGAGTATTGAGTGCTAAGTATTGAATGTTACGTCAACAGTCCACAGTTTTTGACTATTGACTAATGACTGTTGACTAATGACTATTAACTAATAACTCAGAACTCAACACCCAAGATGACTGAAGCCACAGCACCTCGTTTTAACACCCACATCCAGCAAACTGAGCCGACGATTCATTACCAAGTAGCAATGCCCTCACCAGAAACTCATCTGTTTGAGGTGACTTTAAACCTTGGGAATTACTCCTCACCAATTCTTGATTTAAAATTGCCAGTATGGACACCCGGCTCCTATTTAGTCCGAGAATACGCCAAGAACTTACAGGAATTTACAGCTTTTAGAGGGAATGAGCCTTTACCTTGGCGGAAGATCAGTAAGAATCACTGGCAGGTAGAGAAAATTGATGTTTTAGAATTAACTGTACGTTACCGTATTTTTGCGAATGAGTTATCGGTACGGACAAATCATTTGGATACCACTCATGCTTATTTCAACGGTGCGGCACTATTTTTTAGGATACCTGGTTGGGAGAAACAACCCATTCACGTTACTATCGTGCCACCGCACCCAGAATGGCAAATAACTACTCCTTTACCACCAGTAGAGCAGGAAGCGAATACTTTCCTGGCTGGTGATTTTGACACTCTTGTCGATAGTCCGTTTGAGATTGGTCGCCATCAGTTATATAAATTTGAAGTGTTGGGAAAACCCCACGAACTTGGAATCTGGGGACAGGGTAACTTTCATGCCCAGCGGATGATTGCTGATATCCAGAAAATTATCCAAGCAGAAGCGCAGATGTTTGGCGGTTTGCCCTATGAACGATACGTATTTCTCCTACATTTATTTAGCCAAGCTTTTGGCGGTTTGGAGCATAAAAACTCCTGTTCCTTAATTTACCAGCGTTTTGGGTTTCGTGCTCAGGATAAGTATGATCGCTTTCTCCAATTAGTGGCGCACGAGTTCTTTCACTTGTGGAATGTCAAGCGAATTCGCCCAAAAGCACTAGAAGTTTTTGATTACGACCAGGAAAACTACACACCATCTTTATGGTTTTGTGAGGGAACTACTAGTTACTACGACTTGTTAATTCCTTTGCGGGCAGGAATTTATGATGTGAAGTCGTATTTGAATAATCTGGGTAAGGAAATTACTAGATATGAAACTACACCAGGGCGCAAGGTACAACCCGTTGCTGAGTCGAGTTTTGATGCTTGGATTAAACTCTATCGCCCAGATGCTAATAGCGGTAATTCCCAGATTTCCTACTATTTGAAAGGAGAAATGGTATCGCTGTTGCTGGATTTACTTATTCGCTCTACTCATAACAATCAGCGTTCCCTTGACGATGTTATGCAAAAAATGTGGCAGCAATTTGGACAAGCTGAAATTGGCTATACCCCCGAACAGTTGCAGGAAGTTATAGAATCGGTAGCGGGAATCGATTTGACTGATTTCTTTAAACGCTACATTCATGGCATTGACGATTTGCCCTTCAATCATTATCTAGAACCGTTTGGCTTGCAGTTAGTAGCTGAACACGAGGAAGAACCTTACTTGGGTGTGAAAACAAATGCCGAGAATGGGCGAGAGATAATTAAGTTTGTCGAGACGAGTTCCCCTGCACAATTAGGGGGAATTGACACAGGTGATGAACTGCTAGCAATTAATGGGATGAAGGTGACAGTGAGTAGCTTAAGCGATCGCCTCAAAGATTATCAACCAGGCGATACCATCAAAATCGTAGTTTTCCACCAAGATGAACTGCGTACCTACTCCATTACCCTAGCTCCACCAAGTCCCACTCGGTATCAGGTAAAACCTGTTGAGCATCCTAACTCCACGCAGCAGCAGAATTTTGCTGGATGGCTTGGCGTAACACTCACAACTCTCTAATGAAAGGGATGGGGGATCAGCTATTGGGTATTGATTATTTATTCACCTAGTCCCCAGTGCCCAATCCCCAGTCCCCAGCCTTAAGGCGTTCCCACCGCTCCAGAGTAAACTAAACCCCGTTGCAAATCCAGCGTCAGAATTGCTCCATCTCGAATTACTTGCGTCGCCTGTTTCACACCAACAATCACTGGCACACCGAGACGCAAACCAATCACTGCTGCGTGACTTGTGAGGCTCTCATCTTCGGTAATAATCCCGGCAGCTTTACGAATCACCTCTACAAAATCGGCACTGGTGCGAGAGGCAACCAAAATATCTCCGGGATTAAAATTACTCACATCCATGCTAGTTTGAGCCACCCGTGCGCGACCACTCACCGAACCTTGCCCCAGACCAATTCCGTGACCTAGTACCGCCGTCACCACTTCAACCTTAATCAAATCTGTTGAACCAGAAATTCCTTGCAGTGTGCCGGCAGTCATTACCACTAAATCACCCTCAGACAATAACTGATTTTCCTGAGCGACGTTGATAGCAGCTTGAAACGTCTGACCTGTGGAAGGTAGTCCTAGTACTAACAAGGGTTTCACCCCCCACACCATCTGTAGCTGCCGTGCCACATTCACATGTGGTGTCACGGCCAAAATCGGTGTCTGCGGACGGAACTTGGAAACGTTGCGAGCTGTTGCGCCTGTTTGCGTGAGGGTCATAATTGCGGCTGCGCCCAGTTGCTCGGCAATTTGACCTACAGCTTGACTAATAGCATTAGGAATGGAACGCCTAGTATCTTTTAAAGAACGTAATTTTGAGTTTTGGGATTCCTCCTGCTCCATACGCTCGGCAATACGTGCCATCGTTGCTACCGCTTCTACCGGATAGCTACCGACAGCGGTTTCATTAGAGAGCATCACCGCATCTGTGCCATCTAAAATCGCATTTGCCACATCCGACACTTCAGCGCGAGTAGGACGCGGGTTGCTTACCATACTGTCTAACATTTGGGTAGCTGTGATGATCGGAATCCCTAAGCGATTTGCAGTGGCAATCAGTCGCTTTTGCAATACGGGGACATCCTCGGCTGGCAGTTCCACGCCCAAGTCACCTCTGGCAACCATCACACCATCACACAAAGCCAGAACTGCTTCCATTTGTTCAATGGCTTCGTGCTTTTCAATTTTGGCAATCACTGGTACTTGTTTGCCTGTGCTAGAAATTAGCTCTTTAATTTCTATCATATCCAGCGGATTACGGACAAAAGACAGTGCTACCCAATCTACACCCTGGTCTAGACCAAACATTAGATCTTCGCGGTCTTTGTCGGTCATTGCCTTAATCGATAAGTAAACTCCGGGGAAGTTTACACCTTTGTTGTTAGAAAGTTTACCGGGCACGGTAATACGACAATGCAAATCACCTTTGTCGCGGTTAATTTCTTCTACCAACATTTCTACTCGTCCATCATCGAGGAGAATTTTCGCGCCAACTGGTACTTCTTCGGCTAAATAATCGTAGGTAACGCAGCTAATTTCCTGCGTGCCGATAATCGGGCGATTGGTCAAGGTGAAGCGATCGCCTTTTGCTACTACTATATACCCGTTTTCAAACTTCCCCAAGCGAATTTTTGGCCCTTGCAAGTCTTGGAGAATAGCTACTGGCTGATTCAGTTCAAAAGCGGTTTGCCGAATTAAACGAATATTACGTTGATGGTCAGCATGAGTTCCGTGGGAAAAGTTTAGCCGCAGTGTCGTTGCTCCCGCTTCGATGATCGCCTTGAGCATTTCTGAACTGCTGGTGGCGGGGCCAATAGTAGCGACAATTTTTGTCCTGCGTAGAGAATCTTTTAATTGCATATTATATTGCATAGGGGCTGAAGTTAGGGAGCTATCTAGGAAGTCATCGTAACTTTAAGTGGCATCTCCTTTTCAGTCACAGCTATATCAATGATTTAAACAGTTAGAGAGGGGAGTGGCAAAGTGGGAGTGGAGTAAGAAAATAGAACAATTACTTTTGTCCTCTTTTCTTGTCTCCTCCTCTTCCTTGGCGGCTGTGAGGTAGACTGGATATTGTAAATAAATCTTCGTAAAGGGAGGTTTCTCCCATTAACTCTTTGGCACTGGTCATATCCTACTCATCAGCAAAGACTTAGGTCTCGTCTGGAATCATAACGTTATTCATCTGCTGATTATGCAAACCAGAGATAAATATTGCTATACAAAACTTTATTATTCCCTAGTCTTTATCGTATATTCGTAATGCTTTGATAAAAAAAGGAGTCAAGAATGCTCACGTCGGAGGCAAAAAAGCCACTGACTATCCCGCCCAAGGAATTTTTAGCGCCTCCCGGTGATTTTAATCCAACGCTGCTGCTGTTTTTAGCAGCCGTAGCGATGCTGGTGTTATCTAACTTTGGTTACTGGCTTTGGCAGTGGCCACACTGGCTGTGCTTTGGCGTTAATACTCTTGCCTTGCATTGTAGTGGGACGGTAATTCACGACGCTTGTCACCAATCTGCCCATCGCAACCGAGTGATCAACGCGATGTTAGGGCATGGCAGTGCGTTGATGTTAGCTTTTGCCTTTCCGGTGTTTACGCGAGTGCATTTACAGCATCATGCCCATGTCAACCATCCTAAAGACGATCCAGATCATTATGTCTCTACGGGTGGCCCATTATGGCTGATTGCAGTCAGGTTTTTGTATCACGAGGTATTTTTCTTTCAAAGGCAACTGTGGCGTAAATATGAGCTACTCGAATGGTTCATTAGCCGCTTGATTGTGGTTTTAATTTTTTATATCTCAGTTCAGTACCACTTTTTGGGTTACATTCTCAATTTTTGGTTCATACCAACATTTATAGTGGGGATAACACTGGGGCTATTTTTTGATTATTTACCTCATCGTCCCTTTGGGGAGCGCGATCGCTGGAAAAATGCTCGTGTCTATCCCCACCCAATTCTGAATATCCTGATTTTAGGACAGAACTACCACCTAGTTCATCATCTATGGCCTTCTGTTCCCTGGTATAATTATCAACCTACCTATTATCTGATGAAGCCACTTTTAGATGAAAAAGGCTGTTATCAAACTTCAGGATTGCTACAAAGAAAAGACTTTTTTGAGTTTGTTTACGACATCTTTTTAGGAATTCGATTTCATCATCATCAAGAATAAAGTTGATGTTGCATAAAGCGATGCCTAGGTTGGGTTTCACCGAAACCGAATTTTCAGCTAGAGAGATAGATGGTTGATTTGTATGACCTAATCCACAATATACGTAAACGTCCTGCTATGTATTTGGGACGAGCTTCTATATCCAACCTCCGCACCTTTCTGGCAGGTTACTGCTTTGCCCGTCGCCAGATAGGAATCCCTCAAATATCACAAGAACAGCAATTTTCAAAATTTCAAACTTGGACTCAGCAGAAATTCAATCTGACTTCCAATCAGACTTGGGATCAGATTATTCTATTTTTCTCCCAAGATGAACACACTGCCTTGGAGAAGTTTTTCAAACTATTTGACGAATTCATCCAAACAGAACATCCCAGAGAACTTCAACCGAATACAACGAATAACTTGATAGTGGTTTCAGAACTCAAGAGTGAAAAAGACTGCTCTAGAAGCTGACTAGCGACACTAGTATCCAAGAGAAAGCTTAATTAAGTAACATTACACTTTTGACCTAACTGCTGGCTGTGATGATTGTAAAGTCTGGGGTAAACTCCAGTCGGGACGCAAGCTAGCAGCGTTACGCAAATAGATATGGTGAATTGGAGCGGAGGCTGGCAAATAGGCGTGGACTAACAACCGGATGCAGAACTCTAAGCTGCCTTCAACATGCATTTGCTGCACATCCAACATTGCCACATTATCCCAGCCAGGACGTGTTCTAGCGATCGCAGCTGGAAAAATAGCATCCAAATCGCGTGTTACTGAGAAAGTAACACTAACAATCTCCGTTGGTTGAAGTTGATTCCGGTTTTCTAGTTCATCTAGTAGTTCTGTCACCACCTCTCGGATTGCTTCATCGGTATTTTCTGAAACAGTTGTTGCTCCACGAATAGCCCGCATTTGCCACTCCACGCCAAAATCCTCCTTATATCTAGTATTAGTCATTAGTCAAAGGACAAATGACTAATGACAAACAAACATTTATGGTCTATACAACCACAGGGGTAAACCGCTGGTAGACATTTCAAATTCCAGCCAATCAATACCTGCTCCAATTCCTGATGAAATCTGACGACTTCCAGGTAAAACTCGACTCAACAAGGGTTTTCGTTCTTCTAGGGTGTAGCAGAGGGTTTTTTCAGGGTCAAGACCCACTAATTCTGCTGTCCAGCGACGGGCATCTTCTTCTGTTCCCAGACGGTCTATAACACCCAACTCTAAGGCTTGCTGTCCAGTGAAAATCCGACCATCGGCGAAACTTTTAACAGTTTCCACTCCTAAAGAACGCGCCTCGGCTACAGTTTGGACAAACTGCTGATAACTTATATCAATCAGCTCTTGTAGGATATTTTCTTCTGGTGCAGTCAGTTCCCGGTCGAAAGCTAAAATGTCTTTGTAAGGGCCAGACTTAATCACCTTGAAAGAAACACCGATTTTTTCTAGCAAGCGTTCTAAGTTATTTCCACGCAGAATCACACCAATACTACCTGTAATCGTACCGGGGTTAGCTATGATGTGTTCGGCTCCCATACCTATGTAGACGCCTCCAGAAGCCGAAATATTGCCAAAGCTGGCAACAATTTTGATTTTTTCGCGCAAACGCTTAAGGGCGCTGTAGATTTCTTGGGAATCTCCCACTGTACCGCCAGGACTATCGATGCGTAGCAGTAATGCTGGAAATTTTTTTTCCTCTACAGTTTTTAGGGCTTCTAACACGCGTTTGCGAGTAGCACTGGCGATCGCACCAGTAATTTCAATCCGCGCAATTTGTTTACGAAACTTGGGCTTAAACGGCCAAACCATGAGTGTTAAAATACCTCGTAATAAACTCAATATAAAATGCCCAGCGGTCAGACTACCTCCTTTGCTTTGTTAAGAAACATGAGCAGGCATTAGACCAATCAGCATTTTAATGAAATTTTTATGTTTTGCTATCTTAGTAAATGTCAATTTAGTCATAGAAGATGTTAGCCAGAACAAAATGCTCCGCTAGAGCTTATTGTCCAGCGCTATAGTTTAACACACCTGGCTTTGGCTATTACAGTTTAATAAATGTATCAGCTTGAAGTAAATTCCTTAGTCATTAGTAACTAATAACTAATGATTTATAGTTAAAAAGTATTTAATTAATTCGGCACTCAATTTAATTAATACAAATTTATTCGACAGTATCAATCCTTAACTAGGTTAAAACTAGTAACACTTACACTTTCTGGAATATTACTTTTTAATCTATTGTGCAGTCTATGAGTACCTCACAAAACTGATTTTGATACTTAGGAATCTATGCGTAAAATTTGACAGCGATAATAAGCATACATATCAAACAGTGCTCCCACGAAACTACAAGTCAAACTAATCACAAATAGTCCCCGTAGGGAAGTTCCACTGCCAAAGGTAGCGAGAAAATGTAATATTTGAGTTGCGATCGCCTCAGTCAATTCTTCTAGACCAGGAAAGTAACCCATCAGCGATAAAAGCAGTAATACAGCCCCAACTAGGAACATGGGAGCAACAAAACTGAAAATGATCGTTAGTAGCAGGGAGCGGAGAAAATTAGTAAAAATGGTCATCCAAGACAACCTCCGTGAGTAAAGATGACAATAGCTGGATAGCTTTATGTCATTTTCTACAATACGTGCGATCGCTTCAGAGCAAACAAACTGTCAAAAATCTTAAGTTTTCATTAAAATAAATAGCAAGCTGTGACACCAGATGGAGGGGACATCATAAAGACCCAAAATCTACAAAATCCTTGAAAAATCAAGGTTAGAGCTAGAGGTAGTTACTATTTATTGCGTCAAAGCACGCTTGAAAATAGCTGAATTTTCTGAGAGAAGCTTTAAACTAAGTTAATGTTTCATCCTGAAATGAGGTAGAGGGCAGAGGAGCATACTTCGACTGCGCTCAGTAACCAGAGGGGCAGAGGAATGGGGATTAGGGACTAGGAAGAAATTCTTTTATTTTCCCCCCTGCTCCTCAATCCCCTATTTCCAATGCCCTATTCCCTATTCTCAACGACTTTCGCTATTCTTAAGGCAGTTCCGAGTTAGCTATAGAACATTGAGCGAGACTACATCCAAATCCAGTTTAGGAGAATGGAGTCAGCGGTTGCTGGCGGCAATTTTTTTAGGTGGACAAGTACTAGTTCACCTCCTAAGAGGCAAAATCCACAGGCGCAATACTTTAGATCAAATGGCAGCAGTTGGGCCAGATTCTCTGTTTATTGCCCTCTTAACAGCTATTTTTGTCGGGGCAGTGTTTACTATTCAGGTAGCACGGGAATTTATCAACTTTGGCGCTGGAAATATCGTTGGTGGTGTGCTATCGGTAGCATTAACACGAGAATTGACGCCCGTGCTGACAGCAGTAATTTTGGCGGGACGAGTCGGTTCCGCTTTTGCAGCAGAAATCGGCACAATGCGGGTAACAGAACAAATCGATGCCATGTTGATGTTAAAAACCGACCCCATTGATTACCTAGTTATCCCCCGCGTTCTGGCTTGCTGCTTAATGCTGCCAGTTTTAACTCTCCTGTCTTTGGTGACAGGGATGTTAGGAGGATTAATAATTGCGACGAATATCTATAACCTCTCCGAAACAGTATTTCTAGACTCAGCCCGTAACTTTCTCGACACCTGGGATATTTTGAGCGCCATAATTAAAGCGTGTTGCTTCGGCATTTTAATTGCCGTAATTGGTTGTAGCTGGGGCTTGACGACAACAGGGGGAGCCAAAGGAGTGGGACAATCAACCACAACGGCTGTTGTTACCGCCTTGCTAATTATATTTATTAGCAACTTCTTTCTTTCTTGGTTAATGTTTCAAGGAGCTGGCAGTGCATTTCTACCAGAATTTTAGTGGCTGCGCGACACTAATAAATCATGCTAATCCCTACCTTCGCGCCTCCTAACCCTCGAAATTCTAGAATAGGAGAAATGTTTACTAATAAAGTCAGGATTTAAGACTGTGACCAGTTCATTTGCTCCTAACTCCACATCAACCGTGGAACTTAAGCCTAGTTACAATATACCTGTAGTGTTGGTACTCACCGCTATTCCACTGTTGGTAGTACAACCTTTGGTAGGCTTGGCTTTAGCACTGTTTGGTTTGTTTCTCATGTTTCAGGCTTTAACACTGCGTTTGCAATTTACCACCACCGACTTAGATATTTACAGAGGCGAAAAATTAATTCGGCGCTTTCCCTATCAAGAATGGCAAAACTGGCGTATCTTCTGGAATGGAGTCCCCATCCTGTTTTATTTTAAAGAAATTAAAAGCATTCACTTTTTGCCGATTTTATTTGACCCCAATGCTCTAAAAACTTGTCTGGAACAACGTTGTCCACGTATTTAGTGCTGAGTGCTGAGACTAGATTGGAACCACTCAGCACTCATGACTCAAGAGTCTTGTAATATTTCTGAAAGCTATTTATTCGCGTCATAGGAATTACACTATTGTTTATGAACCCAGAGGAATCTCAAGCCCCAGAACCAATTGATGAATGGTTGCCAGAAAAACAAGAACAGAGCAATGCTATTGAACATCCAGAAAATCTACCTGTTGAGTCAGTGGTGGAAACAGAAACCCTGAGTTTATCAGTTGAGAATCAAAATGACGCAACTTTTGAGCAGCCCATCTCCAATGCAGAAGTTACAGAATCTACAACTGAGCTCAAAGAAGACTCAACTGACGAACTTGTGGCGCACTTAGAAGCAGAAACTACCGCGCTGGAGTCAGAAATAGCATCAGAATCACAAGATAATTTACTATACGCACAAACAGAGCAACGACTGATAGAGTTGCAACGTACTGAAGCAACTCTCAAAGAAGAAATAGCCATACTGCAAGCATCCTATAAAACACTTCAGACACAAATCGGTGAAACTCAAACTGCACTAGGACGGCTTGTGCAAGAATCGTTAGCACAGTTAGAACAGCGCAAACAAGCACTACAAATTTCTGTAGAACAGTTGGAACGCCGTCAAGACCGTATCCGCAACGAGATGCGAACCACTTTTGCAGGAGCATCCCAAGATTTGGCAATTAGGGTGCAGGGTTTTAAAGACTATCTCACGGGTAGCTTACAGGATTTGGCAGCCGCAGCAGAGCAGTTGCAGTTAGTGCCTGCTGTAACAGAACGAGAAAAACCAATTGTTAGAGAAGCTAAACCAGTTGAATCCCAGCCTGGTACACCACAGTTTGCCCAACAGCAGTTTCAAGACACTACTAAGCAAATTCGTCGCTTAATTGATCAATATCGTACTAAACCAGATTACTACGGCCCTGCATGGCAACTGCGCCGTACCTTTGAACCAGTCCACGCTGAACGAGTCTCTAACTGGTTTTTTAGCCAAGGGGGACGGGGTGCTTTACGAACAATGGGTAGCCGCTTGCAGAATATCCTGATTGCCTCAGCAGCAATTTCGATATTACACAAGCTGTATGGCGATCGCGTCCGCACGTTAGTATTAGCAAATACACCGGAACGTTTGGGTGAATGGCGGCGCGGCTTGCAAGACTGTTTGGGAATTGGTCGCCCAGATTTTGGCCCAGACCGAGGATTGGTATTATTTGAAGCACCGGAAGCCGCCGCTCAAAAAGCAGACCGATTGGTAAAAGCAAATCAACTCCCCTTGATTATCATTGATGATTCAGAGGAGCAAATTAGTCTGTCGTTGCTGCAATTTCCTCTCTGGTTAGCCTTTGCTCCTGACCCCAAAACAGTGAGAAACTATGATGATGACTTTTAATTAGTCATTAGTCATTAGTCATCAGTCCACAGCTAAGACTCTGGACTTTTGACTTTTTTGAATTTTGAATTTTGAATTAATTATGGCTATTTGGTTAACCGGATGTGTGGCAATTGTGGTTATAGCTTACCTATTGGGTTCTTTTCCCACTGGGTACATTGCTGTGAAGCAGTTAAAAGGTATTGATATTCGAGAAGTTGGTTCAGGTTCTACTGGAGCAACTAATGTGCTCAGAACTTTAGGGAAAGGGCCTGGAGCATTTGTTTTAGTTCTTGATTCCTTAAAGGGAGTATTAGCGATCGCCTTAGTTTACTGGTTGTTCAACTTTGCCGCAAATCAAAATTTGATCCCCCCAACGGTAGATGCAAAACTGTGGCAACCGTGGATAGTAACTTTAACTGGGTTAGCCGCCATTCTCGGACACAGTAAATCAATTTTTTTGGGCTTTACTGGTGGTAAATCTGTTGCTATCAGCTTAGGAATTTTGTTGGCAATGAATTGGCAGGTAGGTTTAGCAACAGCGGGTGTTTTTGCCGTTTGTGCAGCGATATCGCGGATTGTATCATTGAGTTCGATTATGGGTGCGATCGCAGTTCCAATTTTCATGCTAGTTACGCATCAACCGTTGCCTTATATTCTGTTTGGTATTGCTGGTGGGTTGTATGTAATTTTGCGCCATCGCACTAACATTGAACGGCTATTTGCAGGTACAGAGCCAAAAATTGGACAGAAGTTAACCACAGAACCAGAACAAACTGCATAATTGTGTTAGTTCCAGCTAATCAGGTAGACTAAAATGCTTTTGCAGTCTTCTTTAGAAGACTTTGACTATTAGCCTGAAAATTCATGCTCAGGCGGTTGTTGGAACTAGTGTAAGATTTTAGAGCAAACCGAATGGAAAATTTTTAATAACTGTGGGAATACTAAATAAATAAAATTCCTAAAAAAATACTTTTATGGCTCTGTGGCGACTTTACTATCATCTCATTTGGGCAACAAAAGATCGTCAGCCGCTAATCACACCGAATTTAGAAGCTAAACTTTATGGTTACATAATTGGTAAATCCGATGCACTTGGTAACATGATTCATGCAATTGGCGGCAGAGAAAAGCATATTCATTTAGTAGTTTCTATTCCACCAAGAATTTCTATCTCGGATTTCATCAAAAATATAAAAGGTAGCAGCGCTCATTATCTCAATCATCTCTCGCCTTCACAAGATACATTTGGTTGGCAACGCGGATATGGTGTTTTTTCACTAGGAAGCAAGCAACTTGAGCAAGCCATTATGTATGTGAAAAACCAAAAGGCTCATCATTTAAATGGGACTACAATTTTGTCTTTGGAACAGCATAATCATGAAGATGATGGGACAAAACCCAGTAAATAATTAAAACTTAGTCAGCTTAAGCTGATTTATATTATGAGCCTGATAATGAATTCTCAGGCAAAATTATGTGCAAGGCGAACGTTCTGCAATTATTCAAATGCGTCAGTTCATAATCTTGTATTTCAACCCATCACCCGCCACAGGTTAGAAACCTACAGTTAACGGTTCAAGTCGTCTAAAGACGACTCAACCCTGGGATAGACATTTAATTTCAGTCCACTTAATAGTGGACTTCAGCTATTAGCCTGGAACTCGAAGTTCCAGGCGGGCGAAGTTACTAATTGAGAATACTGCTTACGCCTCTCGACAATGTGTTTAACGTTTATTAGGTGCAACCAAGTTAAACACGGTAATCTCAGGACGAGCTGCAAATCGTAAATGCATGTCAGTCATCCCTACACCTCGGTTAGTGTATTGGATCATATCTCCTACTTGATAACGTCCAGAGTAATACTTTCTACCAAATCTAGGTAGAACCATTGTTGTGAGCAAAGGTAGATGCACTTGTCCACCGTGGGAATGTCCTGATAGCTGCAAGTCAAACCGTCCTGTCGCAGCACTAATATCAGCAAAGTCTGGTTCGTGTGCTAATAAAATTGCTGCACCCTCATGAGGTAATTGCTTCAGTACTAAATCTAAACGAGGTTTACCAAGCCAGATATCATCTACCCCAGCGATATGAAGCATTGCACTGCCCCGGTGTAGTGTGTAAATGGCATTATCAAGACAGGTTATACCGCTTTCTTCTATTGCTTGGATAATTGCCTTTGAGTTGTTGAGGTAATCATGATTGCCCAATACTGCCACAGTCTGATCTTTGGCAGTGAATTTATCCAAGACAAACTTAAGAGTGGGGACGACCGAGGGTGAAAAATGCGTTACTAAATCTCCTGTAATCGCCACTAAGTCAGGTTTTTGTTGGTTGACTAAGCTAATAATTTTTTTGAACCGTTCTTGAGTCATCCACTTATCTCGGTGAACATCGCTGATTTGGACAATGCGATAGCCGTTAAATTCTGATGAGAGATGTGGCAAAGTCAGTTGTAAAGAATTAATCTCAATCCAATTCGGTTCAATGTATTTGGCGTAAGATAACGCACAAATTCCCAACATTAAGCACAATACCAAAAATCGCAAAGCTGATCTTCTAGCTTTTTTGCGCCACTTACGACTTCTCAAAGCAAAATCTCCATCGACGTGACTACTAGTGCAAGAAGGCAAGAGTTAGAGAGAACTGTCTTGTGCGGAAGGCGCAGTTCAGAACGGTAACACAGAAGGCTGTAAGGCTCATAAAATAACTTTTTGTTTGTTTCTAGCTGTCTAGTTAATTATGCTGTGCTGAACTAGATTGTCTGTATTATGGTTTGTTTAAATTTGACCGGCAATTCTCTTAGTGGTCGGAAAATTAAATAAAGACTTAAAGTGGCTAAAATGTAGAGACGTGATATATTATGTCTCTCTATCACCCTGGTTTTATGGGACTGCCAATTGTTGCTATTATCGGACGCCCGAATGTGGGCAAATCCACCCTGGTTAATCGTTTCGCCGGGGAACAAACGGCGATTGTCCACGATGAACCGGGTGTGACACGCGATCGCACTTACATGCCGGCTTACTGGCGCGATCGCGAATTTTTGGTGGTAGACACTGGCGGCTTAGTCTTTAACGATGATACCGAATTTTTACCGCTGATTCGTCAACAGGCAATGACGGCGCTCACAGAAGCAAGTGCTGCGATTTTTGTTGTTGATGGTCAAACTGGGCCCTCACCAGCTGATGAGGAAATTGCTGAATGGTTGCGCCAACAACCCGTACCTGTCCTACTGGCTGTAAATAAATGTGAATCCCCAGAACAAGGCTTAATGCAAGCATCTGAATTTTGGGAATTGGGATTGGGTGAACCTTTCCCTGTCTCTGCAATTCATGGCAGCGGTACAGGTGAGTTATTAGATGAGTTAATTAATCACATTCCTCCCGTCGGCGAAGTACCGGAAACTAATGAGATTAAAGTCGCAATTGTCGGACGCCCAAATGTGGGTAAATCTAGTTTGCTAAATGCTTTTGTTGGAGAAGCGAGGGCAATCGTCAGCCCGATTTCCGGGACAACTCGTGATGCAATTGATACCGTGGTTGAACGTGGTGAGCAAACCTACCGTTTGATTGACACAGCAGGTATTCGCAAAAAGAAAAATGTGGAATACGGCCCGGAATTCTTCAGCATTAACCGTGCCTTTAAAGCAATTCGCCGCGCCGATGTGGTCTTATTAGTACTAGATGCCCTAGACGGAGTTACCGAGCAAGACCAAAAATTAGCTGGACGGATTATTGAAGAAGGTCGAGCTTGCATCATCGTTGTGAATAAGTGGGATGCTGTCGAAAAAGACTCTTACACCATCTACGATTATGAAAAAACTCTGCAAGAACGGTTACATTTTACCGAATGGGCAGAAACTATTTTTGTGAGTGCCTTGAAAGGACAACGAGTAGACAAGATTTTAGAGTTAGTAAATCAGGCGGCTGAGTCACACAAGCGCCGTGTCAGCACATCAGTGATTAACGAAGTCTTAACAGACGCCGTTAGTTGGCATTCGCCGCCAGCATCACGCGGTGGGCGTCAGGGCAAGATTTATTATGGTACACAAGTCAGCGCCCAACCACCAACGATCGCCTTATTTGTCAATGAGGCAAAACGCTTTAACGATAACTACCGTCGCTACATCGAACGACAATTCCGCCAACAATTAGGATTTAAAGGCACTCCCATTCGTCTACTCTGGCGGAGTAAAAAAGTCCGTGATGTCGAAAGTGGTAGTGTTAATCGTGCTACACGCGTGTAATAATCGTTTGTCATTTGTTTCCGAAGTTCTGATCGGAGGAAGCCTCCGCTCAGACTTCTCTCTTTGTCCTTATGACTAATGACCAATGATTAATGACTAAAAAATGGATTTACTGCGATCGCTGCCACTTGGACTTTACTTAGAACAACCACAAACTTGGCTACATAAAATCGATCCGCGAGTCAAATTTGCCTGGTTGATGAGCTTTTTAACAAGCTACAGTTTTGCTAATATTTTTTGGCGTGTACTGCTAGTGGCACTGTTGATTATCGCCACCTTAGTCGCCAGGATTCCCCGACGAGTATGGCGACAGCAAATGGGTTGGCTATTGATGCTGTCGTTTTTTGTCTTAGCGATCGCAGCTATTAGTCCTGATGGACTGGGTGTAAACCATCAGCCACGCCTACCAGCTAACGAACAAATCTTAACTCAGCCATCAACTTCTAACACTTCCAATGTTGCCAAAGAGTTAGCAGCTAATCAAAAAGAATACAGCTACGTGCTATTTCACAAAGGCCCAGTCAAAGTAACTCGTCACTCTTTGGATTTGGCGGTGCGACTGAGTACGATTTTGTTTACTGTGATTTACAGCACTAACTTGTACTTACTAACAACCGCACCAGAAGAAATCACATCTGGCATGGAAAGCTTAATGCAACCCCTGCGAAAACTAAAGTTGCCTGTCACGGAAATTACTTTAACTTTAACTTTGTCCTTGCGGTTTATTCCCCTAGTTTTAGAAGAAGTACAGAATTTATTTCGCTCTGTGATGACAAGGGCAATTAATTGGAAAAAGCTGGGATTAAAAGGAGCAGTCAAGGTTTGGATAACAATCGCAGAAAGACTTTTAGAAAATCTGCTCTTACGAGCTGAGCAAATGGCTAATGCAATGATGGTGCGCGGTTTTACCAGTCCCAACGAACATCGAGTGCAGTGGCAAGACTTAAAATTAAGAGCGTGGGACTGGCTTGCCATTGCAACTTTAATCTTATTTTGGGGAGTACGGCTGATTATCGGAACCGAGGTTTGATAATGTATTTATCTTGGTGTCTTCTCTGCGAGACGCTTCTCTACGTTCGCGTAGCGTGTCGTAGACAGAGGCTACGCCAACGCGAACGTGTTTTAGTGGTTAAAAAATTGACTTTTAAACCACCCTCTGGGTTCACCAATGCACATAGACACGAAAATGAAAAGCCCAAAATTCAAGAAATTTTTAGGATTTTTTACCACCTTAAAAGAGCTAACAATTAGGACTTAGGGGCGGGGATCGCTGTTAGTGTTTTGTGTACACCCTTGTTCAACAACATAAATCCGTCAAGCAAATAGCTAAACGCTGGGTAACTAAAGCAAATCGCTTCACAAATTTACCGTTAGCAATTTTGCGCCATAAAGCGACAATTGTGGCACTATGGAGAGAAGTAGATTGGCTTTTGTTTTTGGTATCATAGGGCGTTTTCTCTGCCACCCTAAACTTTCAAGACTTACTCCGCTCCGTGAAGTCAAAAGTCAACAATCCAGAGTCAACAGATTGGGTAGAGATTTTCACCCCAGCCGTAGGTTTTAGACTCTTCTGGACTCTCTAAAGGCGCTTCAAGTACCCGCCTGTTTTGTACCACTTTCCCTTGCTACCACTAGCTTTATCTGCCAATTAGCAACTAGATCAAGGTCTTCATCACCGCAGTTTCGCATTTTAAGCAAATATTCTGGCGAAAGGAAGGTATTATCGTCTGAATGTTTGTAATTGACTGCGAAAAGATATATATACTCCTACCTTGACTATTAAATGAATCCAGAGAACTCAGAAACTTACATAAATCATCCAACTTGGGGTCTGCTCTATAGGATCTGTATGGTTGATGAGAACCAGGATCTTTTCACTACACTTTATGCCCAACGTTTATTTTTCTTGGTAGCAAATGACGTTAATGACGTTAAAGGGATTAAATTTCAGCCTATAGGACGTACCGAGGCTAGAATGATGCTGGAAAATCGCTTACGTACTCTGCGGCGCACTGGGCAATCTCAGGAGTACGATCAGCTTCAGAGTGTTTTCCAACGCACATTCCAATGAGTAGTTCGCTAATCGAACGTATAGCTACCATTCGCTCCTCACTTCCACCTTCAGTCAGGTTGATTGCTGTTAGCAAGCAAGTTTCTGCTGAGGCTATTCGGTCTGCGTATGCTGCCGGAATTCGTGATTTTGGCGAAAGTCGTATCCAAGAAGCTGCCAGCAAACAAGCCGAGTTACACGACTTATCGGATATTACCTGGCACTTTATTGGACATTTGCAAAGCAATAAAGCCAAAAAAGCCCTTGAACATTTTCACTGGATTCACTCCGTAGATAATTTGAAGCTAGCACAGCGCTTAAACCAATTGGCGCAACAGCTAGGAGTTAGTCCTCAAGTCTGTCTGCAAGTGAAAATTCTTCCTGATCCCAACAAGTCGGGTTGGAGTGTGCCAGAACTGCTAGCTGACTTATCCGCACTAAATCAATGCAAAACTTTACAAATTCAGGGTTTGATGACAATTCCGCCTTTAGGGTTGGATGATGCCCAAATTCTGAATGTGTTTACTCGAAATCGTGATTTGGCCAAGGAAATCCAGGAACAAAGCTGGTCTCACATTAATATGCAGCACTTGTCGATGGGTATGTCAGGTGATTATCAATTAGCAGTGCAAGCAGGTGCAACGATGGTACGATTAGGAACCATTTTATTTGGCGATCGCCGCTAGGTATATTGTACATCCACCTTTCGGTAGAGCATTAAGTGCTAACAGGTGTAACGATAGTACGATTAAAAACTATCTTATTTAGCGATTCGTCCCTAAATACTGGACATTTCTCTTTTGGTTGAGTATCAATAGTAAAGATTTGATGGACAAAATTTTTTTATCAGACTGGTGCAATAGGAGACAAAGGCTATAGTATTGACAAGAGCAATCACCAAGGAAAAATGAGGTGAAAAGAACTTTCTTTGGGGCAATCCTTAGGATATAATCTTTACTCATTATTCCGTCCCAAATTGAACAGACTTCTCATGAGTGCCTGTTCATCACTATAAGATGTAATAGAAGCTACAAACAGCAGTAGAATTGCTGAATAGATCCACCCATGTAGCGATCGTAGCTGGCTCAATTAATTTACAGCCATAAAAATGAAGGATTTCTGCACCAGGAGAGTACACAATGAACAATATTTTTTCTAAACTTCGAGACTTTGTGGGTCTAAATGAACAGGTAGAATACGAGTATTACGAAGAAGAAGCAGATACAGATAGCTACCAAAATCTGTATCAGCAAGAGAATCCCCAGCCAGCACCACAAGAAAGCACAGCTCAAAATCGACGCTGGCGCGAACCAGTGCCTACAATGGGTGATGAGATAGCAGCAGGTTCAACAAAGCCAATGGGGAATGTTATTGGTATGCCAGGAGCAATTAACGGGATTTCAGAAGTTTTAGTACTTGAACCGCGCACTTTTGAAGAAATGCCCCAAGCAATTCAAGCGTTGCGAGAACGCAAGTCAGTAGTATTAAATCTGACAATTATGGATCCGGATCAAGCCCAGCGGGCAGTAGATTTTGTAGCAGGTGGTACTTACGCATTAGATGGACATCAAGAGCGCATCGGTGAGAGCATCTTTTTGTTTACGCCAAGCTGTGTGCAAGTTAGCACCCAAGGTGGAGTTCTTCATGAAGTACCACAACCACCAGTACGCCCCTCTCGTCCCGCAAGTCCCAATCAAACTTGGGGCAACGAATCTAACCGGATGGCACAATAAAATTAAATTAGTCCAGAGTCAAGAGTCCAGAGTCAAGAATCAAAAACTTTTGACTCTGGACTTTTGACTTTAGACTCTTGACTGTTAAACAATGACTATTAAATTTGGTTTAATTGGTGGTGGGGTAATGGGAGAATCGCTGTTGTCCCGCCTTACTGCGCGTGGAATTTATCAACCATCAGAAGTCATAGTCAGCGAACCGCAACCCTCGCGCCAGGATTTTTTAAAGCAGCAATATGATGTTGCTGTAACGGCAGATAATCGCTTAGTTTTCACACAAGCAAAAGAAGTTGTTTTTTTGGCAGTGAAACCGCAAATCTTCAGTGCGATCGCCCAAGAATTAGCAGATATAATCACTATAGAACACTCACCCCTAATTATTTCGATCTTAGCGGGTGTGCCCTTAAGTCAGCTAGAAGCTGCGTTTGAGCAATTGCCAGTGATTAGAGCAATGCCCAATACTCCAGCAACCATAGGCGCAGGAATTACCGCCGTTTGTTTCGGTGCTTACACCAACATCAAGCACCACCAAATAGCACAGCAAGTTTTTTCAGCTGTCGGCGAAGTTGTGGAAGTTTCAGAAACTTTAATGGATGCGGTAACAGGACTATCTGGTAGTGGCCCGGCTTATGTGGCATTGTTGATAGAAGCACTCGCCGATGGCGGAGTAGCCGCAGGTTTACCTAGAACAGTTGCCAATCAACTAGCCTTGCAAACTGTATTGGGAACAGCAAGGCTATTGCAAGAAACCAAAATGCACCCAGCAGAACTTAAAGATCGTGTTACCAGTCCCGGTGGTACAACTATTGCGGGTATTGTCAAGCTAGAACAGGCAGGATTTCGCTCAGCTTTAATTGAAGCAGTCAAAGCAGCCACAGAGCGATCGCAAGAGATGGGAAAATGAGGTATTGGGGGCTGGGGAAGAGTTTCCCAATACTTAAATATTCGATCTTTAAGACCCAATACTTAAATACTTAACAACCAATCCCTAATCCCTAATCCCCAGTCCCTAGTACCCAATCCCCAATCCCCCTGCCGAAGTTGACAAAATAGCCGTTAATATAGTAAACAATCCGGTTGCAAATTTGATTGAGTGAATTATCCTGCGCCTTCTCCAGAACTTAACCTAGGGTCGATATTTCCCTTTGAATTGGATCAATTCCAGCAGGATGCGATCGCGTCCATCAACGCCGGACGTTCCGTAGTCGTATGTGCGCCCACAGGTTCGGGCAAAACATTAGTAGGGGAATACGCCATTTATCGCGCCTTGTCGCGAGGAAAACGTGTATTTTACACTACTCCTTTAAAAGCGCTGTCAAATCAAAAATTACGTGACTTCCGAGAAAAATTCGGGCCTGATCTCGTCGGACTGTTAACTGGAGATGCTTCCATTAACAGAGATGCACCGATTTTGGTGATGACTACAGAAATTTTTCGGAATATGCTTTATGGGACACCCATTGGGCAAATTGGTATCTCGTTAGTAGACGTGGAAGCGGTAGTGTTGGATGAGTGCCACTACATGAATGATCGCCAACGGGGGACAGTTTGGGAAGAATCAATTATCTATTGTCCCCGTGAAGTTCAACTGGCAGCCCTTTCAGCAACGGTTGCCAATAGCGATCAACTCACCGACTGGTTAAATCGCGTTCACGGCCCAACTGACCTGATTTACTCTGATTTCCGCCCAGTACCCCTGGAATTTCACTATTGCAATCCTAAAGGGCTATTTCCTCTACTGAATGATAGCAAAACTAAAATCAATCCCCGCCTTCAAAAGAAGAGAGCCAGAGGGGGAGAAAGAGACAGAGGCAGAGCTGGAAGACCAGAGGCTCCTGGAATAATTTACACCCTGAGCCAGCTACAGCAAAGGGATATGCTACCAGCGATTTACTTTATCTTCAGCCGCCGGGGATGCGATAAAGCAGTGGCAGAAGTGGGTGATTTATGGCTGGTAAATAATGACGAGTCCCAAATTTTGCGGCAACAAATTGATGACTTTTTAACCCGCAATCCTGAAGCTGGACGTTCTGGACAAATTGCACCTCTATATCGGGGAATTGCCGCACATCACGCCGGAATATTACCTGCTTGGAAAGTGTTAGTAGAGGAATTATTTCAGCAAGGGCTGATTAAAGTTGTATTTGCTACCGAGACACTGGCAGCGGGAATTAATATGCCCGCCCGGACAACAGTTATTTCTACCCTTTCCAAACGTACTGACACTGGACACCGCTTGTTAAATGCTTCCGAATTCCTGCAAATGGCAGGCCGAGCTGGTCGGCGGGGTATGGATAAACAAGGTCATGTGGTAACAGTCCAAACCCCCTTTGAAGGCGCGAAAGAAGCAGCGTATTTGGCTACATCCAAGCCAGACCCCTTGGTTAGCCAGTTTACGCCCAGCTACGGTATGGTCTTGAACTTACTGCAAACTCATACTCTGGAGCAAGCCAGAGAACTGATAGAACGCAGTTTTGGGCAGTACATGGCGACTTTACATTTAAGACCAGATTACGAGGAAATTGCCGAACTCCAAAATCAGTTAGTCCAATTACAGGAGCAAATCGCAGCGGTTGATGAAAATGAACTAGCTGTGTATGAGAAATTGCGGCAACGCTTGAAAGTTGAACGTCAGATATTAAAAACCCTACAAGAGCAAGCGCAGGAAGACCGACAAGAACAATTAGGAATGATGTTGGACTTTGCAGTGTCGGGAACCCTGTTGAGTCTTAAAGGAAAACACATTACCGTGCCTTCGCCCGTTACAGCAGTTTTAGTAGGGAAAACACCGGGTTCTGGTCAAGCTCCTTACTTGGTATGCTTAGGGCTAGATAACCGCTGGTATGTAGCCACCACAGCAGATGTAGTCGATTTATATGCCGAACTACCACGAGTTGACATCCCACCCGAAGTACTACCACCGCCAGAGATGCCTTTTAAACCGGGACAATCTCGACGTGGTAATGAAGAGACATTTGCGATCGCCCAGCGCATCCCTGAACCAGAGGAGTCTCTGCATCTAGCTCCAGAAGTAGCAGAACAACTCAGTCGAGTAACCGCACTCCAAGAGCAATTAGAATCTCATCCTTTACATCAATCAGGCAATGCCGCCACTATTTTTAAACGCAGGGCGCGTTATGTTGAATTAGAGGCTGAACTTCAAGTGATGCAAGCTCAAGTAGAGCAACAATCTCAACGTTATTGGGAAGAATTTACTAATTTAATTGAAATTCTCCAACACTTTGGTTGTTTGGATAACTTAGTACCCACAGAGTTAGGACGTATCGCTGCTGCAATTCGGGGAGAAAATGAATTGTGGCTAGGTTTAGCATTCGCTAGCGGTGAATTGGACAACTTAGATCCGCAACATTTAGCAGCTGCTATCGCGGCTTTGGTGACAGAAACTCCCCGTCCAGACAGTAAGGTTAATTTCGAGCTGAGTAATCAAGTAGCTGAAGCTTTGGCAAAATTGCGCGGAATTCGCCGCCAGATGTTCCAACTACAACGCCGATATAACGTAGCGCTACCTATATGGTTGGAATTTGAATTAATTGCGCTAGTAGAACAGTGGGCTTTGGGAATGGAGTGGACAGAACTCTGCGAAAATACCAGCTTAGATGAAGGCGATGTAGTGAGAATTTTACGCCGGACTTTGGATTTATTATCGCAGATTCCCCATGTTCCCCATTTGCCGACATCTTTTCAGCGCAATGCCTATCGGGCGATGCAGTTGATTGATAGATTCCCAGTCAATGAGGTAGTTGAATAAAGGTGACTGAGACTAAGGACAAGGTAAATAACTAATACCTAATACCTGATAAAAGTCACAAGATTCTCAAAAATCGTGGTCTGTCTCATGCATTTTGATGGTCATAGGTGTTCGTATTAAGGACTTTAGTCCTTGATTTTTTAAGCACTAAAGTGCTTACTACGAACATCTCATTATGTTTGACAAAATATAGTGGTGATACTTGGTTAAAAATAAAAATGCTTTTTTTGGTTTTTTACAGATTAATCACGTCTATTTAGCAGAACTTATAGCGATCGCTACAAGGGCTAATAAATTTTAGTACACTAAGTTCCCTGTACCACGCAACTGACGCAAAGAATTTATACAGTATGGACAGTCACATTGAAATAGTTTAATTGCAGCATCGCTTTCCTCGTCGGTAAAGTTCAACATGGCAATATTCTCATCTGATACTGATGTGGTAATAGTTGAGGAACGTGTAGAGGAATACGCTTGCTTTCTTTCTGAATCTCGAATGCACACAAAATTTGTTCCACCATGTGGGTTAGTGATACAAGTACGACCATCTTGTGTGTGCATTAATCGCTGAGTAATACTAGCGTGGGCAGGATTAAATGCTGCCAACGTAGACATTAGCGACACAAAAATTGAGGAACTGGAAAGTAAATTAAGTATTAATTTTCTGTTCATCGGTTTCCTTGAATAATGTACCTAAATGCTAAGGTTATCCGATTAACTGTTGCAGGTCAAGTAAGTTTTAAACAACAACAAGATTCCCGACTTCTTTAAGAAGTCGGGAATCTTAAATTAAATGACTTGTAAAAACTTATTATGTTTATTAAATTTGAACAAAAGCTCATATATCCAAATTCAACAAAAATGAAGCAAAAAATACATTCAGAATCTTCCGGTGGTTGTGGATGTGAACATGACCATGATGAGAATCGTAACCATGCCCATAATCATAATCATGATGATAGTCATAATCACAACCATAGTGGAGAATTCAATTTTAAAAGTGAGGTATTTCCTCTAGTTATAATTTTAAGTTTGTATATACCTGGTGTAATTTTTGAAGCTCAATTACACAATACACTTTATTCTCTAGGCGAATATTTACTTTTTATTCCTGCCTATTTATTGAGTGGATGGAGTGTTTTAAAAACGGCTGGGCGTAATATACTTCGAGGCAGAGTATTTGATGAAACATTTTTGATGACTGTAGCTACATTAGGAGCGATCGCAATTCATAAATTACCCGAAGCTGTCGGAGTCATGCTATTTTACAAAATTGGCGAATTATTCCAAGATATTGCCGTCAATCGTTCCCGTAATTCCATCAAAGCGCTTTTAGAAATACGCCCAGATTATGCCAATATCCAAATAGAGGGAGAACTGAAAAAAGTATCACCGGAAACAGTAAATATTGGGGATATTATCATCGTCAAACCAGGAGAAAAAATTCCCTTAGATGGTGAAATTATAGAAGGCAAGTCACAAGTTGATACATCTGCATTAACTGGAGAATCTGTACCGCGAACGGTAAAGTTAGGAGAAACGGTGTTAGCTGGAATGCTCAATAAAATGGGTGTCTTAACAATCAAAGTAACAAAACTTTTTGATGAATCTTCCATCGCCAAGATTTTAGATTTAGTGCAAAATGCTAGAAGCAAAAAAGCAGAAACAGAGAAGTTTATTACTAAGTTTGCTCGATATTATACACCGATAGTAGTTTTTGCATCTCTGGCAGTTGCAATCTTACCTCCTTTATTCATTCCTGGAGCAACCTCTTCAGAATGGGTTTATCGTGCTTTGATTTTATTAGTTATTTCCTGCCCATGTGGATTAGTGATTAGTATCCCGTTGGGTTACTTTGGGGGTATTGGAGGTGCGGCTAAACGGGGAATTTTTGTGAAAGGTTCTACTTTTTTGGATGCGTTAAATACAGTCAAAACAGTTGTTTTTGACAAAACTGGAACATTGACTAAAGGAGTATTTAAAGTAGTACAGATTGTGCCAATAAATGGTTTTAGTAAGTCAGGATTGCTGCAATTAGCTGCCAAGGTTGAGTTACATTCAAATCATCCTATTGCTCAATCTATACGTGATGCTTATGGTGAAAATATCGAAGTATCTCAAGTGAGAGATTATGAGGAAATTGCAGGTTATGGAATTAGAGCTAAAGTAGAAAATCGGATAGTTCTAGCGGGAAGCGATCGCCTATTACATAAAGAGAAGATTGCTCATGATATCTGCCAGATAGAAGGAACAGTTGTTCATTTAGCAGTTGATCATATTTATGCTGGGTATATTGTGATTGCTGATGAATTGAAGGAAGACGCTAAGCAAGCTATTCAAGCATTAAAGCAAATGGGTGTAGAGAAAACAGTAATGTTAACTGGAGATAATCAGGCGATCGCCTCCCGTATTGCTCAACAGATTGGCATAGATTCCTACCAAGCAGAGTTATTACCAGAAGAAAAAGTCAGCGCCATTGAGAAAATACTCAGCACAGCCAGTAAGCATAGTAAGGTTGCTTTTATTGGAGATGGTATTAATGATGCGCCAGTAATTGCTAGAGCCGATATAGGTATGGCAATGGGTGGATTAGGCTCAGATGCGGCAATAGAAACTGCTGATATTGTGATCATGACTGATGCACCGTCAAAAGTGGCAGAAGCAATACAAATTGCTAGAAAAACACATAAAATTGTTTGGCAAAATATTGGTTTTGCTTTAGCAATCAAAGGTGTATTTATTGGATTGGGTATTTTAGGTGTGGCGACAATGTGGGAAGCTGTTTTTGCCGATGTTGGTGTAGCTTTACTAGCAATTTTTAACGCAACCAGAGTCATGAAATAAAAAAATTAGTAGCTGGTTAATTGTAGAAGTTAAAACTTAAGGTGTGTAAAACAAGCTTACTGCTTGGTATTGGTTACATAAATTGCAACAATGCCAGCTTTAAGTTTTCCGTCGGCGATACTTAGGTTAACTTCATCCATCTAAGGGTAGATTATGCACGCCTCAACTCAATTACCAGGCAAATCAGCTTTATTTGTGAGTGCGCTACTGGGAGGGTTAATTTTCACTAGTTGTGCTTCTGCTCCTCAGCCGTCAAATCAGGCATCATCTCCAATTGCAGCTGAACAAGCTGCATCAACTACTGGAAATATCGCTCAAAAGGCTGACGCTGCACCGATACCTCGTGCGCGTCCCCAACTGATCAAAAAGGCAGCAATGACATTGATTGTGAACTCTGTAGATAAGAGTATCGATACTGTCTCGCAAATTATCAATAAACAACAAGGGGACTTAATCGGGTTAAAAGAACAACAGCCGACAAAGGAAAGTACGCGTCATACTGCATTAATACAAATACGAGTACCACAGAATCTATTAGAATCTACCATAGATGAACTGGCTAAATTGGGCACATTAAATAGTCGCAATATCACTGCCGAAGATGTAGGCGATCGCTTAGTGGATTTACAAGCCAGGTTAACTAATCTACAAAAGACTGAAGCCAATTTACAAAAAATTATGGATCGCTCCGGTTCTGTAAGAGATGTGTTAAATGTCGCTCAAGAACTTAGTAATGTTCGGCAATCCATAGAGCAAATTGATGCTCAATTGAAAAACTTACAAAATCAAGTTACTTATTCAACTATTACACTGAACTTAGAAGCAGCAATTTCTAGCACTAGTCCACAGCGTGCATTAGGAGAGCAAATTCAAGAAACTTGGAACAACTCTACTCACTCCCTTAGTGGATTTACAGTTCGCTTACTCAAATTGGGTATTTGGTTAATGGTATACAGTCCCTATCTGTTGATTTTGGCTGCTGGTATCTATGGCTTTACCCGTTGGCGGCGTCATTCACCACGTTTGACACAAACATCAGAATCAGCAAATTCTGATTGATTATATCTCTTGCAAAAGTCAATGTTTTGGAAATTAAACCACAAATAAACATGGATAAACACCGATGAGTTATCTGTGGTTCATTTTTCACTAATTCGCATTTTTGCAAGAAGTCTATTAATTAACTTGATACCATTTTGGATTTGAGATTTTGGGGAAAGTCTGTAGCAACCCACAGAGTACGTCTACTTAAAACCCGAAAATTCTGAATTACTTAATCATGTCAGCAGCTTTTTCGCCAATCATGATTGTGGGAGCATTAGTGTTACCACTGACGATAGAAGGCATAATAGATGCATCTACTACTCGTAGACCTTGTACTCCATGAACTTGGAGTTGGGAGTTTACCACTGCTAGTGGATCGTTACCCATCTTGCACGTACCAACTGGGTGATATAAGGTTTCCGCAGTGTTACGAATGAAAGCGCAGATATCCTCTTCTTGTTGTACCTGAGAACCAGGGACTAATTCCTCACCACGAAATGCATCAAATGCTTGCATTTTTATGAGTTTACGAGACAGCTTAACACCTGCTATTAGAACTTGTAAATCAGATTGAATAGCCAGATAATTGGGTTGAATAACTGGCGGCTCTAATGGATTATTTGAGCGTAAAGTAATGCTACCTTTGCTTTGGGGATGTAAAAGGCTTGGCCCCAGTGTAAATCCATGTCCTTTGGGTTTTGTAAAACCATGATTTAAATAATATGTAGGAGCAAAATGAATTTGCAAATCCGGCTGAGACAAATCAGTTCGAGTTTTAAAAAAAGCTCCAGCCTCGGCGACATTTGTAGTCAACGGCCCCTTCTTAAAAAATAAATATGTGAGAAAATTTTGAAGATTTTCTGCATTAGCCAGAGTCAGCGGTTTTGTACATTTGTAAGTTAAGGGTACAGACAAATGGTCTTGTAAATTTTGCCCTACACCGGGTAAATCTATGATCACTGGGATACCCAAAGACTTGAGGCGATCGCCTGGGCCAATTCCCGAAAGCATTAACAATTGGGGTGAATTAATAGCGCCACCACTTAAAATTACTTCTTTGGCAATTTTTATCTCATGGGTTATGCCGTTTTGAATATAAATTAGTCCTATAGCTTGGGTTCCGGCAAATAGTATGCGGATTGCCTGGGCGTTAGTTTGAATAGTTAGGTTTTTTCGATGTAAAATCGAGTTTAAATATGCAACAGCAGCACTGTGACGTTTACCGTTTTTTTGAGTTACTTGATAAAATCCAACTCCTTCCTGTGCTGCTGCATTAAAGTCGCTGTTATGTTGTAAACCTGCTTGTTTTCCTGCTTCTATAAATGAGTGGGAAAGGGAATTAATACAGCGGAGATTGCTAATATTCAAAGGCCCTCCTATCCCATGATATTCATTAGCAAAATGTTCCTGATTTTCAGCTTTTTTGAAGTACGGAAGTACCTCTTGAGCGCTCCAACCTTGATTACCTAAATCGTGCCACTGGTCATAGTCGCGCCAGTTTCCTCGAATATAAATCATGGCGTTAATAGAGCTACTACCGCCTAAAACTTTTCCTCTTGGCCAGTAAAGTTTACGGTTATTTAGGTAAAGTTGTTCTTCTGTGTAATAAGCCCAGTCATACTCAGTTTTAAATAGTTTTGGGAAACCAGCAGGAATATGGATTTCTTGCTTATGGTCAGCTTTTCCTGCTTCTAGCAGTAGTACAGTATTTTTTGAGTCTGCTGTCAAACGGTTAGCCAGCACACAACCGGCTGAACCAGCACCCATGATCGCATAGTCATACATAAAGTTTCTTTGTTCTATAAGGCTACGTCTTAAATGTGTTGCTCTACGTAATAAGACTGTCAAGCCTTGAGGGGTTTATACAGCTAGCGATGGCGTAGGCGATCGCCAGAAAATTATACTTGCTTTTTACCACCTACACTATATAGATAGACTTGCTGTCAAGAAAGCACAATAACATGGCTAAGTCTCATCAATTCCAGCTTGATAGGAATAAACCAACAGAACTACTCTTTTGTTTGTTTACTTCCATCCTCCTGCATTTTATTCTGTTTATTGCAGGCAATTATTGGCTAAGGTCTGTCGCATCTGAGCAAAGGCAAGCGTCTTCCCAAGCAATTCCCATTGAGTACGTTGAAGTTCCTCCTGATGAAACTAAGACACCGAAAAAAACCTCAAAACGAGCTGCCAATAATTCTATTGGAAAAGGGCAAGTTTCAAGACCGAATAACTTAAGTGCTCCCAAGCCAGCAAAGGCGTTCCCACCAAAATTGGCCCCCTCCGCACCAACAGCACCAACGGTAGTTACTCCTGCGACTACACCAGCCAAAATTCCACCTCGAAAACTTGCAGTTGCTCCTACCATTGCACCAACAGCACCAACGGTAGTTACTCCTGCGACTACACCAGCCAAAATTCCACCTCGAAAACTTGCAGTTGCTCCTACCATTGCACCAACAGCACCAACGGTAGTTACTCCTGCGGCTACACCAGCCAAAATTCCACCTCGAAAACTTGCAGTTACTCCTACCACCGCACCAACAGCACCAACGGTAGTTACTCCTGCGGCTACACCAGCCAAAATTCCACCTCGAAAACTCGCAGTTGCTCCTACCACCACACCAACTGTACCAAGTCCCACATCTGAGCAGTTGGAGAATAGCGCTACCCCGCGAAAACCTCAAGTCCAGCCAGCTTTAAAATCGGGCGCAGCAAGCCGCTTGGGTGGCCCGGTTAGTTTATCTAGTCGTGATTTTGGAGGTAATTATTTTGCAGCCTCACCGAATTCCAACCGTTTCAATCCAGATTCTAATGGCGTTGATGCTCGTCAAGATACAGATTTGGGGCCTTACCTAAAAGAATTACAGCGACAAGTGAGGCAGCAATGGATACCTGAAGTCACCCAATCTTCTCGGCGGTCAGTGCTTCATTTTACTATTAACCGCTCAGGTCAGGTGAGCAATCTCCGAATTGCGCGAACTTCTGGATTTAACGTTACCGATGAAGCAGCAGTCAGCGCTGTAAAGCGAGCTGCACCCTTCATACCTTTACCAACAACCTATAGAGGGAATAACATCTCTATTGAATTTACGTTTGTTATCAACGTTTATGGCGAATTAGATCTACAAGGTAATGGGCAAAAGTAATGTTATGCCGATTCAATTAATGAGACGTTGCAATGCAACGTCTCTACAATGATTTATCCTTCTCAGTGTTAACTAATAAATAACCATCTTCCATATGAATGACGCGAAGGGCAATATCTAGAATTCGGTTGTCATGAGTAACGAGTAGGATAGTGCAGCCTTGTTCTTTGGCAAGGCTTTGCATCAGTTCCACCACATCCCGCCCTGATTTCTTGTCAAGTGATGCTGTTGGTTCGTCAGCAAGAACAATTTTAGGATTTGCCACCAAGGCGCGAGCGATCGCAACTCTTTGCTTTTGACCATTAGATAAATTTTCTGGGTAGTAATCAACGCGATTTCCTAATCCGACTGCTTCTAACATTCGCACAGCTTTAGCCCGTTTTGCTTTCCAAGATAGGCGATGTCTATCGACAAGCCGCTCTGAGTCTACGTGCAATTCTAAAGACATCTCGACATTTTGCCGCGCTGTCAAGCTTTCCAAGAGGTTATGCGCCTGGAAAATGTACCCAATTTGCCGCCGTGTTTTGATTAATTGGTTTTGCTCGGCGTTGCAGAGTTCTTGACCAATAACTTTTAAACTACCATATTGACAAGAGCGCAATCCACCAATCAGCGACAGCAAAGTAGTTTTTCCTGACCCAGACGGCCCAGTCATAATTACTATTTCACCTGGGTTAATGTCTAAGTTGATATTAAATAGAATCTGTTTGCGTAAGCTGCCTTTACCAAAAAAGTGATTAACATTCTGAATAGAGATAATAGATTTATTTTTCATAAAAAATTTTATAAATCATGAGCTAAATGATGAATTTTAAAAAATATCTGCTGGGTCTGCTGAGTCTAACTTTCGCATTGCGATCGCCCCAGAAATTAAACACATAATAATCGTCAATATCAAAACTTGAATTACGCGCTCAAAAGTCATAAATAACGGTAACTTTGTTGCATTTCGTGTTAAGCCATACATGCCATAAGAAATTAAACAACCAGGAATATAACCAAGTACAGCCAATATCAATGCTTGTTGAAATACAACAGACAACAAGTAGACATTACGAAACCCCATTGCTTTGAGTGTGGCGTATTCAGCAATGTGATCCATAACATCGCTATAAATAATTTGATAAACAATAATCACACCAACTAGAAATCCGATTGTGACACCCAAAGAGAAAATAAAACCGATCGCGCCATTTTCTTGCCAATATTTTTTCTCAAAATCAATAAATTCTTGACGGGTAAGAACTCTCACATCATCGGGTAGATAAGACTGCAACTCTTTAACTACTGCATTCTGATTACTACCAGGTTTTAGTTTAATTAAACCAAGATTAACTTTGCCTGGTTGCTGCGTCGAAAAAATTCGCAAGAAGTTCTGGTCACTAGTAATCACACTGGCGTTAGCAACAAAAGATGCACCAACCTCATACAATCCGCTAATTGTAACTTTACGTCCTTGCAGTTCTGTTGTTACAGATTTGCCTTGAGCTACTTGAGCGATCGCAGCTTGATATTTACCATTAGCGTTACGATCAAATAACAGTGTGTTTGGATATTTGATCAGATCCAAACTTTGATTAACTTCTGGCAAATTGAATGCAGGTTGTTCTGGGTTAAAGCCTATAATTAGAATTGATTCATCAAGCTTAGTTTCGAGACTTTTCCAAACTCCTAAGCGGATATAAAGGGGATTAACTGACTCAACCTCTGACAAATTAGCAGCTTGAAACAAACGACGCCGAGGGAAAGAACTGAGAAGTCCCAAGTTTTGAGCTTGGCGGCTAATTACTACCAGATCTGTTTGTAGAAGTACATGAAAGCGTGTATTACTATCATATAAAGCCGACTGAAAGCCTAACTGCATCAACATGAGAAAGTTAGCAAAGGTAATTCCACAAAGAGCAACAATAAAACGTCCTCTTTGCTTCATTAGTTGTAGCCAAGCCAATGGAATATTGCGTTTAAACATATTGAAGGTTATAAGAGTTGTTCTTTGTCATTAGTCATTTGTGTTTACACAAGACAAAGGAAAAATGACAATTACAAATCAATCTCGACATTGACCTGAAGGTTTGTAAAGCGAGCTACTTGCTTACTAGCGGCTTTATCTAAACGAATTTTGACCTCAATTACTCTGGCATCTGTTGCTGCTGTTGGATCGCTATCCAGCACATCTTTCTTAGCGACTGTTAAGCCAATTTGATCAACTGTGCCTCTTAACTCACCGCCAAAGGCATTGCTGGGACTGGTAATACTGGCAGTTTGGCCTGGGCGAATCTTGGCAATATCACTTTCGTAAATTTCTGCTACGGCGTACATTTGGTCAGTTTGACCAAGTTCTACAATTCCCTCGTTACCGATTGTTTCTCCGGGATGAGCTTGAATCCGCAGAATTTGACCGGCTTTTGGTGCGCGGATGTATGCCAATTCGAGTTCGGCGCGAATCTTCTCAACTGTCGCAACAGCGCTATCTATCTCTGCTTGTGCGGTTGCTACATCTGTAGGACGCACCTCTGCTGTTTTGTTTAAGGTGGCTTTGGCTTCTTGAATCTGTGCAGTAAGTGTGCGTTTAGTCCGTTCTAAGCCTGCTTTGGCACTATTTAACTGCTCTTGGGCGGTTGTTAGAGCTAATTTGCGAGTATCTAGCGCTGAAGCTGCGATCGCTCCTTGATTATATAGAGTTTGATTGCGGCGAAATTCTATCTCTGCATTCTGCAACTCTGCTTTCAGACGAGCGATGGTGGCTTGCTGGCTTTGGATTTCACCATCCAAATTTGCCTGTACATTTCTAACAGTCGCTTGTATAGCTGCTAGTTCACCTTGTTTTGCCCCTGCTTTTACTTGAGCAAGACGAAATTGGGCAACTTGGACTTGCTTTTGCGATTCTACCAAGTTAGCTTGCAGGCGATCGCGATTATCCAAGATAGCAATGATTTGTTGCGCTCTTACCTTTTTGCCTTCATCAACCAACAATTCAGCCACACGGCTACCACTACCAAAGCTAGGATTAGTAGGAGCAGAAATCTTAATCACATCACCTGCTGGCTCCAACCTTCCTAGTGCATTAACTTTTGAAGTAACTGGCTGGCTAACTTGTGAAGTAACTACTGGACGTTTAGCCGTAGCTGATAGACGAGCTAAATAGAACACTCCTACCCCTATCCCTACCATACAAGCAATACCCAAAACAACTAACCAATGAAAATTGGCTGGAAATAAAGACCGTTTACCAATTTCCTCAGAATCCTGCAACATATTCCTCCAATTACTAATACTCTGCGCCTCTGTCTTGGAAAGTTCTGAACGCTATGCCGGTCTTACTGCCCAACCGTTCTAAAAGAACGGTTGCCCTGTGTCCAGAGGACACAAGGGAGAGGCGCAAGGCTTTGCGCCTCTCGGCAGTGAACAGACCATCGGATAGCGCAGCGTTAGCGAGTCCGCGAGCGTCGGAAACCTCCGCTCAGACTTTCCGCTGCGTGAGACAAAAAAATCTAGTATTTAATGAGATTTAATATAAGCACAATTCATATTTGTCTTTACAACCTGCTCATACTTAAAAAAACCAGGATTAAGTATCCCATGCGGGTCATATTTCCTTTTTATTTCATTGACTTTAGACCAGTAATCACCAAATTGGAGCCTCCATTGTGGAAGCTCAAATTCTACCCAAGTAGCCATATATCTTTTGCCACCCATTTGGAAACCAAGGTTAGTGAGTAAATTTAATTGCTCTAGAACAGGTTTAACTTGAGCTTTAGGGACAGTCGGATACATTCCAAACCCAACAATCAAATCTTCATCGGGTAAAGGAAACATAGGCATTTTATTATTGCGCGAAAGTAGACAAAATGAGCCTACAGGTATAGTCCGAAAGTCGATAAAAGAAGGTATCCGTTGCAGAGCAATATCTATGTATTCTTTTACTTTTGATGCTGGCAAAAGAACGTCTATCCAAGAGTTAGCTTTATCTACAGGATGAGATACTTGTGCTATTGGTTGAATGAACTTATCAAAGGTCAGATCTTCAGTATAGATGTGACGATAAAAATTTAAATTAGAGAGGAGTTTATCTGCATCTATATCATTCTCAGAATCAACTTCTAAGGTAATTTGCATTCTATAAAACCACTGAACTATGGGTTTTATTCTATTTTCACCTGCCCTAGATAATCCTAATAGACATGGAGAAAACAAAGATACTAATCCATCGACAAGCCCTTCTGATATTAGGAAACGTTCATCATTTAATAGAGAATCTAAGTCGTCATAGCAAAGAAAATAGCTGCGAGTGAAGGGACGGTATTTTCTGAGTTTATTTTGTACCTTGGTCATAATCCCAAACTGACCATAACCACAAAGAACATGATAGAAAAGTTCGCTATTTTTTTCTGGCGTACACCAAACAATATCTCCTGTTCCCGTGACGACTTCTAGACCAAGACAATTATCAGCTTGAGAGCCATAGCGAAAAGAACTTAAACCTAAACCACCAGCAGAGAGAGTTCCCCCTAATGTAACCTCAAAGTTATTTGTAAGAACAGGAGGAATCACGCCGTGTGGTATCGAGGTATCAACAATTTGCTTCCAAGTAACACCAACATCAGATGTGAAACAAAGTTCATCCGGGCAGAAATCATAAATTTGATTGAGATTCCTCATATCTAAGAGGATTCCACCTTGATTTAAAGATTGACCACTTAAAGAATGTCCCGCAGCCCGTGAGGAAATAGTTAAATCTTGCTCGACAGCATATTGAATGGCTTTAGCAACATCAGTAGAGTTTTGAGGACGAACAACAATTAAAGGTTGTTTTTGAATAATGCCGCCAAAATCTTGAGAAACTGCCTCTAATTCTTCTTTTATATTACTAACATCACCGTCAATAAGATGCTTTAGATCCGAAACAATAGTGTTCATAAAAATGAGTTTTGTTATGGGAATTTATTGAAAAATGTTATTTGTAAAAAATGAACTTGTCAAAAAAATACTAACTCATAAAATCAGCGACAACTCTAAAATCAGCCTTTCAAAAAATGCGTTAGAATTAATTTAATCAACGCATTTTTAGCATCTTTACACCAATATTTATCAAACTAGGAACCAGTCCTACTAAATTTATAATACGGTTGAATAATTGAGTAAAAACGCTTTGCATTGATGTAGTTGATGCTATCACCTTCTTAGTAGGTCTTTCATACTTAAATACACAAACACAATCACCTTCTGCTTGTTTACTAAGAATTGCAGCCTTTATACCGGGAAAAGCTCTTTTAGTTGCTTCTTGTTCCATCTCACAAAAGACATGACATGGCTGAGCAAAACCATATTCTTTGGCAATAGACAAAACTGGACAAACCCTTTGAATTTCTAGTGCTGCATCTGTTCCATTTTGAGAAATATCTACTATTTCCATAACAAAGCCCATTAGTCCTAGCAAAGGAGCTGCTTTCTTAAAACCTTGAGCTAGGGTATTGTTATCAATGAAAGTACCCATCAATGCTTGTTGTTGTTGAGGATATTTTTCCATCATTTTTTCAAAAGCGGCTTCGTCTCCTATTTCTTCTACCAGTTTTTTGTATCTTATAAATCTATTCCTGAACAACTTCATGGCTTTTGATTCATCAATGTTGATGATATCTTCCATCCTCAAATTGCCTGTAACTAAATCTTTTTCCATGCTGATTACTCTCTTGAATTCAACTCATCCCCACCATCAATAGTCTTGGATTGTAAACTTTACCTACTGGCATAAAAGCACAGCAAAATTATCCAAACAAGCATATATCTACAAACATTAAGACAGGATAATGCAATGTCTATTTCGAGTTCACTTGTTATATCTCTGCGCCATCTTGTCTTTTCAAGAAGAAAGTTTTTTGCTGTTTTTTGTAAAGGCTGTTTGTAATTTTCAGAGCGATTACTCAACGCAATCTTAGCTTTTGATTGCCTCACATCCATCAATTTTGTTTTTCTCATCTCAGCAATGACTATTTATTTTATTTGCATAAGGTAACTATAAATCCCGAATAACTATCAGTATTGAGAAATTTATAACCAATCTCTAGGATTTTTCAGCACTTCTCTCAGCATTGCTTCCTTACTACCAGGAACAGGTTGATCGTCATATTCCCAACTAGCAGCAGGAGGCATACAATTAAATACACTTTGCTGCTTAACCATACCGCTTGCTAGACCGAAACGGATACCGCGATCGCATGATAAGATAAATTCCACATAGCGCCCACGTACAAGACGCTGCCAGTACTTGTTCTCTTCCGTAAAGATCATATCCTTGCGTCTGTCTACAATTGGCATATAGGCAGGAAGAAAAGCCTCTGCACAATTTGTTACCAAAGAAAGAAGTTCTTGTGAATTGCCTTCATTTAGATGGTCAAAGAAAATTCCACCAATACCTCTATTTTCACCACGATGGGGTATGTGGAAGTATTCGTCACACCATTTTTTGAAGCGAGGGTAATAAGAGGAATCATGCTTATCGCAAACCTCTTTATGTACCTTATGAAAATGAACTGCATCTTCTTCAAAAAAGTAAGACGGTGTTAGGTCTGCTCCGCCGCCAAACCACCAATAAATAGGTTGGTTGTCATTGTTAATCTGAAAATAGCGGTAGTTGACATGAGCAGTAGGTACCATCGGGTTATGAGGATGAATAACAAAGCTAGAACCTGTAGCGAAAAAGCGGCTCCCTTTGTCACTAGTCATTCGGTCTGCTACTGCCGTAGCAACCGCACCTGATTGCTGAAAAGACGTTCCAGGAGGCAATTCCCCCTCTATTGCTACATAGTTGACTCCTACCTTTTCAAAGACATTACCATTGTGCAAAGCACGGTCAATATATATAGCATCCTCACTACTTTTGCCAACAGTCCAAATGCCGTTTTTGTCACGATTCCAAGACTGTTCGAGCAGTTCTTTACCATCTACCGCCTCAAGAGCTTGGCAAGTATTTTCAAACATTTGTCTGAAAATTTTATCGGCTACTCCGCGCATTATTGGCTGTTGTTTAACTGATTTTTCTAGGACATTGGTCATGCTTATCTCCTCACGATTAATTAAGTCTTGTTTTGTTATTGATTGTCGAGTTAAGAACCGTCCAAGAATAAATCTTTCCTGATTAGCGATCGCTGCTGCCAGATATTGGTAGCTTAGAGAGTATCCGCAATGCCATTTGAATAAATTACAAGACGATTTCCGTTAAGTAATAACCTCATTTGTAAGTTGGTTCTCGCAGGGTTAAAATTTCTGAAGATTCTTCACTAGGGTAGTGGCTATTTACGTTTGAACTAGAGGATTGCATTAAGTCTTTTTGGAGAAACTTGCGAAAAGTAATATCTAAAGCATCAGCAGCAACGTGGAGTTCTTCCGATATTTTGGGTATTGGTTGAGAGTTTAAAGTTGCAACTACTACCGTATCTTCTTGGGCAAGTTTGTGGTCAATCTTTCTAAAAAAACCATCTAGCAAAGGCAAGGGTAAAATGTTGCGATACAAAACGCGTTTGACAACAGTAGTATTATCATCAATAGGAAGATGAGCAACTAAGATACCGAACTTGATATCAAAACTGTCATCTCTACCTATGCTAATTTCCGCTAAAGTCACATTAGGTAAATATAAACTCAATCTTGTCTTCAACTCTGGGCGTCCACCTAATAAAAAGTTCAAAAAACTTTTTGAGCTACCTAATGATTCATAATTCACTTTGGCAACTGCGCCCCAATCGTATTTATCAACTTTATACTTAATAGTTTTATTTATAGGAATTCGCTGACCAAAAGATTTCCTATGAACTGCAATAACATGGGTAAAGTCAAGATTAGCTTCCATAAGACGAGCATAGTTAGCATTATCTATACCCTCGTCATAAACAGGACGCATAGTTGAAACCATGTATTCGGGGAAAATAGGCAAAGAAGGCCGTTTTTCTTCTGGCAAATCACCATAAAACAACCAAATAAAACCATATTTTTCCTGAACTGGGTAGCTGTCTACACTAGCTCTTTTAGGAATAGGTGTTCCAGGTGCATTAGAAGGTATTTCAACACATTGCCCATCAGCTTGAAATTTCCATCCATGATAGGGACAGCGGATACAGTCGTCTTCAATCCAGCCTAGAGAAAAAGCCGCGCCGCGATGAGGACACTGGTCTTTCAAAGCGATTACTTGTCCTTGAGAATTACGATAGAGGACAAATCTTTGATTTAACATCACAATTTGCTTGGGCTTGTTGTTAACTGCAAAGCTAAATTCACAAGCATACCAAAAATTTTTCAACAGACTTAGCTCCTATTCTTTTTTGAGAGAAAAATCAGGGATGAAGCAAAAGATATAGATAAAACTAGCAAACGTATCATGAAATTAAAAATAGATTTATCCGGTATGGTGTTTAACTTTTAGGTATATTGCCATTATCAACAAACCTTCATTTCAAATTCTAGTGTCAGCTTCACTATATTTACCTGAAATACACAAATTACGTTTATAAAAACGATTTTGCGTCAAATTTGAATTTATTTTTTCAAGGAGGCGTAAGAAAGTCGTGTTTGCTCTTGGTTGGAGTTTTTTGATTCGCTCTGATTAAGTTTCAAACCCCAGCCCAGAGATAAATATTTGTGGCGAAGCCTGCGATAGGCAAGAGTTAAAGCATCAGCTGGAACATGGACTTCTGTTAACATATCAGGTATGAATTTGGGGTATTGGGACTCAGTTACTACCCTATCTTCTAAACCAACTTTGTGGTGAAACTTCACGAATAAACTATCTGCCCAAGAGTAGGTAAAAAAATTGCGAAACTGAATACGCTTACTAATGGTCGTGTTGTCATCAACAGGAATGTGGACAGCGTAATTAATCATTTTGCCACGACCAAAATCACTCTCAATTTTAGTTATGTTAGGGAGATAAAAGCTAGTTGTTGCATTTAACTGTGTGCGTGCTGGACGAAAGAAAGATTTAAATACACCATTTTTAGGCTTAGTGTAATTTTTGTATGTGATTTTGGTACTGATGCCCCAATCTTCATCTTGAACAATATAATCTTCTACTGTTGGATCTTGTGCAAATCCCGCTCCAAAAGAATTAGCATGAACTGCATACAAATGGGCTGGATCAAGAGCGTTTTCAATGACTCGAGTGTAGTTAGCTTTCATCTCATACTCTAAGTAAATGGGATGCATAGTCGAGTCTTCGTATTCTGGTAAAGGAGGAATTGGTGGGCGTTCTTCTTCTAGTAAGTCTCCATAAAATAGCCAGATAAAACCATATTTTTCTTGCACTGAATAGCTGTTTATAGTAGCTTTTGTAGGGATGGGTTTTCCGGGTTCATTAGAAGGAATTTCAATGCATTGTCCATCAGATTGAAATTTCCATCCATGATAAGGACAACGGATACAATCGTCTTCTAACCAACCCATAGACAATGCAGCACCACGATGAGAACATTGATTTTTCAATGCTACGACTTGCCCTTGAGAATTGCGATAGAGGACAAATCTTTGATTTAACATCACAATTTGCTTGGGCTTATTGCTAACAGCTGCGCTGAATTCACATGCATACCAGAAGTTTTTTAGCACACCTAAGCTCCTACTATCCTAGATAAATTGATGAATTTAAAGTAACTGTTTCCAGTGTGTTGCTTAGTTCAACCGTTACATTCATCCCAGTCATCACAAAAAACTACCATGAGCCATAATCTGGTTTCATGTTTGTCTAGAAGTATGATTTTTAGGCGAATTCAGCCAACATAAGCCAATTTTGGCTTTGTTCGCTTATTGGATATTTAATTTCCCACGTTGACACTTTCTGGCGTCTATTGCCTTTGTTGTGTGTCTTTCTTTAGGCATAGGTGATAGCATACCAGTGTACCAATGCATTAGTCAACTAATGTATAATTTTGCTCTATTAACCATTGCACCAATAAACTAGTGAATAAGTTCATTAGTTGGGGTATAGTGTGGCACAAGGAGAAGCTTCAATTAGGGTTTACCTATCACCTGAAACAAAAGACAGGTTTAAAACAGCTTGCTTTTTCAAGGGATTGAATATGTCTGACGTTACAGCTGAATTGATTGAAGATTGGTTAGCTAAAAATGATCTGGATCTGCCGACTTCACAGAAAAATGTCCATTCATCCAAAAGCAAAAAGAGTGAAGGGTAGCATAACGGGGGAACAACTAAACCGCCCAGAAGCAAGCCAACACCACAGTGTCCCAATTACGGCAGCAATGGGAGGAATAAAATATAAGTAATTGTAATAAGTATGTAATTTTAGTAAAAGCTATGTTTATAAACTTGAAAGTAGCCATCAAAATTAATAGATTTCGTACGATTCATTTCCCGAAACCCAATACCAGGGGGGACTGGGGACTGGAGATTGGGAGCAGGGAGAATTTGCAGTAAGTCTTTCCCCTCTGCCCCTCTGCCTCCTAACTCTTGACCCTTGACCCTTGTACCCTTCCTCAAACAGATGTGGTTGCTGCGCCCAGCTGGAGGGCATAGAGATTCGCGTAGACACCCTGTTTACTGATGAGTTCTGTGTGGGTTCCCTGCTCGATGATTTGTCCCTGCTGAATTACCAATACTTGATTTGCTTGGGTAACGGTGCTGAGGCGGTGGGCAATCACGAAGCTGGTTCGACCTTGGAGTAAGCGGGCGATCGCACTTTGCACTAGTGCCTCTGTACGGGTATCGATGCTACTAGTTGCTTCATCAAGAATGAGAATTCGGGGGTTGATTAACACTGCACGGGCAATGCTAATGAGTTGGCGCTGTCCCTGGCTCAGGGGTGATCCCCGTTCACCTAATTTAGTTGTGTAACCCTGTGGCAATGAAGTAACAAACTCATGTACATTCGCCATCTGAGCCGCTGCTTCAATATCGGCTTGGGTGGCATAAGGAGAGCCAAAAGCAATATTTTCAGCTACAGTACCGCTGAACAAAATATTATCCTGTAGGACGATGCCAATTTGACGCCGGAGACTTGCTTGAGTGACGCTACGTACATCAATTCCATCAATTTTCACCGCACCGCCAGACACATCATAAAAGCGCAAAATCAGGTTAATAATCGTAGTTTTTCCAGATCCAGTCGCTCCCACCAATGCAATCATCTCTCCTGGTTGGGCGTGCAAATTCACTCCTTTGAGAACTAGTTGATTTGGGTTATAGCCAAACTTGACATCCTCAAATGTCACCTCACCCTGAATAGGTGGCATTTCAGTAGCATCGGGTGCATCGTTGAGTTGCGATGGTTCATCAAGCAGTAGGAATATCCGCTCTAATCCGGCAAAAGCAGACTGAGCTTGAGTGTAAAACTGGCTGAGAATCTGGATGGGACGGAAGAACAGCTGAACATAAAGCAAGAAAGATGTCACAACACCTACTGTTGCCCCTCCGGTGACGGCAAGATAGCCACCATACGCCAGCACACCTGCGGTTGCTAGGGTGTTGAGAAAATCGATTGATGGCAAAAATGCAGCAGTAATTGCCACTGCTTGGACGTTAGCATCACGATTTGCGGCGTTGAGAATTTTGAATTCTTCGATGTTGAGATGTACCCGATTAAATGCCTGTGCTTCTCGGACACTGCCAATATCTTCTTCCAACTTGGCGGAAAGTTCACCAATTGTCTGTCGGGTGACGCGAAATCTAGCTCTTGCCCAACGCGCAAACAAGCCTGTGGTAAAAATCATTAGTGGCACAACTAAGTTGCTCAACAAACCAAGTTGCAGGTTAATTGAGAGCATAGCAATGACAATGCCCACCAAACTGAAAGTGTTGCCCAGCATTTGAGCAACAGTTTGTCCAAAAGCCTGATTCACAGTACTAACATCATTCAGCAAGCGGCTCATTAAATCACCCGCTTCGCTGCGATCAAAAAAGCTCAGCGGTAGACTCTGAATTTTAGTAAAAATGTCTTGCCTCAATTGAGCCAGCAATCGTTGCATAATCCAGCCAACTCGAATAATCTGACCCCGGATTGCCCAAATACCAAGCCCGTAGATTAGTCCCAGTAGCCCTAATAGCTGGAGTAGTCCCGACAAGTTCCCCTTTGCAATCAAGTTATCAACCGACCAGCCGAGTAAAAATGGCCCAATTGCCTGGGTTGCAGCACCGGTCATTACTAATATGAGGGCGATAGGAATTTCTTTGCGATATGGTCGCAGGTATTGCAAAAAGCGCCGTAGTGTGGAGAGTTGCTGACTCGGCTTTTGCTCGGATGCAACAATAGGAACAGTGCCTCTCATACCAATTTTGGATTTTAGATTTTGGATTTTAGATTAAATACAGGAATGTTAAATAGTACTACTTATCCTATGGGATCATTTTTTCACCTTTTGCTTGACTTGAGATTCCAAAATCACACCGTAGAGCGGGCTTGTTTGCATTAATTCTTCATGAGTACCTTGTGCTACCAATCGTCCTTTATCCATAAGAAAAATGCGATCGGCATTCTGCACAGTGCTAATGCGCTGAGCTACTACAAAGGTTGTGCAAGCTTTTTGGCACATTAAACGATCTAGCGCTGCTTGAATTTGAGCAGCAGTTTTGGCATCCACAGCTGAGGTGCTGTCATCCAAAATCAGAATGCCGTAGTCAGTTAGTAAGGTGCGGGCGATCGCAATCCGTTGCTTTTGTCCACCAGACAAACCAATGCCGCGTTCACCCACAATCGTCTCGTAGCCATCAGGTAAACTGGTGATGAAATCGTGAATTTGTGCAGTTTTAGCAACCTCAATCACTTCTTCTAGGCTTGCATTGGGTTTTGCATAAACAATATTCTCACGGATAGTGCCAGAGAACAGTGTGGTTTCTTGAAACACAATGCCAATGCAAGATCTCAGACTTTTTAATGTGAAATCTCGGATATCGCAGCCATCAATGCGAACCGCTCCCTTGGTGACATCGTAAAAGCGGGGAATCAGGTTCATAATTGTGCTTTTTCCAGAACCGGTCATTCCCAGGATGGCGATTAGCTCGTTGGGTTTTGTTTCAAAGGAAACGTCTTTGAGAGTCTCAGTTGTTGAGCCAGGATAGCGAAAGGAAACGTTTTCAAAGGTGATTCGACCTCCGCAACTTGTAAATGGGACAGCATCGGGCCGATCGCGAATTTCAACTTCTGCATCCACCACTTCGTAGACTCGTTCAGCAGAAGCAGCCGCCTGAGCGATCGCCGGTGCAGCAAATCCAATCAACAAAATTGGTTGGAGAATCAACGCTAGGTAAGAGTTAAACGCCACAAGTTCACCAATGGAGAATCTATCCCCAATTACCTGCGCCCCCCCATAGCCAAAAACTGCCAGCGTCACCAAATTACTCAGCAAAAAAATAAACGGAAATGTATTGCGAATGGCGCTAATCGTCTTCATATTTGCCTTGACTAAGGCATCATTCATGGTTGTGTAACGCCTCGTTTCGGCAGACTCCCGCACGAAGGCTTTCACCACCCTTATCCCCAGCAAGTTTTCTTGTAATACGGCATTCAAGTCACTCAGTTGCTCTTGGACTTGCCGGAATAATCCATTATTTTGGGTAATGAATCGCGCCATCAACCATCCTGATAGGGGCACTACCGTCAGCGTAATCAGCGCCAGTTCCCAATTCATCACCAGCAAAATCACCGCAATACTTACCAATGTTACAACTGCACCGATTACTTGAATCAGACTAGTACCAACAAAAGTGCGGATCTGCTCAATGTCGCTGGTAACGCGGGTTAGCAGTTGGGAGGTCTGTGCTTGGTCATGATAGCTAAAACTGAGATTTTGAATCTTGCTGAAAATCTTGTTTCGCAGGTTATAGGCAACACCTTGAGATGCTGCTTCTGCCCAATAGCTTTGTCCAAAGTTAAATAAACCGCGGGCGATCGCCGCGACTACCATCCAGCCAGCGCTATAAAGTACAATTTGTAAATTTTGTTTGACAATGCCTTGATCAATTCCCCAGCGAAATAGTTGGGGGGTAGCCGCGTTAGCAACCGTCAAGAGTAACAAACTAACCAATGCTCCCAGCGAAGTCCATCGGTAAGTATTCAAACTCCCCAATACACGCTGGATTGGCTGCATCGACGAATTTTCCTGGAATTCTGGTTGCGGAACCAATGAAATTCCCCCTGTGTTTTCGCAAAATCCCCTACTTTAAGATTAATGCTGAATGGCTCATTGAAGTTTTTGTTTCCAACACTCAAGCCATTATTTAGCTATAAGCCAAAACATAATCCTGCGTAGTGATCTGTTGCAAAAGTTTTGAGATGTTCGTAGTAAGCACTTTAGTGCTTAAAAAAGCAAGGACTAAAGTCCTTACTACAAACTAATTTGCTGGGTAGTTAATCTCGGTTTTGAAACTTTGTAAAAAACTTTTAAAAATCTCTAGACTCTCCAGTCGGATAGAGAGTCTAGGATAAATTCAAGGGAGCTCTCAGGCAGAAACCAGAAGCCGCGGGGAAGACTGTCCCTGCTCCTTTAACTTTTTCAAAGATGCGCCCCAGTCATCCAGCTTGGTTTGGCGCGGTTGTTTATTTTATCCCGTAAATCTATGACTCTTAAACTCACAGTTCCCAACATGGCTTGTTCTGCTTGTGCAAACACCATTACCAAAGCACTTCAGGCAGTCGATGCCAACGCTGACGTTCAAGCTGATCCCACAACCAAGCTTGTCAGTGTAGAAACTCAAGCATCAGAAACAGTAGTTAAGGAAGCGTTGATTGCTGCTGGCTATCCAGCTGCCTAATCTCGTTCGTTTTTCTTGAAGATCGCAATAGATGGTAGGGGGGCAGGGGAGTTCCGAGGTGGATTTATCCAGTTCAAAAACTCGTTTACAGAGTTCCGAGCTGCATTTACAAGTATCAAAAACTCATTGTTGCATTCCAAAATATATCTCCCCTGCCTCCCCCATTTTGAATTTTAGATTGTTCAATCCAAAATCTAAAATTCCCTTGCCCCCTACCTCCTTCATCCACACCAGTTACAGCGGTTCATCTAGTTATGGATACTCTTACACTCAAACTGCGAGGCATGAGTTGTGCCTCCTGCGCCAACAACATTGAAAAGGCGATTCGCTCGGTTTCTGGGGTGATTGACTGCAATGTTAACTTTGGAGCAGAGCAAGCCACCATCAATTATGATCGCAAGCGAACCAATTTGGAGAAAATCCAAGCTGCGATTGATGCTGCGGGATACTCGTCTTACTCACTCCAGGAAGAACTCTCTGGAGAAGATGATGTTGAAAAAGCAAGTAGGCAAGCCGAACAACGTCAACTCACCCTTAAGGTAGTGGTGGGAAGTGTAATCAGCATTCTCTTGTTTGTGGGATCATTACCCATGATGACTGGGCTACACTTGCCCCTGATTCCCGGATTTCTGCATGATCCTTGGGTACAGTTTTTGCTAACAACACCTATCCAGTTCTGGTGTGGTGGCTCTTTTTACCGAAATGGCTGGAAAGCTTTTAAGCGTCATACGGCGACGATGGACACGCTGATTGCTTTAGGCACAAGTGCAGCATATCTATATTCTTTAGTTGTCACTATTTTCCCTGGATTTTTTATTGCTCAGGGCTTGATGCCTCATGTGTATTATGAAGTTGCTGCTATTGTCATTACTTTAATTCTGGTGGGGCGGTTGTTAGAAAATCGCGCCAAGGGACAAACTTCTGAAGCTATCCGTAAACTCATTGGACTGCAAGCCAGAGATGCCAGAGTGATTCGTGATGGTGTAGAAATGGATGTTCCCATCGCCGAAGTCAGAATTAATGATGTGATTTTGGTACGTCCTGGTGAAAAAATTCCGGTAGATGGAGAAGTGATTGCCGGCGCTTCGACGGTAGATGAAGCAATGGTGACGGGTGAAAGTCTGCCAGTTAGCAAACAGCCAGGGGATGAAGTGATTGGTGCAACGATTAACAAAACTGGTAGTTTTCAGTTTCGGGTAACACGAGTTGGCAAAGATACGTTTTTGGCTCAAATCGTCAAACTAGTGCAACAAGCACAAGGTTCCAAAGCACCAATTCAACGTTTAGCAGATCAAGTTACAGGATGGTTTGTACCAGCTGTGATTGCGATCGCGATCGCCACTTTTGTGATTTGGTTTATCTTTATGGGCAACGTCACCCTAGCCACAATCACAACGGTGGGTGTACTAATTATCGCTTGTCCCTGTGCTTTGGGTTTAGCGACTCCAACTTCTGTGATGGTGGGTACAGGCAAAGGTGCAGAAAATGGCATCTTGATTAAGGGCGCTCAAAGCTTAGAACTGGCGCACAAAATTCAAACCATCGTTCTAGATAAAACTGGTACATTGACTCAAGGCAAACCCACAGTTACAGACTTTGTAACTGTCAATGGCACAGCCGATAATAATGAAATCCAACTTTTACAGTTGGCAGCAACCGTAGAACGCAATTCTGAGCATCCCTTGGCGGAAGCGGTGGTGAAATATGCTCAGACTCAACAGGTGAGTTTAACAGCAATGCCAGGGGTAACTGATTTTGCGGCTTATGCAGGTAGTGGCGTCCAGGGAATTGTTGCTAACTGTTTTGTACAAATTGGCACACAGCGCTGGTTAACAGAATTGGGAATTAATACTGCTGCACTTCAGGAGTATAAAGACACCTGGGAGGCTGCTGGCAAAACAGTTATTTTAATTGCTGTAGATGGGCAAATACAAGGAATAATCGCTATTGCCGACGCTCTCAAACCTTCATCAGCCACAGCAGTAAAAGCACTACAAAAGTTATGTTTAGAAGTAGTAATGCTTACCGGAGATAATCGAAAAACTGCGGAAGCGATCGCTCAACAAGTTGGTATCAAACAAGTCTTTGCCGAAGTCCGACCAGATCAAAAAGCGGCGATTATTCAATCTCTGCAAGGGGAGCAGAGGGGCAGAGGGGCAGGGGAGCAGAGGAGCAGGGGAGCAGGAGGGGAACTTATTACTCTTAACTCAGCACGGGCTAAACGTCCTGCTACCGCTAACAGCACTCAGCACTCAATCGTCGCGATGGTTGGTGATGGGATTAATGATGCACCAGCACTAGCACAGGCCGATGTGGGAATTGCCATTGGTACGGGAACAGATGTGGCGATTGCTGCTAGCGACATTACCCTAATTTCTGGAGACTTGCAAGCGATCGTTACAGCAATTCAACTCAGCCGCGCTACCATCAACAATATTAAGCAAAATCTCTTCTTTGCTTTTATTTACAACGTTATCGGCATTCCCATTGCAGCGGGAATTCTATTTCCCATCTTTGGCTGGTTGCTCAATCCAATTATCGCCGGAGCAGCGATGGCTCTTTCCTCGCTCTCTGTAGTCAGCAATGCCCTGAGATTACGTAACTTTCGACCAAAAGCTACTTCATAATTGCAGAGGATAAAAAATGTTTAGCAAAAAAACACTTTGGGGAAGCCTAACAGCTTTAGTGCTACTCACTGGAACATCAGGCGTAGCGTTAGCAGAAATGTCAGCTTCGTCGTCAGAGCAAACCAGTCAATTTCGCCGCATCGAGCAGCCTTTGGGGTTGAAAGTTGGTGTTGCAATGCTTGGCTTTGCTTTAATTGGACTAGAGTTATGGTGGTTTCTCCTCCCTGAAAATCCTAAGTCCTAACGCATTTATAACTTGACTTTTCCCGTTAAGTCTCAAAAGGAATGCTTGCTCCCAAGCAACTACACGCAGTTCTTCTAGGGGACTACTTCGCTTTTAATTGAGCAAGCAGAAATTCCGTTAGGTGCTTATGATTGAAGTAGGAATTAAAGACGTAGGCAGTCATTTTATTCTCATAGGATAAAAAAGAGGAAAGCAGCAGCGATCGCTAACAAGCCTGAGAAACAATAAGAAAAACGTCTATCTTCCCTTACTGTCAAACATTTTTGTGCGGGATTACTAACAAAGCTATTAATCTCAAACACAATTGCTTCCTGCTTCTTACTACTTATAGTGTGATTGAGCGTAAATGGAAAATTGCGCCTAGAGGCAAAGAGTATTACTCCGTAGAATGTATTAAACACATTAGAAGGTGAGTAATAACCAGTAGTTTTCGTTTCAACCTCAGCGCTAATAAGCTTACCAAGTGGAATCACTTTTGACCACAGCAAACCTGATTCCAGTATTTCACAGATGTATTGGTTGCTATCAACTCGGTTACAGGTAAGAGTTCTCATATGTGCAGAGAAGATAATCATCCAAAGACCCGTTAATAAAAAGATAATTCCAAGAAATTCTACCATTCTGAATTTTCCTCTGGAGTTTCAATTAACCGTGTCTGGCAGTATGTAACGGCGAATTGCGCGTTTCGTCTGTCGCAAAAGTCTTCAGAATACCTGTCTTACTATCCATTTAAATAAGCTATTGATGAGATGAATTAAAGCTGTGGGGCTTTTACCATCAACAGGACAACAGTGGATGCTGACAAGCTGCTGCCGACTAGATCGTTCCACTTTGGCAAACTCTTCTTTAATTTCCTAATGCACTACTTGAGTTTAATTTGCAAACATAGTAAACAAAATAAAAGTATTAACAACACCTATAATAGCCATAAGTACTCCCCGAAAAACTCTGTTCTCTAAATTTGAATTGACCTCTAAAGATTTTAGTTCAGTATTAAAAATGAAATTATTAATTTGAGCAGCTATTCTTATTACTTTTTCATAATTTTTTGAGAATGCCCTTTTTAGCGTTATAGCTGAAGTATTTCGACCTTGACCAACTATAAGTAAAACCTCATAAGTTTTTACAGTCAAACCCGAAGAAGAAATAACAGTATCATATTGTTTAACCTTAGCTTATTGTAAATCTAAAAGTGAAAATTTATTCAGTTTGGAATTTAGTAAGTTTTTTCTAAAAATAAAACACCTACCTGGGTACTTGTTAATTCGATTACAAATTAAAGTGATATGATATGGCTCAAATACAAAGAAATAAAGCGATCGGCCAAAACAGAAAATACTCAAACCAACAAATATAACTAGAAGCACAACCATTTTTTTAAGTATTTATTTACTTTTAAACGCGATCGCCTCTATCTTTTCAAAAATCCACCTTATAACTTCCAGACAGTATTTAGCAAGCTTTAAAACAGATTACATAACCATTATCAAAACAGAATTCAGGAGTCATGAGTCAGAATAAGAAATTGAATTCTGTACGACTGGTAGATGAATAAATGGGTTTAAAACCCCCGCTAAATCTTCAATTTAGCGGTCTTCAATTAGTGGGGGATTCAGACCCGCCACTAATTGATTCTGACTCCTGGATTCTGAATTCTTCTTTAAAGCCAGCGCTCTCACGACTCTTCGGACGCTTTGCACCTAAAATTAATAACTCGCAAGTAGGGTTAATAATAAGTTTTAATTCCCATGCTGGCAGCGTCCTTTCGAGAATACGGGACTTCCAAAGAATAAATTATTCCAGAAAAACAAAAGACAGGATTTATCCAAAAATAATATGATAATGAGTTGCACAACAACTATCGTAATTCTAATGTAACAAGTTTATTGCCGTCGCCAGGTAGTACCTGTATAGGGAAAACTACAACCATCTGCTAGATCAACATTATTATCACGATCCGTCCTAAAAGTTATACCGTTTAGCCATCTTGGGCCAGAGCGATCGCCCAGACAATAAAACTTCCATTCATCAGTACCAGGACGGTTGTACGCAGCCCACTTAGCGCCTGATGGGCTTGTATTCCTAACTAAATCGACTTCACGATCTAACGTTTTACCGTTTAGCCACGATACCGTACCAGAGCCTTGATCGTTACCTCTGCATTTGAAAGTGTAAATGTATAGTCCAGATGAATCGCGGTATTCATCTGCACCCCAGGCTGTGCCTGAATAATATTGTGTATTGAGAACTAAATTAACGTTGCCTCCTCTTGTTACACCGTTTAGAAATCTGTAATCACCACTACCAGTACCTAGACATTTGAGACGAAACGGTCTACCAGATGGAGTAGTCACTGGAAACCTGCTTCTTACGAAACCGTCACAATCGCGTGGTGGTCGTGCTTGTGCGTGTGCTGGCTCAATTAAAGTAAAGCCAGCAATCAAATTGCTAATCAGTGGAACACTTCCTGCGGAGGCAGCACCGACTATTAATCCGCCAGCCGCCTTTATGATCTGACGGCGTGAGAAATTGTCACTCATTTTTAACTCCTATCTTTTTAACGAGCTACTTACTACTGGACAATACTGAAGTGATAAATTCGTGAGCTTCTATCTGGGTATCAGGTAGACTTCAAGGACTTGTTCATTTTTAGTTACAATTATTTACATTTCAGTTATTAGTAACAAGCGATCGCTCGATACACAAGGAAAAAAGCCTTAGCTAATTAGCAAATCGTTGAACTCTAGGTCAGATCGGCATCCTAACAACAGGCGATCGCCACCAGTTTAGGTTTGCTAGTCTCTACAAAAACGAGAACTGTCACGGTATAAGCCAGTAATGATAGGAGTAGCGGTAGTGGGTATATGTCTTCTGACTGATTCCTTAAGATAAACAACTCGTAAGCACCTGTTCTCGTTTTGTGCTACTGCTGCCACACTAGTAAGAACGCCAGCTGATGCTGCTAAGTAAGGGCCTGCCGATCCAGCAAGAGCGAGTACACCAGCGACCCCTCCTCCACCAGCTGCTATAGTGCGTGTTTCGCTACGCGTAAAATATATACTACATCTAATAGTGCCACAGTCTATAATTGCAGCAGAGCTTGCTGGAGCGGTTGTTGCTAGGAGTGTTGAGGCAAATATAACTTGTGTACTAAGCTTTGTAAGACGTTGAAATATAGTATATCTATTCATAAGTTATGCAATCTCCTGCGATGAACTTGCGATCTTCTATTTGAGTATTCAGGTAAGCTTCAAGAACTTGTACATTTTCATTTACAATTCGTTACGTCTAAGTTATTAGTAACAAGCGATCGCTCGATTCGCAAAGGAAAAGCCGTAGCTGATTAGCAAATCGTTGAACTCTGGGTCAGACCGGCATCCTAACAACAGGCGATCGCCACTAGCAATATTTATGTAAACTATCCAAAAGTCAGCAACAAACCTCGTGCGTTGAACCGATATAAAAAGAGAAGTAGGCGGCTCACCGCAGCTGTTAAAAATTCAGAAGAGAGGGGTGCATGACAATTATCTGGAAGTTTTCCACACATCCCAGGCTAAAAGACAGCAATGGGCTATGGAATGTCTACTGGGTATCTGACCGTGAATTAGAAACAAACATCAAAACTCTGTATCAGACAGAACCTAATGCGGATGCAGAATTTTGGGCGCGGTTGTTTGTGAACACTTTTGACTGTGAGCCACTGGCGCTCAGGCATATGTCGGCTTACTTGGAAAAACTCGGCTATCGGGCTGCCAATAAAGTTTATAGAGAGTTGAACAATTTTCAGCATTACACTCAACTCAAATACGACCAGCATGATATCTGGCAGATAGCTTGGTTGTTCTCTAGCACTCCAGACATTTTTTTTAGCAACTTTAACTCTCAGCTTCCCTTAGAAAACTATGCCTATATAAAAATGGAGGGCAAAATTAAGGATGAGATTGTTCGCAATTTAGGAATGCAGAAGAGGCGTTCGGATTGGGGGTTATTGAGGTATAGTACTCGGACATATCTACAAGAAGCTCTGCAAAATCAAGGGTATAAACAACCGCAACTAAGCTGCTATCTGTTAGCCTGGGACAGTTTCAAGGAAATTTATGCTCCCCAACGAGTAACTGGTGGCCGCTCCCTCCCAGCACCAACAGATGAACAGTTGCATATGATGGCAAATTTATATAACAAGTTGGTACAGTCTCCTCAAGTAGCTGCTCTGGGCAAAGCTAATCAGGCGAAGATTCAAGCTTGGCTCAATGAATGCATTCAGGCGTTAAGAACGTATCAAACCAAACACCTTATCTCCCTCGATTCCCCTACAGGAGGGAATGAAGATTCTGCTGTCTTATCTGAGATGATTCTCAATGGTGCATCTGAATCTCAGTGGGAGCAAATTGAAATTCAGGAACCCGCCTTTGCACTAACGGCTATTTTGACAGAATTATTGACACGGATAGACTCAGACACTGATAACTGCCTGCTATTGATCTACGGTTTTGCTCTAGACTATCGCTCGATTGCCCCCATTTTTGAAATTTATTATACAACGGTTCGTAACCGCTACAATCAAGCGATGCAGCAACTGCTCAAGCAAGTGGCTCAATGGGCGCAAGAAAAGCTAGGTGTTACCCCTGACTCAGAAAGTCTTAATGAAATGCAGTCCCCACTGAAGGAGTGCCTGAAAAAGTATTACAAAAGTTTGATTTTTCAATCGGTGTTTCGGACTGCATGGGAGCAGCTTGATGACCAACGCCGAAATATACTGCACTTACGCTATTTTAGGCAAATGGATGAAGCAGCGATCGCCCGTCAGTTACAACTTTGTGAATTGGAAGTAAGTAACAAAGTGGTAACAGGCAGGGAAGAATTAGCAACAGCTATCAAGGAATGGATTCAAAACCGCTTAAATATTCTCCCAGATTTACTAAATCCACGAACTGACAAAATTGTAACCCTTGTACAAAGACTGATTGCTAATTTTCCCGATCCTGATTTCGTTTAGCGTGGAGAAACAAAAATGTCAAATATTTTATCAGCACTCACAACCCTTTATCCAAACCAAGTATGGCTAGAACTTTCACCTCAAGAGCTTGAGCAAACAGGATCATCACAGCAGGAATATTCTTATGACGTAGCTCGCTGGACTGCATTCAAGAACCGCTTGACTCTGGATGCCTTTTTAGCTTGGCTCAAAGCAGAATCGGGTGTAGAAGACCAGCCAGAGGTATGGCCAAGCCGAGATGATTTATCCAGTTTTTGGGAGGTGGTGAATGGCACAGCGATTCAGCTAGGTGAAACCCGAATTATACTGATTCCAAACGAGGGGATGGACATCAACGAGTATGAAGTGCCAGCTGAATGGGTAGATATTCCCCAATGGGCAGCAGATTATTACCTAGCAGTACAAGTGAATCCTGATGACTGCTGGTTGCGCGTTTGGGGATACGCTACTCACAAGAAGTTGAAGCAGGCAGGACAATATAACAGCATTAGCCGCACCTATTCGCTGAAGCGAGGAGAGTTGATTGAAGAGTTAAATGTGATGTGGGTGGCACGGGAACTAGGCAGCGATCACAAGGCAGCAATTAAACCCTTGCCTACTTTATCACCAACACAAGCACACAGGTTATTAGAGCAACTGAGCCAGAAAACTCCCTATTCTCCCCGACTGGAAGTTCCTTTTGCAATATGGGGATCGCTGTTGGCATCGGATGAATGGAGGCAAACACTATACAACCGGCGGGTGGCGAATCCGTATGTTCAGGTCGTATCACACGCAGCAGCACCTAGCAAGAAGCCAGTGGAGTTAAGGCAGTGGTTGCGGCATATAGTTGAATCGGGACGAAATCTAGTTGAAGACGGTTGGCAGACATTTGAAGACATCTTCGCCTCACCAGAACCAATACCAATTCGTGGTCAGAAAGAAGTTGAGCGTACTTCCCCAAACGTGATCGCTTCTGTAATTCGTCTGCTGCAACCCAATCAACCCGAGGAAATTCGTTACCAAGCAGCCGGTGTCTTAGGGGAAATTGGTGCTGGGAATCCAGATGCTATCAAAGCTTTGACCGAGTTGCTGCAAGCAGCGCGGGATGAAGAAACTCGTTGGCAAGCCGCCTTGAGCTTGGGAAAGGTAGACCCAGGAAATCCCCAAGCTGGTATTAAAAAAGCTAGACTAATTGACTTAGGGATGCAATTGGGAGGTAACACCGTCGCCTTAGTTGTTGCCATCATGCCAAAAGCTGACGAGAGAATCGGTGTTTTTCTGCAAGTGCAGCCATGTAGCGGTGGCAAACTACCTCCTGGCTTGAAACTCACTGTTCTCACAGAATTCGGCGAAACGCTCCAAGAAGTCACAGCCAGAAGTAACGCCCAAAGCCGAGGTAAGGATAAATTGCTTCAACTATGTTTTAGTCTCCCACCCGGAACCCGTTTTTGCATCAGAGTTACAGGGGATAATGCTAGTGTGACCGAGAATTTTGTCACCTAAATTTAACAATAACTTGTAAGTAGTTATGGGCTGGTTAGCTGTTTTGAAGATTATCAACGGTAGCTTCGAGCAAGGGTTTGATATAAACCTACAGACCTTTGAGGATAACAGACATCTATTAGCTGACAAAGATGCCAGGCTACCTGCTAACCCAGAAATTGAAGATTTGTATAGAAGTTGGTATGAGGTATTTCGCGATTTGAGAGGGCGTTACCAAAATCCTCGGCAACGACAGAGCGATACGGATAATATCTGGCAGTTTGAATCCCTACCAACCCACCGCTCTACTGACGAGGGTGCTAGTGCCTGCCGCTTATTCTTTGAAAGATTGGAAGAGAGGATGAGAGATTGGCTGCAAAATTCATCACGAGGATGGAGAGAAATTAGAGAGACATTGGTGGTGCTGTTAGCTAATACTCCCGATGAAGTTCGAGTAATTATCAAAACAGACAACCGCACATTGTGGAAGCTGCCTTGGCATGTATGGGATTTGATAGAGAGAAATCCCAATGTCGAAATCGCCTTTAGTCCCCTAGGAACCGAAACCCCAGAAGTGACGCAAACAAATTACAACAACCAAGTCAGAATCCTGGCGGTTTTAGGAGACAGTGACGATATTGATATCGAGCAGGACGAGTACGAAATCAAACGTTTAAGAGATACTGACCCGAAATTTTTGTTGCAACCCAGTCCACAAGAAATTATCCAAAAACTGCATAGAGAAGAAGGCTGGGACATCTTCTTTTTTGCAGGTCACAGCGAGACACAAGGTGAAAGAGGACGGATTTATATTAATGAAAGCCAGTACCTAGAGATTAGAAATTTTAGACATGCTTTGCAGGAAGCTGTGCGTCGCGGCTTAAAACTAGCAATTTTCAATTCTTGCGACGGTTTGGGACTAGCGCAGCTGCTGCTGACCAGTTCCCATATTCCAGTCGTTATTGTCATGCGAGAGTCCGTACCAGACCAAGTTGCACAATTATTTTTACGAGTGTTTCTCCAGAATTTTGCCAATGGGCAATCTTTGTATACCTCGGTTCGGCAAGCGCGAATACGGCTGGAAGAATTTCAGGAGATACCAGGCGCGACTTGGTTGCCAGTAATTTTTCAAAATCCTTATGCAGTACCGCCGACTTGGGAAGAAATGCGTGACAAGATTAACCGTCCCGTATCGCAATTTTCACCAATTAACTCTACCCAACACACGAGGTCTCGTTGGCGAACATGGCTTCTGGTAGCGATCGTAGCAGCTGTATTAGCGATCACTCTGCTGCCGCAAATACTACCCTCACCGCTAAGGGATGTTGATTTGCAAGATGGTGATGTCATTTCACTTCTATGTCTAGGACACGAGGGAGGCCCTAGTTTCCTAGATGGTGTAACAACAGACGGAGATGTTACATTAGTCGATTCCATACCAAATCATAGGGGTACAAAATGGAAATTGGATGTAATTGATTGGAGTAAAGGAGTTATTAAATTAGAAAATCAAGGGGTCAATAAAGGAAGATACTTAGCTCGTATAGGAGACAAAAATGTTGAATTAGTTGCTAGCCTTCCACACCAGCATTCTGGGACAGCATGGAGAATTGATGTCAATGAGCAAGGAACTATCGGCCTGGAAAATTTTGAACCAAAACAGAGTTCAGGATGGTTGAATTGTTTTACACACAAGCTAGATGTTAATGTAGCTTCTCACAGAGACTGGCCGAATACAGGCACAAAATGGAAAGTTATTAAATGGTAAAATTATTAAGTATTGAATGCTCTTGTATTTTGTCGGTTTCCATAGTACATATAGTAAGAACAAATTAAACTTGGTAGTCAGGACTACGCTTTTTATAATTTTGCATAAGTCCTGTTCTTTCTTGTTTTCTATTTTTCAGTACTCAGCACTCAGCACTCACAACTCAGCCCTATTTTGGATAATGGGACAAATTGTACCTTCATGCTGCTGGCTACCCGTATTTTGCCAGCCTGAAAGTAACCCTTTTATTTCAGACCGTAAGGTTAACAACTGATCAATTTGATGATCAATCTGCAAAACCTTATCTTCTAGTTTTTCTTTGATGTCACCACAGGGAGGCTGTCCTTGGTCATAGACCTGAAGAATCGCTTTAATCTCTTCTAAGCTAAGACCAAGGTTTTGCGCTCTTTTAATGAAGGCTAGACGAGTAAGTACATCAAATGAAAATTGCCGAAAGCCTCCCTCTGTTCGTCCTGATGACTTGAGTAAACCTAAACTCTCGTAATAGCGAATTGTCCTAATGGGGACTCCGCTCAAATCTGTTACCTGACCGATTAAAAGTAGTTTTTTATCTTGAGTTAACACAGCAGATCACTCCAACTCTTGTAATGATTATTACATATTTCATCAAATCATTACTTTTCATAGGTATTAGCCAAATATTAATATCAGTAATCGCAATCTTTATCTAATTAGCGATTTTACTAAGTGTTGATTGTTCAAATCTCCATTTATTAGGACATATCAGCTTCTATTTGCTTTTCTTAAGCTAGCAATATTTTGACGCTGGTTTCAGTATGTATTAAATATTTCATATTTTAAAGATTCTCAATCAGTTGAGCGATCGCCCTTCACAGTAATGAAACTAACTGTTTATTTGAAATTGATATGTTACTTCTAGATCAACCGCTTCAGTTTATGCAAAATCCTAAAAAATGAATGTAAACTCGCAGAATGTTAGCTCAAATCGTAAACCTAAAACTTTTAATAATCTAGAGCGTTTTGTTGAAGGATGGTATTGGGTAATACCATCTAAAAATCTGCGGGAAGGTGAGGTAAAACCTATCACAATTTTAGGTAGAGAATTGGTGATTTACCGTGGTGAGGATAGAAGAGTAATTATTTTTGATGCTTACTGTCCGCACATGGGCGCACACCTTGCAGAAGGCAAAGTCGAGGGTAATGAACTACGCTGTTTTTTCCATCACTGGAAGTTTGACGCTGAAGGGATATGCGTTGATATTCCTTGTTTGGATGAGCCGCTTTCTACGAAGTTAAAAGTTTGGCCTACCGCAGAGAAGTACGAGACAATTTGGATTTGGACTGGAGAAATTCCACAACTACCCTTACCCTATATTCCAGAGTTGGAACAAAAGGAGTGTGATGTCACTTTTGCTTCTCGCTTAGTGACGAACTGTCATCCCAATGTAGTAATGATTAATGTAATCGATGCTCAACACTTCAATTCAGTTCACAAGCTACCCTTAAAAATTGATTTTGAAAAATATGAACTAAATCAGAATGCTATTATCTTCAACAACATTACACCCATCAGCGGAGATTCATTTTTTATCAAGCTGATCAGTCGATTTTACAAAAATGCTATTACCTACAGTATTTGTTATTGGTATGGTAGCACTGGTATGGTAACGTTTGGCCCTGATTTTCTGCATTTACATTTTATGATCTCACTACGCCTTATAGAAGAGGGTAAAGCTGAAATTATGACACTGTTAATGATTAAGAAACGTCGGGGAATTCTCGGTCGTTTATACAATCACTTTGTACTGTGGTTAGCTAAAATTTTAGGTAAAAAATTTATCAAGGGTGATACCAAGCTTTTCCAAACAATTCAGTTTGATTTGAAAACCCCTATTAAGGCAGATCGGTCAATAATCCAGTTTATCAACCATCTTGAAAGACAGAAACCTCTAATGTGGAAAAGTTGGCAGTTAGCGCGATCGCAAGATGTGGAGAGTATGCAAAACCGCGACAGATGGCGAGATGAAAGGACTAATGACTAATAATTAATAAAAGTTAAAAGTCAAACAAAACTACTTTAACTTTTAACTTATTTGTTGCCGAACTACCATTCCTATAAAAAGAAGTGGCAAAGCCACTTCTTAATTCCCAGGTAGAACCTAATAAAGAGTATAACTACTATACAAATTGAAAATAGTATAAATTGACACGAATTATTTTGATATCTCAGTTTTCCTAGTCTTCTAGATTAGTAAATCTTAACTATTATCCTGCAAATAACCGTACATTTACTAAATATTATGATTGCAATTTTGACTCAATTTTATCCAGTTCATTGCTAAAAGACGTCATTTTTAGCTCTAAATTAACGTAAATGAAGATACTCTCTGATGATGCTTTGCAAAGCGTCAGAATGACAAAGTATACCTATACTATACTTCTCATTAATTTTTCGTGCCTTTGCGCCTTTGCGCCTTTGCGCGAAACAAAATTCATCCCATCAATTAGCAACGTCGGTTTCTACTGCGATCGCTACGATTAATACTTAACTAATGCTAGGATATCTTATACAGAAAACACTGAATAATTTTTGTTTTCTCAGTGATCAGGGGGTTGACCACTGATAAACCCCAAAACCAACACCAAGCAAGCTAATAATAATCATTTCTCTGCTACATCTGGCCGATTCATCCAACACGCTATCAATTTTGGTATAAAATTATTAATGCCTGGTAAAATTTTGGTAGCACTTTTTCGTATAGTGCTTTTATATTGCAGTGCGTAATAAACTGAATGCTGTGCTAACGTAGTAGATGAGAATGAAATTCGGTGGCAGCGTTTGTTTTTAGTATTGACAGGCTTTTACCTTTTGGTATTTACAGACTTTTCTCCGAAATCTAAATCTCTACACACTTCTGACTTTGGAGACAATGTATGTCAATTTATGTAGGTAATCTATCCTACGAGGTCACACAAGAAGACCTCACCTCTGTTTTTGCAGAACACGGTTCTGTAAAGCGAGTTCAGCTACCTACTGATCGCGAGACAGGGCGTCCCCGTGGGTTTGCTTTTGTAGAAATGGGTACGGAAGCTGAAGAAACAGCTGCCATTGAAGCTCTTGATGGTGCAGAGTGGATGGGTCGTGACCTCAAAGTGAATAAAGCTAAACCCAAGGAAGACAGAGGTTCCTTTGGTGGTAATCGAGGTGGTGGTAGCAACTTCCGTAACCGCTACTAAACTAAATAGACTAAATCTGAATGGCACTAAGATAAAAGCAAGCCCGTTGAAGTGAGTAACTTACGGGTTATCTTAGTGCCATTTTTCTATAAGGTAGCTTTTTACCAGTCATCAGTCATCAGTCAAGATAATTGGAGTCATCTAAACAGGACTCAATTAAAAATCCAGTGCGCGAGTGGACTTGAGCTATTAACCCTGAACTTTGGTTCTGGGCAGGATATCGCTGATTATGACAGTTTCAATTGTCATTGGTGAAAAAAGAATTCTCAGCGCCAAGATGTACCTTGGAACCTGTACATTAAACATTGTGATCTAAATTACATTTTATCTAGGTTTATTGGTGTCCCTCGTGTTTGCTTGAGTCGATTCATCCGGTAACTTATAAAGTGTTTTTACTGAAAAGCGAAGTATGTATTTTTGCATTTGCTTTTTATGAAGTATTTATCAATTAAGTCAATTGTCATACTTTAGACCGGATTTCAACACTGACAATTTCGATTAGGCCAAAGTCACGCACAAACACTTACTCGTCCTGAGCGTAGGCGTAGCCCGCCGCAGGCATCGCACGAATGGCCAGGTGACAAGTACGCGTTAGTCAATAGCTCGGAGCTTGGGTTATTAGTTTGCTCACCTCTGATGGTAAGTAATATTTTTGGTAAAGCTGCTTGGATTGCGCTAAAAGCTGATTCTCTTTCCAAAGTAACAGGAGCAATCATCTTGTGGATTACTCCAAGCTTCTTTGTCGCCGCAAGATTGTTGAAAAAGGTCTAACCTTGTCAAGTAAATAACTGCATTGTAAAGGGTTGGTAAGGAAAAACTTATACCAATAGCTATCAACGTTCATCTGAAATAATTGGTCTTATTGATAGCAAATTTTAGGAAAGTGTAAAGATAGGAGTAAAATTAAAGTTTCCAATAAAATTGTATACATTCCAACAAGAAAATTTTACACAATTCAACAAGAAAATTTTACACAATCCAACAGAAACATCATATATTTTGTTGCTTGCATGTGATATCTGCATCATAAGTGTTAAAAAAATAGCGTATAATTACTGTAAAAGGTATTGCTTTATCAGCGAAATTTATGTATTGTTAAAATTGACTTTTATAAAAAATACAAGGATGCAAAGTTTGCATCTAAACTAAGTACAGCTAAGGAAGTAAAAATTAAGTTAGCATCTAACCGAACGTACCTTCCTTAGTTAAAGAGTGCTTTAGATTAAGCGCCTTAAAATTTATTTTGTTGCACCAAAAATGCTACATCATCTATCTGATTGGTAAGGAGGTAGGTAGCTGTATAGTTGCCTTTCAACTGATCCAACGCACATCTATAAGGAATAGATGTGTGTCTTTATGTAGACTCTTGAATGGGGCTGACTTTGTGAATGACATTTGGGTATTTAACCCAAAGATAGAATTCGCTTTGTCAATCTAATCTCCAATATCTATCAAATTATTCAATAACAATTAGTACTAACCTGTACTTAATTACAATGGCAAACAGTGTATATTTGCACGACCAAATTTCTAAGCAAATGGTGAAAACCAATTCACTTGGGAACAAACCGATAGCCAGTCTTTCTATGGATTTGGATAATCTCTGGTCTTATATGAAAGATCATGGTGATCTTGGTTGGGAAACTTTGCCCTCTTACCTGGACATCGTAGTACCCCGGTTCTTGGATATTTTCAAGCAATTGAATTTGACAATCACAGTATTCGTTGTGGGGCAGGATGCAGCTCTTAAAAAGAACCATCAGGCATTACAAGCGATCGCTGCTGATGGTCATGAAATTGCTAACCACTCCTTTCACCATAATATCTGGCTAAATCGGTACTCAGAAGATGAAGTTGAACAAGAGCTAGCACTGGCCGAAAAGCACATCCAGCAAGCCACTGGTCAACGCCCCATTGGCTTCCGAAGCCCTGGATACAGTCTGTCTCCCACGGTATTGCAAGTCCTAGCACGACAGGAATACCAATATGATGCTTCTATTTTTCCGACATTTTTGGGGCCGATAGCACGGGCTTACTTCATGATGACCTGTAAGCTGAGCAAGGAAGAACGCGCCAAACGCAAAGCTTTATTTGGCAGCTTCAAAGACGGTTTACAAACCCTCAAACCTTACCAATGGTGCATGGGTAAATATAAGCTGACTGAGATTCCTGTCACCACAATGCCGATTTTTAAGATGCCAATTCACTTCAGCTACTTAATGTATCTGGGTGTATTTTCTCCAGGTTTGGCGTTGCTTTACTTCCGAATCGCCCTCTGGCTATGCAAAGTTACAGGCACTCAGCCATCTTTACTACTGCATCCTACAGACTTTTTGACTCAAGAGGATGTGCCAGAACTATCATTTTTCCCTAGTATGAACCTCCCTACTTACAAGAAGCTAGCAATGTTACGCAAAGCACTAAAGCTTCTATCCAATCAGTTCAATGTTTTGACTGTTGGACAACATGCGGCATCCCTAACTAGAGTTCGTCAATCTGTGTAAATATCTGAAAACGAGTCGAATAGACGCGTAGATATAAAGTGTGGATATCCCTATTAAGTATTGAATAATCTTCTGATAACTCAAGCAGATGATATTAATTAGACCAATATATAGTGCAACCGCTATAGGTCTTAAGTCATTCAAGCTTAGTTCTAAAAATAGCTAACGTCATTACTCAAATTTCAATATTTGAGTAACAGGTTTCAAAATTTAAACGAGGAACTTATGGGACTTTTTATTCTCTTACCTGCTTACAATGAGCAAGAATCAATTGCTCCTTTATTCAAAAGGTTTCAGTTATTGCAGAGCATCTCCAACATAGACATAAAATTGATTCTTGTTGATGATGGTAGTACTGATGCAACTGCTAAAACTGCTTTGGATGAATCGCAATCACTTGGTATATCACTTAAATTAGTACAGCATGTAAAAAATGCTGGTTTAGGTCAAGCTATAAAAACAGGTTTCACAACCTTTTTAGAAGTATCTGAAGAAGGCGATTTTCTAGCCGCTATGGACTGTGACAACACCCAACCACCAGAACTATTAATGAAAATGTATGACATCATGGTGGGTGGTGGCTATGATATTGCAATAGCATCCAGATATCAAAAAGGTGCTAAAGTCATAGGCTTATCGCCATTGAGAATTTTGACAAGTTATGGAGCTAGTTGGCTGTTTAGAATTGCGGCTCCTATACCTGGTGTAAAGGATTATACTTGTGGTTATCGGATGTACAATCGTTCTTTACTCATTGGTCTGTTTGACTATTATGGCAACAATTTATTCACAGAGAAAGGGTTTGCCTGTATGGTAGATTTGCTACTGAAAGCAAAAGTACTTAAGCCCAAAGTTGCTGAGATTCCAATGGTTTTGAGATATGACCAAAAGCCGACTGCTAGCAAAATGAAAGTACTTAAAACCATCGCTCAAACACTGAGGCTGTTGTCAAAAAATCTCCTGTTTACATGGAAAACCTACAATTTACGGTCGGTTCGTCCATTGAGATAATTCAAATTACACAGGGAATGAAATGCGATCGCTTCTTATAAATACCTGCAAGTTATAGCAGAATAATAAACCCAAATTCCCCCATACCGGGAAAATGGGTTTTTTGTTTTAATTACTATTAACGTACCAAGGTTAGTAATAATTGATGATAATTAACTATGGTTTAATGTGAATATACCAAGACCAATTAACAATAGGGCAATAACCTGTTTAACTCCAAAAGGTTCTCCCCAGAGTAAGTGAGCTAAAAAAGACACAACAGCATAGCTGATAGCAACAGTGGGATAAGCTACCGAAATTGGAATTTTTTTCAGAGCATATATATAAAACAAAGCAGCAACAAAATAAGAAACTAGTCCAACTAGAACATAGGGCTGTAAAAATAAGTTTACTTTGCTGCCAAAACTTTGCAAAGCCCCTGCTTTAAGACTAAGTTGTCCTCCAATACCAATGATAATTGAGGTTAGTAATGCAAAATAAGAATTCACTTTATTATTCCTTTATTTAGTTTATAACGGTTTTCGCTTGAGTGAGGTATACAGAAGAAGTAATTAACCAAAGATAAACACCGATAAATTTGTACCTCAGCCGACTAGGAAACCCTATAAGATTTATTATCTTTAGAAATATCTATGTTGTCAAAACAGTAGACTTACTAAATGCGTTTTTAACTTGTTGCATTTTACAGCATCATAAACAGAAGATGCAAGTGCTTTGGAAAACTAACAACATCATGATCTACTTCAAGAAACATGATTAGTAAATGTCAGATAAAAATTTTGCTTTTATTGAGCGATTCAGCGCTCTGTGCAAGGATTTAAAGGGTCAAAGCCGCTTACTACGAACTTTGATTTAAATGATTAGATTACATATCGCCGTGTGAGTATTGTCCACAAAAGTTAGAGACGTTGCATTGCAATGTCTCTAAAAACTGCAATACAACGTTTATATTAAAATCGGGTTTCATACTCAAATAAAAATTGATTTACATCTCCTAAATCAGTTGAACCTCGCATCAGAATTTCATCATTGAGTCGATAAAGCAGATTGTAACGAAAAGACTCATTAGTAGAAAGAGGTCGTGATAAAGATACAGAGAAATTCCTATTAATATTAAACACACCCTCTGCTGACAAATCGAGAACCGAAGATCTCCTTGATGCTTGATTAGTTACAGGAGTAGGAAATATCCGAAATTCGCTAAAACCAATAGCTTGCCCGATCGCAGTGATACTTCCTTGCAGACCACCTAAAATAGTAGAGCCAGCTAAATTAGTCAGCCCTTGTGTTGCATCTCCTGTTTGACTGAAAGAACCAAGGATAGAGCCACCCAATAAAGCAACGATTTCTCCTCTACTACGACTAGGTTCACTCGTCAGTTCTAGATTTTCGCTCAATTCACTGGCTGGGCCGTTAACGCTTGCTTCAACGCGCACAGTACGTAAAGTACCAAAATTAGTAGCAGAAACATCGCTGATTTCAGCAGAAAGAGGTGATTCCAAAATTCGACTGCTTGTCGCCGAAGCTTCAGGGACAATTGAGACAAGCCGGACATCCAGAATAGGATCAAGTCCTTGACTAGGAGTAAACCGTGCAGTTTGTTCGTAGCCCCGCGCTAAGGTGAACTCAGTTGTAAATAAGCTGAGTCGTCCTCCTGTCAGACGAATGACTCCTTCAGGAAGGGGCTTCGCTAAAGTACCATTAACAGTTAGGTCGCCTTTTGCTTGAAAGTTGAGTATGGGCTGGCTAAACGTCGCTCCTCCAGGTACAAAGCCCAGTAAAGGCTGACTAGTAACGCGAACATCGTCGCCTAGAATCAGCCGTAAATCTGTAAACTCTATAGGTAAGTTGGGTCGAGCTGTAGCTGTTGGATTAGCGTTACTGGCTTTTGTAGTTGTTGTATTAGCGTTATCATCTCCTGTAATTGCGGCATTACTGCTAGTCTCTGTTGTAGTTGGTTGTGAGCCAGTAGTAGAGTTGCCAATGATAACTTGACCATCACTTAGTTGAATCTCTCCACCAATTTGAGGTTTTAGTGCAGTTCCCCGGATTACGACACCACCAGTGACACCGCCTTCATACAATCCTGGAACCTGAAAATCTAGTTCTTTTTCTATTGATACTGTAAGTGGATTCGATATGGCTGGCTGAGCTGCAAAAATCGGGAGAACACCTGATGCAGTCACTTGCCCTTGATTATAAATGCCTTGAATACCTTCGGCGTTCAGCGTACTGCCATTAAATTGCAGTTTTCCTGTCACATTTGTTAAAGGCTCGGATACAGCTTGAGCGCGAAAAGTAGCATTATTAACTGTGGCATTCCCAGTAATAATGGGCTGGTTTAATGTACCTTGAACATTTAAATCTACTTGTCCTTGACCGTCTACCCAAGAGACTTGATTGTTAGTAAACAAGTTTAACAGTGCTAATCCTTCATTGTTCACACTGGCGTTGATACTAATTTGATTGCTATCTGGCTGCACTGTGGCAAAAGGCAACGCAGCAGGGACACTACCTGTAATTGTTACTGGCTGTGTCCCTGTCACCAACAAAGTACTGTCAAAATTCAAGCGAGCATTGTTGTAGTCAAAGTTCACCTGTCCTGTTTGCACAGGTTGCTTATTCAAAGTTGCATTCGCCAGCGCTACTTCCCCATTGACTCTGGGATCTTCTAAACTACCTCCTAAGTTGGCGATCGCATTCACCTGTCCAGTAATATCTACAGGGTATCTTTCGATAAATGGGTCTAAAAGTGATAGAGGTAAACTGGCTACGCTCAACTGTCCAGATAGTTGCTCAGTTCCTAACTGTCCTGAAAAAGCCACCAGTCCTTGATTTAATCCCACACGCAACGGCGACAGTGTGACGATACCATCCGCAAAAGTGCCTCTAGCAACAACTTCATCAACCGAGTAGTCACCCCATTGCCAGTTAGCACCTTGAAAATTAAAGCCAACATTTAACCCAGTTTTTAACGAGCCTGTGGCTTGAATTGCTCCACTCAAAGCACCCGTTAATTCTGCAAGGGTTGGTAAAGATGGTGTTTGTTTTGCTTCTACCCGCTGTTGTTTTGCTATTAATGCTTGAACTTTTGAGAAATATTCTAACTGTGTTTCCAAATCGGCATCAGGCAAATTGATAGCGGTGGTGTTGAGTACCTCTGCTCCAGCTAAATCTGGAGGTTGTAACCCTCCACCCAAATCTTGAAAGTCGAAAATATTAAATGCTTGCAGGAGTCTCTGAATTCTGATTTGGTCAAAATTTGCTTGGACTTGAAATTGAGGATCATTCCCTGTTTGTAGACTGCCATTCAGGGCGATGCTGCTGTCTCCTATCCGCAATTGACCATTAGTCAAGTTAGCAGCACCATTGGCATAATTGATGTTACCTCGAAATTCATCTGCTATGACTCTAGCAACGCGAGGCGCAGCGATCGCAATATCTCCGTCAACCGCATAGTTGTTAAGATTAACGACTAAATTTCCCGATAGTTGCCCACCAAGAGGTTTCAAAGTATTGTTGGGTATGAAGCCCGAAACAAGAGCTATGGGAAACTGTTGCGCGTTGATGAGCAAGTTATCGCCCTCAGTTCTGCCTGTGGTAACTCCCCCGTCGCGTCGGAGTAAAAATGAGGTTGGACGATAATCTGCACCAAGGTTAAGCGCTATTCTGTCTTGATTACCCGCAAGTTGCAGACTTGCTCCTTGTCCCCCTTGAAAATTCACGTTTCCAGTTAAAAGTGGGTCAAATGCTAAATTACTAACATTAAAATTCCGCAATCGAATATCGCCAGTAGCTTTCGGAACATCAGGAGTGCCTGTAATTTTCCCATTAAAATCAAGTAGCCCCGCTATTGCTAAATCTCCAGGAACTTGAAAGCCAGTATTTTGCAGGTTGAAATTCTGCGCTAACACATTCAGATTAAAACTAGAGATTTGAGGTGTATCATCTAACTGAACTGCGATCGCACCATTAGCGCTCAATCCTGATGTAGTCGCGCGTTGGACAATAATTTGTCTACCATCCCACTGAACTTGAGCTGTAAGCGGTTGTGACAACAGTGCTAACCCTTCGGAAACACGGATTTGTGCGTCGGCTCGAATATCTGCAAGCTGAAAAGATTCTATTGTGCCTGCTAACTGGATATTGCTATTGAGCCGTCCTTGTAGTTGTGGTGAAAAACGATTGAGTTGAACTTGGGAAACATTGACAAGCCCTCGCCAGCGACCATCATCAAGGTTAAGATTTCTGAGATTTACCCTACCTCCTGCCACACTCAGATTTGCTTGTCCTGTGGCTTGAATCGTTGAGGGTTGAAATGAAGCGGTACTTCCTGATAAATTCAATGCCACATTATTTAAGACACCTTGAAACTGAGCTGGTATCTGCTGAAAGCGACTTAACTGAATCTGTTGGGCACTGACAAAAGCCTGCCAGCGTTGTTGGGCAACCTGACCCCTAGCCCTGATTGTATTACCTGCTACATTCAACACAGCACTGGGAAATCGGATATTTTGCCCTTGTTGAGTCGCAACAATTTGTCCTGTTGTGGGATATGTGGCGTCAGGTGCTTGTACCTGTGCAACTGCTCGTAGGTTGCCTAGAAAGCCAGAAACTTTGGCATTTGCTGATACAGTGCCAATAGTGATAGAGGATGAATTGTTGTTCGTTTTTGCGATGGCATCCCCTGGTAAATTTTTAGCTTGAGCATCAAATGATACTCTACCTTGGGGTGCTAATTGAATTTGACCACTCCCGACAATTTGCCCCCCAGCTGGTGGGTTCGCTTGAATACTCGAAATCTCTAATTCCAATGGTTGTTTGCCAAGCGAGCCAGAAACCTCTGCTTTTGCCGAGATATTTCCAACTGCGATCGGTGGCGTCAAGCCGTAGTTACGTGCAAGTATATCCCCTGATATATCTTCAGCTTGAACATTAAATGTTACCTCACCGTTAGATCCCAATGTCGCTTGACCTTCTCCTGTGATTTGACCGCCTGCGGCTGGGACTAATTTAAGATTATCAACGGTAATTTGTGATGCAGTTTTAGATGTACTCAAGCGGAAATCAGTATTTACAGCGTTGAATTGCACACGGTCAACTTGAATCGGTTTTATATTACTTGCCGTGCCACTGAGAACTGGCTGTTGAAGCGGCCCCTGCACTTTTATATCTGCTCGCACTTCTCCACTAGCTGGGACTGGCGAATTTACCTTGAACGTATCTAAAAGATTTTTAGCGCTAACTGATTTTATTTGAGCAGAGAGGTTAAAACCTGTTTGAGTATTAATTGCTCCATTCGCTAACAGTGGAACTTTGCCAAAGTTCGTACTCAGATTCTCTAAAGCAATTGTCTGACCCTGAAAATTCAATCTTCCATTGGCATTAGAAAACTGTTGAGGAATATTTTGAATTTGGGCAGTGACCTGATTAGCTGTAGCCGTTCCCGTAATCGCTATTTCTGACTGCTTGGGTGGAATTTGCACCCCTAAGTCAGCATCTACGCGCCCTGCTTGCAAGACAATTGGCAACTCAATTAATCGACTGACATCAGATGCTTGTAGATTTTGTGCTAAAAGCTTGAGGTTCGTTTCTTGTGTTGTTGGTTGTGTGTCGCCAGAGATTTTAACTGCTCCTCCCCTGGTGAGTTGAGCATTTATGTTGTAATCAATTCCCTTATTCTGAGGTAAAAATCGAGCAGCACCGCCAACTTGATTTAATACTACTGAGCCTTTCGGTTTGGTTGGTGCTGGGGCTGGTACTAACTCCACATTTCCATTTTGCAGTCGGAGTGTCTGCAACTCAGTTTGAATAACACCTGTACCCTCTCCAGTCTTAATTTCGGCTGTAACCCAGCGACCATCTTTATCCTGTTGGATATATACATCGGGCTGAACTAATGTGACATCTAATGCTAGTGTTCGAGTGAAGAGAAGTTGTAAAGGTGAAAACTGCACATCTACGGCTTTGACTGTCACCTGGTCTGGGTCTGTGGGAGTTGCTGGTATAGATAAAGAGCCAAATCTTAAACTAGAGAGCGAAAAACGTTCAACTTGCCCAACTTTTATAGGACGTCCAAGCAATTGCTCAAGATTTTGCTCTACTAATGGTGCTAAATCTTTGTATATATAATTTCTCGCCCACCAAGTAGCGACTGCAATTCCTGTGAGTAAAACGACACCTCCAACAAGACCGATACGTCCTAAAAGAAGGAGCTTGAGACGATGATTAGATGGTTGCTGATCGTTTTCTGAATTGGGACGCGTCATTATTATTACCAGTATCGTTTTTTGGAGTTAGGCGGGAGACAGGCTAATTGCAGTTGCATCAGCAAGCCACAAGCTATAGCTTCAAAATTTAGCTTTTATTAAGTAATAAACTTTACTCAGTATTTTTGTATTTAAAAATTTCGCCTAGAGTATTGTACTTAATGAAGACTCTCTGATTTAGAGTATTAATTGCATCTATCTATTTTAAAGTTTCTAGTCATCCAAATATTGGTTTGATAAATTTTGCTTTCTTTAGTGTCGAGCTAAGTATGTTTATATGTCTTTTCTCACACCAGGTGTATTACCAGCAACTATCTTTTGTTTACAAAAATTGTATCTTTAGATAGATTTCATGTGAAAATATTCAACAAATCTAGCGTTGCATATTTTTATCTCACGCAGAGGCGCAGAGGCGCAGAGAGGATGAGGAGTTTTAGATCTCTACGTCAATTTCATACTTTGTTTGTGCAACGCCAAAAATTTAATATCTCACACTCTTATTCTCTGTGCCTCTGTCTTTAAAAGTTTCCTACGGCGGGAAACCCGCCTACAGAACTTTTCGCTGCGCCTTTGCGTGATCTTAATCCATACTTATACTCAGTGACACCTAATTTTGAATCCTAATTTGCCAAGTTTGTAATGTAGTACCAAGAAGTTGATCGAGGTTGGTTAAAGCGTTGAGATAATTAATAATTGCATCTAGTTCAGTATTTCTTACCTCTGCCAATTCATTTTGGAGCCTAATTATCTCAAAAAGTCCTGCTCCTCTACCCAATTTCTGTTTTTGTTGTTCAATATTCAGTTGTCTTTCAGATAATTGTCTAGCTTGTTGAGCAAGTTGGACTCGTGAAAAGCTTAAATTAACATCTCTGATTCTGTCTTGTAATTGAATATCTAAACGGGAATTTGCATCTTTTAAATTATTTTCTGCTTGTTTTAAATTAACACGCGATCGCTCAATTCTTTGTTGGATAGTTAAATCCCCTAATGTGCGGCTTAAACTTAACCCAACTCTGCCATCTGCTGATTCATTTGTTTGTTTGATTAAACTAGCATCCAAACTCAAATTCCAACGGCTATTGTCTTCTGCTAGCAACAGTTCGTATTTATTTCTTTCCAAAGCTAGCTGTGTTTGTAAATAATTAGGTTGATTAGACAATGCAATTTGTCTAAGTTGATTAAAGTCTAGAGAAATAGAAACTACCTTGGGAATTACGCCGGCTTCTATATTCAAATTTTTATCAATACCAAGAATCGATAAAAGAGCTAGTTTTCTTGAATCTAGCTCATTCTCAGCAGCTAATAAACTCACTCGCCGATTAGCTATATCTGTTTGGTTTTGGATAATATCAACAGGTGCTATTCTTCCAGCTTCGATTAAAACTTGCGTAACTTTTAATGATTCTTGAGCATTTTGTAGAGATATCTGCTCATTTTTTAATCTTTCTTGTGCTCGCAGTAATTCACGGTACGCTAAAATAGATTCTGTAATGGTATTAACAAGTGTAGATTTTAAACCTTGAATATTACTTTTTTCATTGAGCCGAGCAATTTCAATTGAAGCTCTATTAACTTCAATTCCTCCACCTCTTAATAAAGGTTGGCGAAAAGTTAGCTGTAAATTTTGTTGAGATATATTATCATCTCTATCCCTATTTGAGCTATTCAAGCCAAGAGTTTGAGCGTCACTTGACAATCCAAAACCTAATTCTCCTCCAGTGGGGATTTTTACTACTACATTAGCACCAACATTTGTTGAAAGTGAACCTTGTTGATTTGTTGATAATACTAAATTTGGGGTCAGATTCGGAACAAATTTACCTTCTTCTACTACTAAATCTTGTTTTTGAGCGATTCTTTCTAAATAAGCGTTTTTAATTTGGATATTATTTTCCAAAACTAAGAAGACAACATCAGAAAGTGATAGTTGAATTTTTTGGATATCTGGCACTTGGCTAACTTGTTTTTTTCTCTCAATTTGAGTTGAATCTTTTACTTCAATAGCTGTAACATTTGGTTGTTCTTGATATTTTGGAGTTAGTTGTAATAAGGGTGATAAGAATTGCTTAGTATTGTTTGATGTGAAAAAGCTTTGTTTACTTATTTTATCAAGTAAGAAAAACTTTTCTGTAAAAATATTTTCAACATAATACCAATTAAATAATTCTTTATCTTTTAATAGAAAAGGTATGATGTTTGTACTTTTAACTTCTACAAAATTTTGTAAAGTAGGTTGTTGTTTTAAAAAAAAATTTAAATCCTGTTCTAGTTGATTATTCAAACCAGAATTTAAAGATAATTTTAATTCTTCTTCTAATATTAATGGAAATTTAGAATAAGTGAGTAAAAGTTTTTCCTTAATATCAAAAACATTTATAAGTGGTATACTTGTATTGAGAGAAATGGGCTGTAGTTTGTCGTTTTGGCTTTTAGTACTTTTATTATTGAGATGATCAATTTCTCGTTTAACTGTTAACTTAACCTTCTGCGGCTTTCTTAAAGTTAATTGTGGTTGAGAAATAAAGATAGGTATAACAACTATACTTAAAATTGTAGTGAACACCCCAATACAGTTAAGATTCCAGTATAAAACCGAAATAAAAGACCGACCTTTTGGGGATTGAGTGTTTTTCTCAGGCTGCTTTTGCATATTTTTAAAATGCATTATTTCCTGGTGATTTTTAAGTTTTACGTAATATGAGAATTATGATTCACGTAGAGCTTTGACTGGATCGAGTTGGCTAGCACGTATAGCGGGAAAAAAACAAGCACCCATCCCTACCAGCAAAGCTGAACCCAAAGACAAGGCGGCTGTTCGGCTCTCAAATTGATATGGCAAACTAAATGTATCAGCGATTACCAATGTCAAACCATGTACGAATGCGATCGCGGTTATTCCACCCACTAAACTTAAAATTACCGCTTCCAAAATAAATTGCTGTAATATCTCCAGTTTAGTTGCGCCAATAGCTCGTCTTAAACCGATCTCTGCGGTACGCTCAATCACAGCAGCTATTGTGATATTGGCAATACCAACACCAGCAATCAGTAGCGAAATTATTCCTACAACAATTAGTCCCCGCGTAGCGAGTTCCAAAGTCTCTTGTTGCTGAATAATATCCTCTACATTATTTGATGCATAAATATCTGAGCCTGCAAGACGTTGTTTTAATAATTGCGTTGCTTGCTTTTCCATACTTTTTAGATCTTTCAGTTTGCGAGGACGCATTGAGATTGCATCAATACCTTGGCTACCTGTCATAGCGCTATAAGTTGAAATTGGGATTAATAAAGTACCTTGAGGTTGTTCCCCAAAACTTAATTTGCTTTCCATAACCCCAACGACTAAAAATAACCTTCCTGAAGTAAATACAAGTTGTCCAATAGGATTTTTACCAATAAATATTTTATCTTCTAGAAATTTATCAATTACTGCGACTGGTCGATAGTTAACAAAATCAGCGCTATTAAAAAAACGCCCTTTTAACAATTTCCTCCCAGAAGTGAGCAAGTAGTTTTGAGAGACAGCCAGTATCAACGCCTTGCCTATACGATTTTGAAAGACGACTTGCTCAGAAACTACATAATTGTAAGCACTAATTACTTGAACATTTTTTACTCGCTTGCGGAGAAATTCCATATCCTCCAACTGTGGTTCTCTACCTTTTGTTTCTAAGATAAAAACAGAAACTTGGGGCGCTTCTCGCTCTGCTAATTGTCTAGCAATTACAGCACGACTAATACTACTCACTTGAAGAGTTGCATTTACCGCCGCCACACCCATAAACACACCAAGAGTAGTTAAGGCAGAACGCAACCGATTACTGAGTAATGATTTAAAAGTGAGAGTTACGAGGTCTTGAAAAGCAAGGCTCATATTAGCGAGCAATAAAGTTAATACCAACTTAAAAAACGAATGTGACAGATAGACCATGTAGAGACATTGCAATGCAACGTTTCTACTAAAGGATTTGTTGCAATCATTAATTGAATAAGTATAAGTAAGGGCGACATACGCCAATTACGAATTATTTAGAATCCTTTGGAGCAGAATCGGTAGATTGATCAATTAATGAACCTTCTATAATTGGCGTTCCTGGTTCTAGTTCCGTTTCAGGTGGGGGTAGTATGACTTTATCGCCTGGTTTTAAGCCAGATTTTACCTCTACAGTAGTTGCTCCCTCTATTCCTAAAGTCACATTCTGCTTCTGAGCTTTGCCTTGATTGTCACGTACCCAAACATAAGGCTGGGCTTCAGAACGTTGAATTGCTTCTAGTTGCAAAGCTATTACATTTTGCTGCTGCTGTACAACGATTTCCACACTAACTTGACTACCAGGAATTAAAGTCTGACTTGGTTTGTCTAACTGCACAGTTACAGGCACTTTAGCTTGAGGTGATTGGCCAGGTACTAATCCCTCAGCAGTGGAAATTGCTACAGGATGCACACTCCGCACTCGTCCAGAAAATGTTTGCGGGTTGGGGCCGATAACTTTAACACGAGCTAATTGATTAACTCGAACTTTAGCAGCATCAAGGGTTCCTAGCTGGAGTTTCACCTCTTCTTGTGTGGGATTGCCTAGTGTGAGTAAAACATCACCAAACTTAATTCCATCGCCATTTTTGACTTTAATATCAAGAACTTTACCTGAAATAGGTGCATTTATAATGTTATTTTGCAGTTGTTTTTTGATTCTTTGTCGTTCTACTTGCAGACGTTGGAGTTCTTGGCTTGAGGTATTGACTTGTGACTGAGCTTCTCGCAGTTCTGACAAAGCTGTTAAAACGTTATTTTGCTGTTCTGAGGGGCGTTGTTGTTCCAGAGTGAGGCGCTGAAGTTCGTTCATTTGGGTACGGGCTTCTAACTCTGCATCTCTGAGATTAGCTTGAGCCTCACGAAATTTCGCTTGCTGCTGTTGGAGTTCATTACCAGGAATAAAACCTTTTGCTGCTAAAACTTCGAGATTTTGGAGTTCCTTTTGATCGGCGGCGAGCCTTTGTTTTGCTTCCTCAATTTTCTGGCGGCTGCGTGCTAAGCTAAGTTGCTGTTTTTGAATCTCCAATTTTTGTTGTTTAACACGTTCCTGAACTTGTTTATAAGCAGTTGCAAGCCTTTTTTCTGCTTCTTTAACTCTTTGGTGATTGCGTAATAATGTAAATTCTTGTTGACGAATTAACGACTCTTGTTCGGCAAGGCTAGTTTGTTCTTGTGTGTTACGAAGAATTAGTAATTGCTGACCAGATACGACGCGATCGCCTACTTTTACTAGTACCCGTTCTACTGCAACTTCTCCGGGAGATTTTAAGCTTTGTTGACTCCCCAGCTCCACAATACCAGTTTCATTAATTTTAATTTCAACATTAGCTCTATTTGCAGTAATTATCGGTGCTGTAACTTCGGCAGAATTCTGATCTAAACTTGAAAGGTAAAATAGTAAACCGCCAACACTGGACAAGGCAAAAATTCCTAACAAAGTTAACCATCGAGTGCCGATTTTGAATCGGTTTTTACTTTTAATTTGCTGCTCTATAGTCAAAACTTCAATCCGTTTAAGTTGCAAACTTTTGTAATAACTTAATCCTCTTATAATAAAATATATTGGCTGCTTTAAACCCGCAAAAACGAGTTTAGTTTGTATAGCCAAGCTAATGCGGTTTTGGGTGTTTTCACACCATTGCTACCCTAGAGGAACGCTAGGAGTGAATAAGTCAACACTGGCTTCCCATGAGTAACTGGTGCGCGATTTTTAATCGCCTGGTATTTCTTCCTTGCATTGAGATGCTCGCCTTTAATTTTTAGTCTAGAAAACTTATTTTTTCTCACCCCAAAGTCATAAAAGAGAGCTAACAATAGGTCTATAAAGTATTAAATTATTCTCATCAGATTGATAAATCTTAAAAAAGATTAAGCACTGTACTGTTTTGCTTGCATACTCCAAAGCGTGGCATACTCGCCTTGGCGCTGTAAAAGTTCTTGGTGAGTACCTTCTTCGATTAAACGACCAGCTTTTAAAACTAAAATTCGGTCAGCCATACGTATAGAGGCTAGTCGATGGGTGATCAAAAGAGTAGTCTTACCTTCAGCTAACTCAACAAAGTGATGATAGATCTCATACTCGCTGCGAGGATCAAGTGCAGCAGTAGGCTCATCAAGTATTAGTATTTGAGCTTTCCTGACAAAAGCTCGGCACAAAGCTAACTTTTGCCACTCACCACCAGATAGTTCTGTACCGCCGAATTGTTTACCTAAAGGAGTATTTTCTTTTGTCGAAAACTTTTCAACTAACTCAACTATACCGGCTTTTGCAATTGCATGTTTGAGAAGTTCTGGTTGCTCTAAAGCTTTGAGATTTCCTAAAGCAATATTTTCCCCCAGTGTAATAGCGTAGCGACCAAAGTCTTGAAATACTGCCGCAATCTGCTGTCGCCACTCATCTAAATTTAATTCTCTCAAATCTATCCCATCGACTAAAATAACGCCTTCTGTGGGATCGTATAGCCTAGCAAGTAGTTTCACTAAAGTGCTTTTGCCAGCTCCATTTTCTCCAACTATGGCTACAGTTTGATTAGGGTAAAGTGTAAAGGAAATATCTCTCAAAGCTAAGCGATTATCTGGGTATCTAAAATGAACTTTCTCAAAAGTAATACCAGAGCGAATCGGATTTGGTACTAGCTTTCCTGGTACACACGGTTTCATTGGTAGCGTGCTATCAAGAAAATTGAAGAACTGTTGCATATACAGCATAGTTTCGTAGAGTTCAAGGAAAGCCTTGACAAATTCTTCCAGATTACGTTGCAGTTGAGCCAACGATTCGATGAACAAAAGTACACTTCCTGGACTTATCTGTCTTTTGAAAGCTTGCTGCACTACCCAGTAAAAAGCAAAACCATTCCCTAGAGTACTCATAACAGCTAAACTACTCGTCCAAAGAGCTTGTTTAACTCGCAGATGACGCATAGATTGATATAAAGATTGGAATGCTCGCAGGTACATACTAATAAAGAATGAACCTAGTTTAAACAGCCGTACTTCTTTAGCGTGAGTATCTGTAAGCATCACTGATGTACAGTACTGCATCCGCCGAGCTTGTGGACTATTTTCAAACAAAGTTAGCCAAATTTGCTTTTCATACTGAAAGGAAACAACTACTTGAGGTATGGCTGCGATCGCAATTACAAGCGGAATCCATAACCCTAAAGGAATCAGTAGAACTATCATAGCTACCAAAGTGATCAAAGACTGAGTTCCCCCAGACAAATTCTGAAGTAAGTTCAGTGGTTGATAGCTAACTTCTTTTTGCAGAAGTTGTAGCTCATCATAAAACTCAGAGTCTTCAAAACGACTCAAATCAGCAAAAGTATCAGCTTTACGCATTAACAGTAAGCTAATATGAGCCGTTAGCTTATCATTAATATTTCCCTGAGCCGCTTCTACCCAAGGATTTAAAAGTAACTCCAAAAGTAAAGCTCCAATCCATCCAGCCACCAAAATAACAACTGATACTTGCTCTAAGTTTTCGTTTTGAGTTAAAGCTGCTGCTACTGTATCTACCACTAACTTGCTAATCCAGATACTTAATGCTGGAACAAGACCCTGCAACAAAATAGCAATAGCCATAAAGACAGTCTCCCTTGGAGCCGCTGTCCATAATAATCTTAAAGCACGAAATAAAGCTTTAGTGTACTCGCGTACAGGCTCAAGCCAACTTCTAAAACTCGTCATTAATTAAATCCTTTCTTGGATGTCTTCGCAAGACATTCATTCTCTAAGCATAGAAAAAAATTTTCAATTTATATAACTCTCAAGACAGATAAATATTCTTTAATACTTTTAACTAAATTTGTTGAGAAATACATCAAAATAAGAATGCTATTACGATTACTTTATATTTATTTATAACAAGATAATTTATGAGAATTGCGATGTAAGCACTCTCTTCATCTCTTAACTACAACAAATTATACATTCTGATGATATAAATACCTCCTAATTTTGACCAAAGCATCCTTTTATAATTGCTTTTTATACAGCAAGCAATTTTCTAAAACGGTATTCAAAATTGTCCACCTCTCGGAATGGTAGACCATTAATTTCTACCCATGCGTGAGCTTGGACAGGTTCAGTAGTTACGCCTACACACCAGGTTGATGATAAACCTTTAGTTAGAGCTAAGAGCACAAATGCCAAAGAAAATTCTAGACATGCTACTCTTCCTAATAGCAAAAAACTCGATTCACGTACTGCTAACCATATAATATCAGCTTCATCATTTGTGACTTCGCGAGAGCAGTTTTTCTTTAGAATACTAAGAATTTTAGAAATTCTATAAATACTCAACCAACGTACAGCTATATATGCAACAACAACAATGAATGAACCTATTAAACGTTCATGCCAGCTCAAACTTATGTCAAGAGTATTTAACGACATTCTATCATCCATAACATCCCCCTCAATGTGAAAATTATCAGGTAAGTTACTTTAACTTTGAAATATACAGGTTGACTAGTCACCAGTGAATCTTGAATCACATAGAGATATCTCTTATTTCAAATTTTATTCATTTGTGTTTCTATTAGTCCAGATTTTATAAGGCGTTCTACTAAAAACTCCATGTCTTTTATAATCATATCTGGAGAACATTCATATAAACCTGTAAGCTCTTTTAAAGTCTCTTCTAGAGAACCTGATTTTATCAGCAATTTCCAAAAGTCAGCTGCACTATCATTAAACATGTAATAAATATTTTTTTTAGAATCTAACAATACTGCACTTTCTTCAAAAAAAGTTGCATAAATATGATTGGGAATAATAATTTCTTTCATTGACTTTACCTCTGAGCAATTTAAATCTTAAAATATGCCTAGTTTTAATAAAGTGTTAAATAAACAACAATTACATCATCTACAAAATCTCCAAAGTTCCATCGCATTGAAAAAATGACTGTAATTTATTATGCTTAAACTAATCTTCTTGCAACCAGAAGCTATTCTTTTTTTGCACAAAACTGCGTAACCATATCTCAAGTGCTAGTGTGTGATTAAAAAGTGGCAAACCAGCTAAGAAGCCCATACTAAAAGATTGTGTAGCAGTCTGTATTTTGTTTATATCTATTAGCCCCATGTCAGCTAAAATAGACGTGTTTAATACTTCTTTGATAATAGTTCTATTTTTTCGGAGATCGGCAAACTCATCTGCTGTATAGTCTCCTTTGGTATTACGTATAAAAATATTCTGTGGAAAATCTTTCTGAAATGCTTTAATTAAAAGTGGTTTATAAGCAAAGGGACTTGTCCTCTCCTCCGGTTTTGCATACAGACAAGCATTAATCACCAAAGAATCAAGGTAAGGAGATTCTAAAATGATGTCATAAATATCAGCTATTTGCTGTTCGGCTTTAATAGTAAACCCCATTGATTGAATATCAGCTATAGTCTGATGTTCACCAGGAGTATTAGCAAAAGGTGCTGCTATTATTACCCATTTGTATAGTTCTTCCAAAACTATATCTACTACTTTATTTGTATGCCAACTCATAAACTCAGGAATAGAATCCCAGCCTATAAATTGCTCAGTCGTAAGCAAATTATTAGTTGTTTTATGTAAATAATTATTGACTTGAATTTTTTTTATTTCTTGAAATAACCAACTACGATAAGAACCAAAACTCAAATTTATAAAATCTCTAATTAAAGAAAATGTTGAACAATTTTCCAACCTAGACCATCCATAAATGTGTTGTAAAAAAGTAACTACTTGTACTCGTTTTAACAAATTTACACAATAACAATAAGTTGATGAAAGTACAACATCTCCACCTTCTCCGTTCAGATGAAGCTGAGAGCCTGTTGACTTGATAATTTTCATAACATAATTGGTTCTTGTCATATCCAGAACTAATGGATCTGGTGCATCTATTAAAGGAACTGATTCTAAGCCACTATATTCGCTAGGAAGTTCATGTTCCTCTATCATCACAGCGTTAATATTAGGATACAGACTAGCTGCTTGCTGAGCATATTTGACATCTGAAGATTGAGTAGCACTAAAAGTTTTCTCAGTTATTGTCATTAATTGTTTATCCTGACTTGCTAGGTATCTTGCAGCTATTAAAGCCAAAGTTGTTGAGTCAAAGCCACCGCTCAAATCGCTAGATATATTACCGTATAAGTAAACTCTACCTTCAACAGCAGTTAGTAACTGTTCGCGCAAATCTTGAGCTGCATCAGGAAAAGCTTTATATTCTTGAGGCTTATACCAATAGCGATTACATCTCAGTTTTCCAGATGAAATATGTAAATAGTGGCCAGCAGGGATAGGCTGCACATCACAGAAAGGAGTACGTTTTTGTACTAGGCTTAATGTCCCCATACCTGTTAAGAAAGTCGCAAGCCAAGACTGATCTAATTCACTTTTTAGCAGTTCTTGTATAGCTATTCCCAATGAAGAGTAAACGATAACAGAATTATAGACTGCATAAAATGCAGATTTTATACCAGCAGCATCAACAAATATATATGTATCAATGTTATCTTGAATAATTAAGTTATAGTTACCTGGCAATTTCATGAGTTGGCTATACTCGCCTTCTTTGACAGCTTTTTGAAATAACTTAATCACAGTTTCATGAGATGCAAGGCAACTACCAACTATAGCCATCTGAGTTAAGTATTCGGAAACTGTTATTACCTGTTCTTTTTTCCAATTTCCACAGATCCATAAGTAATTTTTCCCTCTCCAAAGTAACTTTCCACTAAGTGGTTTGGGAAGCTTTGTTAGAGAATTATTATCTTGGGTTACAAAACCACAAAACCAGTGTTTCATTTCTTTTATTTTAATTAGATAGTAATTTGATAAAATCACACTGATGGAAATAGCAAATAGACAACATTTGTTCAAAAGCTGATAAAGTTTCAGTTAAATAAAAACATATAAGTTATTACCATACTAGGATAGTCTTTAGTTGGTAATATCAAAGTTTACAGAATTCAAATTATTTAAAAAAAGGGTGAAGCAAAGCTATAATTAACAGTTGTTAACTTCACCCTATTATTTGACAAGTTATGGTCAGCTAATTAAGTAGCTAAATCGAAGGAAAGATTAACAAATTGGCTTGGGAAAGGTTATTCTATTTTAATGCTAACCGCCATGACCACCATGACCGCCATGACCACCACCATGACGACGACGGCGGCGATGATGCCGATGATCGCGTCTCCATCCACGCCAACCTAACGTTGCTTTAACTGCATCGCCTATCTCGATAATTTCAGGCTGAGAGTACTCTTTTTTTGTTGAATTTAGAGTTGTCATTTGAAAAACCTCCAAATGATTCAGTTGATAAGTAAGTCAGTCTAATCAAACCTTATCTGAACTGCTCCATAAAACTAATACAAAATCAGACGTATTTGGACATCGAAGTTTAATTCTTACTTCAACACCGGACGTTGGGATCTTTCGCTTCATACTAGAGACAGAGTGCAACCGCATAGTGCCTCAAACCTTTTTCACACGTACCATTACTCAGATTTGAAAACTGTAAAAAAATAAGTGAAAGGTTAAGTGTAGGGGTTAGAGCCAAGATCAAACGGTTGCTCATAGTCAGATATTCTCGTCTGCTTGTGAACTCGATGAGCAGTTTCTATTTCTTATAACGAAGACTCTATGCAAAATATTCCAAAAATAGCAAAAAAATTTGAGGAATATCTACCTGTATCATTTTATTATCTAAGACAAGTAGTATGAGATTACTGAATTGGGTGTAATAATATGATCGCTCTTACACGTACAAGTATTCTAAGGCTCAAAACTCAGGTGAAATTTCACTTAGTAAAAATTTTATCTTTTATTTCATATTTTTGACTATTAATCTCTCTAAAGGTAGTTTAATTACTTGTCCTTTTGAATGGTTGATCTGCTATCAAATTTGATAAATCTTAGACACATCCTAGAGGAAGATGACCAAAAGTAAGAGTAGATATAAATTAATCCTGGTGTGTCGAATAACTGCTTTCTATGGAGGTTTAGCTCTCAGCTAAGCCTTTTTTATGACTGATATGACTGACTTATGAATTCCTAGCTTTGAAAATATTTGCATACTATCTAATGGCAGATATATTAAAAAACTAAAATAACTAATTGTGCTAATTTATTCTACTATTGTCTGGAGCTTGGTGGTAAACCACGCTTTTCTTTTTTAAGCAAATAAATTATACAAACTAAGCCTACGGTGGCTAAAAAAGCTACGCCACCTCAAGCTCGGCGTAGCTCAACTTTAGCATCGTAGTGATTTTAGAATATTGTTAGTCAATTCGTAATTAGTTTGACTCCTCAATATGTCTTTAACAGCTGATAATATATTTGGAACCACTCTATAGGTAGATGAACTAAAGTAGGAGAAAATCTAAATTATATATATGGTAAACACTTGGTATATATGGGGGTGTGGCTTTTAGCCACGCCTTTTTTATGAGCAATAATAAGCAAAATATATAATTAAAATGCTAGTTCTACAATCTCTGACTGCAACTCTTGATAATCAGGTAGTTATTTATTAATTTGTAGAATATTAAAACACCTACCAGAGGTAGATAAACTTTCAGAAAAATGGATAAGTTGGTATCAAAACACACTATAGGTAAAAGTTTATGATTTACATGAGCTTTTTCATGGATATACCGCCTAACCCAGACGCTTTCATACCATATATATGTAGATATTTGTATCATTCTATAGGTAGTGGAAATAACTATTTTGTCAAGTTAAGATTCAGCCTGTTAATGCCTGAAAAACGTGTGTGCACCCTGGAATAATACCCAGGGTCTTTTTTATTAGGTACATCTATCTCGTCAACAACAAAATTTCCGACTTTTTAAAGAAGTTGGAAATCTGAGCTTTTTGATTTTAACAAATCCGACATAATTGCTATAATTTTCTACCATTTGTTAGCATATTTAGACACAGCCTATAGGAAGATGAACTATAAGCAGAGTGAAATTAAATTAATTTAGTATGTTGTTAAGCACAGCAATTATCGAGGTTTGGCCCACAGCCAAACCTTTTTTTTAATATGTAACCAAGTGATTACATATCAGTTTTTAAAATATTTGGACACAGCCTATAGGAAGATGAACTAAAGTAAGACTAAGTCTAAATTAATCATGGTGTAGTAAATGCTTGGTATATATAGAGGCTTGACTAAGTCAAGCCTTTTTTTATTATTTATCAATTAATTTTGTCTCAGTCTTCAGGATTTTTAGAAACAGCCTATATATAGGTGAATTGTCAGATTATGTCTAAATTAAGCTGTGATGTCTGCATTAATAACTAGAATCTCTGGAGCCTAAGCGCTTAGCTCGACCTTTTCTTTAATCTATTGCCGTTTGTTTATTTACTAGCTATTTTTCATCAGTTCTAGCTTGAGCGTTGTTATTATCAGCATGTATATCTTACTAGCTGGAAAGCTGATCAAATTACTATAACTGTCCAACAGTTTACTTACCAAAGCTTCTCGCTCTGTAAGCTTCTGCATTCATGGGAGAAATGAGCAGGCGTAATTCGCCGCCAGGATTCTGTTTAATACATAGCAAGTTCTCAAATTTACTATTTTGTCATACTGTTCGCCTTGGTTCTTGCAGGGTACGAAACGCAGTGCAGCCTTACTAGACAAGCAAGCTATGTGTAGCGTTCCGTAGGAAAGTATCTGGTGAGATTCTTTCCTATAGAACGCTGCGCGAACTCTTTGCTCAGAATGACAATTTGGTACAATTGCAAAAAAAGAATTATATTTATGCAATAATTGCATTTAATAGATGCACCAAAGCCTTAGAGATGCCATTCTTGTTTATGGGAATAGATGTTGATGGTAATAGACCATACATACCCCCGGTACTAACTGGGGGCTTTTTATTTAACAGGGTTGAAAATTTCAACATCTGAATTTTGAATACCTCCTAAGAGAAAGTTTTAAGAAAAATATAAGGAGCAAGGGGGGATTCAGAAGGCGATCGCCACTACCATATAAGATTTGTTTTCTTTAAATGCGATTCTTTTGATGGTAAAAGTCTGGGTATAGCAACGGATATCTCCTTTGGCTATAGCCCAGACCCAAATTAAAGTAGTTATGATTCTGTTGGTCGATGATGAGCCAGATTTAAGTACTCCTATCAAGCAGATAGGGTGGCGATTAATTCTGTTGTACATTAGACTTGTCCGCGAATCCTAAATGCTTATGAGGAAAGGTTTTGACGGATTAGAGAGAAACTGCGATCGCGTCATCAAAGCCACGAAAAAAGTAGGCTTTTGAGACTATAAACGGCTATTTTATC
>NZ_VJXY01000082.1 GCF_014831675.1 Komarekiella delphini-convector SJRDD-AB1 | reverse complement strand
AGCTAATCTCTATTGTTGAAAGGTTAGGGATTTGTTTTATTTATAGTTGTAGCAACTTGTAGGATTATCTATGTCATTTTCAAATCTTTTTTAGTTTTTATTAGTAAATAAGATGCGTTCGCCCTGGGTGCGATCGGTACTGAACCCTTTGCCCACTTTTCATAGAAGAATTTGCTATAAACGGGCAAAACACTGGCTGTACAACCCTGAACTAAAGATGAAGAAGTGTTGGGTGCGATCGCAGTAATATGTGAATTGCGAATCCCATGTTGTTTGATATCCTGACTCAATTTTGCGAAGCGTTCTGGAAGAAGAGCGTGTTGCTTAAACCATTCCACAGGTTTTGCTCCTATTAAATGTCCCTTGCTCCATTCACTACCCGCAAAAGCAGGATACGCACCTCGTTCCTTAGCAAGGTACATTGATGCGGATGTGCAATAGTAACCGATGTCTTCAAATAAATTGCTGATTTCCTGAAGATGGGTGTAGGTGAGATGACGTTTTGCTAACCAATCGGCTAATCCCATACAGCCCACTCCAATTGTGCGATATTTGGCGTTGTGGGTGGCACTAGCAGCAAAGGGTGGTGAGGTGAGATCAATCGTGTTATCTAATATACGTACTGCGATTTGACAAATCTCTGCTCGCTGTTCATACTCAAAATTTGCAAGATTGATACTTACAAGATTACACGTGTGTGCTTCTTCACCAGGTTTCACATTTGACCAAGATTCCTGGCATAAATTCCCACCTGGAATATAGCCCTCATGCTGATTGGGATTAGCTTGGTTGACGGTATCTTTGAACCATAAATAAGGCATCCCGGTTTCTAATTGGGTTCGCATCACCTGTTTGAATAGTAGACGAGCATTCACTCGTTTGTAGAGCGTAATTGATTTATCTAAACTGACTTCGATTTGAAGATAAGCACGTTCAAATTTTTCACCCCAAAGTTCTGCTAGTTCAATCCCTAAACGAGTTCGCACCTCATACGGATCTACCAACGTCCATTCTGTATCTGCTTGCACCCTTCGCATAAATTCATCACTGACAACCAATTGCGGAAAAACATCATAAGCTTTGCGTCGTGCGTCTCCATTCTCGGTTTGCATTTCCAAAAATTCGCTTATGTCTAAATGCCAAACATCTAGACTGACGGTGACAGCACCTGCTCTGCGTCCACCTTGATTGACGGCGATCGCTGTATCGTTCAATAATTTAATCCAGGGAACAACACCACCAGAGGCGTTCTTCTTTCCCATCACCCAACTACCAGTAGCCCGAATCCGAGACAGATTCACGCCCACACCACCGCCATTTTTGGAAATCCGCGCTGCATCATGAATACTGCCAAAAATGCTTTCTAAATTGTCGTCCATTGCCGTAATGAAACAACTAGCAAGAGAACCGTTGGGAATCCGTAAGTTTGCTAAAATCGGCGTTGCTAAAGATATTTGACGACGAGCGATCGCTTCATAAAATCTTTGCGCCCAAATTAAGCGATTTTCTAGGGTTTCTACGGAAGCAATTAAGAGCGCACATGTTAAAAATGCTTCTTGGGGTAACTCATTCGCCAACAGATATCGCTTCGTCAGTAATACTGCTCCTGCATAGTCATAGTCAGCATCCCAGTCAGGATTAATCCAAGTGTTAGCAATTTCTAACTCTTGTTGAGTGTAGATTAAGATGCGGCGATCGTATTCTCCCAAGAGAATTTTGTTATGTACAGTTTGAGCATAGTAACCGTACTGATAACCACGGCTAACTTGAGTATCTTTCCACAAACTCCAAATATGTAATCGCCCTGCCACTTGCCGCCAATCAGGTTCTTCAGGGCTGCACAAATCCAAAGCACAGCGAATTAAATTATCCTGAATTTCTCTTGTGGTAATACCGGGGCGCAATCGAGTTGTCAGATGTGCTTCTAAGGCAATGGAATTTGCTGAAAGTCCGCAACAAGCCCAATTAACTACTGTGCGAATTTTATTAATTTCTAACGATGTCGTCGAACCATCACGACGAACAACATAGATATCCGTTGTGGAATCTTCAAAGAGTTTGGATGGAGCTTGCATACTGGATAAGTTGATGAATTGGAGAAAAATAATTGCCAGAATGGAAAAGAATTGTTAACTAGGTTTGGCAACATAAAAAATTGTCAACGTTATGTCACCAAACGCTGGCAATCCTAACAAGTTGTGAGGTTGAAAAATTGTTAGAAGAATTGTCCAATAAAAATCCAGAGCAAGTTTTGGTAAAGAATGAAACTTGCCCCGATTCATGACGAATGCCAGTATAGATCGACCATTGATTTTTACGCAAGCAAATCACAGTTGTGTTAATATGCAAGGGAATCTCGGTTTTGATGGGGAGCAGCCATCAGACGTAAGGGGGAAAGTCCGGTGTAAATCCGGCGCTGTCCCGCAGCTGTAATCAAGGCTTGCCTTGTAAGTCAGAATGCCCGCCGAAGTTGACTTGTAAATTTTCTACATCTGCGAGGCACGGATGGTTTATTACATAATGAGCGTCAACCCCAACTCTTGGAAACGCTACGCGAACGGGGAATTTCAAATTCCAAATTCCAAATTCCAAATTCCAATCTCCATAAATAAATTTAGGGGCTTGTATCCTGTCTGTTCTTTGGTCAGGTCTGATATTTTGAAAGCACCGCATATTAAAACGCTACAAATGGCGGCTTTCCACGAAATAGATAATTAACGTCTCGACTCAGCTCGACTTAAAGCTGAGCGAAGCCGAAGCTTTAATATTAAATTTCGATTAGTAATTACTCTGTCAGTAGTCGGGTAATTATTTGAACTTAGAAATCTGAGCAATTTTCGACGAGATATTGCACTAACTTGAGAGTGCTGTATATGGTGTGCATATACTTCTTCTGTGTATTTTCGTTAAATTCTTACTCGGTTAATCATCATGCCGAAATTTTATCTTCACCGAGCTGGGAAGATTCCTACTGCTGTTCATCCTTTTGTCAAACAAACGGGTTTTAAAGAAGATAAGCAAAAACCCTTTCTAAATCCCAGAGAAATGATTCGAGGTTGGCAAAATATCGCAAGTTCAACGTATAGGAAGATTAACATTGCCATCGCTCGTCTAATTCGGGATGAACCATGAATCAATTCAAAATTCAAAATTCAAAATTAAATATAGCTACTGACAAGGGGTGGGGTTTATACCTGCTTTGTGAGACAAGGATTTTTTTGCCCATAAGGGGGGAGGTTTTGAATCTAGGTTTTTTCATAAACAAATCAAAATCTATCAACTGTTAGCTACATAAAAAGCTTCACAACAATGTCAACTCTATTACTTTATTTTGCAATTGGTTCTGTTCTAGTTTTACTAATTGGAATTGCGATTTATTTCCTAACTGCCCGCAAGTATCAATCCTCAGCCACAGTCGCCAATTCCTACGACCAATGGACGCTTGACGGCATCCTAGAGTTTTACTGGGGAGAACACATTCACCTCGGTCATTACGGTTCGCCGCCACGACGTAAAGATTTTTTGGCTGCTAAATCTGATTTTGTGCATGAAATGGTTAAGTGGGGTGGTTTAGATAAATTGCCTCCTGGTACTACCGTCTTAGATGTTGGCTGTGGTATTGGGGGCAGCAGCCGGATTTTAGCACGAGATTATGGATTTGCTGTTACAGGGATTACCATCAGCCCTATTCAGGTGAAACGCGCCCAGGAACTAACACCCCAAGAACTAAACGCCCACTTTGCGGTCGATGATGCGATGGCATTGTCGTTTCCAGATGCCAGTTTTGATGTGGTTTGGTCAATCGAAGCAGGCCCCCATATGCCAGATAAAGCTGTTTTTGCAAGAGAATTAATACGGGTGCTAAAACCTGGTGGAGTATTGGTTGTCGCTGACTGGAATCAAAGGGACGATCGCCAAAAACCGCTAAATTTTTGGGAGAAACCAGTGATGCAGCAACTCCTAGATCAGTGGTCTCATCCAGCTTTTTCTAGCATTGAGGGATTTTCCGAGCTTTTGGTAGCAACAGGATTAGTGGAAGGGGAGGTAATTACGGCAGACTGGACGCAAGAAACGCTTCCTTCTTGGTTAGATTCTATCTGGCAAGGGGTGGTTCGACCAAGCGGATTTCTGCGTTTTGGACTGTCTGGTTTCATCAAGTCTGTGCGCGAAGTACCGACTTTATTGCTGATGCGTCTGGCATTTGGTACAGGACTGTGCCGATTTGGAATGTTCCGCGCTGTGCGGGCGAATTCACGTACAGAATTGATGAATAAAAACCTTGCTAAGGGAACTCCCTCAAGCTTGGTTAGGTAGGGGTTGCATGACGATTAATTTTGAGTTTCCAGCAATCACCTCATTGCCAAAGATGGATTTGACGAACTGTGATGTAGTTATTGTCGGCGGCGGTATTTCGGGTTTGACGCTAGCCTGTGGACTGCAATCGTCAGGTTTGCGAATTTTAGTAGTGGAAGCACAACAACAGCAGCAAGCAATAGAGCGAGCGCGAGCTTATGCCCTGTCGCCGATGACCAGCAAAATTTTTTGTGATTTAGGGCTGTGGTCGCAAATTGCGCCAAAAATTAGCCATTTTTCACGAGTGTTACTGTCGGACACAGACTATCCTCACCGAGTCGAATTTTGCCCAAAGGATTTAGGAGAACCAGCAGTTTACTACTGTGGTGAGCATGGGGTACTGATGGCGGCACTCCAGCAAAAAGTGGCAACAGCAGTCAACATCAGCTGTTGGTATGAGACTCAAGTGGTTGAGGTGCGCTATGGAGCCGAAACCGCAGAGGTGGTACTGGACAATTCCCAGGGTCAACAACGATTGCAATCGAAGTTGGTGGTGGCTGCTGATGGCATCAACTCGCAAATTCGCTCTTCTGCTGGCATCAAAACTAACGGCTGGGCTTATTGGCAATCCTGCATCACAGCTTTTGTTTCTCCAGAGCGATCGCACCAGAACATTGGCTACGAGCGTTTTTGGCCTAGCGGCCCTTTTGCAATTTTGCCCTTGCCTGATAATCGCTGCCAAATCGTCTGGATTGCCCCCCATGCAGAGGCTCAAGCAATAGTTGCTCTGCCAAGCGAACAGTTTATGACCGAACTACGACGACGCTACGGCGAACAAATGGGGAAACTAACTTTGTTGAGCCAACCCTTAGTGTTTCCGTCACAGTTGATGCAGAGCCATCGCTATTGCCAACCACGCTTGGCGTTGCTGGGGGATGCTGCCCACTGCTGTCATCCGGTGGGCGGTCAGGGGCTAAACATGGGTATTCGTGATGCGGCTGCCCTAGCCCAAGTGCTGCAAACTGCACAACAATACAAACAAGACCTGGGTTCTCTGGCAGTGCTAAAACGCTACGATCGCTGGCGACGCTATGAAAACTGGGTGGTACTTGCCTTTACTGATATTCTCAACCGTAGCTTTTCTAACCACTGGCTGCCAATTGTTAGACTGCGGCGGCTAGTACTACGGCTGATAATTTATTGGTCTTTCCCACGAAGGCTACTGCTGCGACTGATGACCGGGCTGTGGGGCCGCCAGCCACAACTTGACCACTCATCCTTGACGGTGTTGCAGAACATAAATATTTGAATTTTAACCAGCAACACTGCATGATATTTCCGGTTAAAACTTCTTTCTTGTGATTGCTCCCTTAATCAACAAATAACATCTTTGATATGTATAAAATTCCCGTCACAGTGATTACAGGATTTCTAGGCGCAGGCAAAACGACGTTAATTCGGCATTTACTGCAAAACAATGAAGGGCGACGCATTGCTGTTTTGGTGAATGAATTTGGAGAAATCGGAATTGATGGCGAACTTTTGCGTGATTGCCAAGTTTGTGACGACGAAGAAGACCCCAATAGTAACATTGTTGAACTCACCAACGGTTGCTTGTGCTGCACAGTACAAGAGGAATTCTTACCAGCAATGCAAGAATTACTGAAACGACGCGCCAGTTTAGACTGTATGTTAATTGAAACCTCTGGTCTAGCACTACCAAAACCATTGGTACAAGCATTTCGCTGGCCCGAAATTCGCACAGGCGCTACAGTGGACGGCGTAATCACTGTGGTGGACTGTGAAGCCTTGGCAACTAATCAATATGTAGACGATTTAGCAGCCCTAGAAGCACAGCGGCAAGCTGACTCTAGCATAGAACACGAAACACCGATTGAGGAACTGTTTGAAGATCAGCTGGCTTGTGCTGACTTGGTGTTGCTGACTAAAAGCGATCGCGTTGATTTCCCAACGCAAGTAAGAGTGCAGGATTGGTTAAAGCAGAACTTACCCCCTAGTGTAAAAGTCATTCCTTGCCAGGATGGTAAAATCAGTAGCGATTTGTTACTCGGTTTCAACGCTGCGGTAGAAGACAACCTAGATAGCCGTCCCAGTCACCACGATACTGAAGAAGACCACGAACATGATGATGGGATTAATGCAGTACAACTACTACTAGACCAAGCATTTGAGCCGACTGTCCTAGTCAAACGCTTGCAAACATTAGTGCAACAGCAAGAAATTTATCGAATTAAGGGATTTGTCGCAGTTCCCAATAAAGCCATGCGTCTGGTATTACAGGGAGTTGGTAATCGATTTGACTACTTTTACGATCGTCCTTGGCAAAACAGCGAACCGCGTCAAACTCGATTAGTATTGATTGGACGGGAGCTTGAGCAGGTTCGCATTAAATCATTGGTGTTGGGGGAAGAAGCCAATGCGACCATCCAATAGTATTTGGCAAGGAAATTTTGGCTACTGGCAAAACAGCTTTATCCATAACAATATATTAGTAATTGGTTACACAGGATGGAAAGGATTTCAGTCATTTGGGCGGGGAGTTGTGTTATGTAATGTGGATACTCAAGTGACTCATCATACAATTACAAGCCTTGATACAGTTCCCTTCACCCTGCAATTTCTCCCTTCCGATTTGATTGGGTTTTACTTGCGATCGTTTCAGGATTGTGGATTTATATCACAATCAATCTGTTCATCCATGATTTCATCAATTTCCCCCGCAGTTGCAACATACAATCCCCATCAAGATATTCTTCTGGTGCTAAAGGCTGAACCTCAGATTGAGGTTAATTTTTTACACCAACTAAAAATTACTCCACCCGATTGCTACGAACAAGTTTGCAAGCGTTGGTCAGAATTTGAACCAAGCCTAATACCCTAGAAAGTACACAGTAATTTTAAAAATAGGAGTATAATCGATTGCTATCTCTCTGTCAAGTAGTTATTAAATATATAAAAACAGGAAAAATCTCCTGTTTGGGTATCAACTTAATGGAAGAAATACAAGGTAAAAAATTCCGCATTCCCCTACTAAGCTGAGAGAAAATTAACTTTAATTGCCAACCTACTTCTAGGACAATTACATGAAGAAATTTCTGACAAATTTAACAACTAAATCCGCAGTTTTGATGTCTCTAGCTTCATTGGTCATGACCAATAAAGTGACCACAGCTGGTGAACCAGTAAATCCCCAACCAGTAGACCGTGCTGATGCTGCTACTACACCAGTATCCGCATCAGACCAAAGAGCTTGTGTTAGACATCCGAAACTCGGTAAATTTTTCTGCGCTCACGCTGAACAATTATCTCATTTACAAAAAGGCGTAGCAGAGATTGATGTTACTGATGAGAACAGCGAGAAGGCATTACTTGGAGTTACAGATGCAGAAAGCGATGCTGCTGTAGCTATGTTTGGTTGTGATTGTGCTGCATCGATAAATTGTTTACGCCGCTTGCGGAATAGCCTCCCGTAGAATCTATTTTCCTAAGTTTCTCATCTTGGGAAAAGCAGGGGATAGGAGGAAAGTTATTTCTTTCTCCCCTCACTATTTTACAGATTTATGCTCGGAAATGTATAAATTGTTTATATAAAGCCTAAATAATATGAAACTATGAAACGTCGTGATTTTATTACTTGTTTTGGTTTAGGTTATGTAGCAAGTAGCTTACCTGCAAAAGTTGTAGCTTCTGCTCCAGAAACTACAGCAATATCATCAACTTCTGTAGATTGGCAACCAGTAGGAACAGTTGCCGAATTGGATAAAACTGGTCAGCTATTAAATGAAAACTCACCTGTTGGTTCTGTATTAGTAATTGGTACTTCTAAAAGCAAAAATCTAGTGGCTGTGAACCCTACCTGTACTCACATGGGTTGCACCGTAGAGTGGCTTGCAGAAGAAAAGATATTTTTATGCCCTTGTCATGCTTCCGAATTTGCTGCCAATGGCAATGTACAAATGGGGCCAGCTACAAAATCACTATCAAATTACGAGACAAAAATAGAAGGCAATTTAGTTATTGTGAAACGTAATTCGTAATACCCGCAAAGCGTGAAGCAAGCTACGTAGTTCGTAATTAATAATCTCAGGTTTCGTTTGGGGTTTTAAGTTTTAAAGAAAATTATTATGTGGAAATTTGCAACTAATACATTAGTTAATCAAATGACAAAATTAATAAACTGATATCGCCTGGAATATTAAGCATGAATGTGTCACTGTTTCTACCAATTTATATATAAATGCAAAAACCAAAACTAATCAATATTTCCAAAGCGACTCGTTACCAAAATGCGGCGATAGATTACTATATGGGGCTTACAGGTTCTGACTATCTTCATTACGGGTATTGGGAGCCACTACCTAGAAGCGATGAAGAATTAACTCTGACTCGCCTGCGTGCGGCTCAAGAAGCGTATACAGCTAAACTTTTGAGTTTTATTCCAGAGGGTGTAAAAACTGTGCTGGATGTCGGTTGCGGGATTGGTGGGAATGCAGTGTATTTAGGCTCACGCGGTTTCATTGTTGAGGGATTAGCACCTGACACACTCCAGCAAGAAAAGTTTATCAAGCATACTAACTCTCAAGTACCTTTCTATTTAACGAGATTTGAAAATTTTCACACCTCAAACTCCTACGATTTAGTTCTGTTGAGTGAAAGCAGCCAGTATATTGCTGTTGACGATTTAGCTCAAGGTGCGGCTCGTTTACTGGATAGCGGTGGCTACTTGCTGCTTGCAGATATGATGCGTTCTCATGCTGATTACCAAAAGGGTATCTTTTCCAATTGTCATGTCGCCAGTGAACTCCAGGCGGCTTTAATAAAAGCCGGATTCAAGTTAATCAAGACTGAAGACATCTCCACCCATATTGCGCCAACCATTGACTTGTGTGTTGATAAGTTCCGTACTTTTGGGCTGACTACAGTTAAATATATTGCTGATGTTGTAGCGATCGCACTTCCACCATTATACTCACTCGGACATTGGGCATTTAAGCGTTGGCTCGAAAAGCCAATTGCTGAGGGATTAGCAGCACGCGCTATTTTTGAAAACCATCTGTGTTATTCCATTCAACTTTGGCAGTTATCTAAAGGAGTTTAATTAAAGATGACCACAGAAATAAACACCCAAGATTGGCAACAAACTTTTATCGCCACTAATTTATTGGCAATTGGTTACAACGCTTGGGTTGGTTATTTAGGAGGAGAACGTGGTGTTGTAATTTGCAGCACTAATTCTCCGCATTTAAGTATAGCTTGCGAAACATTTAAAGCGCATTTTATCCCGCGTAAAAATCTCGCAGCTTTCTTAAATGCTTGGTTAGCAGCACCCGATACCGTACTGTTACAAAGACACTTCATGAATGCTCATATTCTCGAAGCTGTAGATAAATATAATCCTCAAAAAGATGTTGTGTTTTTGTTGGAATACGGTAATCAGGCTGGGTTTTTCTATTTAACTAATTTACCAATTACGCCATCGCAATGTTACCAAACTATATGCAAATCATGGGCAGAATTTCAACCTCAACATTCCCTTTCAATAGAAGCAAAAATACAATGATGCTTGCTTATCCAAAACCAAAAACAAGCTTTCTGGTTTTACCGTTTTTTCCCAATTGCTATGTACAGAGCTTTAATAGCAAAGTTAAAGCGTTAAACTACCTCTTAGAAACGTAATGCACTTGACAAAATTCAATCTCCAATGTACAAAAACTCTCCTTCCCCTGTACTGATAGTTAGGGGATTTCTTTTATGGGTGTTAGCAGTAGCAAAAGTATAATTAAAATTCAGTAAGTAATATGGAAAATCAAAATTATTATCGACTGAATTTACATATAGATAGCAACTATGGTAATGTGTCACATAACTGTCGGTTCTGATGGTGAGCAGCCATCAGGCGTAAGGGGGAAAGTTCGGTGTAAATCCGGCGCTGTCCCGCAGCTGTAATGAGACGAATATAACGTGTCTCCAAGTCAGAATGCCCGCCGACTCACTCTAGACACGAAACACTGATCTGCGAGGTACAGATGATACACATAGTTAAAGTATTTCAAGGGTTTAAGAAAGTACCCTCTGCAAGTGTTACTACTTCGCTTCGCTGTTAATCACAACACTTAATTTTGGATTGTCCTATAGGAATTTGGGTATCCATCAGGAATACCATAGAGTCTTTTTTGCTATTCAAATAGTATCCAGAATGATTTAGGTATGGCAATGCATTGCAACAAGCTAATTTCAGCCTAAATCTCAAAACTCATAGCACAAATCAATATCTGCATTTACTGAAAATGAGGAGTTTCATGTCTACTTCGCGTGTAGTTACTTATTGTGAATTTTTCTGCAAAATCTTCGTCTTGAGCGCAATTTATGCAATGGTATGTGGGGGATACGTAGCGATCGCCAATGCCAATCAAGTTCAACAAATATCTGAGTTTCCTAAGTCCGAAGGTTCTGCAAGAGATTTACAACCAGTTGCACAAACAACGCCTGAAAATACCCCAGCCTCTACAGAAGAAAAAGAACCAGATATTGAACTAACAGTCATCGACAAGCTATTGAATGAACCCGTTTATTCACCCTTTCGCCGCGAAGGGACAGTGAAAGATTCCACCCGTCCGGTTTACGTAATTACGGGTGAAGAAATGGAAGCACAGGGTGCTAGAACTGTTAGAGAAGCACTCAAATTTCTCCCTGGTATCCTACCTGATGGTACAGTTGGCACGGAAGTAAACGCCCTAAGCGGTCAATTTATTCGAGGTTCTAACTCTGCACAAGTCTTGATTTTACTTGATGGTAGACCAATTAACGAACTTGGTTCTGGTAGTTTTGACCTTTCAGAATTTACTACCAATATTGTTGAAAGAGTCGAAGTGTTACCCGGTGGTGGTTCTACCCTTTACGGTTCCTCTGCCATCGGAGGTGTGATTAATATTATCACTCGTCGTCCCACAGAAAAAGTAACGACGCAAGCAGGTGTGAATTTTGGTGCTTATGGGTTAAATCAGCAGACTATCAATAGTAGTGGGAGAGTAGGAAATGTTGGTTGGGTTGTAGGTTATAACCGTACCGAAGCCGAAAATAACTACCCTTTTTCCATCCCAGAGGCGAACTTTGAGGGAACCAGAGAAAATAATGATGTTATCTATAACAACTTTAATGTCAAATTGGAGGCAGATTTAGGTTCTCGCAATACTCTAACTCTTTCAACTTTGTATTTAGGCAAAGACCAAGGAGTACCAGGAGGAGTCCCTATTCCATTTCCTCAATTCGGACAAGGATTTTTTAACTCTCTCACCGATAATAATCGTAAATACACAGACCAAGTTCTCACTGATTTAACCTGGAACTCTAAATTAGGAAGCGGTGATGATTCACTGTTAACAGCGAGAGTTTACGCTGATTTTCTCAACACTCGTTCTGATAATCGTAGCGGCGAACTTACATCTCAGAATCGGTTTGACTCTAACCAAACTTCTCACGGAATTCAAACTACACACAGTTGGAATTTTGCTAAAAATCAGACTTTAGTTTATGGCTTTGATTATCGCAATACCAATGTACGGAACACCACATTTAGTTATAGTACAAACGTTATCAGAGAAAATTATGATGATGCTATAGGTCAAGGGGCAATTTTTGGTAGATATGAAATTAATTTCTCTCCTAGTTTTAGTATGAATTTAGGAGTGTGGCAAGATTTTAGTAGTTTAGTCAATGGTTCATTTACATCGCCATCTGTAGGGGCAAAACTCGCAGTTTCAGATTCAACTACACTCCGCGCTAACTATATCAGAAACTTTCGTGCACCGACGATCGCCAATTTATTCAGTAATAATCCTACCAACATTGGTAATCCTGAACTCAAACCAGAGAAAGGGGATAGTTTTGATGTGGGTATTGACCAAAAGTTAGGGAATATTGGCTTGTTGAGGTTGACATTTTTTAGTAACCGTGTGTCTGATACAATTGCCTTTACAAGACTCACGCCACCTGTAAATGGTAATACAGGCACTTGGGAAAACATCGGTTTAGTACACACGACAGGAATTGAAGCTTCATTAAATTTACAATTGGCGAGAAATGTTTATACTTTTGTTAACTATACAGCCAACGATCCGCGGATTTTAGAAAGTGCTAATCCCGCAGAGGTTGATAAAGAGTTGCGGTTTGCTGGTGCAGATAAATTAAATTTGGGTGTATCTTATGAAAATCCTCAAGGTTGGTATTTGGGTTTGTTGATGAATTCTTTAAATGGATATCCTACTAATAATACTAATACAGAGTTTTTACCAGGGTATACGACTTTTGATTTGAAAATGCGTGTACCAATTAGTGATAGTCTGGTTTTAACTGGGAGTTTGGATAATATGTTCGATCGGCGTTATCAGTTGTTTGCTGGGTTTCCTGATGGGGGGAGGGTTTTTCAGGTTGGGTTGAGTTCTCGGTTTTAAGGGTTTTTTCACCGATAGTTCCCCGCTTTGTAGCAACTGGTGTAGCGCAGAGGCGCAGAGGAGAATTAAGGATGGCTGAGTTTAATTGTTGGGTGACACCAGTTAATCAGGTGGTGCGGGAAGATTTAGCTACGGGGGGGTTTGTTGAGTATGAATATTTTGATTGTGGGAGTGATGTTTTAGCATCGTTACTATATACTTTGTTTGAACAGAATTGGCATCAAGTTGGGGTTGGTCATATTGTTCAAGGTAGTGTTTTAGAATTGGAATTTAATGCACCGCCAAAGCTTTGTATTCTCTATGATGGATATTTGACGGTAGCGGCTGAGGGTTGGCATTTACACTTGTGTATTGATACTAATTTTGGTGGGCCTTTGTGTAAAACTCCTGTGGAAGTGAGGAGGCAGCGTCTAGTTAGTCGTGGGGCTTTTTATCGGCGGTTTAATACAGAAGAAAATCCTAGAAGTTGGGGAATTCAGTTTTGGAATGGTGCTAATGAACAATTGATGACGATTTTATTACCTAACCCTTTGGTAGATGGAGAAAATTTATTACCGGAGGGGAAACCGAATTTAAATAAATTAGCTCTTTATCAAGATTTAAGAGATATTTATGTATTAGGTAAAGAACCCATACCCTTTACCAAAAATCCTCTGAAACATTCCTATATTTCCGTTTGTACCTCTACACGTTGTCTTCCTTCTCGCAAATGGCAACCTACATTTGATGCTTTAAAATCAACAGTAGAAAACGCAGGTTTAGACATCGAAGTGAGAACATCCGGCTGTCTAGAAGTGTGTCAATTAGGGCCAGTTGTCTTTTATTCCGATGATAGAACTTGGTACACTCGCGTTAACCCCAATGTTGCAGAAACTATTGTCAACGAACATCTAATCAAAGGTAATAAAATCACCGAAAACCTCTACCCACCCCAAACCCCCTAACTCATCCAATTTTCGCGCCAGTGTCTCTCCTGAACTCTCTGCGCGCCAGTTGCTTCAAGTCGGCAGAGCCGCCCAACGCACTGGCTTGCCTTTGCGCCTACTCTCCAAGTTCCGCCAAGGGCGGTATGCGTGAGATAAAAAATATTGAAACTTATGAAATTGGTAAAACTCCTCCACCAAAAACCAATAATCTTCCTCTGTCAATTATTCTTCATAGCCACTTTTATTGTCGCTTGCTATAACACCACAATTCACACATCAAATAATACCTGCATTCAAAACTATAACCCCAATCAAGATTACTTCTCCAATAAAATCAAAATCACTCACGCCACTGGCTTGGCGGTAGAATATCATAACCACTACAAAGTAGTCACTATCAAAAATCCTTGGCAAAATGCTAAAACCCAGTTTCAATATGTTTTAGTTCAATGCGGAACTCCCATACCAAAAGGATTTAATCAAGCACAAATAATTACAGTTCCCATTAACTCCATAGTCTCTCTATCGACTACACATTTACCCCATCTAGCCAAATTAGGTGTAGTTGATAAACTAATTGGGATTAGTAATAGCAATCAAGTTAATACTCCTGAAGTGGTTGAGAAAATTAAAGCCGGAAAAATTACCCAAGTCGGCAATAATTCTAATGTAAATATAGAAAAGTTATTAGAATTAAATCCTGATTTAGTAACAACCTTCGGTACAGGAAACTCACAAACTGATAGTTATAGCAAACTTACAGAGGCGGGTTTAAAGGTGGCGATAAATGCTGAGTATATGGAAGATACGCCATTGGGAAGAAGTGAATGGTTAAAATTTACAGCTTTATTTTTTAATCGAGAAGCACAGGCGGAAATAATATTTAATGAAATTGCTAATAAATATACACAAATAGCCCAAAAAGCTCAATATGTAAAAAACCGTCCGACTGTATTTGTTGGCTTTAATTTTAAAGGTACTTGGTTTATGCCGACTGGTAAAAGCTATGTAGCTAAGTATCTCGCTGATGCTGGAGGTGACTATCTTTGGAGTGATGATAAATCTGCTGGTAGTCTTCCACTGTCTTTTGAAGTAGTTTTAGAACGTGCAGCTAATGCTGATTATTGGTTGAATTTTAGCCAGGCTTGGCAAAGTTTGCAGGATGTAGTAGCTGATGATAGTCGCTATGCTGATTTTCAAGCTGTGAAAACTGGCAATCTTTATAATAACAATGCTCGTGTGAATGCGAATGGTGGTAATGATTATTGGGAAGGGGGAATTAGTAGCCCTGATATTGTTCTTTCAGATTTGATTAAAATACTGCATCTAGAAATATTACCGAATCATCAACTATTTTACTACCGCAAATTGATTAAATAATGTTAGTTAAAAAATATTTCCCTCGAAAACTGTTAACAAATGCTAAGTCTACGTCTATCAAAACCTTAGCTTTCTCACTGTTAATTATAGGTTTTATCTTAGCATTTTTACTAGATTTGGCTTTAGGTTCAGTTGATATTCCTATTCATGAAGTGATGAATATTTTACTGGGACAAGAACCTGAAAAGGCGACATGGGCTAATATTATTCTCAAATTTAGACTTCCTAAAGCTTTGACTGCAACTCTAGCAGGTGCGGCTTTAGGTGTGAGTGGCTTGCAGATGCAAACTTTATTTAAAAATCCCTTGGCGGGGCCTTTTGTGTTAGGAATTAGCTCTGGTGCAAGTTTAGGTGTCGCTTTGGTGGTACTAACTGCAAGTGTGACTACACCGATGTTATTGGCTGATTTGGGAATCATTACAGATTTTGGGTTGGTGATAGCTGCTAGTCTTGGCGCAGCATCGGTTTTAGGGGTGATGTTAGTTGTTTCTCGCCGAGTGCAAGACACAATGACACTGCTAATTTTAGGTTTATTATTTGGCTATGCTACTAGTGCAATAGTAAGTATTTTGTTGCAATTTAGTTCTAAAGAACGGATTCAAAGTTATATTATGTGGACTTTTGGTAGTTTCGCTGGGGTGACTTGGAAACAGTTAATTGTTTTAATTCCGGTGATAGTTTTAAGTTTATTGGTGGCGGTGTTGCAATCGAAATCTTTGAATGCACTGTTGTTGGGTGAATCTTATGCGCGGAGTTTGGGTTTAACAGTGCAGAAAACTAGATTTTCTCTTATTAGCAGTGCTTCTATTTTAGCAGGTGGGATTACGGCTTTTTGTGGGCCGATCGCATTTTTGGGTGTGGCTATTCCTCATTTGTGTCGTAGTCTGTTCAATACTTCCGACCATCGGTTGTTAATTCCTAGTGTAATAATCATGGGTGCAATCTTAGCATTAATTGCTGATTTGTTTTCTCAACTTTGGGTAAGTCAGATGGTGTTACCTTTGAATGCTGTGACTGCTTTAATTGGTACTCCTGTTGTTACTTGGGTAATTCTGCGGCGTAATTCCCAAAAATCTTTTCCCTCATGAATGATGTGATTTTAACAACTCACAACTTGACTATTGGTTACAAGACATCCCGAAAAAATGTACGGTGTATTGCATCGGATATCTCTGTATCTCTCTTAGCGGGGGAACTGGTTTGCTTACTTGGCCCTAATGGTGCGGGTAAATCTACATTACTGCGATCACTCGCTGGAATGCAAGCACCAATATCAGGTGAAGTACGACTCTTAAACGAAAACATATATCATTCACAACCACAAGACTTAGCAAAACGTTTGAGTTTGGTACTCACCGAGAAAGTTGATGTCGGAATGCTATCAGCCTACACCTTGGTAACTCTAGGACGATATCCTTATACTGATTGGTGGGGAAACTTGACACCCCAAGATGAAGCAATAGTACATTGGGCAATAAAATCTGTAGGAGCAGTACACTTAGCACAACGCCAAGTTAGCGAATTAAGTGACGGTGAACGCCAAAAAATCATGATTGCGCGTGCTTTGGCTCAGTCGCCTATTGTGATGTTACTTGATGAGCCAACAGCATTTCTCGATTTACCGCGACGGGTGGAAATTATGCAGTTGTTGCGCCAGTTAGCACGAGAAACCAATCAGGCGATTCTCCTTTCTACCCACGATTTAGATTTAACTTTGCGTCTGGCTGATAAGGTTTGGCTATTATCAACTAATGGTATTTTACACGTTGGCGCGCCAGAAGATTTAGTGTTGAGTGGTGCATTTGCTGATACTTTCGCGAGTGAAGGTGTAGAGTTTGATGTTGCTTCTGGAGAATTTCATCTCCATACATCCCACAAAGGAGAAATTAATGTCAGAGGTGAGGGTATTGCAATTGTATGGACTATTCGTGCTTTACAAAGAGTGGGATTCAAAGTTAATCAAATTCAAAATAGCTTACCAATCTCAGTAGAAGTGGTATCAAATTCTAAACAAGTCTTGTGGAAAATCACAAAAAACAAGACTGTATATACTTATGATTCATTGTATGAACTGATTAAATTTTTGAATTATTTATAAAAGCGTTGTCCCTAATCTATTGAGATTATCTAACTGTATTCTCCAAGAACAAAACTGCACCAATACACAGTTTCGATTCAGCAGTAACTCGACCTTCGTGAGAGTCGGAATAATCAACTGTTTTGTGGCAATGAAAGGCTTTATCATGTGTGATTGCCTCCAAAATGTCATGTGCTTTTTCAGGGGAAAGAGCATAAGCTACAGATTTTTTGAAAGGACATTTAATACAGGGTTGTTTCATATTTTTATTAATCATTTATTGCAGTTTCACCTAAAACTCGGCTTCGCTACGATTGTCATAAACTGCTTGTAGGCATTCTTCCAAGTCGTCACCTGACCATTTGCCGATTATTTTTAAGTGTTCGAGCAGTGAGCCACAGGTGGATTTTACTGGAGTGTGAGTGGCGGAAGGAGTAACTTCAGAAACAGGCTGTGTTTGGTTTTCTTTAGTCTTTAAAAAGTGTAAAAAGTCTAGTGTTTCAGCCAGAATAATATCTGAAGTGGATTCAATTTCCTGAAGGAGCAGGTCTTTAATAGTCATAGCGTATATTTTCCTCCGAATAATTATCACCAAGTTTTGAGCTAGCTTGGTGATAATCAATTTATAAATGTCGCCAGAAGCTCTTAGGCAGAGCTTTAAGACTAACAGTTTGTGGCTCAACTTTTACTGCTATTATAGTCGGCTGAACAGCTACAGTATCACTCACAAGTAAAGAACTAAGCAATTGTCGTTGATAGTCAACATCTTCTACTGTTCGGTACACTCTGCGATAATCAATTTGCATTCCCAAAGGTGTGGGAACAATTTGCAAATATTGATTGAGAGCTTGAACGTAAACATCATTGAAATTACGTTCATCAACGTAAGGATGTAGGATATCTAGTAATTGTATCGCTTGCCTGATTTCAGAAATATTCCGATTACCATCGATTTGTGATTGGCTTTCTTGGTAGCCTTTAGCTTTCTTATCAGCTATAGCAATCCTAAGTCATTTCTGAGAAAACACCATACTCATGAAGCTTTGGGAAGTCAAAAAATTGACAATGAATTGAGATTTCAAATAACGCTTTGACTACAGTAAAAGAATGACAGAAAAAATAAAACTCTCTGATGAATCGTTTGGCGTGTAACCAAATATCTTCAACAGGATTTTG
>NZ_VJXY01000081.1 GCF_014831675.1 Komarekiella delphini-convector SJRDD-AB1 | reverse complement strand
CCAGTTGCTCTTTTGATAACTGGTTCAAGCTTTCTCGGTCTAATTCTTGAGACAGGTTTTGGTTCATATTTGTGATACTCCCTCTCAAGTGTTACCTTTGTCAATACTCTGCCACCTGAATCCTTACTTAAATTCCTCGACGAATTACTTTAGCTAGAGCACCCCCTCCATACGAGACGACTGTCACAGCCACATCTTTGGCAACATTAATCGCTTGGTCTGCGGCTTTGTTGAGTTGTGTCAGTAGTGCTAATCCACCTCCGGCGGCTAATCCGGTTGCTAATGCTGGGGCAATAATTCCAATCACGAATAAGAAGAACAACGGCTGATCTGACCTGGAATTAGCCATTAATTCGGCTGCGAATCCCGTAATCACATTGAACGAAAGCTTGGCCACTCCTACAGAGAAATATCCAGCTAACCAAGTAAAGATTGATTTCGACCCGTAAGGAAGCAATGAGCCGCCTACTGCCAAAGGCCCTAAAAGTGCAGTCAGCAGCATCGTTAGCTCTATACCCCACTGATATGCGCCTCCTAATGCCACCAATATATTCGTAATCGTTCCTGCCACCACTGAACCGACATAAGCACTGAACGGCGAAAGCAAGACTTGTACGGGGTTAGCCCCACTTTGGATTGCATCGATTGGGGCGTTAACTATCCGGTCTATGCGATCTATTAGCCAAGCAAACGGGCCATTAGAGCCAACAAAGTAACGCGGATATTCATTCATCAACCTCTGCTTGGCTTCAGTCAGGCAATCAATTGCCTCTTGTGGTGCTAAAGAAGAAGTTCGGCACATTTCCATTTCTCGACCAATGGCGCTACGAACTGCTTCTACACCTAACGCTTTTTGGTAAGCTGCTCTTAAATCAACCCCAGCCGCAGTACTTATTAGCACATACCTATTTGTATTGTTAATCATGTCTCGAATCGCCATTGTGCTTTGCCCTAGCAGTTGACCATTTTGGAACAATAACGCTGCTACTGTTAGCGGCCAGATTAAATCTGTAATCGCCCGTGTTTCTTCAAAATTGAGCATTTGTTTTGTCCACTCAATCATAAAGAATACTAGTGTTGAAACCGCAAATAAAGTACCAACTGTACACAAGGAACCATACAATGGCCCGTTTAAAAGCTCTATCCACAACTCATCAAATCCTTGAGAAATCGCAGCGGCATTTGACGCAGAGTTTTGAACTAAATCTCCTCCAGCAAATACACCTTGAGCTATTAATTTAGGCAAGAATAATCGCATAATTACTTTTCTATATAAGCCGGATCTAAATTAGACATGAAAATTAATTCTTGGGTTAGCGAGGCTAGCCCCATCGTTCGCAGATTCTCTCTTTCACGGTTAGAACTAATATTGTCTGCAATTTGAGAAAGCATCAAATTTCCTAGGGCTGTATCTAACCGCGCTGTTTCAGTATTAGTACCAAGTTGTGCCAACATTGAAATAGTTAAAGCATTTTGAGCTGCGATCGCCTTAAGAATATTTTGGGAGGCATCCATTGCTTGTGCCTGGTCGCCCAACCCTTTTACTTCTTGCGCTATCTGCACAGTTGTTGCTAATTTCCTAGCTGTATTTGATTGTCCTTCCTTGCTCATCACCGCAGACACAGAAGACTTCGTTAACTGCCTCTCTAACTCCTGCCCCGTCGCTTTTGCCTCTGGCAATGAACGGCTAGCCCGAAGTCGCTCTTTTAAGTCTTCACTACTAGCAATCGGATCTACCGCACCCATTACCCCGGTTGCGCTATCTATCGCTGCTTGGGCATCTGTTCTAATACCGCTCCAGGCCTCCTCTATCTGGATTTGAGCTTTTTGTTCTAACTCCCTAATTGAATTTTGGACATCACTAATGATTGTTTGAAAAAAATTCCCAATATTTAACGAGAGTGCCAAACTCGGCGTTGATGCTAAAACTCCTAACAGAGCAATCAAGGAAGCCACCCAGATTTTTTGATGAACTTTTATAACTTTCATACTTCACCCGATTTTTGTTAATTTAATTGTTAAAAGCAATTCTTTTGCGGAATCAGACAATTCTTCACCTCGAATCATCCTGATATAATCCTCGCTAAATCTAAACAAACCTAAGATGGGGTTATGTTTATATTTATTCAGAAATAAACTTCGTAGCTCTTGTTCATGAGGATTGTTAGCGACTGCTGCTAACAAACAGTACGCTGGATAGTATCGACAAAATGTTAGCTTGCCATTATCGTCTAATAGCCAGTTAGAATATACTCCTGATTTTCGGGGATAAAATGATTCTGTACTATTGCGAGAGATAATTTCATACGCATATTTAAATCTCGCCACGAACGGGTCGATTGCACTTGATTGAATTCTCCCTACTAATCGTGTAGTAATGTTAGCGAAGATTTTAGCAGCAGCTTTTGATTGATAAATACTTTCTGGTTCTTGAGCAGATAAAATTACCCGAATTCCTGCTTTAGCTCCGTTAGCACACAATCTCCCAATTAGTTCTGCTATCGATTCAAAAGCAAACAGAATTGGTGCTTCATCTAAGAAGAAAATCGAAGCTTTTGAACTGAGCGCCCGTCTGAGTCCTGCTGCATAAGCTGATAGCGCTAGAATTGCCGCGTCTGATTCACTCGATAGATTTCTCAGCGCAAATACTAATAATTTAGCATCTGTCCGAAAACTTGATGGCTTTGATATTGATTGACCGACTCTAGTGTTCAACCAAAAATTCAAGCGCAGCCTGATTTGGTCAAGAGCTTGCAATACGTCATTACTATTATTAGCAATTGAATCTAGCTTGATATACCCTGGTGAACAATATTTACAAAAATCATTCAACGTCGGTGTATCATCCCACTCACTAGTTCCTACCTGAGAATTCAAAGCAGCTTTGTATCTGAGCTTAATTTCATCATCAGCAAAGAAAGATTCTAGAGCTAGGGTAACAAGTGATTCAATATTAGATAGCATACTGGCACTGACTCCCAGAGCATTAGTGCCAACAATCATGGTCATCAATACTGATTTCAAAAATTCCTTGAAATCATTCATCCTTTCTTTTATTGTGTCTGCATCTAAATTGCGGAGGTCAGGCAATTCAAATAAGTTGTTTGACTCTTTGGAAATATCAAAATACGCACCATCTTTGCCCAATAAATTTGTGTAGTCAGTAAAAGTGGACGTCCCATCTGGTTTGGGATAATCCAACGCTACAACAGGTATCCCTTGTGCTAAAGCCGGAGTTAAAATTCCTGCCACTAATACCGATTTTCCCGAACGAGTCGCTCCAAATATCGCAATGTGTTTGTGCTGGTTATACAAATCCAAATGTATTGGTGTTCCTCCTTCTTCTGCAATCAATTCAAAGCCTGTGCTATCACCTGTTGCTGTGCGAATCAAAGGCATCAGCCCTGGGGCTTCGGAACTGAAGTAAGGTAATCTCCGGTTAAATGGTTTAGTTAGTAATCCTTCCCAGATAAATGGACAGCACTGCAACCAAATTTTCCAAGCGATTTCTGTTTCTCTGTCTACTGCTGCTGGGCTTTGAAAGCATGATCCTAAATATCGACAAGCTTCATCCAAGGCGCGAGTGTTATCTCGGTGTACTAAAAATACTACTGCCGTGTTCACCACGCTAGCACCTTTATAAATTGTCTTTTGCGCTTCTACTGCCTCTTCTATGTTCAATCCCGCTTTGACATCTATATTCCCTGCTCCACTAGAAGCTGTCGTACTAGTAATAGACTGCTTTGTTAAACGCTGTAGATTTGTTTTCGCAAACATTTGATTAGCTTTCGTTATTTGGCAAAATATTTCGGTATCAGAAACCTTGCCTCGCGCCATTACTGACCAGAGATATCGCAGTTGTGCGTACTCATCAACCCAACCCCCTGGCTTGGAAGAGAAATTGAGTACACCAATATATTTATCTTGAAGTTTTACCCATTTGCGATCTAAAACAGGAATTGATTTTTCTGTACCTAAAACATGATGCCGAATGTGAAAATCACTCGTCTGTTTTTCTGTTAGCCCTGAAGAGTCAAGCTTTAATGGGTTGGGTAATTGCGGGGCTTGTGTTTTATTGAACTGCAACCACAAAACCGACCAGATTTCTACAGCAGAAAGCGCTTTGACGGATAATCCCATTTTATTGCTGACGACTTGCTCCCAACTGCCAAAGCCTTCTACAAACGAATTCCGTAAAATGCTCTCTATTCGATTTTGTTCAATCGCGTGAATTTCTCCTGTAAACTTATACCAAATACTCTGTAACTTCTTTAGCCCTGTTTCTACGATATCCTGGGTTTTCTCTTCACCGGAAAACACTGTATATGTACACCATAAACGCAGAAACTTATTCTTGCGCTCACCTGATATAGTTAATTCCTTCGCCCGAACTCTCTCACTTCGGAGCAAGAGTTTTATTTGCTCTAAATTGCAGCCATCCTCCAAACTTTTTAGCTCTTTTTGTCTGGGAGCATCATCAGTAAAAGACCCTAAATGAATTGTTAATGACTCCTGCTCTGGTATCTCCTTGAGTCCAGATTCTATACTGTCAAATATCGGCAGGATTTGTTCCGCTTCTAAGTGCGGATGAATTCCAATACAATCAAAGCAAAACTTAACTTGGATATCTGAATTCTTTTTTAAGATTAAGGCTCCTATCCCCCGGCGATTACCTAAATCTATTTCACATATTCCTGCCAAATGAATTATGTCTTCAAACGGCGTTAACGTTATCGACTTCTTTCCTATTTTGTTAAAGCTGGTTTTTGACATAATTCTTTAGTGTTATTTTACCGAGAAGGGGGAAAGGGGAAAGGGTAAGGGGTAAAGGGTAAGAATTAAAAACTTTTCCCTACAGGTATAAAGCCCACTTCGGCTACGCTCAGTGCATCGCCTCTTTTTAAAGATGGAGAAGGAAAAAGATGTATTTCGCCCTGACGTAGTACAAGAAATCTAGCGTCCTCGTATCAGAGCCAATAACTTTAGTTATAGGGTTCCCTTTCCCCTTTAACCTTTAACCTTTTCCCTGCCCAAAGGGCTTTACACTTCATCATTAAATGGCTTAAACTCTATTCCTCCTGCCGACTGTGCTTTTTTTCTCCCTCTCTGGTAACTCTGTTAATGAGATGAACCGCATATAGCCTCTACTAATCTTTGGTGTTCCAATAAACTTGCCAAAAAAATCCTTATTACTAGATAAAATCCACCATGTCCCCCACCCCCAAAACGTTATGAATCCTGTCCCTAGCCATCCGATTTTCAACAAGTGATAGAACAAAAATATATTTACCATTGCTATGCAAGACCACGGAAATATCTGCTCTGTTGAAAACGGGCCAATTTTTGGTTGAATCCCTAGCGTTCGATTCACTACCCGAAATTTCTTGTTCAACATCTTTGTAAATAGGGTGTAATACCAATTCGCAATTCGCAATTCGCAATTCGCAATTCGCAATTCGCAATTCGCAATTAAGAAACTTAGAGATAGCAAGACTTTCCTGGTTTACATCTGTTGTCTCATTTTAGAGAATTGGTGTAAGGGGGTAGGGGTGTAGGCCCAATTCGCAATTTCCAGTTCGCAATTCGCAATTGCTTTTAACTGCGAATTGCGATCTTCGGAACGGGGCGTTTAGCCCATTGCGAATTGCGTTAGCGAAGCGGGGCGTTCGCGCAACGTCTCGTAGAGAAGCCCATTGCGAATTGCGCTCTTTATAATTGCGAATTGCGAATTGCGAATTGGTACTACCCCCCAGCTCCTCCTGCAACCAGCCCCGTCAAAATGTCCGCAGCAAATACTGCCACGACCATAATAAATGGAGTTCTCGCTGGCGTTGCCCAGTCTTCATCCCGCCTTACAGCCTGGATGATATTCACTATTGATATTGCTATGTACAACAAAAACAATGCACGTATAATGTTGAACACTGTCTCAATTGTCTCTTGAGTCTGCGTGTTCCCTGCCGCATTCGGAAAGTTCGTTACTAGCCAGTCTTCAGCATTGTTGAAAAATTGTGCCGAAGCTGGCGCAGAAGCAAAATCCAATACAAATACAAATGCCAGTAAACAGAACAATATTGCATACAGGTTGACGCCGTATTTTCGCTGCTTACTGTCGATTCCAGTCAAAACAAGAGTAAACTCTTTCTGGAATGTTACAGCTACCGCCGTCAAAATAATTATTCCCCCCATCATCATATTGTGGAGCGACATTTCTGCAATCATTAATGCTCCAGCTACACCCATCAGTGCCACTGTGTTGCGCTCCGCCGCAATTCTTCGTTTTGTCTTTATCCCCGAAGCCATTGCATCAGATGGCAATCCCGCTCTTGACGAATATGTCTGCATATCTTTAAATACCATCTTTATTTATTCCATCCAATACGGTTCGGTCAAAGCAGAAAGATAAAAAGGAAAAAGTTTTAACTTATCCCTTACCCAATCACCCTAACCATATTGGGTCTGCATTCAGTATTTGCTTTATCTGCTGAAAAGACCACCAACTTTCAGCTATTTTTTCAACAACTAAAGTGACTTGACAAATTAAGCATTCTTGATTAAATCAAGCATTACATCCCAGCTAAAATTGTTATCACATGAGTAAAAAACGAAATGCTTGATTATTGGACGGCGAGTGGTGCGTTTTGGCTGGTAATGTTCGGAATCCAGGAGTGGGTGCTGCAATTTCACCTGGGTTATTTGGGCCGTTATTGGACTCTCGCCAGTGCAGCTAGCTTATTCTTCGGCTTTTTGCTGTCTGGTTTGGTTTGTGTGCCACTAATAATCAATTTGAAAGTAGACCCATTCACTTTTCCAGGCAATGTTATTCTTTGTGCCATCGCTGCTATGTTCTTTGGTGCGTTTCTTACCCTGGGGCAATGGCTGATATTGCGGCAGACTGATTTGACACCAAGGATTTTTGCGCTGATTAATACACTAGTTGGAATCCTAATTTTCTTTCTACTGGTGTACTTCAACGAGCCTAGTTTGGAGTTGAGTGGTGGGCCCACTCAAGGTTGGAAAACTGCTCTTATCTTTCTGGTTGGAGGTGCGATTACCGGAGCAGCCACAGGTAAAGCTTTGGATTTTTACTGTGGGCGGATTGAGCAGCGGCTAATCTCTATTGAGAGGGAAAGAGTAGAGAAAGAAACGCGAGAAAGGGAAAGGGTGGAGAGAGAACGGTTGGAGAGAGAAAAGCTAGAACAAGAAATCCTAGAGAAGGAAATGATAGAGAGAAAAAGAATACAGAGAGAAATGGCTTTAGAAGAACAACGAAAGTGGCTTGAAGAACACGGGGATGAGGATTACGATTATGACGAAGATGAAGACGAGGATGAGGAGTAATAGTTTTTAACTATGAGCAACCGAATCTCTACTTCCAGGGTGAAGAAATAGCCGTTGTCGAAAGCACCTTCTCTGCATTCAATCTAATCGCCGTTTCACCACAGCTAGGACATTGCACTTTAGCTAGCACCACTGACGGGCGTCCCTTATACTCTCCAATTACTGGTTCCCCAGTGTACTCACTAATTATCCCTTGTCCACAGTGGTGGCACTCGAACACTACACGCCCTACTAGTTTGTCACAGTCCGAAAATTGCATGTGCTGACATTGCTGGGACGGCAACTCTTCTTCATCGCGTGGTTCAAATGTTCGTTGCTGCTGAGACTTTTGCAGTGAATTTAATTTGCGCGGGGCAGGGTAGGTAGGTAGCGCTTTGTTATTAGGTATCGCCTGCGGTTTAATTGGTAGCGATGGAGTCGGTTCGTCATGCCCAGTGTCTAGAGAGTCAGTCGCGGCTAATTCTGGCTGATGTTTAGCCTGGTTTAAGATTACTGGTTCATCGACAGCGGATGTGGAGTTAGTCTTAGTTTCAGATGATAGTTGCTCCGCTGGACTATAAGCAACAATATCAAGTTTTGGGCTTGATTTGTCAGATTTTGGCTGCTGCTTGGGTGGTTTAGATGGACGCTGGGTAGATTTCATGTAGAACTTTAATTAATTGAACTTAGCAGAGACGTTGAAACTTACTTGTACCTTGCCGTTTAGTTAGATTCATTTATTAAAGCTTCAATAGCAGTGATTAATTTTTCTAAACGCTTCTGTTTTTTTGGATCATCCCATGTTTTTGTTTTCTTTATAACTTGGTAAGCTTTATCTATTCGATTTTTTAGAGGAGCTTCCTGAATAGATTGAGTCTTTGCTTCACTCTCTTTAAGCTTGTTAATCCTTTCTTTGATTTGCGTTAGGGATAAATTTTCTTTGATTGTATCTTGAAGTAAAGACTGCCTTTCTACCTCATTCTTAATTCGTGCAATTAATGTAGCCTTTGTATACGCTATTTCTCCTCTACGCAATGTTTCTAAGATTTCATCAGGCAGATTCAATAATGGCAAACGATTTTTAACAAAAGATTCCCATGCCATTAAGGCTAATGAATCAAACACGGCTTGTACAGCTTGGCTTTCAGCACTAACCCTAACATTAGGGTTAGATACGACGAGATCTTCCTTTTCAGCGTTAACCCTAACATTAGGGTTAGATGTGTTAATGTTCCCCTTGGCTTCGTTATACATACGATAGAGGTGAGAAATAACCTTCTCTACAGGCTGCTCTAACTTGATTGCTAGTAGTTGGAGAATTCCTTCAGTTTCTTCAACAGGGTTAAGGTCTTCTCGCTGCAAGTTTTCAATTAATGCAAGTTGCAATGCTTCTTCATCACTTAAAGAGCGAACTACCACCGGGACATTAGCTAGTTTTATCTCTTGAGCAGCACGGTAACGCCTCTCCCCGGCAACTAACTCATACTGTCCTTCAGAAATAGGTCTTACAAGCAATGGTTCTAGAATGCCATGTTCCTTGACAGACGTTATTAACTGCTGCATCTTTTGGAGATCGAAATAGCGCCGAGGCTGCTGTTTAGGAAGACGAATTGACTCTAGAGGAACAGAGTTATCAGCTTTAGTAAGGAGATTAACAGATTGTGGAGCTTTACTGATGAAAAACTCCAAAGCACCTTCATCTAATGATTTACGTTTTTGAGGCATAGCTTTACAAGCTGGTTTGAGCTAAGAAGTTAGTTATATTCTTAGATTTTAAGCAAGTCTAAAATTTCATTGAATAGTTGAGTGTATTCACGCCTTGCTTCTGCTGCTGGTCTACCTGTCATTGTCCAAACCGTTATGTTTTGTCCTGGTACATCCGCAATAACTTCTCGGTCATGAATGATAGTTTTGAGCGATATCACTCCAGGCACAGTTCTTAGAAAGCGAGTAGCTTCATCTTTCAATCGAGTACCCTGTTTAGCTCTGTTGAGAAAAAGAGCACCTTTAGGTAAACCTTCACGTATTTCCTGAGCTTGATTAATTAACAAAACTGCCTTGAGTGTAGAACTGAGGTCTAGAACTTTAGGCTGAATTGGTACTAATACCAGATTCGCCCATGCCAGAATTGCTTTTGTTTCATCATCTAAACGCCCCGCTGGCCCATCAACTATGAGGTAATCATACTGTTTAGCTAGCTTAGGCATTTCTTTAAACAGTTCGTCTTTCTCGTGAATCACTTTGAAAGCAATAGGTTTCTCTAGGTTATTAATCCATTGAGATGATGACGTTTGGGAATCAGCATCGACAAGCAGCGTGCTATAACCTTTTTTAATAGCCAGATAGTAGGCGAGATGTACAGCCGTTGTAGATTTTCCTGTACCGCCTTTTTGGTTAGCGATCGCAATAATTTGCGACATGATTTTCGTACAAACCTATTGATAATGAATTTACACTTATCCAAGTAATAACAGTTAATAATTTATTTCCTGCAAGTGCAACAACTATTATTACTCAAAAAAAGCTGCTGTCACTGCTATGACTCAAAAGCAGTCATATTCGTGAATAACCCTAAGTTTAGCTTCAAATTACAACAACATAAATCAATTAAAAAATCTAGTTTATCACGATCTAGAAGGAGAATTAGTTGTTTTGCGGCGAGCTATTCTATGCCTTACCGCAAATACTTTCGCTGACTATCTTATATCCCAACCATCAAATAAATTAGGCTGATCTACTCCATACTGCCGCCCAACTAGCCGCCGTAGTTCATCCACAGAGTTAGCCGACTTCATCAGAATCAGCACTGATGTGACGTGTGGGGATAGTCTTTCTTTCGTTTCCTTGTCTAACATTTGGTGAATCTTGTACTTCCTGCGTCCGTTTGGAAGCGCTGGGTTAACGACATCGAGCTTGGCTTTTTCCTCTGGTGTCATCCAACCATAGATAAACTCCCAATAGTACAGCCCGTTTCTGATATTCTTCTTATGCAGCTTGGTAATCCTTGCCAAGTTTGACTCAAACTCAGTCTCAAACATCTTCGTCCAGGGACGTGGCGTGTCCAAAATCCGAGAGTCATCTCTTCGTCGTTGCTCAACTGTCCGCGACTCCCCCCAAACCTGCTCAAATCTGCTGATGAGTGAGTCTTCAGACAATGCATCAATCAGCTTTTGAGCTTCAGAGTTTCCCTGCTTGTCAAAATAACGCCAAATTATTCTGACATCTGTTAACGACCACGTTACAGCACGCGTTACTGTACTTTTAACCGTATATTCCGCATCAAGTGTAACGTGATTTAGCCCTTGCCCTATCAGGCTTTGGTAGACGCGAGGCAAGCTAAACTGTAACCTGGTCAACCAGTTTTTATTTATACCGATTGGCTCAAGTATGTGATTCTGAGACATCCGATATTCCTTTGTCTCAACAATCCTAATAGCATCAAACCGATAGCTGCCAATGTACAACTCAACGGCTTGGGCCGCGGCAAAATCTTTATTAGTCATTATTGCTTTGCTCCGCAAAGATTTCATCAACTCCTCGCGCAGCGTTTTTGAGTTGGTTCAAAATAATGGAATGCTGCCTACAAAAAAATAACCGCCAGCATTGTATATGCTGACGATTATAAGGTCTTCTAAAATATTTCTACCTGCTTGCTCAATCCCATTCTTCTTCCTGAAACCGATACAATTCGGCAGTGTACTTCAAAGTATTAGATGTATCAGGTGATGTTAAATCAAGTAATGTTTTGTAATTATCGTAATAAGTTAGAAGCAAATGCGTTCCTTTAACTTCCCAGGCTATTACGATGTCTAGCCTTGTGAGAGTTTTCAAAGAAGTTTGCATACTTTCTGTGATTAGAGAACAGTTGGTTTCCATATTTAACAAGAGTGATAGTTGGACTTCAGAAAGTTTGAGCAGAGCGCCATTCTTTCAAAAATAAACCGCTAGCACATGGGCGTACTGACGGTTTCTTGCGCGGTCACAAAACTTATTTGACTATAGCTTAGTAGTTACCTCAGCAAAAAACTCAACTTGTTCTTTGAGATAGGATAAACTCTCTGTTGATCTACAATCTAATGATTTCTGCGTTCCTTCATAAAATGTCAATACTAATTGCTCATTTTGACGTTTCCAAGTATGCAGAAATCCAAAATCTTGGGCTAAATCTAAATAGAAATAAACCTCCTTTGAAAACATTAATTGACGCTGCCAATGTTGAGCGATCGCCATAGCCATTGATGAAGATATATTCATAAACACCTCAATTAGTACAAAACCTTCAATTGGGTGTTGGCGCAGCTTCTTATAATTGTCAGTAGTCCATTAATCTTTACAAATATTCATGTTTCCATTGAAAAACGCGATCGCTCCTTCAATTCACCAGGGCGATCGCTTTTCTCCAAGTAATCAGTTAAAATCACATTATTTGATGCACACAAACGGGGTTACAGCATAACCTCACCTATGTTAATAGGAGGTGCTTTTATCAAAGGGCAAGCTATCTTCCGGCTCGAAGTTTCGCAAGTCTTGTTCCATTTGGCGGCGGCGTTGGGTGTAGGTTCTGCTGTCTTCAATCAGAGCATTCATTTTCTGCTCACCAAAGTTAATACCTTGTTGAGCGTAATCAGCAGACACAGCATTATAATTCTCAACTTCGCTTTTCTTACGCCACTCTTGCTGTTCGAGCGCCCCTTCACTAATGCCTATTTGACGGGCGTATTCGATATACTCTGGTCTGAGGGAGCCATCTGGGTTAAATTCCCTTTTCTCTTGTTCAGTGAAGAAATCATAGGCTGTATACACTGTCCACGGCTCTGGGGCAATTTCGTCTAAGTGCTTCCATTCGTCGTATTTTGCTTTTATTCTACGAGCATAACTATCAATTGCTCCTGGATCTGCACCATTAGATAACTTTTGTTGTCTTACTTCATCTTTTAAAGTTCCATCTGCATTGAACTCTTTTTTGTGCATATTTATCCAACGTTTTATTCTCGACATATAAACCTCCCAAAATCTTAATCAAACTTCATTAATCTGCTTAACGTTTATGACTCTTGAACTCAAACATTTTGACCCCAGACTCAATCAATGGATTTATACAGATGACAGTAAAACTAATACTAAAACAATTTTAACTGAAAAGCTAAGTAATACTTTATTGGAATCTTACTTTCCTGAGAAAGAATTCTCTTTTGGACACTCAGATGAATACAGTAAACCGGAAGAATTAAAGAATCATCCAAATGGACATATTTTGTTGCTGTCTTCTAAAACTAGATTGCTTTATGGAGAAAGAGAATGTTTAGAAACTATTCAAAAAATTTGTCCAGACGCTAAAGACCGAGGGGCTTACGGATCTATTTTCCTTGGAGCTTGTAAAAATGCGATTCAGGAAAAACTAAATATTTTAGTAGTAGATGATTCTACTGATAATCCTGGGGAAAATGGAGGAATATTATCAAAAGATTTAGCATATAAATTAGTTGGTGATTGTTATGGGCAGATTTCTTCACAAGTCTATGACAATCTCACTTTAAGAGAATCACAACAGGACAAAAGCTATCGCGTTATTCAGCACCGATTTGGTTGGGTGGAGGGAAACGGAGAAGATACAACTAAATATCGTTTTGGTAAAGGAACACTGCGACCATACAACTTACATGAAATTGAATATGCAGATCCCAAGAATGAACCCAAAATAGATATAATTCTTCCCATAAGCAGTTTCAAAGGAACAGATAAGGATAGACCCTCTGGCCCTACTAAGCCTCAAATTAAACCAGGGCTATACCAGCAAAATATTTGGTTAGCTGAAAAAGCGCAATCTCAGCAAGGACAGATGTCCATTTCCCAACTGCTGGCATCTTTCCCCCAAGGACTGAAAGATTTTGTCGAAGAATTAGAATTACAAGCTCAAAAATTAGCCTCTATCCAAGATGATCCAAGGAAAGTTGCTCTTGCATATTGTGAAAAATACGAAAAGCGTAAAGAATTATTTAATCAGAGCAAATCTAATCAAATCAACAACCAAGAATCAAATGTTAATAACTTAGATGCAGATTATGAGTTAGACACAGATGAAGAGTTGGGTGATAAAAGTGCTAAAGATGACTTGTTCATGTACAAACTGATCAAAGCCGACTTATTAGGTCATCAGCAACTTTTAGAAACTGAAAAGGTAAAGCAAGAGTTAAGTCGGTTTTTACAGAGTGAATGGCGAGATATCGCTCTGGGAAAAACACTTACTTTTCACCGGGGAATGATTATTCCATCCAAAGATTTAAAAAATGGTGAAATTTGCGTTTCATGGGAAAAGAATGAAGAAAAGATTCTCAACTATCGATCTCCTTTTCTAAATTCTAACGGATTGTGTGTGTCTGCTAACAAGCACGTTGAAGATCGACTTGACCCAGATGGTAAAGCCTTAGAAGGCGTGATTGTAGTCAACGACGAAGACCACAAGCGCATACAACAGAGAATTGCAAAGCTAGAAGCTCAAGGGATTGATGTTGAAGAAATAGACCCAGCCGAAACCGAATCAGAACGACAAGCACGAGATTACGACGGTGACTGCATTGGTGTGGCAAGAGCTAGTTTATATCCCAATCTCACATCTGAGGCAGAGAGGAAAAATCTCCCCCAAAACGCTTATTCTCCTACAGTTAAACTCCAAAAACAATCATTTTATGATCCCATAGATGGAACCCAGCGTCAATTTGAAGAAATTGCTATCCACATGAGCGATAGTATTAGTGTAGGAGTAATCAATAATCAGGTAACGGCCGCTGAAGCCTTGGAATCAGAGATTGAAATTCTACGAACTTATGGCACTGATGAACAAAAGCTAAATTACTTAAATCAAGTTTCAAGCCATTACGAAAAGCTCTTTGGAGAAGAAAACCAGCAATCTCCTAAAATAATTCGGGCAGAATACAAACCATATATGCGATCTGTTGTATCCTTAGCCCAGAATCCAACCCAAGAGACTTTAGAACAGGCAATGGATGTTAACCGTCTCCTTGAACGCCAAGTTACTGAAGAAGGGTGTTTTCAAAATCAGATAGCGGTTGATCTGTTTAAGAGTTCGAGAACGCCTGACATGGACATTATCAAGGAGAATAAACGCTATCTCCACAGAGATGTCAATTATATTAAAGATAAAAAATTAAAAACAGCTTATTTAAACTCTGGGATTACGCCAACTGGTTACTCTCCTGTAGAATTAATCATTAGCCAAACTAATAAATATTTTCAACAATCACAGTTAGAATCCCGCCCCATAGTTCAATTCCAAGATTTATTTCGGGGAGTCGAGTTTACCCCACAGCAAAAATTTGCTGCGATCGCTGCCAAACACGAATTTGATCAGAAATTCAATGCTGCGGTACGTATGTCCCGGCGGCGTGAAACCGAGAAAGGGCCATCTGCTATTGTTCAAACTCCACAAGGAGCCTCTCTCGAAATTACCAATCTCACCCGTTATGGACATCCACTAATCTGGAAAGCCCAGACACTTAACATCCGCTTAGAAGAAATTAAATTCACGAATAGCACAAGCCCTCACAAATTATTGGCAGTCGCGCAGATAAATGGAGAGATCGAAGAGGATGGTCAACCCGCGTACCGCAAACTAGGTACACTTAGCCAAGCTTCAGTGAGTGATTACAATCTCAAATCGGGGACGACTACGCAAGGAGCCAAAATACTGGAATTTAGGCCAGAGCTTACAACTAGCCAAACCAAATTACTTTTTGCCAAAGCAGAAGAGGCAGCACAAGCATTTTACGCTTCTATTCCAGAATCAGAGAAACTTCAAGCCGCAGCAGCAGCTTGGAATATTTGTGCATCGCGCCAGGATGAACTCGAAGTTGCACGAAAAGAAAATTTAGATCCGACTGCTTACGCTAAAAAAGTCTCTAATTTCGCCTTCGCTGCTTTCCCGAACGAAATTGTGTCCCGCCTAGACCAACTGCAATTCACTGATATAAAACTAGTCACCCTCAATAATCAAGCAAATCAATTTCTAGGCAGACAATGGAACCCAGATGAAAAACACCCCATAGAAATCAGAGCCTCTCACCACCCAGTTGGTCATGAACGCCACGTTTCGAGACTAATGTTTGTCCAGGACAGCGACGGCGAATATAAGGAATTCGCCATGCTCGAAACCAGAACTGGGATGCTGCCAATTGGCACGAAGGCACAAGCAAGTATGGTTGGTATAGAACCCGCTACCGCTAAGGCCATTATTGGCTTGCCTGGAAAGGAACCAGTTGAGATTACCATCCGCGAACTTAAGAACTTCTCATACGCTGGACAAGTTTTTAACGACCAATCGGTAAATTTAGAATTTGGCGCTGTTTCAGTACCAGATCAAATCGTCAAAATCAAACTTAATGGCAAAACTTTAGGTGAGTTAGACAACGATTCTGTCCAACAGTTAAAAAGCTTCAATTACCTCAAAAATGGTAATCCCTTGAAGTTAAAACTTACTTCAATCTCCCTTACTGGAGATCAGGCTTTTGTGCTGGGCGAATCTGCCAACGGTAATCTACTTAAAATCAACAAAATTAACTTTTACGATTTTAAAGGTCAAACATTCTCGGATCAAAATTACCGTCAAGCGAGCGTAGAAACTTCGGCTTCTAGATCCAGAGAAGCTGTATTTTTAAATGGTGAGCCACTCGGTGTGTTGCACTTCAAAAAGGACAAAGACGCACTACGGCAACTTGGACTACTTAAAAACGGTGAACTTACACCAGCACCCGCTATTCTTCAAAGTAATTTTTCTGTTATTTGCGCCCAAATCGACCCCTCCACCATTAAATATCCTCAAAACTGGACTAAGGAGTTTCAGGCTTTTGGTCAATCAGAAATTGACCCTCTTCAACAGTTCATGATTGATAGCAGTGCGCCGATACTCCAAAAAATCAAGGAGCGTCCAACCATACTTGTTGCCACACCTGAACACAAAGTACAAGGATTTATGGGCTTGGCGGTTGACAATCACAAAGTCGAGGCGGTAAGCAAATGGCTAACTCTTCAAAGCGTTGAATTCTCTCAAGTTCCACCCGAAGATGTGATTAAGGAAACCCAAAAAGGATTAGCGGTGTTTAACTTAGTCAGCAGTTCCATCCCTCCCAAAACTTTAGAGAAAATGACTAAGAAATTTGGAGCAGTTATTGAATCGAGTAATGAGTATCAACAAAAAGTTAGCTCTCTTGCCACACGACCGCAATTCTTGAAACCACCAGACCAACCAAAACTACCAGAGCCTAAACATTGGACTCAACCCACATCTACTATTAGCCAACAAAGCCCTGTACCACTTCCGACTACTCCCACCACACCCCCAATTAGTAATAGTGTAAAAATCGAACCAAAAGGTGTAATAAACCGCCCAGTAATTAGTATTGATGATTTGAGGGATTGGCACAACACTGCTGACAAGTTAGGCAAGTCAGAGGAGTACAAGCAACGCATTGTGGAGGTGGCTAATGGGTTTAAGACAGGCCAACAATTATCAGATAAGGCGTTAACGGCAATGAACCAAGATAAGCAAGAGTACCGCTCTATTAGCAGACTTACCCAAATCGCTCAGAGAGTTGGCATGGTTTTGGGCAAACCTGGGCAAGATGGTTTCACCAAAGTTCAAGGTCAAGTTTATAATATTTCGTTTAATACTGAGCAAAAAGACTTGGCGATCGCTCACAAAAATAGAGAGATAGTTCTAGATATTCAATCAGGCAAGGTAAAAACTAATCAAGTTTCGCCTCAAGTACTGCAATTCTTTGAAGAAACTAACACCAAAATTGACAAAGTTTTAGCTCAAGCTAAAAATCAAGGCGTAGAAATTTAAGCATTAGACCTCTTGCAGAAGTCGGGAAAAGGAGAAGGGTCAAGGGGGAAAGATTTTGTATTTTCCCCTTCCTCTTTAACTTTTCCCCCAAGAGTGCAAAAAATACTTTTACAAGAGGGCTATTACTCATCAACTATCAATCACTAATCAGCCAATCTTCTCGATAAATTTGTATTTGCCTTTGTCTGTTATAGTTTTGGTAATTAATATTCACATTGACGAAATACCCTTCACACTGAGTTATTTCCTTAATTCTTCCTTGGAGCCAGTTCCGCTCATCTAAATGCCAAAACTTGATAGTTTGATTGACGTTATAGGTGGCATTATCAGTTTTCAAAGATTGGACTTTGGTGAATTCAGACAAGGTTGCCGCCAGCATGATTATCCCTCTTGATAATACTTCAGTCATACAGATTTGAAAGTGATGAACAACAGTTGAATATGCGTTCAAAACATGATGACAATTCCAGATATGCTGAACCCCCGGTAATCAGCCGAGGGTTGGAAATTTGTTATTCTTTGGTAATACTTAAGCAACTTTGCGTGGTCTACCCGGCTTGCGCTTCGATGTTGGTGTCACTATGTCAGTCTTTTTGTTCGTCTTACTCTTTGCAACTGATTCAGTTTTCTTGGGTGTTCTGGTACGCTTTGACTGTAGTTTAATTTCTTTTGCTGGAGGCAGTAATCTTAATGTAGGGAATGGGAGGATAGCTGCAACAGGTGAATTAGTCTGAGCAACTTTGGGTTCTAATGTCCACGGGTCGGGTAATTGTTCAAACTTACGTGTTGTCTCGCTGGGTATTGTGACTGCAACTTCTGATAATACTGATGATGGCAATTGTGAAACGACATCTGAGTTTTCTTCTGAAATTACGCTATTGGTGTTAGCAACGGATACGAAAAGTTCAGTAATGAACTGAAACATCATAATCCCAACAAATGCCCAAAAGATAGCTTCAATAGCCAAAGTAAGTACGTCTTGAACGTTCATCTATTTTCTCCTAGTTTTTTGTAGTTTTACGAATTTCTCAAAAACATCTCGCCAGCACGTTTTCAGGTTCTGTTGCAAAAACAGGTGGAGTTCTGCTAAGAGTAGAAATTATACTTAATAAGCCTCGCCACTGACATTGTATTCATGAACCCTAAGCAACCATTCAAATGGCGTCATTTTCAATCGGAGATC
>NZ_VJXY01000080.1 GCF_014831675.1 Komarekiella delphini-convector SJRDD-AB1 | reverse complement strand
AGTGAACCACGAGTCCGTAAACGCCGCCCAAAAGCTTACCCCTTAATGACCAAACCCCGGCATGAGTTACGCAAGCAATTGCAAACAGCTTAAACCACAAGTGTTTCGGCTTTTCTTAGTGCCATTCGGGTCTGAGCTTGATAAATTGCCGTGCGAAGTGGGATCATCAATCCTTCCCGTGCCATCACCAGCAAGTTTAATTCAGTGCTTCCGGGGGGCAGCTTCAGGTAGAGATCGGTGTCTCCTCGCAGGTGGAGAATGTGCATCTGGTCGTTGATGACGACAGATATCGGCGCGTAGTGATTTGAGAGAAGTTGGTCAACTTCTCGCGCTAAATCAAAATTATTGGCGATATTTTCGGTCACGCGCTGCTGACTATCAACGCTGGCAACAGGGTAAGGATTGGTCGTGAACGAAAACAGGGGGCGAGTCAAGGTCAACTTTCGAGCATAAATTTTGGCTACTTCATCGACTGATGTAAACAAGTCTGAGGAGCTTTTGACGCTTTCTGAAGTCCCCAGCATCAGAAAGCCCGTTAAGTTGAGACTGTAATGAAACAGAGACATAATCCGTGACTGCAACGAATCTGATAAATAAATCAGCACGTTGCGACAGCTAATTAGATCGAGATTCGAGAACGGCGGGTCGCCTCCTAAGTTGTGTCGCGCAAACACACACACTTCACGCACAGGGCTGGTAATTTGATAACTGCCGTTTGCCAAAGCAATAAAGAAGCGGTTACGGCGCTCCGGTGAAACTGCTTCCATCTGGCTTTCTAAGTACAAGCCTGACCTGGCTCTGTTGATTGCCGCTTCGCTGATATCGGTGGCAAAAATCTGAATCGGCGGGACGGTGGCGCGATCGCTAAAAAACTCTAATAAGCAGATGGCGATCGAGTAAACTTCTTCCCCGGTAGAACAGCCTGCCACCCAAATCCGAATCGGCGTATTGGTGGATTTGTTTTGACTAATGGTGGGAAAAACCTGCACCTTCAATTGTTCAAAGGTTTCCGGATCACGAAAGAAACTGGTGACGTGGATCAGAATTTCTTCATACAGCGCTTGAACTTCAGCCGGATGTTCTTGCAAATACTTAGCATAGTCTTCCAGACTTTCGAGCTTATATAACAGCATCCGCCGCTGCATTCTGCGATCCAGCGTCGTGGGTTTGTAGAGGGTGAAGTCAACGCCGCTGGTCGTTCGCAAGAGCGCAAAAATGGTGGTCAAAGCATCACCTGGTTCGGTCAACTCCTGCACCACCTCAAGCGGCTCTGAGTCAAACAGAAAGGGACTGCGACCGAAATTTGTCAGTTCTGCGGCAATGGCTTGAGGCGGTAGCACAAAATCGACATTTCCGGTAGCAACGGCGGTATTTGGCATACTGTCAAATTTTGCCGTGGCTTCACATTGAGCAAAGGTCACACCGCCAGCCACCTTGATGGCTTTCAACCCCAGTGAGCCGTCTCCATCAGTGCCCGATAGCACGACGGCGATCGTTTTGTTGCCTCGATCTGCTGCTAAGGACTCAAAAAAGATATCTCCCGGCAGATATTTGCCGTAGCTTTTCTGACGTGGAGCTAGATGTAGCATTCCATCTACCAGTGTCATTTGGGTGTTGGGCGGAATGACATAAACCTCGTTTGGCTCGACCATCATCCGGTCTTGCACTTGATGCACAGGCATTTTGGTCACTCTGCTCAGAATTTCGCTGAGTAAACTTTCGTGATCGGGGGCTAAATGCTGAATCAGTACAAACGCCATATCCGTATTCGTCGGTAAGTGGCGGATGAGTTCCGTAAATGCCTCTAGCCCACCCGCTGAAGCAGCGATTCCCACAACCGGAAAGGGAGCATCAGTTTTGGTTGGCTGATTTGGGTCAAGCGGCGTTTCAGATGCAATCAAGTCAGATGAATCTTCTGGAGTGGGTGGGATAGAAGTCATAAGATGATAAGCAGATATCGCCTCCTTAAGGTTGGTTCAATACAGTTGGGTTAAGCTCTAAGTCATATTGAGTGTAGAAATCGGCAGCAAAGAACGTCTCAGAAGTAAAAAAATTATCCTTATCCTCTAAACTCTTTCTCCCAAATTAGGAAGAAGGGGGAGCGAAAATTCTGACCTTTAAATAGCGTTAATATTTATTAATACTTACAGCTTAATAATCAGATTTAAATTCCCCTTGAAAACGAGACAGCGTTTTAAAAAGTGCGATCGCTTACATTTAATTTACTTAAATTCTTCATTGGGCTAATCTTCCCAGGTGTTCACCAGATTAAAACCAAAGAATTTGCTCAGTGGCTATTAGACTCCGCACCACAGCCTCTTATACTAGATGCACGGAATCAGGCAGAGTATGAGGTCAGTCACCTGAAAGCAGCGATACATATTGATCCCATTGCCCCTGATTTAGCAGCACTCTCAAAAGTTGCAAAAGACACACCAATTGTTGTGTACTGTTCTATTGGCTATCGTAGCGCCAAATTAGTCCAGCAACTTGATGAGGCGGGTTTCTCTGGCGTTTTCAACTTGAGCGGTGGTATTTTTCAGTGGGCAAATGAAGGAAAACCAATTTTTAAACATGATCAACATCCAACGCATTTTGTACATCCCTATAATCCAATGTGGGGAAAACTCTTGAGGGCTAGCTACCATGCTCAAGAACACCAAAGCTAATTATTTATATCCAACCAGATTATAGAGATGTATAGAATCTATCTTCAGAGGGTGTTTGAAAAGTGTTTCGCTGTGACTTTAGGCACTTTTAGATCCCCCCTAACCCCCCTTAAAAAGGGGGGAACCGGAATCAAAGTCCCCCTTTTTAAGGGGGATTTAGAGGGATCTAGAACTTTTGATACCGACAAGAGGACTTTTCAAACATCCTCTCAGTAATAAGCCTCAACATCAACTTTCAAAGCGGTAATATCTTGTTTAGGCTTACGGTAAATAAATGAACTTAGAAGACGACTTAGATAAAACGGGTAGTCACCTTGAAAGACGTTATGATCTGGATTGGTTGAGGGTACTGGCGGTACTATTGCTAATTTATTTTCACGCCGCAGCAGTTTTTTACCAAGGTGAATTAGGCGAATTTTATATTATAAATGACTTAATCAGTCCTGCTCTTGGATGGTTTATTTTCTTTGTTCATCAGTGGCACATGCCATTGTTTTTCGTAATTGCGGGGTCTGCCACTTGGTTTTCTCTCCAGTGGCGAACACCAATGCAGTATATTAGCGATCGCTTCGGGCGACTATTCATCCCTTTCACATTTGGCACGCTAATACTGGTTCCTTTTCAAGTCTATTACAAACTTCTGAATCATCACCAATACATTGGTTCTTATTTACAGTTCTACCCACAATTTTTTAATGGAATTCGTCCCCAAGGTAATTTTGAATGGGCACACTTGTGGTTTGTGATTTACCTATTTGTGTTGTCTGTTGTTACTCTGCCGATTTTATTATTCTTCAAAAAACAAACAGATAAATATTGGTATTCTACTATTGCAACTTTCATGAAACAGCCAGGAGCTATATTCTTACCTGCTCTACCATTGGCAATGATTGAAGGCGCGTTGCGACCAAAATGGTTTGGTTTCCAAAATCTCTATAATGACTGGGCAAATTTATTGCTTTACCTCCATTACTTTGTTTATGGCTTTCTTCTCTGTTCTGACACGAGATTTAAACAAGTAATTGATCAATATCGAACGCAGATACTATTTATAGCAGTGATTACTATGTCAATTCTCTTTGGAGTACAAGCAAGTAATACTCTTCCTATACGTGGTTACTCTTGGGAATATATTCTCTATCAAATATTGCGAGGCTTCAATTCTTGGTGTTGGGTAATTGCCATACTTGGGCTAGGTCAGCGATATTTAGCATTTAATAACAGCATTCTGCAATATTGTTCCCAAGCTTCTTATCCAGTTTACTTACTGCACCAGACAGTTTTAGTTGCGATCGCTTTTTACGTTGTGCAATGGAATTTGGGCATAGCAGAAAAGTTTTTGATTATTAGTACTGCGTCTGTTGTAATCATAAGTTTTTTATACGATGTATTAATCAAGCGCCTAAACATTGCCCGATTTTTCTTTGGGCTAAAACCCATAGACACTAAGCAAGTAGAATAAAAACAGCAATAAAACTACTTAAGACCAATTTGAGAAGTGATTGTGATAGATACCCCAAAAGCATATCCACCAACTCTTTCGGAATCTAAAATCTAAAATCCAAAATCCAAAATAGTATAAGCTGCATGTCTCAAGTTTCGATTGTCATTCCTACTTTAAATGAAGCAGCCAGCTTGGAGCGTACATTGCGCCTACTAACTTTACTCAATCCGCCTGCTAAAGAGGTGATAGTAGTGGATGGTGGCAGCGAAGATGAGACACTAGCGATCGCAAAGCAAAATTTTGAGTCGTTCAATCAGGTGTTAAATATACAAGTTTTCTCCTGTCAGCAGCATGGACGCTCTATTCAAATGAACCACGGAGCATCAGATGCAACCGGAGATATCCTTTGCTTTCTTCATGCAGATACTTGGGTTCCAGATGATCTCATCGCTGTAATCGAGCAAACCCTAGCAAATCCAACAGTTGCTTGTGGGGGATTTATTTCTCTAATGACAGGATCTCAAACGACTCGTTGGGGCATCTCCATACACAATTATCTCAAAACTTACTACGCACCATTGCTGTTTAAACCTCATCTGTTTTTTAAAGGATTGCGCCTTTTATTTGGAGATCAGGTAATATTTTGCCGTCGAACTGATTTTTGGGATTGTGGTGGATTTGATGAGGCATTACCAATCATGGAAGATGGAGATTTATGCCTCAAATTAGTGAAAAAAGGACGTATTTATCAGGTTAACCGGATCGTTCAAAGTTCTGATCGGCGTGTGGCGAAATGGGGTAATTGGAAAGCTACGGTAATTTATCTGTACATTGGTTTTTTATGGGGTATTGGCGTCTCGACAAACTATCTCAAGCAGTTTTATCAAGATATTCGCTGATTGAGGTTCCAGTCATAGTAGAGATAGGAAATCGACGTTGCAGCGGTTAAGGGCAAATCTTTTTCTAAATAAGAACGAATGTATTCTGGAATGGAGGGCGCAACTTTTAAGAAGTCTTGACGATACCACTTGAATATCTTGCTACAGTAGAGCGTTTTGCTTAGGGAATCGTAACGGACTTTTTCAGGATTATTAATAAAGCGACGAGCATCTTCATTTAACTGCTCAACGACTTGCTCAGGAAAGTAAGCTCCTGCACGCAGTAACGGACAACCAACCGAAGCACAGACAATTGAGAAATGAATTCGTGGCTCTTGCAATTTGTCTCGCAGAATTTGGTTCTCGATTTGAGCTAGACTATAACGCCTGCCAAAAACTTCATAAACCCGACGTTGGAAGAACCACAGGAAACCAAGCCAGTTAGGAACCCCTAGAATTTTTGGACGAATTGATTTGATTGGATATCGTTCCAAAATTGTCGAGATAGTAAACGCGTTGTAAAGATTGACCCACAATGCCAATTCCTCCAAAGGCGTGGAATTCGATTCAAGATGCAACTGCTTTAGACTCGATAACCAATCAGCCAGTACTTGGGGTTGCTCTGTTTTCCAAGCAAGATAGTCTACACGACCCTGTTGATCAACATACTGACGAAGTAACGTATCCCAAAGTTCAAAATCAATCATGATTATGTTTAAACTTGCCATTTCAAGGTGTAATCTATTTTTCTTAGTGCCTTAGTGGTTAAAAAAACTAAGGCGGCAAAGCTTGCTAGAGAGGATCAGATATTCAAATAAACTAGGAAATACAGAGAAGATATGGTGTATCAATGGCAACAAACTCTGGTGAATGCTAAAGCTGATTTTGCATTTGAAACTACATTAGCAGCTCGTAATTTCGCGCGATTCTTGAGAGAATACAAAATGAAAGGTTATATTATCAACTTAATTTACTTTTGGTTACACAGTCCCGACTTAGCCATTGCACGGGTACGCAGACGTGTAGAAAACTGACGCATCTTGCATCTAACCGAATAATCCTGTAAAAAGCAAATAATGTCTTACCCATATCTTTTCAATGTACCTACCAAAGAAAAGAAACACGATATCTGACGACAAGCCCTTCGGGTTCGGGAGTTGGCAAGACGCTTGATGACTCGCTACCGCTGCCCTATCGACGGAAACCGCCTTCTCTACGAGACGCTTCGCGAAGGCCCTCTAGTAGAGAAGGCTGCGACCCCCTCACCGCTCCGCGTCTACGCTTCTACAAAAATATCTACTACATTCCTTCAATGCAGATATTAGTGTAGCAAGTTACAGTTGTTTACATATAAAAGCTGACAAAATTATATTATCCAAAAAAGTAAACAATACCTGGATATATAAACAAGGATTTATACAAGAGGCTGTTGCATTCTGCTTACTTTTAGATTGAGCAATTTTGCTCAATTCTCCTCTATGATCATTACGATTCTTTGAGTCCAATGATTAAGCTTTTGTTATTGTTTGAAAAATTGATTATTTCCGCTTTTTTGAGGCTTCAGCTGCTTTCTATAACGTGATATAAAGCTATAAGTTGTTATTACTCCTGTGTACTTTACCTTTTTTGATTTTACTTGCCTAAGCTCTCCATTGAATAGAACAGTGAGGTAGAATATATAGCCCTTCAGAAGTATTGACATCTTAAATAATTCAAGCTCTCTTATTGCATATTCTGAAAAAAAGTTATAAATTATTAAGTTATAGGGGAAGAATTTAACTTCTAGTCTCAAAAACTAAATCCGCTTAAGTAAGTATACTGAGCATAGTTTAAACTTCACGGGAAACTTAAACAGTGCCGGAGATATGTTTTTGTTTAATCAAGCAAAGATGCCGGACATGAAAACAAAACAAGAAATAGTCTAAAAATTTATCTTGCATGACTGTTTTTAGTAATCATGTTATTGCTTGGTTGAATAACAACGGCTGTAATTCACCAAGAGGATAGCTGATTAAAAGCAAACAAACAGTAAATTAAACTGCATAAAAATAAGCAGCTTTAGCTGTTGTTGCTGGACTAACTTTTGACATAATTATGTTTGCTATTCAAAAAATCATCTTGGTAATTGTGAGAGTAGCAAAAATAATAAAGTAAGAGCACATCTACTACAAGTTCACAACCCAAATGGAGTTATTCTGGCGATGCAACTAAACGAAATAGAAACAACTAAAAATATAGAATTAGAAGCGTGGGAAGCATTAGAAAAGTCAATTCTTTACTATCAGGGACGCCCTGTAGGAACGGTAGCTGCCTATGATGCATCTGTAGAAGCACTCAATTATGACCAGTGCTTTATTCGAGATTTTGTCTCTTCAGCCCTAATTTTTTTGATTAAAGGCAGAACAGATATTGTTCGCAATTTTCTAGAAGAAACCCTAAAGTTACAGCCGAAAGAAAGGGCATTAGATGCGTACAAGCCTGGACGAGGGTTAATACCAGCTAGCTTTAAAGTTGTATCAGATAATGGGCAAGAATATTTAGAAGCAGACTTTGGTGAACATGCGATCGCCAGAGTTACACCAGTTGATTCCTGTCTATGGTGGATTATTTTATTACGCGCTTATGTAGTTGCTACAAAAGATTTTTCTCTAGCTTATCAACCAGAATTTCAAAACGGTATCAAGCTAATCATGGAAATCTGCTTGGCAAATCGTTTTGATATGTATCCAACACTGTTGGTTCCAGATGGGGCTTGTATGATTGACCGTCGTATGGGAATCTATGGGCATCCTCTAGAAATTCAAGTTTTATTTTACACAGCATTAAGAGCATCTCGTGAGCTACTAATTTGTCAAGGCAACCACGATATTGTTGCAGCTATTGATAACCGCTTACCTCTTTTATGTGCTCATATTCGCCAGCATTATTGGATAGATATTAATCGTCTCAATGCAATTTATCGCTTCAAAAGTGAAGAATATGGTAAAGCTGCTGTTAATTTATTCAATATATATGTAGACTCAGTTCCCTATTATGAATTAGATAAGTGGCTGCCAAAAAAAGGTGGTTATCTAGCTGGTAATGTTGGCCCATCACAGCTAGATACTCGTTTCTTTTCACTAGGAAACTTGATGGCGATCATTTCAGACTTAGCCACTGAAGAACAGTCGCAAGGGATTATGACCCTCATTGAAGATCGATGGGATGACCTAGTGGGAGATATGCCAATGAAAATCTGTTTCCCAGCTTTAGAACATGAAGAGTACAGAATTGTGACTGGATGCGACCCCAAAAATATACCTTGGTCGTATCATAATGCTGGTAGTTGGCCAGTTTTAATGTGGATGTTGGCAGCAGCGTCCGTGAAAACCAACAAAACAAGTATAGCAAGAAAGGCTATTGAAATTGCCCAAGCACGGCTGAGTGAAGATGAATGGCCAGAGTATTACGATGGTAAGAAGGGGCGACTAATTGGCAAACAAGCCAGGAAATATCAAACTTGGACAATTACTGGGTTTTTATTGGCAAAAGAACTGATGGCAAATCCCAGTTATTTACCACTGGTTAGTTTTGATAAATTACCTCCAGAAGTAGTATCTAGAGCGTGTGAGTTTGAAATTGCTAGTGTAGACCCATATATGTCTCGATAGGGTCGTTTTATTAGGATTAATATGTTTAATTTTTAGCCCTCTGTAACTACAAGAGGGCTTTTGCTATTGTCAAAATGTAATATAATACCGATTCAATTAATGATTGCAACAAATCCTTTGGTAGAGACGTTGCATTGCAACGTCTCTATAATGGTCTATCTGTCGCATTATTTTTTTTAATTGGTATAAATTCTTCTAAAAATTCCAAATTTCCATATCCCCAAAAAAAGATAGCTCAAATCTAACACCTTAAATCAGTCATCAGTCATCAGTTATCAAGCTAGGTATAATATTTCCATGACAAATACCCGTCAACTAGCTTTTATCGCCTTGCGAGACGTTCACAAGGGGGCTTATGCTGATGTTGCCTTAGACAGAGTGCTGCAAAAAGCTAATTTGCAAGATAGCGATCGCCGTCTGATGACAGAATTAGTTTATGGCACTGTCAGGAGGCAACGCACCCTTGATACCCTAATCGACCAAATCGCTAATAAGAAATCTCATCAACAACCTCCAGACCTCCGCACTATCTTACATCTAGGCTTATATCAATTGCGCTATCAAGAGCGTATTCCCGCTTCTGCTGCTGTAAATACTACTGTCCAACTAGCTAAAGAAAACCGCTTTTCTGGACTTGCAGGTTTTGTGAATGGTCTATTGCGACAATATATCCGTCTTGTAGAACACAGGGGAGGAGATCCTCTAGAACTTCTAGAAAACCCCGTGGAACGCTTAGGTATTTTCCACAGCTTTCCTGACTGGATTATTCAAGTATGGTTTGAACAACTAGGTTTCACCCAGACAGAACAACTGTGTGAATGGATGAACCAATCACCAGCTATTGACCTGCGAATCAACCCGCTTCGCACTTCAATCGCGGAAGTTGAGGCGGCGTTGCAATCTGTTGGTGTTTTAGTACGGCGATCCAATTTACCCCAAGCGTTAAGATTAATTGGTAGTGCTGGCCCAATTCAAAAACTACCTGGCTTTAGCGAGGGTTGGTGGACTGTGCAAGATAGTAGTGCTCAACTAGTGAGCCATTTGCTCGATCCGCAACCAGGTGAAATAGTAATTGATGCTTGTGCTGCACCGGGGGGTAAGACAACTCATATAGCTGAGTTAATGGCAGATAAAGGGCAGATTTGGGCTTGCGATCGCACTCTTTCTCGGCTTCGCAAACTCCAAGAAAATTCTCAACGGCTAAATTTGCAATCTATACAAGTTTGCACTGGTGACAGCCGCTACTTCACTCAGTTTCAGAACATCGCAGACCGCGTATTACTTGATGCTCCATGCTCTGGTTTGGGAACCCTGCACCGTCATGCTGATGCTCGTTGGCGACAGACGCCAAAATCTGTCCAGGAACTTTCGATGCTTCAGAAAGAACTTTTGTCACATACATCGACTTTTGTCAAACATGGTGGTGTACTTGTTTATGCTACCTGTACACTGCATCCAGCAGAAAACGAAGAAGTGATTTCAGCATTTTTAGCTGAGTCACCTGGTTGGCAAATTGATCCCAACGTTGATTTGCTTTACGCCTACACCACACCTCAAGGCTGGTTTAAAGTCTGGCCTCAGCAACAGGACATGGATGGCTTTTTTATGGTGCGCTTAAGAAAAACCAATAATTACGAGTGAATACTGCTTGGGATTGTACTATTTGATTGAGCCCCGAATCTACCAGAGGAGGCAGCAATGGTTACTCAGTCTAATGTGAAAAACTTAGTTAAAATCCTGATAGGAGCGGCTTGGATTGATGGCAGAATCCAACCAGAAGAACGACAATATCTGCGCGAAATAGCTCAAGCAAAAGGTTTGGCTACCGATCCAGAAATTAAGCCTTGGCTATACGAATTAGTTCCGGTACAGCCACAAGAGTGCTATGACTGGGTAACGGAGTACCTAGGCGATCGCCCCAGCCTTGAAGATTGTGAAAACTTAATTGAAGCCATCAGTGGCTTAATTTACAGCGATGGAGAAGTGGCAACAGAAGAAGCAAGACTTCTGACGAAATTACAGGATTTAGCGAAGGCGAATGAGTCAACTCAACCGGCTTATACAGTGCTTCTCAAACAAATTCAAAAACTTTACCGTCGCTGGGTTGAAGTTCAAAATTAGCCATACTTAAAAGGTCAAAAGTCTAAAGTTTTGACTCTTGACCATTGATTGTTAACTTTTGACTGCTTATGACTTCGGTTCTCCCAGACCCGGAGTTTCTTCTTTTTCAACTTTAGGTACAAAATCAGGACGCTCTTTGCTTTCCCAACCTGCGGGGCGTTTTGAGTTGTACCAAGCAATTGAACCAATGGTTACAGCAGCAATAAAACCAACTACATACACCAAGGTGAAAGCATAGGGAAAATGTGGGGCATTGGCGGCAGCATCCGCTGCTGTTTGCATAAATAAATGCATGAGTATATTCTCCTGCGTTAGATAACACTTGTTAAGACACTATAAAACGAGAGTATCACTTAACATCCCCCTCAAGTTTGAGCAAATAGGTAGATATTGCATGAATCTAGAGGAGGGGAAGCGTGGGGAGACAAGAAGAGGAGTATTTAAAATTACTTTTCACTAAAACAGTGCTAAGTGCTGACTCAATATGGTTCGGATAAGCAGGGGAGGCAGGGGAGGAAAGAGTTGATTGACAATTATTTCTTCCCCCTGCTTCTGTTCTACCCCTGCCCCCCTACTTGCCTCAACGAAGAAATTCCTTAACCGAACGGTATTGCCTCCACTCCCCTCATTGTTGAGGAGGTCTAAGTCTATCCCGCCAAGAAGACTGTTGCGAGCCTGTATTATCCGGGGATAATGACCGCCGAGTTCTTCGAGGTGGCGAAGAATCTGATTCTACTCGTCTAGATCGTCGCCGTGAGCGAGAGGGTTCTGAAGTAGAGTTGCTAGAACTTGTCTCTTCAGTGCGATCGCGACGCCGTCTCCGTCTTGGGGTATTATCATCTGATTGTTGCGCTTCTTGTGAATACCTCCTCCTGCTTCTTCGCCTCCTAGATGAGCCGCTATCGTCAGAGCTGACTTTTTCGGATTCATCAGAGGAAAGAGGGCGATTAAGGACTCGTCCGGGCTTAATCCGCTGCGCTTTGATAGTGCCTTTGCGGCCTTCTAACTTGGGTCGTTCGGGAAACTTTTCTACTGGCATCCCCTCTACCGCTTTTTCCATAAACTCGTGCCAGGTGTAAGCAGCACTACCACTGCTGCCATAGGTGGGGCGGTTGTCATCGTTACCTAGCCAAACCCCTGTTACCAGTTGGGGAATGTAGCCAATAAACCACAAATCACGGGCTTCATCAGAAGTACCTGTCTTCCCAGCAACGGCTCTATCATTTAATTGAGCAGCACCACCAGTACCAGCTTGTACAACGTTGCGTAGCATCCAGGTTGTGATGGCGGCACTATCAGCATCAAGGGCGCGTTTGGACTTAAAATCAGATGACCAGATTACCTTACCCTGGCGGTTGAGGATACGGCGAATACCATGAACTTCTGTGTGTAATCCTTGAGTGGCAAAACTGCCGTAAGCGCTGGTTAACTCTAGCAGATTCACTTCATTCGAGCCGAGAGCTAATGAGTAGGTGGGCTTAAGTTCAGATTTAATCCCCATATCACGGGCGAGTTTAATGGTTGGTTCAAATCCGACATCAATCAACACCTTTACCGCAATTATATTGACGGAACGGGTGAGGGCATCCCGCATACTCATCCAGCCCCGGAAGGTTTCACCGTAATTTTTTGGTTCGTAGTCATCTACTACATAGGGTGCATCTAGATAACTGTCATAGGGGTTTTTGCCTGTTGCGATCGCTGTAGCATATACAAACCCTTTGAATGTTGATCCTGGTTGACGTTGTGCCTGAGTAACTCGATTAAACTGATTTTTACCAAAGTCTTTTCCCCCAACCATTGCCCGAATTTCACCGTTACGGGGGTCAATGGCTACCATTGCACCTTGTTTAAAGTTCTCCCAACGACCCTGATTTCGTAGAGTTTTGGCGACTGCTTCTTCTGCTACCTTCTGCCAATCTTGGTTCAAAGTAGTTTCTACTACTAAACCTCCACCTGCGAGGACATCGGCAGAAACGTACTTCGGCAATTCTTTCTGAATGTAGCTGGTAAAGTAGGGTGATTCTACTTGCAGCCGCTTGGGCATACTGCTTTTTAAGGTGAGTGGTTCTTGAGCAGCTGCTTGTCTTTGAGCTACTGTAATCACTCCATCTTCCTGCATCCGCTGCAATACTAGATTTCGCCGCTGTTTGGCAGCTTCAGGATTTTTGTCTGGGGAGTATGAGCTGGGAGCGGGAGCTAATCCGGCAATGGTTGCCATTTCTGCTAGGGAAAGTTGGTCTGGCGATTTACTGAAGTACACCCATGCTGCATCTGCCACACCGTAAGCTCCACCTCCCAAATAAACTAGATTCAGATAACGCTCTAGAATCTGGTCTTTGGTTAATTCTTGCTCCATTTTTTGTGCCAGACGGACTTCTTTGAGTTTGCGCCAGATTGTCCGCTCTTGTTTGAGGAAGAGAATTCGTGCTAGCTGTTGGGTGATGGTGCTACCACCTTCTACTACATTTTGCGATCGCAAATTATTTAAAACCGCTCTGACAATCCCTTGAGGGTCAACTCCATTGTGTTGCTGGAATCTTCTGTCTTCTGAGGCAATGAAGGCTTTTTCCAGGTTATCTGGTATTTGCTTCAGCGTTAACTGTTCTCTGGTCGCTTCGCCTTGTTGTTGTAATATAGTGCCATTGGCTGCTTTGATAGTCAGTGTTTGCTCTCGAATTACGGCGTTCAGTTCAGCTTTATCTGGTAAAGTCCGATCTATTGAACTAATACCGTAGATCAAAGCAACTACCCCACCACCTACACCCAAGCCTGCCCAAAACCAAATGCGACGATAAAGCGGTTTATCGCCCACTGCCAGTCTATCTTTTATCCCAGATGATAAGCTTTTCATTTGGCTGAGTAACTGCCTCGCCTGCACCAGATGTGTTGGTGGTAAGCTCTCATTTGCGGATTCCTCATTTTTATGATGATTATCAGGCAGCAATCGCGGTTGCTCCTGGTCAGAGTGACTCAAATTAGCTGGTCTGCGCTTGAACCAGGAGGTAAGCTTGGCCACGTCAGTTTCTCCCCTCAAAGTAGCTAAGACCTAACCACCATCAGAGAAGTATGGGGTTAGCGTACTACGTTTGTGTTAGTATACTATCCTATAAATAAGGAACTAAATTCACTATAAAAATAATGTTTTTTAGATTTAGTAAAATTATTTTTGTAAATAAAAATACCAATTTTAATAATTGTTCGGAATATCAAAACCTTGAAAGTTTTTGTAATATGTCGGGGCAAGTGTCCGCAAAGAAATCCTGAAAGTGGGATCTAAGGTAATGCGATCGCGAAGTGCATTCGCTCTCGGTAGCAATATGGGCGAATCTCAGGCAACCTTAGAAGCAGCTATAGAGACTTTAGCTCAAACACCAGGTATTTTCTTAGAAGCTAGATCCCATTGGTATAGAACCAAAGCCGTCGGCCCACCACAGCCAGATTACTTGAACGGCTGTGCCATCTTACAAGTTGAGATTTCGCCCCAGCAGTTGCTAGAAACTTTGTTAGGGATTGAGCAAAGATTTGGACGTGTTCGTCAAGAACGTTGGGGGCCGCGAACCCTGGATTTAGATTTGTTATTGTATGATGACTTAATTTTGCAGACACCAAACCTCCAGATTCCTCATCCTCGAATGCGGGAGCGAGCTTTTGTGTTAGTACCACTAGCAGAAATTGCCCCCGATTGGGTAGAACCAGTTTCGGGGTGTGTAATTAAAGAACTGCTGAAGCAGGTAGACTGTTCTGATGTACATTTATTGATGGGCAATTAAAATTACCAGCCTTAAAAGTAGAGAGAAGTCTGAACAGCGGAAGCCGTCACTCATCACTCCTAAAGATAATCAGATTTTACTATGCCATTAGGTAGAGAATTACCACAGTTGCTCAAGCAACGCTTGTTCTATAAAGGACGCAAGTTTGATTTTGAAGTCAATCGCTTGCGTTTACCCAATAAAGCAGAAGGGGAATGGGAGTGTATTCGTCACCCCGGTGGCGCTCTAGCCGTACCTGTGACGCCAGAGGGTAAACTTGTACTGGTGCGCCAGTATCGTTTTGCAATTCAGGGAAGGCTATTAGAGTTTCCTGCTGGTACTTTAGAAACTAATGAAGATCCTCTAGAAACGATACAGCGGGAAATCCAGGAAGAAACTGGTTATAGTGCTCAAAAATGGCGCAAACTAGGAGAGTTTTTCCTGGCTCCTGGTTATTCTGATGAGATTATCTATGCTTTTCTCGCTCAAGATTTGGAAAAGCTGGAGACACCGCCAGACCAAGATGGAGACGAGGATATCGAAACTGTATTTTTAACTCCTGAAGAGTTAGAAAAAGCAATTCTTGAGGGTGAGCCAGTAGATGCTAAATCAATTTCTAGCTTTTTTCTAGCGCGTCCATTTTTAGTGTGATGGTAATAGGTTGTTAGAGCTAGCGTTTAATTCTAGCTTTTTTAAGATGGGTAAAAATCCTCGAAAAATTTACCATTTTTTGGGCTTTTCGCTGTGTATTAGTGGTTAAAAAATTAACTTTTGAACCACCTCCAGGTGACGCTTCTAACGTAGCTCTAAGCGTTGGCGCAGCCTCTCGTAGAGAAGGCTTTACGCTACGCTAACACCAGTCGCCTAGGTTGGGAAACCCGCCGGAGAGCGCTGGTTCACTAAGCCACTAATACACAAAGAAGAATACATTAAATCTTGAAAAGGCTACTCTTGACCCTTGACTCCTATCTAAAGAATCTGGTAGTTGCGGAGGTTCGGCATTAAACCATTTTTGATAAATTTGCTTGTAAGTGCCATTAGACAATAGAGTAGCTATACCTTTGTTAATTGCATCTAGATGAGGTGAGTTTTTTGGTGTAGCAATGCCGTAGTATTCTTCTGTGAGCAGATTCTCTACAACTTTGATGCCTTTGAGCTTACCATTTTTAATTGCATACAAAGTAGCAAAAGCATCGCTAACTACAGCATCGACATGACCATTGAGCAAGTCCTGAAAAAAATCTGGCCCAGAATTGAACGTACTAATTTTGGCATTGGGGATAGTTTTAGCAAAATCTGCCCCAGTTGAACCAATCTGTACAGCAATTTTTTTGCCTTTGAGACTGTTGAAGTCTTTAATATCTTGGTTATCTTGGCGAACAGCGATCGCCAGTCCGGCTTTAAAATAAGGTCGTGAAAAAGAAATTGTCTTGAGGCGTTGAGCGGTAATTGTGATTCCGCTGATTGCTGCATCGACTCTGTGAGCTTGCAGACTTGATATCATACCATCAAAAGGCAGGCTTTCAAACTCAACAGCAAACTTTGCTACTTTAGCGATCGCATTCATCAGGTCAATATCAAAACCTTCTAGATTACCGTTAATCGTTTGGCTCTCAAAAGGGACAAAGGTAGGATCTGTAGCCACCTTTAGAAGCTTAACATTTGGGTTTATATTCAGATGCGAACTGTTACAAGCAATAATCAGTAACAAACAGCCTAAGCTCAGAATTAACTGTCGCCACTTGAAGTTAATCAATTCTGCCATAGTCTTGATTGTTTGAGTTTCTTTAACTACTCTCCAAATTATGGCTCAAAGCACAGAGGGCATTTTAGCAGTTTTAGCTACTCTCAAGTTTTGGGTATGAAATAGCAAGGAAAAACCTAAATATCTAGCAATAAGAATACTCTTAGTCACTAAAACTGCATACCGCAAGTCCATGTGTTAAAAGTTATAGCTACACCAAATCTAAATTCAATCAGACAAGATACAGAATGACGGATGAAATTCTTCAACAACAAATTGAGTATTATCGCGCTAGAGCAAATGAATATGATCAGTGGTTCTATAGGATAGGACGCTACGATCGCGGCGAAGAAACTAACCAACGCTGGTTTAACGAAGTAGCCATTGTTAAAAGTGCATTATATCAAGTTGGAGCAGTAGATGATATTTTAGAGTTAGCCAGTGGTACAGGTATCTGGACACAAGAACTTTTAAACATCGGCAAGAAAATTACTGCGATCGATGCTTCTGAAGAAGTGCTTGCGATTAATCGTTCTAAGTTAGCTTCACCGAGTGTTAAATATTACTTATTTGATTTATTTAAATGGCAGCCTGACACCGAATATGATTTGGTGTTCTTTGCCTTTTGGCTTTCTCATGTGCCGCCACAATTACTCGATTCATTTTTGACGAAAGTTTATCAATCTGTTCGCGTTGGTGGACAAGTGTTTATTATTGACTCTCGTTTTGAACCTACATCCACGGCTAAGAATCATATTCTTGAGGATGATGGGAATATATATAAAAGCCGCAAGTTAAATAATGGTCAAGAATTCCAGATTGTCAAGATTTTTTATCAGCCTGATGAACTGCAAGAGAAGCTAAAGAAAGTTGGTTTTCAGGCTGACACAAAGGTTACAGATAACTATTTTATTTACGTACATGGAAAGAAGATTTAGGCAGACTAAATTAGGCGGATCTTAGTCAAGCTATTTTTTATAACACCCTGCTCAATCTAGGTACTGATACTTGAGTATGTATATATATTAGTTAGAGCTATACAGATGACTGATGTAGAGCTAAAGGTGTAGAAAGGAAATGCATTTTAAGTAAACAGTAAACATAATTGGGTTTGGGGGAAACCACTAGGAAGGCGAGTACTGATAACTGAAAACTAATAACCCAAAGCCGATTAGTGGCAGACGCTATCTGGCGGGTTTAAATTCCCCAACTGTTTACTGTTTACTGTTCACTGTTTACTGATTTAAGCCCTTTTTCAAATTGAAGATCGGCGATTTCATGATCAACCTTAGTTTAGTATGATTGCCAATTAAGTACCTTGAAATACAATAGCTGTCTAAATAGACAGGTTGCAATGCAAATTCTTAAAGTCCTCACCAGAGTTTATCTCAATCCAACAGACTTGGATGATGCGATCGCTTTCTACGAAAACCTCTTTACAGAAACATGCTGGTTGTGGTCTGAATATTCCGAGACTGGGTTGGAACTCGCGGGTGTGGGTTCTATTCTTTTAATTGCTGGTTCGGCTGAGGCACTCTCTCCATTCAAGAGTACACAGGCAACATTTCTCGTTGACTCACTCAATGACTTTAGGGAAGCACTTACTGAGCAAGGTGCGGTAATTCTCGCAGAACCGAATCAAGTCCCTACTGGGGCCAATATGCGAGCAATGCATCCTGATGGAACAATTATTGAATATGTAGAGTTTGGTTAACAACAAGATTCCCGACTTCTGCAAGAAGTCGGGAATTTGACAATTAGACAGATGTTACCAAAGCAGGTTGCTCCCAACGTCCAACGACTTTGCTAATTATGGACATTTCCTGTACCAAGCGGTCAAATTTATCAGGAGTTAAGGATTGAGGCCCGTCAGATAGTGCTCTAGCTGGATTGGGGTGAACCTCAATCATTAGAGCATCTGTACCAGCAGCGATCGCAGCCATAGCCATAGGTGCAACATATTCAGATCTACCTGTACCATGACTCAATACTCCGGACAATTTTGAGTTGAGGGAATAGACAAGAAAACTATCGAACCATTAAGGTGCTGATTAGAACAAACAAGCACCGACTCGATAGCCATATGGAAATTGTACAAAGCTTACTGACC
>NZ_VJXY01000079.1 GCF_014831675.1 Komarekiella delphini-convector SJRDD-AB1 | reverse complement strand
GATTAAGCCTCTTTCCTCTGCAATTCCTAATATCCGTGCTTGTAAATTTTCCAAAGTTCCGTCTGTTTCCCAACGTTGTAACCATCTGTGCGCTGCACTTTTTGATGCCCAGATTTCTCCGGTGGGAGCATCACACCAACGGCATCCTGTTATTAATATATACAGTAATGTGTTAAGTACATGACGAAACGGCGCATGAGGCATTCCTCGCCCTCTGTTTTCTGGCTCCTTGGGAAATATATCTTCAAACAGCTTCCACTCTAGGTCGCTTAACCCTTCAAATCGCCCAGCCATACCCTGATACAACTTACTGTCATCAGCAGCAGATTATCATATTGCTGGTATTAGTGGGATAGGTTCACCCAAGGCGCAGCCACATTAGAGTTATTGTTTTTAGGTATAGCCATAATTATGTATTAATTACTGCATCGTCAAAACATATACTATCGTTATTTGCACCCAAAGATACATTTATTAAAGTGTTAGCTACTTTATATTTGCTGTATAAATTAGGATTTGCACCAGGCCTCATCCTGCTTTAGAGATGAGGCTTTTACTTCTATCTAGAGCAAACTGCTCTAAGAGTTAACTACTTTTGTCTCAACAAATATTTGAACAGTTATTCAATTTGTTTCTTTAGCGGTGGAAGTATAACTTGCAACGTTGCAACAGGTTAGACTGCCATTTCTCCTACCCAAGGAAGCATCTAATAACCTTTTATATAGCATATAGTAACTTGATGGTAGATGTTTAACTTATTAGCCTCGTTTTAGCTTGATGACGAGGTTTTTATTTTTGCAGTAGAATAAATCGCTTTGTAAATCATCTCATTTGATTTCAGGTAAATGGTTGAATGCGTGAAATACCGTTGCATACATGATGCAAATGAGTATTATTTGAAATGCTCATTTGATATTCTTCAAAAACTTAAGTACTCACGACACTTATTGATTTGGGCATTCGGTGATCGCAATTAGATTTGAATCTGTGCGATCACCTTTGTTTTTACTATATCTTTAATACTCACTCGGCAGCATCAACACCTTCTGTGCCAGATACAGCGTCATTTCCGGCAGTGGAAAATCAGTGTATGGGATTGACTGCCGCAGTACTTCCTTGTCCGTATCTTCTTCACAAATCAGTACCCCTGATTCGTTCTCTACCACCAAACGCCACACCTGAAAATCTCGCAGCCTAGGATTAGACTGAAGCTGGTGTTGATAGGAGCCAATCGCATCCAGCAGCCAGTAACATTGCGTTGACTCAGCTAGATAGTTTATGCCTTCTGTGTAGCGAAGCATACCTAAAGAGTGCCTGTAAACAACTTCCGAGCCTTTGAATCGCTCTAAGTCTGCAATCAATTCCTCGGCGGTTTTCGCAGTAGTATTTGTCATGATTGGAATTATTTGTAGTTTTCGCTGTCACATTTGCGTAGCATGAGGATCTTCAACTGTTGAGGGGGATTCTTTATCCGCCATCTCGTCATCTATCAAAGGAGCGATGAATCCATACCGCACTCCCAGCGTGGTTAAATCCAAATCCGAATCGATAACCCGTCCTAACTCGGATACAATAAATTTTCCTGTTCTTTGGTCATAACTAAGTTTCATGTTTCACCTGTTTAGTTAGCTAAATAAAATAGCGCTCTTGGAGAGACAAAAGCGCTTACTAACAATTACGCCGCTACCAACTCCCGACTTTCTGACTCTGGCTGATACTCCACTAGCCTCCGCCATTCCTCAGCCGTCAGTTGGTCAAACGGTCTATCCAACAAGTCTTCATCACAGGTCACTTCAATCATCGACAACGACCACACCGCATCAGCCGTAGAGTCACACGGGACTTTCTGTTGATGCATTGACGAAGCGCGAATTACCCACCAAATTTTATGCAATTCGCAGTTCGCAGTTCGCAATTCGCAATTGTGAACGTTATTAATAATTGAATCATTACAGGTGCAAGGTTTCTTACTTTCAGGCATGGGGTTTAATTGCGAATTGCGACTTGGTAATTGCGAATTGTTGTAGGTGCAGCCTACTTCACCAAGTTTCTGGTCGTGGTGGTAAATACCATCGTCTAGGACTTCAAAATTGTACTTCTCGCATTCCTGGGCAATCTGTACCATCACTTTGTTCCCCGTTGTAGCGGTTGGGGTTTCTGGCTGTTGTACTGGTAGTGTGCCACGATTGTAGTGCCATGTGATGTAGCTGTGGCATCTTTTGAACGTGTTCGCGCGATGGATTTCTTCACCGTTGACCATCACTACCCAAGGTTGCGTTAGGTCATGGTCGTAGCTGATGGTGGCAATCAGTTGTGTGCCGCAGTAAATCTCGTGGTCGTAGAAGGATATTTCTACTGTTCTGAGTTCTGTAACCATTTTCTGGGAGGGGGTTACAGTTGTTGTCGTTTGTGTCATAATTTTAAAACCTTTAATTGGGTAATAAAGGCGATCGCTGTGTTTGCAAGACGGGCGATCGCCTTTTGATTTGCGCGAAATAACGTTGTGCAGGCACAACGCTCTCTCACTTCAGTTTCAGCGAAGCTGTAGTTAATTCTTGGGTTCCAGAAACGTACTTGGGTAAAAGTAAAACACCTTATTAACTTTCTTTTGTCACTCTAGGAAGAGGAAAAAGAGAAAAAGTCAGACCAAAGGGATAAAAATAGATGATTGTGCAAGGTATTCATAATACTAATCAAGTAAGAAAATCCCGCAGAAAGTTGGGGAATAGAAAATACCTTAAGCCAAGGTTAAATCAAATTGAAAAGAATCAAAGGTTGAACGATAAGACGCAAATTGTTCAAGAGATTCTTCCAACCATAATTTTCATTCCACAAAGGGTGTTCCGCAAATATTTTGAGAATATAACTATGAGATTTGCTGAAGACACTTGAATGAAGGCTGACCATGAGATAGGTACTACAAACTATTTCCCACCACTTCTGAATGTGAGGATAATAGGTCAGCCTAAAATCTGCCCATCCGAGTTCATTATTACTTTGTTTAAGTCCATATTCTACCCATGTTCGTAAACCGTAAAGGTTGCCTACTTCGAAGTATTTAATACCTGGAATATGCGTCATTAAAAACCATGTTGAGTTTTCTGGCAGCTTTTCCATATCCGTAGTGACTTGCCAATAACGAACATCGCGTCCTTTTCCAAAGATAATCTCTCTAATATATCGAACTTCCTGTTTAGCATTCGAGAAAACACGGTTAAATTTCCGCCATTTGTTATACCTGATGCTTTGCCCTTTTGGTAGCCAAACTCCATGATTACTACGTATAGCTACAACAAAATTGAGTTGTAATTGATTCAAAACACTAATAAAATTTCCATCGCTTTCCCCATACAGGCTATCTGCCAAAACCAGTTCAAATTTAAACCCCATTCCTTGGAGTTCTCTGATTAATTTTGCTGCAATTTCTGGCTGAGTTTTATATTTATCTCCTGCCTTCAATCTCTTGCGTGGTTTATAAATTTGAAATGTTAATGGAAAGGTCATATCTTCAATCACGCCATAGGCTGTCACTACCACTATTTCATTTTCTATTTTGCCTAAGTTCCCAATATACTGCCGTTTTACATAGTCTGTAGTACGACCTTGTTTTTTGTCTCCTGTTTCATCAATTATTAGAATTAGCGATCGCTTATTTAATACTCGCAGTATTAATTCTAATCTTCGCTTCTTTAATAATTCTATCGACCACGGTGATTCTGTTAAAAAATGATGTAACGATTGCTGATTCTCTAACCCTACTACCTTGGCTATTTCTGGTAAAGATTTCCTTTTTATTTCTGATATCATTCCCAAATGTAAATCTCGGAAATTTTCAAAACTCCTGACTTCTGGAAAGATGTCTCTGTAGATTGCACAATATTCATCCACAAATTTGATGCTGGGTTTGGGGCTTCTTGGCTGTGTCATCCTCCCCTCCTGGCTTTCAGCCCTTCTTTCCGATTTTACTCTTCCTAGAGTGACAAAAGAAAGTTAATGTCAACTTTCTTGAGTCTGCTGTTTGATGTGTTCTAAAAACTCGTCAACTGTGCCTGTTTTCCCCTCATTCCTTAGACGTAGTGCCATTGCATGAATCGCATCCTCATCATTTCTGTGAGCCAAGATGTACTCTCTTAAATCCTTGATGGTCATTTGTTCAAAATTCGGCTTCGGTTGACTCATAATTCACTTTTCCTTCTCTGCTGACTGATGCTTCTATCTCTTCACCTGCGATGATGATTAAATCACCTGTTCTCCTGTCGGTGGTTACTAAGTATATCGGTGCGTACATCTTTGTTAACTGTTGACAAATCCTGTACATCGCCGTCTTTTGCTCTGGCGTTGGCTCCAATCTATCATCTCCTTGTTGAACGCGGTGGTTTTCCGACTTTTGACAGCGCAAGACTGTAGAAAACACATTGGAAGTTTTATCCTTTGGTTATTCGGTGATTTTGAGTATCTCCCCCGGCCCGCTTTACCCGTACCTTGCGTACTCTGTGCTATACGACGGGGGGTTCTCGTTTCTCAAATCTATGTTTCGTGTTTCTCAAACTTGGATCTAGGGTTGAGCGCTTCTTTATTTTCTGGGAGGCTGGCGCTCGTTTCCTCCCTTATGATTACCAATTTACAACACAGTGTTGTACTAGGTCAATAGAGATTGGCATATTTCTTGTAAACTTTCAGAATTTATCACTAGTGTTGGAAATAACTTCCAGATAGGTATATTAAGCGCATTACAAATAGCAAATGCATCTTCTTTAGAAATTGATTCTGGCTTGTTCCGGGAGTTTGCCCATTCAAGATTTTGAATAAAAGTATTGCTACAACCTGCTTCTAGCGCTAATTTATCTCGGCTAATTTTACCACGTAGCTTTCTCAATCGCTGGGCTGTCTCTTCATCCCAAGTAAAACGAGATACATAGGACAACTTCACAAAGCATACCTCCTCTATCATTTTGCTCTCCTCTAATTTACAACACCACTTTGTGTTTTTAGAGTTTTTTGATTACGCTGAGGTAGTGATGACACAAAAGCGATCGCCCTCCGGGAAGGGAACAGCGATCGCTTTGCCAAACTCATTTACAAAAAGTGAGCCAATTATAATGCTGACACACTTTTGGCGGGATTCAGAAATTAACCAGATGCTCCAAGACGGGCAAGTAGGCAAATACACGATACCCAAGGGATACGTTAATGCAAGTCAAATGGCTAGAGCTAACGGTAAGTTATTAGCCGATTACACACGCCTGAAGTCTACAAAGGAGTATCTGCAAGCTCTTGAGAACGATATGGGGATTCCCATATCGTTACTGGTAATAGAAGTAAAAGGGCATGGAAATGAACAAGCTACTTGGACACATTTAGAAATAGCTATCGATTTAGCGAGGTGGGTATCTATTCCCTTTCGCATTTGGGCGAATAGAACGCTGTTAAAGGTGATGATGTTAACCCAAGTAGAACAACAGCCAGTACAAGAGCCGCAGGAAACATCTAAAGCTTTAGCCCCATCTCACGAAGCCGCGCAGTTGGCCTTGCTGCTAGGAGAATTTGCAGGACTACATAAATCCTTAACCGCCCAGTTAGCTGTCAACGCCGCTACATCTATCAATCCAGCCCTCAAACCTGCTGCCGATGAACTCAAGAGTGCGATCGCTTGTACTGACACCTTCGATGATGCTTATCTCAACCCGACGCAAATTGGGGAAGCGATAGGCAAAAGTGCGGTCGCTGTTAACAGGTGGTTGATTAACGCTGGACTCCAGTATCGCACTGATGATCGCAAACTGCCGTATCGTCCCACAGAGTTGGGTAAGCAGTGGGGACGCATGGTGTCAGCTGTTGCGCGAGGTTCTAACCAGACGGTGTTTCAACTGCGATGGTTGCCTGAAGTAGTTCAAGTAATTTGTCAATGATTCCCTGCATACATCAACCCAAACTATGAACAGTCTACGAAAGGTTCTAGCAGAAAAATACGGTCTTGTTGCTCACATCATGCACGATGATTATTTTTTCGTGTCATTACCAGATAACGAAGATCATTCACTTAATATCAATTCTCCAAAATAAGGCTACAGATGAGATAATAAGACTCAATGAGATCAAGGATGAGCAATGTCAGGGATATATCAATTAGAAATTCAAGAGACTCTAGAAGAACTTAAAGAGTTACTTGCAATACAAAAAACTGCAACTGGTTTTGAAAGAGTGCAGTTATTGTATTTACTCAAAACAGGGCATGGTCAAACAATTTCTCAAGCCGCAGAAATTATTGGTCGAAACCGAGTCACACTACACAAATGGATTCGACTGTACAAAGCAGGTGGAATAGAAGGACTATTGCAACAAAAATCTTCCCCAGGAAGACCGAGAATTATTCCCAAATGGGCTGAAAAAGCACTCGATAAAAGATTACACGAACCGCAAGGATTTAACGGTTATCAAGAAATTGTCGAATGGCTCTCACAAAACTTAGGAGTAAATTCTTGCTACAAGACAGTTCACAAGCTGGTTTATTACCGTTTGGAGTCATGTCCGAAAGTTCCTCGTCCAAAAAGCGTTGAACAATCACAAGCTAAAATAGAAGCATTTAAAAAAACCTAAAAGACAACTTAGGAATGCTGCATTGGTTTTGTTTGGCAGTTTTATGCACAACTAAAACGATTCGTTTTTGCTGTGAGGACGAAACTAGAATTGGATTGAAAACAATTACAGGTAGGAAAATCACTGCTGTGGGTGTTAAACCAGTTGGTGTACATCAATGGCAGTTCAAGGCAACATATTTATATGGAATTATCGAACCACTGACTGGCAAGAGCTTCTTTTGGGAATTCTCACACCTCAATACTGACTGTTTTCAGATATTCCTCAATCTAGTTGCTCAACATTTTACTGATTCAGTACTAATTATTCAACTCGATAATGGTGCTTTTCATCAAGCCAAAGTCTTCAAATACCAGATAATATCATTTTATTATTTCAGCCAGCACATTCTCCCGAATTAAATCCCATTGAGCAGGTTTGGCAATATATTAAGCGGCGACTTCGTTGGTTATTACCAAAAAACCTCGATGAATTACGTGCTGCTCTCTATGCTGAAATTGGGAAATTAACCAAACCAATTATTGCATCTATTGCTGGCAGGCAATATATTTTGGTGGCTCTATCTGTAGCCGGATTTTAGAGAATTGGTATAATACCAGTCAATTCTTGGAAAAAGGAGGCTCCAGTATAACCAACAAGAAAACCAATCTTCTTGTTTTAAGATAATGTTTTGCTGCGGACTCAAATTGATAGAGAGTAAAATCACTAATGTCTATATCTTGCTTTTTATTTTCTTCTTCACTACTCGTTTCATTTTCTTGAGAAATAATCTGAAATCCTAAAGTATCGAGGTTTGCTATCGAAAAAGTTCCTGAACTAATTTCAGATTTATGTTGAATTTTTAGTAATTTATTTTGTAGCTCATCTATTTTAGATTTAATTCTTCCGATGAGCCTTTGATCATTTTTTGTATTTTCTAACTGATTACTTAACTTATTTTTGATTTTGATTAATCCTTGCTTTAATAAATTTAGTTTATGTCTCATTTTGAAGGCTCGCTCTTTTTGTAACTGTTTTAATTTTTGTTTTTTTTACTTACCTTTCTCCGCTCTTGTATTATTTGTGTACTAGTTAGCCTGAGTTCTCTAGGCAAGCTGACATGAACTTCACGTATCTATATAGGTTGCTCAAAAGGATTTTTAACCAATACAAAAACTGCAAATTCATTTCCAGCCGTTAAGTTACGGTTTGAAACTACAACAGATATGTCCAACAGACCTCGTTCCATTACTAATTTACCTACGAATACAGCACTTCAATGCTTCTATTAGTTAAAAAAGCCAAGTAGTAATAAATTATCAATGTATATACAACTTTATTTCATTACTACTTGAGCAGTTAAAGTAGCATTAAAAAAGAATAAACTTGTTTTGGAGATGCTACTTGTTCAATAAACCCACTATCCAACCTTTCCAAATTTATAAAAATAGTCCAATTCTCCCAACTACAACTTCTTTGTCTGGGCTGCCTTGAATATACTTCAGTACAAGCTGAATACCTAATCCTTCTTGTCGAAAGGCAATTTGATAGTGGTCTGGGTTGAGATCCTTGTTGTTCTCTGTGATAAAATTAAAGAAGCTGTTCAAACTAAAATCCGTATTCATTTGGTTTAACTCCTGTGTACTAATTGATTTTCTAAACACAGTTAAACTTCAATAGCTTAACTTTTAGCTCCAAATACCACACTTGATAAGTACGAACAATATTTCCTGATTGCAGTTGCATCAAAATACTTGCAAGTACCACGTTCTAGCGCAATTGCCTTTAATTACTATTCGAGTTAATACATCTTGCTGGTCTGTTCCCTTTTTTTAGGCACAGTACATTACACATCTTAAAGAGATATTTTTTCTTGGGTGGAAGACACCTCAGACCCACTTCATAGCAGCCGTTTAATTGTCGCAAGTAATCTTCACGCCATACACCATACTTCATAGGTATGATCCCTTTTTTTCAAGCAAAACAATACCTGTTTGCTCGTCCTGCTTACACCAGAATCATTGTGAGCATTTAACTGTTGATAAAACTATGATTTTACTACTATTAATTCTGAGCACCCTGCCGTCTGATTCCCTTTTTTTAGCCCACGACTACTGCATATCTCTATAAAAACTTTTTTAGTAGGATTATTAATCTAACATACTCTTCTAAAATTTCAAGTGCAATTCCAAAGATGTCATATGCATCAGAGACAACAAGGCAGGCTTAACTTTTATTAGTTGACGACAAGTACGGATAGTTTTGGCAAGTGGCATTTTTTATAGTGAACCAATCTCATGTTCGGCAGCCTCTTGTGGAAGTAATTACATCCCCAATGCTTTCCACGTCGCTGTGCCAACACATCCATCTACTTCCAAACCTTTCTGCTTTTGAAACTGCTTGACTCCATTTTCTGTACTTGCTCCAAACAAGCCATCAACACTAATGTTAAAACCTGCTCTTTTCAAAGCTATTTGAACTATGCGAACATCACCACCTTGCATTAAAGGCTGGCTTAACCTTAGTACTCGGTTTGCAGTTAGTTCATCCTTTTCTCCAAAACCCTCAGTAGGAGAGTTAGCTAATCTGTTGTCAGTCTGAGCACCATAAACACCATCTTCTATGATGCGGTCATTGAGATTATATCTATTCCAAAGCCGCTGAAACGATAACACAGAGAGACCACGAATATTCCGCATTGTTCTTACAAAGTCAAAGTGTACTTCATCAGCGGCTCCTAGCCAGCGCCAACCGCACTGTACGAAATAAGGTTTCCAAATCTGGAAGTCTGATATATCTAATGCCAAACCACTCTCATGGTTGCTTTTACCTGGTTGGGCAACAAGAGTACGACCACATCGGTTTTGCTGCTTTTGACGGGATAAAAGATACTGTTGAGCAATTGTTCTATAAGCTGAGTTCACTACTAGTTTTCTGCCGCCGCTAGCTTTGATAGCTTGCCTGAGTCCTTCTTTAGCTGGCGGTTGTAATAAGGGAAAGACAGATGTACTTATAGATACATTAAGTTCACTAAAACTAACAAGACATGTTGAGTCTATGCGTTGCATCTCAGTAATAATCTGCTGGGAGAGTCCGTTAGCCACACTCGTTTGACAGGCTTTTACGTTTTTGAGCATCATAAAGATATCTTCAACCTAATATTCATTTATTCGCTTTTCGCTCTTACCTCTGCAATTTGTTAAGTAAATTCCAATCTCCAAGAAGTTAGACCTAAGGCTTCTAGAGTTGAGGGGCCAACAATACCATCATCTGCAAGTCCTTCACTAACTTGAAACGTTTTAACTGCGAATTCAGTCTGTTCGTCAAAAATACCATTTATAGAAGCCGAATAAAATTCTAGCTCATGTAATCGTTGTTGAAGCTGACGCACATCTTTACCAGAAGCTCCTTTCTGCAAGTTACTTATAGCTAGAGTCGTAACTAGGCTGTTTTTATCAGCGTTTGTTTCTAAAATAGAAACTACGTCATTTATATCGCTATTTTTATTTTGTACTTGAGAAACAGCAATGACAGTATCACTGCCATTTTTTCTGGTAATGCCATTTATAGTAGCTGAAGCTTGTTGAGCCTTAGCCTTTAATAATTGAGTGTCTCGATTTGCTTGAATAGCCTTAGAAATCACATATGAAGCACCACTAATTCCTAGTAGAGTTAGTACTTCAGGTGTAATTATAGGAAACTGTGGCGACTGGGATTTGATAATCAGATAGAATAAGCTCATTGCTACAACAAATGTGAAGATTAAAAATTGAAAGCGCGACAGACTTGCATCACCATTCTCGTCACTAATAATATTTGCAATATTAATCCTGTTTGTAACAATAAAAAATACGATAATCAATTCTAAAGCGCCAATAAAGATAGTGAGTAACCAACCTATTAATAATGCTAATATCAACATGTTATTGTCCTAATTTGTAAGATTTTGCAGGTGATTTTAGTTGACTATGATTTAACCTTAAATCTAGTTTATTTTCGAGATAGCAGATATTGCTTACGCTAAATATTAATAGCAGTTCCTTTGGAAGCCGAGGTAATTGAAACAGGCTATACTTGACATTATTTCCTAGTTGAAATAAATAAAATAATATAACTGCTAAACTAACTACAAACAATTGAATGCTTTGCCAACTGTAATTTTTAGTTTGTCTTATATTATGTCTTAAAAAAGTAATAGCAATTTCCCTTACCAAAATTAGATAAAATACTATCGTCGCTAAAGTAGCTAAAAACAACCAAATTTCCCAAGCGATAAATTTGCTTAAGTAAATAAAATAATTAATATTCTCTTTCATTGAATTCTCCAAGTTACATATTTATACACAAGCTTTAAATAAGGCAGAAGGCAACTATGACAATTTAGAGGGAAATTCGACCCCTCGTAATTTGGAGCTACTAAACAAAGAGTAGCGTAGTGATTTTGAACTCTTGTAGTGACTTTGCCCGTTCTTGAGGTGACTGCTAAGGGCTTTCTTGAAAAAGCCCTTAACAAAACTACATCGAGCAAAGCTGCCTTTGTTGATAAACTTCTCTACATTAAAGTAGCGACGTTAAAATGTTAAGCATAGCAGTCAGCAAGTATGGTTGTGATGTCTGTAAGGTCAATGTCGCTTTTTATCCCAGGATGCCATATATCTATATTGTTCAGTTTCCACTGATGTGCACCAATATCTGGGGCAGATTCTCCTTCAGGAGTAATGCCAGATATTACAGCAGCAGCTCCACGCACAGGACTTGACTGTTGTGGTCTATAGTCGGTAGACAGTACGGGCTGACTAGAAACCCAAAGAGGTTTACCTGTTTTGCTCTTAGTCGCTGTCGTAGGAACGTCCATATTGTGAAATAAATTATTTCTAACTCCAATAGTTACTCCTAACTTATCACCACCAGCAGTAGCACTATCATAGTAGAAGATATTATTTGCAATATCGTTGTTTGGGTGTTCAAACTGTCCAGTACTACCAAAGTTGAAGAACTTATCTTTGCCTCCTGTATATACTGTATTGTTGTAGAATTTTAAAGGTGATGAAGATTTGAAGTTTACAACATAACCAATATTGCGAAAAACATTACTGTGAACAAGAATATTTGATACTTTTGCACCACTATTATAGATAGGATACGAGCCAGCAGTAATGTAGTTGCAGAATATTTCTATGTTATTAGACACAACTTCAATTGCGTACAATGGCTGATCATCTAACCATTTAATCCATTCACACTCATACAACTTCAAGGCAGGCGTATTAGTTCCAGAAGCCAAACTCACAGTACTATTAAAAACACAGTTGCGAATTGTAGTATTTGTTGTTCTGTGGTTGAATATTTCTAAAGACATTTGAGGAGAATACCCGCCACCCCAAGACATAAACCTATCAACTAAGAAAGTACAGTTCTGGATATCAATATCATCTAAATACGTTGGTGGAGTTGCTCCACTATTATAGAACTTTGATAAGTCTTCATAAGTTCTGAATGCAGCACCACCACGCTTTGAAATTGTATCCACATGGACGTTAACAAAACGAGCTTTCGTAAGCCGTGTAACTTCTAAACAGTTGGATTGTGTTTGGGAAGTTAGTCCATCATCGGCGTTTTGTGGCAACACACTAGAACCTGGAGCATAAAAGCGCCGATCACTATAAGAACTATCAACCATATCTACAGATGACACTTTCACTGTGTGCACACTAAGTAACCTTAATGCATTCTTGCGATACTTCTTAAAAGATAGATTGTGTAAGAGAATATCAAATGTATCTCGTACCTCAATGCCAGTGTTGTGCTTGTAGTAATCACACGGGGTATTTGCAGTCGATGTACCTGTGAAGTTAAAGTTGATAATACGATTCTTCCGCCCTTTTGATAGCTTTAAAGCACCAACGATTGTAGGCTTACCATCTCCGATTAACGTGATACCAGAAGGTACAAGGGTTGGGTTAGTTGCAAGCGTGTAAGTTCCCGCAGCTACCTTAATCACATGTCCACTGTCAGGCATAACAGTGATCAAAGCTTTTTGAACAGTTGCCCAAGGTGCAGCTTTAGTACCTTTTCCAGATGTATCATTTCCATTAGTTGCAACGTAATAAATAGTTTTACTCTGTGGAGTATCAAGGGCCAGCTTGTTGAGAGTAAACACCCTACAAATTACTTGATTATAGTGCCCTAGACCAACCTTACCTGCGGATGCTAGAGCTGGATCAGCATCCGAAAACTCAGTTAGCAAAACAAGCTTATTATTTGCTGTATCGATGTAGTACACTTCAAACACAGTCAAAGCAGTATTAAACGAGTAACAGCGCACAATGTATTTAAAATCTGATGTGCTGCTAGTAACATTTGTGAGTGCTTTCCATAGTTCAGTAGTGACTCCTTTAACAACTTTGGTAGCTTGAACATCTACCTGAGTATTGTCATTTACTAATGCCAGACGAATACGATAACGATCCCCATTGCTCTGGATACGTGTTTCAATGAAAGGTCTGAAAGTGGAGTTATAGTTTGTCCTATTTGCTTGAAATACCACTTCACAATCTTGGATTGTGTGAGTGTTGAGTACTGCTGAGGATGTACCGCTTGTGGTATTTACTGCATTTAAATAAGTAGAACTAGAGATACTCCAGTCAGTACCAGCAGTCATGTTTGGTTTAAGATCTAGCCAGCCATTCCCGATAGTGCCAGCAGTAGTTGCGGGTCTGTCAAAGCTATCAGTAAATAATTGAGTTGTAATCATATAATTCTGGGTTGAATAGAGTAAAAAACTGAGTGTTTCTCACAAGAAAACACCGCCACGTCGTTTAGGACTAACGAGTACTGTCCATGACTGTTTTCAATAGTGGATAAGTACTTGCCCTAAAACAGAGGATATGTGCCTAATCTTGAAAAGCTAGTTTTAGGGATGATTGCAAAATCAGAGCAAATGAAAATAGTTGGTTAGGAACCAGACAGTGACAAAAGTTCTATTGAGCAAAAAAAGCTACTGAAGCTAATCCCACCAACCCAAGTTAACTGGGTAAACAAGTCAAGGGCATTCCACTCGCTGTTATGCAAGATGTCACTAGTCACCATGACATGAGAAAGTAGAGGTCACTGTACAATCCCAAATCATTCAGCGACCACAACGTTGATCAAATCTTTGCACCACCTATGCGTGGAAAAAGGTTATGATTACGGCGAAGTCTGCCCCTTATTGCTGGAACAACACTACTTACGTTCCTGTGCCAGATAAGCACAAGCGTATTGATACGCTTTCATACACTCTTTGCTCAAGATACAAGCGTAATCTCTGCCTAGGCGATTGAACCTTATATGTGCAATCGTACCTCTTAAGGTTATAATAAGCCTGTTTGCTTACACTGGTATACCAAGAAGTGCTTATAATTGTCACCTTTTAATCAAAGCTAGTGTCTTGTACCGCTCAGTTCCCCTTTTTTCCGCGCGCGGCACACTATAAATCTCTATCAAATACTTTTTCAGTGTAAGAAAGAGTGACTTAAAGTCACTTTCATGCACTATATCCTCAAAGTCAAGTATAATTTACGCTACTGCTAGCTACCTTTACATGTAAGCTGCATTTTTGAGAGGTTATACTAAGACTACTTACTCACACTGTCACCCTACAATGCTTGCAATCAGCCATATAGGGACAATACTACATTTTTACTTTCACTAAAACTAGTATTTTTGCTGCTTAGTTCCCCTTTACTTAGCAAGCAATACACTGCAAACTAATATTCAATATTCTTTTGTGACGAACTTATGTATTCATTACTATAGCACACTCTTTCTCAAAGTCAAGCATAATTTGTGCAAGTATCGCCAACGGCAAAGATATTAAATATGGTATCTTGTCGGAATTCAAGCAAGCTAAGGTTTTTCGTTAGCAAATACATAATTTGTACCCAAGAATCAGAGCAAGTTTAACTTTATTAATGCCGTCCCAGACGGTTACTTTTTTTGCAGCACCCATAACTTAACCCAAGGATAAAGAGGGATGCCAGCAGGATTCCAGGCTAGTAATTAGGTTAATCAACGCACAAGAATAAAAAAGCCTTTTTATACAAAACTAGGTGAGACTAGTATTATCAGGGTGGAATTTAATTCTTAACATAATCTATTTGTTTTCCTTTACCACTGCTAGCAAAAATTAAGCTTGACTTTGGGAAAGAGTGTGCTATAGTAATGAATACATAAGTTCGTCACAAAAGAATATTGAATATTAGTTTGCAGTGCATTGCTTGCTAAGTAAAGGGGAACTAAGCAGCAAAAATACTAGTTTTGATGGAAGTTAAAATGTAGTATTAGCTTAATATAAATAATTACAAGCACTATAGTGTGATGGTGCTTGTAAATAGAGCTAGTATAACCTTAATAAGCGCAACTGCATATATGAAGTTTGAGTAGCGCTAACGGAAATTATGCTTGATTTGAAAATAATGCATTAAAGTGACTTCAAGTCACTCTTGCACTAAAAAAAGTATCTAATAGAGATTTACAGTGTGCCGCCTGCGGGAAGAAAGGGGAACTGAGCGGTACAAGACACTAGCTTTAATTAAAAGCAAAAATACAGTATTAGCGTCAGATAAATAATTGTAGGCACTTTGGTATATCGGTGTAAGCAAGCAGGCTTAGTATAACCTTACATGAGCAATCGCACATGTGAGGTTTAATCGCCTCGGCAGAGATTGCGCTTGTATCTTGAGCAAAGCAAGTGATGCTGTAAATTTCTTTTGTCAGAATTTTACTCAACATTTACTCAATTAGTTAAATTACATGTCTCTCCACACTTCCGACTTAGTTCGCATTTATCTACAAGAAATCGGACGGTTTCCGCTGCTGACTCCTGAGCAAGAAATGGTCTACGCAAGGCAGGTACAGCAGATGATGGTAATCGCGCAAGCAAGAACTATGCTTACCAAACAACTGCACCGAGAGCCAACTTCGGATGAATTAGCTGCGGACATTAACAAAACTGAAGCCGAAGTAGCTCAAATTCTGAAACTTGGTCACAGAGCGAAGCAAAAAATGGTGACAGCGAACTTGCGGCTGGTGGTTTCGGTCGCCAAGAAATACCAGAACCGTAGCATGGAATTTCTCGATTTGCTCCAAGAAGGATCACTGGGTTTACAACGGGGTATCGAAAAGTTTGATCCCAACCGGGGCTATAAGCTTTCTACCTACGCATACTGGTGGATTGTGCAGTCCATAACACGAGCTATAGCCCAAACCTCCCGTACTATTCGCTTGCCCATTTACATAAACGAGAAACTCAACAAAATCAAGAAGGTACAGCGCGAACTGTCTCAAACTCTAGGTCGCCGTTCTACCATCACAGAAATTGCTCTTGCATTAAACGAAAGTCCCAATCAGATTTGGGAATATATCAGCGTTTCTCGTCAGCCAGTTTCTCTGTTCCAGTCAGTTGGAGAAAACCAGAATACAGCACTGGGCGAACTCTTACAAGACGAAAGCGTTTCTCTAGATGAACATATCACCCAAGAATGTTTGCGCCAAGACATGATTAATGTGCTCTCATTGCTAACACCCATACAAAGAGAAGTGATAATTTTGCGCTTTGGGCTAGATTCGGATCGTGAACTGACCCTGGCTGAGATTGGAAAACGCTTAGACCTCAGTCGAGAGCGGGTTCGCCAAATTCAAGTTAAAGCGATGAATATTATGCGGCATTCACAACATGATCTCAAACAACATTTAATGGGTTAAATGCTGTTTGATATTGTCGCTCTCCCACGAAAACATTTTTATGAGTTAAGAGCGCTATCCTACATATTGGAAATAAATAGCTGCAACTATCAAGAACGCCTTCAATTGGTGTTGTCAAAAATACAGTAGAGCTTACTTGCATCTTGATGATAAACCGTGAATTGGACAATACTAAAACGCCGAGTTTACAACCTTTAAGTTCACCATTGAAACCGTTACCCTTTTGCTAGAGGGCAAACGCATGTGTGACTCGTTTCTAAGCCAATACATAACTTAGCCCTCTCCTAAGAAACCGTATTTGCTTCGGGCTGAGGAACAAGCTCAAAACCCAAAGCTAGAGCCTTTTTCTGGAGGTTATTGATGACTCGTTCTTGGTAACGTTGCTCATAATAATCCATGCCAGGATCTTGATAGTTACCTCCATTCGTCCAAAGTCGGTAGAAAATTCGTGCCAACTTATGAGCAGTAGCAGTGATAGCTTTGGGTGTACCCAGGCGAGAACGTAAGCGACGATAAAAAGCACCTCCTCGAATTGCTCTTGCCAGCTGTTTGTGCTGCCATTCGCAAAGCATTGGCAGCAGGGTTAACTACAAGACGAGTTTTAGAACTTTTAACTTTGCCAACCAGTGATGCGATTGCTAGGACAAAGACCAAGCCAAGAAGTAAAATGTTTAACAGTTGGGAATCGGCTAGGATCTAAACCAACCTCAGAAATAATGGTTTGTACTGTTAGGATACCAAGACCATCAACAGCAGTGAAATCCACGCCACTAATTCGGTAAAGATGGGTACGTAAATCAAAAGCAGGTTCATTGCCTTGGGGTTTATGGCGGATGGGCATAGAGCCGAGATCCCTGCAAGTGCGATTCGTTCTGGAGAAACCCAGTTTTCTGGGGGGATTCCAGGCTTTAGTAGAGTAACCCCTCTGGGCTGAGTCCGCACTTTGATCCTCTACTGATGACAACTTGATATCCATGTAAGTGAGGCGACAACTGAGAAACCAATTCTTACTGCCCTGGTGCGGGGTTAAAAGCACATAAACTACCAATGATGGTAGCCCCTACGGGGAAGACTGACTATCTCTGTTCGTAAAGCGGGGATGAAAGCGGTTAATGGTGGTAATTGCTGAAAGCACCAACCGCAAGCAAGAATCTATGAGGAGAGTAAACGAAATGTCGTTGAGCCATCGTCAAATCTCGCCAAGGAATATAAGCTTGTGTCTCGGACACACCTTGGGTTGGAAATAACCGACAAGGGGTTTGGACTGTCAGTATCTTGCAACCGAGGCAGCGTACCTCCTAGACCCCCGGTGGATAGACATCCTCTAAAGATTCAAAACAATGGATATCAGGAACGAAATAACCCAAATTATAGTTCCTACATCGGTCGATAGGTAGGTAGGCAGTCAAGCTAATAGCTTTATTTGGGAGGGATGGGTTAAGAAGCAAATGCCTAGACCGAAGTAACGGTCAAAGCCTGAAAAGGGATGGAGTAATGTCCGGGATAAGCAGACGTAACCCGCAATGTGTCTGAATGTCGGGGCGTAAATAGCAGTGAATATGCCTAAATCAGATTCAATATTGGATACTGAGGGATGGAAGACTATTGACTGGCGACAAGCCGAGCAATATGTCTTTAAATTGCAAAAACGCATTTATGCCGCTTCACGTTGTGGTGATATTCAACGAGTTCGTAAACTCCAGAAAACCTTAATGAGGTCTTGGTCGAATCGGGTATTAGCGGTCAGACGGGTAACACAAGATAACCAGGGGAAAAAGACCGCAGGAGTGGATGGTATTAAATCATTATCCCCAGCAGCGCGTTTTGACAAGGCATTGGGTCTATTCATTAACGGTAAATCCAAACCTACACGTAGGATATGGATACCAAAACCAGGGAAAACCGAATTGAGACCGCTTTCGATACCCACTATTTTTGACCGTGCCCTGCAAGCGGTAGTAAAAGCTACCCTTGAGCCAGAATGGGAAGCTCGTTTTGAGCCATCAGCCTACGGTTTTCGACCCGGAAGGTCATGCCATGATGCTATCAAACACATCAAAAACTGCATTGTATCGAAAGCTAAATATGTCTTAGATGCAGATATATCGCAGTGTTTTGATTGGGCATCTTGATACTCCTAGGGTGGCCGCCGAGATACGGATACCGTTGGCGAATTCCCCAAGCAGCTAAACTGAACCGATTAGTTCAGAAATGAACCGATTGAGAGCCTTCTGAGCAGTTTTATACCCAGTAGCTTGCTTACCTAACTTCAGTTGGGACAAAATG
>NZ_VJXY01000018.1 GCF_014831675.1 Komarekiella delphini-convector SJRDD-AB1 | reverse complement strand
CAGTTTTTCCTGGTGTCTATTGCGCGGTGGAACCACGCTGAACCCTTCCCGAACTCAGAGGTGAAACGCTGCTGCGGCCACGATAGTTTAGGGGTTGCCCTACGCAAAAATAGCTCGATGCCAGGTTTATTTTTTACAAAAACCCCCTATGTCACTGGCTAGGGGGTTTTTGTTTTAACTATTCTGCAATTAAGGAAAATAGACCTTTTGCAAATATGTTGCAAAGGGTCTATTGAGTATTAAGAGAACAACAGAAAAATATTTATTTTTAAATTTTCTTATTAAACAGAGAGATTCACCTAAGTCGCTTCAGCAAAGTTTGCCATGGGTAATTCCTACTTTTCTTGAGTTATCTGGGATGTTTTCTAAGCTTTTGTCAGCAAAATACTTATCCATGAGAGCAGAGACTTGTACAGCCTGAATCCGGCTATAGCGGCTTTTGTCTGGCATAACTAAATTGGGCCCAGCTTTACAGTTTTTCATGCAACCAGTGCCTTTGATAGTTACTTGGTCTTCCAAGCCGCGATCGCTCAAAGCTGCCTCTAGCGCCTGACAAACTGCTTTGCCACCACGTTTCATGCAATCAGACTTCTGACATACTAAGATTGCGGCTTTTGTCTTAGTTGGTTTTGCTTTAGCGTTATTAATTGGTGTTAGTTTTTGTGGGTGGTAATTGGTGGTGTTTGTGTCGTGGAGCGAACTTTTACCAATTTCCCACTCTCTATGTGCTGCCATCACACGCTCAGCTTTTAGTGTGACCTTGCCATTTTTCCAGTCGTGCTTTTTTGTACCTGTAACTTGTAGCCAAGTGCCTGGTGGCAACCGCAAATCAAAAGCAGCCCGTAAATGTTTAGCTAATTTAATATAACATTCACCATCAACAGTAGCCAATAGCAAGCCTTTAAGCTTATAACCATCCTTGATATCAAAATCGAGAAACCTTCCCTCAAAGCAAAATTCTGATACTTCCGTAGTGTAGGATTCACTCATGTTATTGACCTATTTTTAACTAAAACTAAGTTATCTAGCCAGACAGTCTTAGCAACGGTAGCTGCGAATTAAAACTGTTGGTAGCGGCTCTGCCAGCAGTTTTCAAGAGTCCAAATCATGTCTTGACGGGAAACTGTAAATCGCTGCATCACACTCCACAGTTGAATAGCTGCCACAGGACTGCCAATTTCAACTCTCAATGGCTGGTTAGTTTCACACCAACAGGGAATGTTTAGCTCCTGTAAGCGTTGATAAACTTGCCATCGATCTGCCCAATGCACCTCTACAATGTGCTTTCTTTCTTTTTCTGAACTAGACGATTTCAAGAGAATTGCCCTCAAAGTGCAACAAACTTGCAGTAACTACTGCGCCTCAACTCCTTATGTTTAAAAATTTTAGGAGTGTAGCCTCTTAAATAAGGATACCTTAAGTGCAAACAATTCTCAGTAGCTTTTAAAAAAAAATTGCTCTTTGTAGGGTATGTGCTGAACGACATTACTTACTTTAAATTTTTCAACCTAAGCACTGAGTAGCTTCTATACTTTGAAATTTAGATTTGGATTCGACCTAACGCTCATTGCTACTCTGTTGGAAATCGTCCATTCTCCAAGAAACCGTTTTACGTGTACTAGATAGACGTTACAAGTGAAGAAACCTGCTCATGCAAGTGTTCTATAGAAATGCCGCTACGACAACTCTGGGCAGTGTTGGTTGTTTCGTAAAAGAAACTGAGTTTTTCATTAGCCCCGACCCAAAGTGAATACTTAGTCTTCTATCTTCCCCTTGATACATATGCATATTAAAGGGTGTATGTCAAAGATAATGGTAAGTATACACCGCTTGATGGGTGTATCATCCTACGGTGGTGGAGTAAACTTAAGAATTTTAGTAGCCCAAAATTCAAAATACTATAATAATTATTGGGCTTGCTTTCATTTTTAAAATGTTAAGATGTAAAGACCAAGCAGTTAAAAACTATAACTGCTAAAAAGCGAGGAGAACAATGTCTGAAACGCAAACTGTATTACGGAATTTTGGTCATGTTTATGACAATCCGGTGTTGCTGGATCATAGTGTAACTGCTCCAGTTACTGAAGGATTTAATGTTGTATTAGCTAGTTTCCAGGCACTATACTTGCAGTATCAAAAACATCATTTTGTTGTTGAAGGCTCAGAATTTTATCAGTTGCATCAGTTTTTTAATGAGAGTTACGAAGAAGTGCAAGGACACACCCATGAAATCGGGGAACGATTGGATGGACTGGGTGGTGTGCCAGTAGCTAGTTTCAGTAAATTAGCAGAACTAACCTGTTTTGAGCAAGAAGCCGATGGCGTATATTCTTGCCGTCAGATGGTAGAAAATGACCTAGCCGCAGAACAAGCTATTATTGGTGTGATTCGCCGTCAAGCCGCTCAGGCAGAGAGTTTAGGAGACAGAGCTACACGTTATCTGTACGAAAAAATTCTGTTAAAGACTGAAGAAAGGGCTTTCCATTTGGCTCACTTTTTGGCTAAAGATAGCTTGACCTTGGCGTTTGTCCAACCAGCCCAAAATTAAAACTCTCAAATCTAGATTGGTCTACCCTAAACTTTAAGAAAGGTTGGAAGAACTAAGCTTCTGAAAAAATCCAAAAAATGGCAGAGAGTATCATCGCTACTTCTCTGCCATTTTTAATCTAATGAAATATAACAATATAATTAATATTTAATATTGCGAGTATTTAGCAATTAGCCTAGTTAAGAACTATTATTATCTGTATTAATTTACTTGTCATGAATAGCTAAACTTATATGTAATAAAATAAATTACTAATTGTTGCAAAGTATCATCAAGATAAATAGTAAATATTCGCAAAAACTTGAAAGCTTTTACCCTCATTTTTAAATAAAAGTAGACATCAAAATGGAGAGAAAGACAGAAATTAATTCTTAACTTCTTATATTCCCTAATTTTCAACGCCAGTTGCCTGGTTAATAAAGCAACTTGACCCAATCTTGTCTTGTAGTTGATGCTAAGCGAACCGAAAACCGACCTTTTGGGAAATACAAAGTGGAGAGTTGGAGTTCTACATTTCTTACTTCTGTTTTCCTCTGTATGTCTCAAACCTGTAAAACTTAATAATAAAAAGCATCATAACGGGTAAAGACCCTTAAAATAATCAGGATTTGTATTCTCGTACTTGAAGGCAACGACTATGCCCCGCCGTGACGACCTCCGGAAGATTCTGCTATTAGGTTCTGGCCCAATTGTGATTGGACAAGCCTGTGAGTTTGACTACTCTGGCACCCAAGCCTGTAAAGCGCTGCGAGAAGAAGGCTATGAAGTTGTGCTGGTTAACTCCAACCCTGCGACGATTATGACCGACCCGGAAACGGCCGATCGCACCTACATTGAGCCGTTAACACCGGAATTGGTCGAAAAAGTCATCGCTAAAGAACGCCCCGACGCCTTACTACCCACGATGGGGGGACAAACAGCTCTCAACCTTGCCGTTACTTTAGCCAAAAATGGGGTGTTAGAAAAGTACGGCGTTGAGTTAATTGGCGCTAAGCTACCAGCGATTGAGAAAGCCGAAGATCGGAAGCTGTTTAACGAGGCTATGGCAAAGATTGGGGTGGCTGTGTGTCCTAGCGGCACAGCTTCATCCTTAGAAGAATCAAAGGCGATCGCCCGCCAAATTGGCACTTATCCCTTGATTATTCGCCCTGCCTTTACAATGGGTGGTACTGGTGGTGGTATTGCCTACAACCAAGAAGAATTTGAAGAAATGGCACAGGTAGGTATAGATGCTAGTCCTGTTTCGCAAATTCTTATTGATCAGTCTTTACTGGGCTGGAAAGAATACGAACTCGAAGTGATGCGTGACCTTGCAGATAACGTCGTGATTATCTGCTCGATCGAAAACCTTGATCCTATGGGTATCCACACTGGAGACTCAATTACCGTCGCTCCCGCGCAAACCCTCACTGATAAAGAATATCAAAGACTGCGGGATATGGCAATTAAAATCATCCGTGAAATCGGCGTAGAAACTGGCGGTTCTAATATTCAGTTTGCCGTCAATCCCGTCACAGGCGATGTGGTCGTAATTGAAATGAACCCCCGTGTTTCTCGCAGTTCCGCTTTGTCTTCCAAGGCTACAGGTTTTCCCATCGCTAAGATGGCAGCAAAGCTAGCTGTCGGCTATACCCTGGATGAAATTAAAAATGACATTACAAAGAAAACTCCCGCATCCTTTGAACCAACAATTGACTATGTAGTGACAAAAATCCCCCGCTTTGCATTTGAAAAATTCCCTGGTTCAGAACCAGTGCTAACAACGCAAATGAAGTCGGTAGGAGAAGCAATGGCTATTGGTCGGACGTTCAACGAATCTTTCCAAAAAGCGCTGCGTTCCTTGGAAACCGGACGCGCTGGTTGGGGTTGCGACAAAGCCGAAAAATTACCTAGTGGTGAACAAATTCGCGCTCAACTGCGGACACCTAATCCTGATCGCATCTTTGCTGTGCGTCATGCTTTACAGCTAGGGATAAGTATTGAAGAAATCTATGAACTCACAGGCATTGACCCTTGGTTCTTAGATAAAATGCAGCAATTGCTGGATGTGGAGAAGTTCCTCAAGCGGACACCTTTACAGCAATTGACAAAAGAGCAACTTTATCAGGTGAAGCGGGACGGATTTAGCGATCGCCAGATTGCCTTTGCTACCAAAACCACTGAAGATGAAGTTCGCGCTTACCGCAAACAATTAGGAATTATCCCAGTTTACAAAACTGTGGACACCTGTGCTGCTGAGTTTGAAGCGTTTACTCCGTATCACTACTCTACCTATGAAGAAGAAACGGAGGTTTTGCCAGCAACCAAGCCAAAGGTGATGATTTTGGGTGGTGGCCCTAACCGTATTGGACAAGGAATTGAGTTTGACTATTGCTGTTGTCATGCTGCCTATGCTTTAAAAGGGGCAGGGTTTGAGACGATTATGGTCAACTCTAACCCAGAGACAGTATCAACAGATTATGACACAAGCGATCGCCTCTACTTTGAGCCGTTGACTAAGGAAGATGTCCTTAACATCATCGAAACAGAAAATCCTGTAGGGATAATTATTCAGTTTGGAGGTCAAACACCGCTGAAGTTGGCTGTTCCCCTTGAGCAATTTCTAAGCAATGACAACTCAGGATTGAGCACTAAAATCTGGGGTACATCGCCGGACTCTATCGACATGGCAGAAAACCGAGAGCGGTTTGAAAAGATTCTTAAAGAGTTGAATATTGCCCAGCCGCCCAATGGTATTGCTCGGAGTTACGAGGATGCGCTGATTGTCGCCCAACGCATTGGTTATCCGGTAGTAGTACGTCCCAGTTATGTATTGGGAGGACGAGCGATGGAAATCGTCTATTCCGATACAGAGTTGGAACGCTACATGACCTTTGCGGTGCAGGTGGAACCTGAACACCCAATTTTGATTGATAAATTTTTGGAAAATGCTATTGAAGTCGATGTAGATGCGATCGCTGACCACACTGGACGGGTCGTAATTGGCGGTATTATGGAACACATCGAACAAGCCGGAATTCACTCAGGAGACTCCGCCTGCTCGTTACCTTCTATTTCCCTACCACCAGCTGTTCTCAATCAAATTCGCACTTGGACGGTGCAGTTAGCACAGGCGTTGTCAGTTGTAGGGTTAATGAATATCCAGTTTGCCGTGGTCGGTGCTCAAGGTTATTCTCCCCAAGTTTATATCTTGGAAGCTAACCCCCGCGCCTCACGCACAGTACCATTCGTGTCTAAAGCAACTGGCGTACAGCTAGCGAAACTAGCATCTCTAATTATGTCAGGTAAAACCTTAGATGAACTCCGCTTCACCCAGGAAATTATTCCATCTCACATTGCCGTCAAAGAAGCAGTATTACCGTTTAATAAATTCCCTGGAACTGATACAATATTGGGCCCAGAAATGCGCTCTACTGGCGAAGTCATGGGAATCGACAGCGACTTTGGGCGAGCATTTGCCAAGGCAGAAATGGGTGCTGGAGAGCGTTTACCCCTGACGGGAACCGTATTTGTGTCGATGAGCGATCGCGACAAAACTCCTGCGGTTTCTGTAGTCAAGGAGTTTATTGATTTAGGCTTTAAGGTAATGGCTACAGTTAGCACACGCCGAGTTCTTCAAGAACATGGGTTAGATGTTGAGTTAGTACTGAAACTCCATGAAGGTCGTCCCCACGTTCTAGATGCCATCAAAAACCAGAAAATCCAACTCATCATCAACACACCTTCAGGGGAAGAAGCTCAGACCGATGCCAGGTTAATCCGCCGCACAGCCTTAGCTTACAAAATACCAATTATTACCACGATTGCCGGGGCGAAAGCCACCGTCGCCGCCATCCGCTCCCTACAAAATACGACTTTGGACGTAAAAGTCATCCAAGATTACTGCGCGAGCCTTTAGCGGTGCTCTGAGAAAGAACTCAAAGGTGGAGGAGTAGAGGAGTGGGGAAATCATTTTCAATATTTTTTCCTCCCTCTCTTTTTTCCCTTCCCAGTCCAGTCTCATTACCAGAAAAATTAAGCAATTGTTATAAGAGAATAATTATAGTTATCATTGAGATATTTTAACAAATATGAGGATTTCTTTATCCAGATATTCATTCAATCGGCTTCTAGAAAGTCTTGAGAGTCATATTGGTATTGCATGGAGTGGAACAATCAGGAAATTCGAGACTATTAAATGTCCAAAATTCTCTCATAAATGTTACAATTATTAATACTTATCCAATAGAAAAATGTTTAACAAGCACCTTTTATCTAACTGTAGATACTTGTGAAAACAGGAAAATAACTGTAACTTCTAGCAGTTAGTAGCCCTAATTTGATTACTATGAGCAGCCGAGTTTATCGGGCGCGTAAATTGCAAACCATAGCATGGGTTCCCAGTCAGACTGGGTAGCACCCTCTAAAAGCATCTATCTATCCGTTAATGACCCTACCGCCAAACCCATCATTACCAAAGAGTAGCGCCATGAAGACCGCTCAGACAGCCACAGACCTCGTGCGGACTTACCTGCGTGAGATTGGCCGTGTGCCACTCTTAACCCACGAGGAGGAGATTTGCTATGGCAAACAGGTGCAACGTTCAACCACCTTGCACGAATCAAGAGAATATCTGACCACCCAGTTAGGTCGTGAGCCGACTCTAGATGAGTGGGCAAGAGCAACAAAGCTAGAACCAGCAGAGTTGAATGAGGCGATCGCAGACGGGGAAATTGCCAAGCGCAAAATGGTAGAAGCCAATTTGCGGCTCGTGGTGTCCGTTGCCAAAAAGTACATTAAGCGCAACGTCGATTTACTGGATTTAATACAGGAAGGCAGCATTGGTATGCAACGGGGTGTGGAAAAGTTTGACCCCACCAAAGGTTACAGATTTTCCACCTATGCCTATTGGTGGATACGGCAAGCTATCACACGTGCTATTGCCGAAAAAGCTCGCACCATTAGGTTGCCTATCCATATTACTGAGAAATTAAATAAGATTAAAAAAGCACAGCGGCAATTATCTCAAAAACTGGGACGCGCTCCTACCGCTGCTGAGTTAGCCCAAGAATTAGAATTGACCCCTAAACAAGTACGAGAGTATTTAGAAAAGGCACGTTTGCCATTATCTCTAGATTTACGGCTAGGAGATAACTATGATACCGAACTCGGAGAAATGTTAGAAGATCCAGGCGCTTCTCCAGAAGAATTTGTCATGCAATCTTCCTTATCTTATGACTTAGAGCGCCTAATGGGCGATCTAACCCCACAGCAGAAGGAAGTGATCACACTACGCTTTGGGTTAATCGATGGACAAGCGCTAACTCTTGCCAAAATCGGTGAAATTCTGAACATCAGCCGAGAACGAGTACGGCAAATTGAGCGGGAAGCCTTAACAAAACTTCGTAAGTCTAAAGCCAATATGGATGAATATTTGGCAAGTTAGTCATTAGTCATTTGTCCTTTATTGTTAGTTTGTTCCTTACATAGGACAAGTGACTGATGACCAATGGGTGAGAAAATACGCTGACTTTGGTACGGTTACACCGACTTCCAACATACAACTAGCCTGTTACATTAGTTGACAGGAAGACCAAAAACACCGCAGCCAATAGTGGTATTGAAGGAGAAAAAAGTGAGTAACTCGTCTAATAAAGTATCAGAGTTTTTTAATAGCGAATCAGAAACTAGCAATTTCTTGTGGCAATACGTAAAATCCTTAAGTCCAGAGACAGTTACCCAGCTATCTAAGCCTACTTCCTCTGAAGTTTTTCAGGTGATGGAACGTAACATTGTGGGACTTTTGGGGAACCTGCCTCCAGAAAACTTTGGTGTTACTATTACTACCAATAGGGAAAGTCTTGGTCGGCTTCTTGCCTCCGCTATGATTAGTGGTTATTTCTTGCGTAACGCTGAACAAAGAATGGACTTTGAAATTGCTTTGCAAGGTACTGAAACCAATAGCGAAATCGAATAAGCATGTCAGCATGTCAAGTTTAAAAATCATCTTTCCCTAATTCAAACTGCGGTGTCATCGGTAGTGAATGAGGTAATTAGTTCAATGAGAGGCTTATCTCCAAATGAATAATACAGGCGCGTGGATAAATTAACAGCGGTAGACAATCTTTGCAATAAATACAAACTCGGCAGCGTGCAAACTAACCTGCCGAGTTTTGTTATTATTTAAAGACTTAAGAATCAGAATTAAAAGCTTCTTTGCTTTATTATCTTCCTATATTTGCGATTAACTATGAGTGAAACCAGTTCTTTGCCACCCCATAAAATTATTGGTGTTGCTGTAATTTGGAACGACCAAGAGCAAATTTTAATTGATCGCCGTCGTCCAGAGGGAGCAATGGGCGGTTTGTGGGAATTTCCTGGTGGTAAAATCGAGCTTGGTGAAACAATTAAAGAGTGTATTCAACGAGAAATTGCCGAAGAACTGGGAATAGTGATTGAAGTAGGAGAGCACCTGATTACTATTGACCACACCTACACAGACTTGCGCGTCACGCTGACAGTACATCACTGCCGTCATCTTACAGGTGTTCCTCAACCTCTGGAATGCGATGAAATTCGCTGGGTAAACTTGAAAGAATTGGATAAATTTACTTTTCCTAAAGCAAACGTTCAAATTATTGCTGCCTTGAAGCAGAGTAAACAGGTAGACAGAAACTACATTTACAGAGAATCATCTGGCTAATAGAGTATTTTTCAAGTAACGTAGGCGTAATTTACAAGTAACAATCTATTAATTGCATCAGGTAGAGTCCCGCAATTTTCTACAATGATCGCAGGGACTTTGATAAAAGGTGTCAGCAAACAAATGCCTAAAACCGTTGCCGACGTGATGAGCCGCGATCCGATTGTCGTCCGGGCGGAAACTCCACTGAATGAAGCTATCCAAATTCTTGCAGAACGCCACATCAGCGGGCTACCTGTTGTCGATGATGTCGGTAAATTAGTGGGCATTATCTCAGAAACCGACTTGATGTGGCAAGAAACCGGTGTTACTCCACCCGCATACATCATGTTTCTTGATAGCGTTATCTATTTAAAAAATCCTGCTGAATACGAGCGTGACTTGCACAAAGCACTAGGGCAAACGGTTGGGGAGGTGATGAGTCAAAACCCGATCACCATTTCTCCTGACAAAACTTTAAAGGAAGCAGCTCAACTCATGCACGATCGCAGTGTTCACCGCTTACCAGTGCTTGACAGCGCGGGTCAAGTAATTGGTGTTCTAACCCGTGGTGATATTATTCGAGCAATGGCAGCAAGTCAAGATTAGTCATTTGTCAAGAGTCTAGAGTGTTTTGACTTTTGACTGTTAATTTTAATACCTTTGAAAATCAAGGATAACTAAATGAGTATTACACCCGAGTCTGTTAAGCAATTGCTCAGTTCTGCGGATTTGGGCGATCGCTTGCGTGCAGTTAATCAAATCCGCCAACTGGAACCAGTAATTGGTTTTGAATTGGTTCAAGATGCGATTGGCGATAGCAATGCTCGTGTCCGCTACTCGGCGGTGAGTCAGATGGATACACTTGGGTCACAGGATTTACAGTTATCTTTAGATATATTGCGCGATCGCTTGCTCAATGACCCGGAACCTGATGTACAAGCAGCAGCAGCAGATTGTTTAGGCGCTCTTAAACTACATGAAGCTTTTGAAGACATGCAGCAGCTCTACCACACAACTGATGAGTGGCTAATACAATTCAGCATCATTGCTACGTTAGGAGAGTTGGGCGATCCACGAGCCTTTGAACTACTCAAAGAGGCACTCTCGTCAGACAATGAATTGGTACAAACTGCTGCTATTAGTTCTTTAGGTGAGTTGGGAGATGTACAAGCAGTTCCCCTATTGGCTCCCTATGCTACGAATCCAGATTGGCAAATCCGTTACAGAGTTGTACAAGCTTTGACTCATTTGAATAATGCAGAAGCCAAATCTATATTAAAAACTCTGACTGATGATGAAGTAGAAGCGATCGCAACTGAAGCGAGAAATTCTTTGCAATCAGCTTGAGTCTATTTTTTCGAGACTAAGCTGATATGTATTCAGTTTTATCCCCTCTTTTGACAAATCTGTATTAGATTCAGGCTAAAGATCATATTTTTCTGTCCACCTAGTAATTAAACAGAGATAAGGGGTAGAAACAAGTTCTTACACCCGCCAAATCCTCTCCCATCGTGGAGGGGTTTTTTATTAGACTTTTTCAATCGTCGGTTACTTTTACAAGAAGTTTATTGTTTTGTTCAATTCTTTCATAAAAAATTTTAATTACTGAGTAAAGATAGAGTGAAATTCAGAAAAAATGTATAATTTTTTACGTTATACAGAAAAAATTGTGTAACATAAAATTACCCTTATTCAGTAATTATTCGCTCAGTATTCATATAGAACTATTCGGTAATAAAGATTGCGTGAATATCGTACTCAAGTATATGCACTTAGGTAAATGCCCGATTAGTATACAAATATAGATAGGAAATAAGCACAAAACTTTTTTACCTAGAACATTACTAATCACAAAAAAGAGACTCTAATGAAAAAGTTCACTATTTTAGCAACAACACTTGCAGTATCAACCCTTAGCTTAAGTTTGTTTGGTGGTATATCTGAAGCTCAAGCGACTTCTTTAGTTCCGACAACAGAAGGAGAAATTCACTTAACAAACGTTGATTGTCTTGTTGGCATAAACTGTATTGAAACTAATCCTTTAGGTTACACAGTTACAAGTTTGCCGTATGACACTGATGGTATAAACCCACAGTATGGTCTGAGCCGTTTGTTTGTTGACCAAAGAACCACTGCAAACAACTATGGATTTGGAATTACTTTCTTATCACAGGATGAAGGAACAAACCCCGCTTTAGAAGAATATTTCTTTCGTCCAATAGCTTATCTAGCTGACACATCAGATGCTCAACCGATAGGTGTTCCTGCTGAAAATGGTCGATTGGAAGTTGGTCAGTACAAGTTCGATTTCGCTAACATCATAGGAGAGTTGGAACTAACATTCTTTGATACTGAACAAAACGGTACTACCATTCTGAAAAAGAATGGCGTCAATTTTTTACTACCAATTGCACCGGGATCTGACGGTAATATTAGAAAAATAACCTTGACAGATGTGCAATCGTTTGAAGTACAACTAGGTAGTATTGGTGGTGGATTCAATCATGGCGATGGTGTTAACTTACAAGCTCGTGTACCTGAACCAGGAGCAACTGTAAGCTTGGGTGCTTTAGCACTAACAGCTTTATTCGGCTTGCAAAAACGTAAAAAATCCTCACAAGCAGTTTAACCTTGAGAAAATAATTAATTTTGGATTCAACTGCTCGTATAAAAACTTATCTAGGTTAGTGCATCTATTTTCAGGAAAATCCTTGTCTTTCACCTTTCAATTGAGTAGATAATAAGAACTAACTACCGCAATTAGTTATTCTATCTACTCAATTTTTTTTGTATAAAAAATCCAGGTTAGGTAGAAAATTTCTGAGTACATTTTAAGCACCAAATACCTGCGGCCAAGTTGTTACCAGAAAAACTATAACTGCTGCGATCGCCAACAATCCCTGAATCAAATTCCCAATTAATGACCCTACCACAATTCCTATACCAGCCTTAACTGCCAACCCAAATTCACGTCGATAAAGGTACTCACCAATGATTGCTCCCAAAAGCGGCCCTAGTAAAATACCTAACAAAGGGCCGCCAAAAGGCAAAGCTGGCAATAATCCCAAAAATCCCAGTACTAGACCAATAATTGCGCCAATTTGCCCCCACTTACTAGCCCCTGCTTGTCTTGCTCCTATGTAGCTAGCTAAAAAGTCTACTCCGACACTGAGGAGTAAAACGATAATTGTCACTATTAGTGGTATCTTAATAGCTGCGAAAGAACTACTAACAATTCCCCAGATGATAATTGCTACTAGAATTAAACTACTGCCGGGAATAGCAGGAACCACAGCACCGATGATTCCCACTACCATTACAGCAACTAATAACCAATAAGTAATTTGCATAAAATTTTATTTTAAACTTCTAACTCAGCTAGCAAATCGAAACTAAGAGTTACTTATAAATTAAATCTCAAAGAAGCAAAACGCCTCAACATCTGTGATTATACATCGTGGGTGCATTAAGATTGCCAGCAGACTCATTCTTTTAGGGATTAGTCTAAAAAAGCCTGAAATTCCATCACAAAACTAGTTTCTCTAAAATAAATTTTGCATATATATTCGATTCATCCCTTGACTTTGTATCAAGAGGAGCTTTGTATAGCCTCTACCTGAATCTGGTAAAAATCCATCTGCGATCGCTCTCAACTCATCTTAGTAAGGTCAAGAGTGAGGATTAATCAGTTATTTGGTAGATAGGATTTACACTTTATAAATTAGAGCTAAGAGTAACAGCTAATTTATCAGCAATTCCTCTAATCCAGTTTTCATCTTGTTTAGTGTAGCTACGAGGAGTATTAGCTGCCAAAATTAGGACACCTTGATCGCCAATTGGTTGACAAATTACACCTTGAGTGTTCTCTGGCAAATAATCAAATTCAATTTTACCTGGATAAACTTTCAGAGCAACTAAATAAATCGGTTTTTGTGTTTCTAATACCCGTTTTAAGATTGCTCCTGGCGTGACTTCAGATTTAGTACCCAGAATACCGCGACGCAACAAAACTTTGCCCTGATAAAAGACTACCAGCGATCGCGTAACTGTATTAGTCAATAATAAATGAGACGCCCAGGCTAGTTCTGTTTTCACGGCTTCTGGTAAATCTGCGGCTAGTACAAAACCTTCTTCCCCAATTAGTTCTACAGCATCAGGCGATCGCGGCTGTACTTGTTGCCAAATTAAACCCGTCAAAATTAACACCGCACTCAATATTACGCCAACCACATCTCCCCGTGCTTGGGATTCGGTGAGTTCGGGTGTCAACAAACGATTAATTAGCAAAAGTACAGCACCTAACCCACCAACGACAATGGGCAGACGCCGTAAAACTCTATTAGGATCAGGTTTAGTCATTAGTTAAAGAGTCAAAAGTCAAGGGTCAAGGTTAGTAGTTTTTCTCTGCTCCTCATCTCCCCCTGCTCCCTCATCTCCTCACTCCTCCCCTGGTTCAATAATCCGCTGAAAAAGATAACCAGTACCTCGTGCTGTGAGAATCAATTCTGGGTTGCTGGGGTCATCTTCTAACTTTGCTCGCAAACGGGAAATATGCACATCTACTACACGGGTATCTACATGGCGTTCTGGTGTGTAACCCCACACTTCCTGCAAAATTTCTGAACGGGAAAAAGCTTCTCCAGAGCGGCTTACTAACAACTCTAGTAAGCTAAACTCCATACCTGTCAACCGAATGCGCTCATCGCCTTTATAAACTTGTCGCTTGTTCGTATCTATTTTGATATTGCCAACATGGATCACTCCTGAACTGGGAATACCAGAAGCACTGTTTTTGTCTACCCGCCTTAGTACAGAGCGAATTCGAGCTTCTAGCTCCTTGGGAGAAAATGGTTTAACTACGTAGTCATCAGCACCCAATTCTAGCCCCGTGATGCGATCAGCTACATCCCCCAAGGCTGTTAGCATAATAATAGGGACATCAGATTCCTTTCGTAATTCTTGACATACACCGTAGCCATCTAGCTTTGGCATCATCACATCCAAAACTACTAGGTCAGGATCGGCTTTACGAAAAGTTTCCAAAGCCTCTTCTCCGTCGCCAGCCGTTACTACATCGTAGCCAATCATGGAAAGGCGCGTTTCCAAAATCCGGCGAATGCTGGCTTCGTCGTCTACCACCAGGATTTTTTCTTTATGACTTTCCAAGTTTATCAACGCTCCTTCACTAAAATTTTACATGATTAATTTTTAATACCATAATATTAAGATATCATTCCATCAATTGATTTGGAAAAAGCTCTAACTACTACTATTATTGGATTTTAGTTTTCTCTAAGAATTAAATAATAATTAAGATTATTGAATAAGATTTAAGAATGCCAAAGCCAAAAACCTTTTACGTTTGTAACGATTGTGGAGCAGAATCGCCTCAGTGGTTTGGCAAGTGTCCAGCTTGCGGGACTTACAATTCTTTAGAAGAACAGATTGCTATCCAGTCCTCAGTAGATATACCCAGTCGGGGAGGAGTGAGTAGTTGGCACGCTACGCAGAACAATGGCAAATCTACTGCCAAAACACCTAAAGCGCGAGCTTCTTTGACATTCGAGCAAATTAGCGATCGCCAAGTAACACGTTGGGAGTCCGGTTATGGAGAACTGGATCGGGTGCTTGGTGGTGGGGTTGTTCCCGGTTCGATGGTGCTAATTGGCGGTGATCCAGGAATTGGTAAATCTACTCTACTACTGCAAGTATCGAATCAACTGGCACAAAAATACCGCATTCTCTACATTTCTGGAGAAGAATCAGGACAACAGATCAAATTAAGAGCTTCCCGCTTGGGAGTATCAAAACCGCTAGAAGTGGTGAGTAATGGAAATAGCAAAGTATTAGAAGATACTGTTAAATTAGAAACACCTGACAGTATAGGTGCAGATTTATATGTATTGCCAGAAACAGATTTAGAAGAGATTTTGCGGGAGATAGATTCTCTGCGGCCGAATGTGGCGGTGATTGATAGTATTCAAACGATTTTCTTTCCGGCTTTGACTTCTGCGCCTGGATCGGTAGCGCAGGTAAGGGAATGTACTGCCGCTTTGATGAAAGTGGCGAAGCACGAAGACATCACAATGTTGATTGTAGGGCACGTCACCAAAGAAGGAGCGATCGCCGGGCCAAAAGTCTTAGAACATTTAGTTGACACTGTGTTGTATTTTGAAGGCGATCGCTTTGCTTCTCATCGGTTATTACGGACGGTGAAAAACCGCTTTGGAGCAACTCACGAAATCGGCATTTTTGAAATGGTAGCTCAAGGACTGCGGGAAGTTGCCAATCCTTCAGAGTTATTTTTAGGCAACCGCGACGATCCTGCGCCTGGTACTGCGATTGTCGTCGCCTGTGAAGGAACTCGTCCCATTGTTGTCGAGTTGCAGGCTCTTGTAAGCCCTACCAGTTACCCTTCCCCTCGTCGTGCGGGTACTGGCGTAGACTACAACCGCCTAGTGCAAATTCTCGCAGTATTAGAAAAACGGGTGGGGATTCCCATGTCGAAATTGGATTCCTACGTCGCTTCTGCTGGTGGATTGAGTGTAGTAGAACCAGCAGTAGATTTAGGAGTAGCGATTGCCATCGTTGCCAGTTTCCGCGATCGCATCGTTGACCCAGGTACAGTATTGATTGGTGAAGTCGGGTTAGGTGGACAAGTCCGTTCGGTGTCACAAATGGAACTGCGATTGAAAGAAGCAGCTAAATTAGGGTTTAAAAGAGCGATCGTGCCAAAAGGGACAAAATTTCCCGACCTTAATATCGAGATATTACCAGTATCCAAAGTAATAGATGCAATTATCGCCGCCATTCCCCATCAAGAGTTGACAGAAGACGATTTAGAACTCGATGAAGAGTTACCATAGCCTCCTTTTTTAGGGATTAAGGGAAGCAATAAAGTAAAATATCACACCAAAGGAAAATCCACTATGACAGTTACCCAAGACTACCAAATCACTTGGGAAAAACTACCCGATGATTACAAGCTGCCAGATCATCCAGTGGACAATATCAACCAACCAGCCTTAGCTGCTGCACTCACAGAAAGCCTACAATTGGCCGGAAAAATTTCAGCTAACGCCCTGACAACAAGCAATTACGGCATTTGTGCCACCCTAAACAACAGAATGGTTATTGAAGCCCCTGATTGGGCTTTTATTCCCAAAATTAACGTTAATAGAGAAGAAGTAACACGCAGTTATACCCCTCAACTACAGGGTGACATTCCCGTAATTGTGATGGAATTTATTTTCGATACACAGGAGACAGAGTATTCTGTCAAAGCGACATATCCCCCAGGAAAATGGTTTTTCTACGAGCGCATCTTAAAAGTGCCAAACTACATCATCTTTGAGCCAGACAGCGGTAGTTTCGAGATGTATCGTTTACAACAAACTACACAACAGTACATCTTGCAAGAGCCTGATGAAAATCAACGCTACTGGATAGCGGAAATGAATCTTTACCTTGGAGTGTGGCAAGGTAGCCGTGAAAACCGCACAGGCCAATGGTTACGGTGGTGGGATGAACAAGGAAACTTACTGCTGTGGGGTTCCGAGTTAGCCGAACAAGAACGCCAACGTGCCGAACGACTAGCAGCACAATTGCGGGCGGCAGGAATTGAGCCGGAAGATTAAATTTCTTGCAAAGAATTCAGTTCGCTAGATTAGCTAAAAATTTGCTAAATCTAGCATTTTTTAGTTAAATCTCCGACTTCTTTGAGAAGTCGGGGATCTGGGCACGACAACCGCAATGTTGGTAACTTATCAAAAGTTGATATTTGTAGTATGCCAAAATAAATACCAGTAAAACTACGGTCTTGACCAGTGGTCTGGAATCTGGGGCAGCAGTTATTTGGCGATCGCTACATCATCGAGAGAAAATTGGGTGAAGGTGGAATTGGTATAACTTATCTAGCAAAAAATCAACGCGGTGAATTGCGAGTCATCAAAACCCTCAAAGAACAAATCCTCAATCGTCCCGCCTGGATAAACAAGCAAGATAAACTACGCCAAGACTTCCGGGATGAAACTTTACGACTGGCTTTGTGTGGTCATCCTCATATTGTGCAGGTAGAAAACGTCTTTAATGAGGTTAATTTGCCTTGCATGGCGATGGAGTACATCGAAGGCGAAGATTTGGTCTTCTCTTGAAGAATAAAAGATATGACTTCTTCTTCCTATTAGATCCCTCAATCTGACCCACCGCTTCCTCCTTGGGAAACCCTACCAACGATGTATGATTTACCAAGCGATAACCCAGAGGAACCAGGTTTAGCAGACGATTTTCACTTTTTACAGCCCTTACTTTTATACTTAACTTTTCAGCCAATTAACTGGAATCCAGAACTAGTTTACAGTGCTGCTGACTTCAATTTCTACTATGATGTAGAGCATCCTTTGTGGTATAAGCGCCCAGATTGGTTTGGTGTAGTAAGAACAACTAGCAGAACGTTTGCGTCAGTTAGGCGCGAATCCTGATGATCTGGATTAATTATTGTAACTTCAGGTAACTTTTCTTTATTGTCTTATCAACCTTTGTTACCAATTAAGTTTTGCAACGCTTATAAGAAGCAGGTAATAAAGGCGAATTGGTCAAAATTATTCGATACGCGGCATAATTTTCTGCTCTAGAAAAATCATCTTTACTGCAAACTTCTATAGCCGATACCCAGGTAGCTATCTAATAACAACATTGGCTTGCAGAAAGATTAATTTTTGAGAGCGATCGCACATTTAACACTTGAAATACATATAATATTTATCTTTGGAAGTCTATAGCGACTTCATATTTTTTAGAAAAACCATACTGTCACTCTGTTTTCTTTTGTTACAAAGCTTAGTGCTAATCAGGTTACAAGAGAAGAACATCGGTAGATTGCGAAAAGCGATGACTGAAGCACCCGCAGACATTACCGTAGACACTGGTTGAATTTCGGCTGCTAAAATATTTAAATACGGGTAGTATAAGAAAAACTACTTAGAGCAAAATTGTCTATCTGATCACATAACACCATCAACATATTGTAGAAAAGTGCATTCTTTTATCTTAAGAGTGGTGCTAACCTCGATTTTAGGGATGAGATCAGCTTTTATCGGCTAGAGTTTCTATCTTTCAGCAGACTAAATAATGTATAACAAAATCGCAAGGAGTGCGATGAAATGTCCCAATCTCCTTTAACAAGACCAGAAATAGCTCCCGGAACTCTAATTGATAACCGCTATATTATCCAAAAACTTTTGGGACAGGGAGGACTGGGACGAACATACTTAGCGTTTGATACTCGTCGTTTTAATGAAGCTTGTGTTCTCAAGGAATTTGCTCCCATTGGCACAGGAGAAAATGGACTGGAGAAATCTCGCAACTTATTCAAAAGAGAGGCAAAAATCCTCCATCAACTGCAACATTCTCAGATTCCCAGGTTTTTAGCTTGCTTTGAAGGAGATGGCCGGTTATTCCTAGTTCAAGAGTATGTTGACGGCAAAACATATTCTAGACTGCTGGGAGAACTTCAAAGCCAAGGAAGAACTTTTTCGCAAGAGGAAGTCATACAGTGGTTAAAGAATTTGTTACCTGTTTTGGAATATGTACACCAGCACAACATCATCCATCGGGATATTTCTCCTGACAACATCATGTTACCTGATGGCAAAGATCTGCCAGTACTGATTGATTTCGGTGTAGGTAAACAAATTGCTGACCTGAACGAAGGAAAAAACTCCAACCAAGTGACTTTTGTTGGCAAAATGTCCCTCGTAGGTAAAGTTGGATACGCTCCGCGCGAGCAGATTAGCTTAGGTTTATGTTCTCCCTGTAGTGATCTTTATGCTTTGGGGGTAACAACTATTGTGTTACTCACAGGTCGAGACCCATCTCTGCTAATGGATCAGTACTCCTTAGAGTGGAAATGGCGTGTATATACTTATGTCAGCGATGCTTTTGCTCAAGTACTTGAGCGCATGTTAGCAGATACGCCTAACAAGCGATACCAAACAGCTAGGGAAGTTCTCACCGACTTAAAGCATCTTGGAGAACTAGAAGTAGAAAGACCTACAGCGTTTGTTCATTTATCTCCTACCGTACTTATTCCTGAATCTCAGGCTACGGCGATAATCCCGCAGTCTTACAGCCAATCTGGAGAAACAATATTTAGTGTGCCTGCTAGTCCGCAAATTAACCGAATTGAACAACAACCTTCACTCAGCCCAGCCTTTATTAAACGTTGTCAGCAAGCGTTAGCTTACCACATTGGGCCAATGGCAAATCTGGTTGTAGAAGAGACATTAGCTCAAAATCCTCAAATTTCATCTTCCCAATTTGTTGAACTCATAGCTCAGGAGATTTCCAACTTTCAGGCAGCTTTTGAGTTAAAGAAAAGCCTACTATCATAGTGGATTTAGACTAATAATTAATTGATAGATAGTTTTGAATTTCTTAATTCCCCGTATTCCCCTGAGATCGCTTAATTCTTTTCATTGCCATTTCTAAACTTAACTGCATTCGTTTAAAAGCCTTAGCCAAATTACCAATTTCATCATTAGAGAACTGCTCAAATTCAACGTCCATATGTCCTGTACTGACTTCCTCAGCTACACGAGTTATGCGTTTGAGAGGCTTAACAACTTGTCGATTCAAGAAAAAGTTGACTAACAGAATAGCTGCTATAAAAACAGTTGAAACAATAAAGATAATTACCAAAGAAGAGTAATTGGCTTTGTTGATAACTTTATTTGCTGGCACTGATATGATCTGAGCACCTATAATCTCATTCAACTTCCACCCAAATCCATTAGCTGTGCCATAAAGAGCAATCATACTTTGAGGTGCAGCTTCAGGTGTGCTGTGACAGACTAAGCAGCTTTCTTCACGGATTGGTAATGGACGAGCAATATAAAAAATATCTCCACCAGGAATTGAGCGAAATCCACTCGCTTCTTTGAGGTTTGGTTGTTTTATGAAACTTTCTACAATTTCTGTCTCAAAACTATCAGCTTTATCTCGCAGATTAGTGGGATTTAGTGTTGCTTCTTTATAAAAGAAATCTCGGTAGTCCGGCGTTTTTCGCAGAATCTCAAATACTTCTCGTGCTGAGTATGCAGGCACACTTTGCGGCAAAAACTTAGTTGTCAGTTTATCAGCTAGCTCAGGATTAACTTGAGTATTGGTATATTTACGAACAGAACTCATCGTTTCCATGAGCATGAGAGCTGTTGAGGCAATATCTTGTCTAGCATTCTGCCTAAGCAGAGAAGAAAGAGCCAAACCACTCAAGCTCAAACCAAATACCAGAATTACAAGTAGCAGAATTGTAAATTTTTGTCTCAAATTCAGATTTTTTAACATAATCCAAAATTACTTACAATTAAAATTATCATCCCCAAACGAGGTTAAAGTCATCGTTTACTGTTATACAAGCAAACAAGTAAGGGTTTTAGCAAAAAGGTATAGTTGAGTTAAAACTATTAGAGTGTATCTAAAATATATTATTGATAATAACAAGATATTTTCCTAACGAAGTTGTTTTTTGGATATTTGTACAAATAGGAGAGCGAGTCGTCAAAAAGGAATATCAGGTTGAGCGATCGCCTTGATTTTGACTAAACTTTTTTACGATGTCTACCCTTCGGTAACTTTTGTCATTTTAATCCCTCTTAATACAGTATTGTTTATTTATGTCTAGTCACTCATTTGCAAACTATTGTTAAATATTAGAGTTAATAAAAGTATTCTTTAAGCAACTAGTTTCCTAAAGGCTACAGCAATCCTATTTTAAGTTATCAATAACTTGTGTTGTATGTTCTAATCTAGTGCCAATATAAATATCAGCATTTGGCAAGTATTACTAATGGTGTGGAATCCAGGAAAGCCTTTATTTGGAGGGCGTTACATTATTGACAGCCAACTAGGCGAAGGGGGAATTGGCATTACTTATCTAGCCAGAAATCAACGGGATGAACTGCGAGTGATTAAAACCCTCAAAGAAGAAATCCTTAATCACCCCGCCTGGATACTCCACCGCAATAAATTACGGCAAGACTTCCGCGATGAAGCAGTTAGACTGGCTGTGTGTCACCATCCCCATGTAGTGCAAATAGAAACCATCTTCGATGAGGGGAATTTGCCTTGCATGGTAATGGAATACATTAAAGGCGAAGACTTAGGCCAGCGTTTGAGGCGCATGGGGGTGCTATCAGAAGCAGAAGCGCTGTTGTATGTGCGACAGATTGGTGACGCTTTGACATTAATTCACTCCAAAGGTTTGCTGCATAGAGATCTCAAGCCGCGCAACATCATGATCCGCATAGATAAATCCGAAGCAGTGCTAATAGACTTTGGCATTGCCAGAGAATTTATTCCCAATGTAATCCAAAGGCATACCGCATATCGCACTCCTGGTTTTGCTCCACCTGAACAATATGAATTGGAAGCGCCACGAGGAGAATACATTGATATTTATGCCTTAGCTGCTACTTTGTATAATTTGCTAACCGCAGTTGTGCCAACGAATGCAGATGACAGACGTCAAAACATTCGCCTAGAACCTCCACAATATTTTAATCCCAAGATCAGCAATAGGGTAAATCAGGCTATTCTGCGCGGCATGGATTTGGAGTCAACGTATCGCCCTCAATCTGTACAGGAGTGGTTGGATTTATTAGATGCTGATATTGGATATGATGTAGCATCAATAACACCTACAGTAGCGATCGCACCAGGATTACAATCCCTCACACCTGCTGTAGTGGAGCAGCCGAATTGGCAATGCATACACACCCTTAAAGGCCATTCCAGCATGGTCAGTGCGATCGCCATAAGCCCAGATGGGCAACTTATTGCTAGTGCCAGTAATGACAACACTATCAAACTTTGGCAACTAGGAACTGGTAAGCTATTGCGTCACATAGGTCGTTGGTGTTCTGGTCATTCCAGCATGGTTCATTCCGTTGCCTTTAGCCCTCATGAACAGCTTCTTGCTAGCGGTAGTTGGGATAACACTATTAAACTGTGGCACTTAAATACAGGTCGAGAAAACAGTACTCTCACTGGTCACACCAATTGGGTAAATTCCGTTGTCTTTAGTCCAGATGGCCAGCTTCTAGCTAGTGCCAGTGCAGACTGCACTATCAAACTTTGGCACGTATACACAAATAGAGAAATTCAAACTTTCATAGGTCATTGCGACCCAGTTTGGTCAATTGCCTTTAGCCTAGATGGCCAGCTTCTAGCTAGTGCCAGTGCAGACTACACTATCAAACTGTGGAACGTATACACAGGAAGAGAAATCCAAACTCTTACAGGTCATTCTTTTTTCGTCAACTGCATCGCTTTCAGCTCCGATGGACAACTTCTAGCTAGCGGTAGTGCGGACTGCACTCTCAAACTTTGGCACGTACACACAGGCAGAGAAATTCACACTCTCACAGGTCATTCTAATTCAGTTTGGTCAGTCGCCTTCAGCCCTGATGCACAACTTATAGCTAGTGGTAGTTGGGATAATACAATTAAACTGTGGCACGTAGACACAGGCAGGCAAATCGCCACACTTATAGGTCATTCTAACTATGTTAGATCTGTCGCCTTCAGTCCCGATGGACAAACCCTAGTCAGTGGAAGTGATGACGACACCATCAAGATTTGGCAATGCGGGTAATCATTGAGTGAGGAATAGTCGTAAATTTTAAACTCTTTTCTTGATCTTCTCCCCCTCCTCTTATAGCCCTCCAGATAGACTTGCAATTGTCCATAAATTGTCACAATAATGACTGCAAACGTTATTGTTGAACAATTAATTTTATGGGCTTTGGTATTGGTGATTTATTCTGGATTTTCCTTCTTCTTTCTTCACTACAACCTATCTGGCAAAGACGTCAAGTAGAATATCGGCGCTTGCGTGCTTTACAAGAATTCCAGCAAGAGCGCAAAAGTCGGGTTATTTTACTAATTCACCGCCAAGAGTCCATTAGCTTACTAGGCATTCCCTTATCTCGCTACATTACTATCGAAGATTCAGAACAAATACTGCGGGCAATTCGTCTCACCCCGTCAGATGTTCCGATTGACCTAATTTTGCATACTCCTGGTGGTTTGGTATTGGCAACCGAACAAATTGCTAGAGCACTAATTCGCCATACCGCAAAAGTCAGTGTGTTTGTGCCTCACTATGCTATGAGCGGTGGTACAATGCTTGCCTTAGCCTCTGATGAAATTATCATGGATGCTAACGCTGTCTTGGGGCCAGTTGATCCCCAACTGGGTAATTATCCAGCAGCGAGTATTCTGAAAGTGGTTGAAGATAAACCCATTGGTGAAATTGACGACCAAACTTTGATCATGGCAGACCTCTCACGCAAAGCTATTGGGCAGGTACAGCGGTTTGTGCGGACTTTGCTCAAAGATAGTATACCTAAACAAAAGGTTCTGCCAGAAAACATCGAACCGATTATTGAAGCTTTGACAACTGGACGTGTCACCCACGATTATCCCATTACCGTTGAAGAGGCTACAGAAATGGGGCTGCCCGTAACCGTCGGACTGCCCCGTTCTATTTATGAACTTATGGATTTATATCCACAGCCCCAAGGAGGGCGACCCACCGTCCAGTATATTCCTATGCCTTACAATGATCGCCGCCCAATTTTACCCACGCCTAAAGGTAGACCATTAGAAGAACCAAATCAGAACACTTGAAACCTCAGAGTTAATAATTGCTCAGGTAATGCTTAGGGTGTAACTGTTGGTGTAGCTGTCGGTGTAGCCGTTGGTGTAACCGTTGGTGTAGCTGTCGGTGTAACCGTTGGTGTAACCGTTGGTGTAGCTGTCGGCGTAGCCGTTGGTGTAGCTGTCGGTGTAACCGTTGGTGTAACCGTTGGTGTAGCTGTCGGCGTAGCCGTTGGTGTAACCGTTGGTGTTGCTGTCGGTGTTGCTGTTGGCGTAGCCGTTGGTGTAGCCGTTGGTGTAGCTCTTGGCGTAGTCGTTGGTGTAGCTCTTGGCGTAGTCGTTGGCGTAGTCGTTGGCGTAGCTGTTGGCTTAGCTGTTGGTTGGCTAAGGGCTTTCTTAGCTTCTTCATTAAGCTTTTGGCGGAGTGCTAAATTAGCAATTCCGGTTTCTTGCAACTGATATTTTTTCTGAAATTCCTTCACCACCTCTTCCGTCCGCGGGCCGTAAAACTGATCGCGGGGAAGGGGAGGATTCGGCTTAACTACTGCATTCAAATTTGCTTGCAGAATTTGCATGATGTTAGCGGCATAACCTTGGGTTTGTGGCCCTGCTATCCCATCAACTGGTTTTAGTTTATAACCCGTCTGAAATTCACGAATTGCTTTTCTAGTTTCTTCATCCGTCAATGGCGTATTTGTAACCTTGACGTTGTAACCTAATCCCCGCAATACAGCCCGAAATTGCTGTGGCGTATAATTACGCTGAATAGCGGCAAAACTGGTGTCAAAGACTACTAAACTAGCAGTTATCAAGCAAGTTGTAGCAACTGACACGCTTGATTTTCCAAACTCACACCACATACTTAAAACTCCTTTGGATTAAATCAGCAGGATATAGAGATTAACAGATGCACCTTAAGTTTCTCTAACATCTTTTTTCTCTATTTTTAATGAATTTTGATTAATTTATAAGCTATTTTTTTAATTAAACAATAGATGTATAAAAATAGATTTTTGTCATCTATCAAGAGAAATATTTTGAATTAGAAGTAGTCTGGTTATGAAAAGACCTGAAAATAAATAACAAACAGATCTGAAGTCTCCAATATTCAAACTTTGTATAATCTAAAACCAAGAATGAAAACAGCAAAATTACCCAAGCAGCGTAACCTTTGGTTTGAAAGATTGATGGCAATTACTGCCACAGTAAACTTAGGTTTAGTTTTGTTTGATTTAAGTTACGTGCCTGGGCGAGATTTCTACTTGCGAAGACTTCCCCAAATTACCCAGATTTATGATCCAATTAAAGGTATTGAACCCCATCGAGACACGAACAAATACCTGGAAACAGTAGCCGCCTTAGAACAAGAAGTAAGCCAAGTAGGGTTACAGTCGCCTGAAGTAAAAACCAAGCTAGAGGAAATAAGTCGTCTGAGCAGCGAGATGATTGACAGCAATCCGTTTGCGGGAGTCGATAAGAGTGGTACTCTGGAAAAAATCAAAAATCGGATGCGCGATCGCACCAGACAAGAATCTGCAAAAAGTGCCTTTGCCACTTTTTGGAGTCAGCCGTATCTATCTCAAAATGGCTGGAAACAAGAAATTAATTTTTTCAACCAGAAAATTCGTCCCCTAATTGCCGTTAATTACTACCGCAGAATTGGGGAAAATGGGGAATTTATTGATGATTTCTGGATTATTGACTTACCGTTTGTGATTTTATTTGGCATCGAATTGCTGGGGCGAACGTTCTTGATCAAACGCCGACATCCAGGTTTAGGCTGGTTAGAAGCAATATTGTGGCGTTGGTATGACCTGTTCTTGCTGATACCCTTTTGGCGGTGGTTGCGAATAATACCCGTATTAATTCGTCTCGATCAAGCGCGGATATTAGATCTTTATTTGGTACAGCGGCAAATTCATCAGGGTATTGTTGCTAATTTTGCCGAGGAAATCACAGAAATTGTGGTGGTCAGAGTGATTAATCAAATCCAGGGTTCAATTCAGCGGGGTGAGTTAATGCGTTGGTTATTGCAAAAAGATAACCTGCGTCCCTACATAGATATTAATAACGTGAATGAAGTAGAAGCGATCGCAGGTCTTTTAGTGCAAACAATTGTCTATCAAGTTCTGCCTAAAATCCAACCAGAGATCGTTGCCATTTTGCGCCACAACATTCAAACTGCCTTCCATCAAGTGCCTATCTACCGTAATCTCCAAAATTTTCCTGGCATGGGACAAGCACAAACCCAGTTCAGCGAACAACTGGCAACTCAAATCACAGCTAACCTTTACAGCGCTCTCGTTAGCGCTGTCAAAGATCCTGTTGGTGCAAAACTCTCCGGTCAATTGGTACAAAGCTTTAGCGAAGCCTTGGGAGCAGAAGTTCAGAAGAAACAAGTACTCTCAGAAATTCAGAGCTTACTTTTTGACTTCTTAGAGGAAATCAAGCTCAACTATGTCCAGCGTTTATCCCAAGAAGATATAGACCAAATTATTGAACAAACTAGGCATTTACGAACACAAGCATCAGTTCCAACATTGGTAGATAAAGCTACTGCTCTCCCAAAAACTAGAGAAAGATAAATGCAGAGCAGAGCAATAAACAGACCCTTGACCCTTGACTATCAAAGAAATGCGCTAAACTCAAATTAGGGGCGAACCATCATGGTTCGTCACAAGACTTCTTGGAAGATATTCCTATCGCAGGAAGTGGGTCGATGCCCACTTTTTTTATTGAATTTTCGCATGACTCATCCCTTAGTCCCACAAATTATTGATTTGGCGACACCAGTAGCACAAGAACTGGGGTTGGAAGTTGTTGGTGTAGTTTTTCACACTAACCAACGTCCGCCAGTATTGCGGGTAGATATCCGCAATCCTCAGCAAGATACTGGGTTGGATGATTGTGAGAGGATGAGCCGTGCTTTAGAAGCCTTCTTAGATGCAGCGGAAATCGTTCCAGATGCTTATGTCTTAGAAGTCTCCAGTCCTGGTATTTCACGGCAACTAGTCACCGACAGGGAGTTTATTTCCTTTAAAGGATTTCCTGTAATCATCTCCACTTCTTCACCCTACGACGGACAGCAAGAGTGGATTGGTCAGTTAATTCGCCGAGATGAGACAAAAGTTTACTTAAACCAAAAAAGTCGTGTAGTCGAAATTCCGCGTTCCCTAATTAGTAGGGTGCAGTTGGATGAGCGCCGATAGGTGATTTTGGATTTTAGACTTTGCAGAAAGTCTGTAGCTTGCTTCCCGTAGGTGCGACGGTGCGACGGCTTCCGACGCTCTTACATCGCTCTAAGAGAAGCTATACCCTTGGTGTTGGCGTTGGCAAAGCCTCTGTCTACGACACGCTACGCGAACGTAGAGAAGCCTCTCGTAGAGAAGGCTTTACGCTGCGTTACCTATTGACGCAGTAGCTAAACTTTCCAAGACAGATTTTGGATTGAGGACTGATGATGTAATTAGCTAATGGGGAATGGGAAACTGAGCCACAATTACTTATTACTATCACTAATCCCTGGTCTAAATCTAAAATTTAAAATTCAAATTGCGCTGGGTGCTTACATAAAACGTAAGGAGATTGCTTATGTCAATGGTTACTTTACCTGGATTAAAAGAATTAATTGAAAGTATAAGTCGCGAGCGTAATTTACCCCGTCTTGCAGTTCAATCAGCTATTAGAGAAGCATTACTCAAGGGTTACGAACGTTATCGTCGTGCCCAGAATTTAGAACGCAAACAGTTTGACGAAGATTATTTTGATAATTTTGAAGTAGAACTTGATATTGAAGGAGAAGGGTTTCGCGTTCTTTCCACTAAAACTATTGTCGAAGAAGTCAGCAACTCAGACCATCAGATTTCCCTAGACGAAGTTCAATTAGTAGCTCCTGAAGCGCAGCTAGGGGACTCTGTAGTGCTGGATGTGACCCCAGATCAAGGAGAATTTGGTCGCATGGCAGCGATGCAGACCAAGCAGGTACTAGCGCAAAAACTACGGGATCAACAACGCCAGATGGTGCAAGAAGAGTTCCAAGATTTAGAAGGAACTGTCTTGCAAGCAAGAGTTTTGCGGTTTGAGAGACAATCTGTGATTTTGGCAGTTACCAGCGGCTTTGGTCAGCCAGAGGTAGAAGCCGAATTACCTAAGCGGGAACAGTTGCCCAACGACAATTATCGGGCAAATGCCACATTTAAAGTCTATCTCAAAAAAGTTTCCCAAGGTCAGCAACGAGGGCCGCAGTTACTCGTATCTCGCGCCGATGCTGGTTTGGTAGTTTATCTTTTCGCCAACGAAGTGCCGGAAATTGAAGATGAAGTAGTACGGATTGTCGCCGTAGCGCGGGAAGCTAATCCCCCCTCGCGTTACGTGGGCCCCCGGACTAAAATAGCAGTAGACACTCTTGATCGCGATGTTGACCCAGTAGGTGCTTGTATCGGAGCGCGGGGATCGCGGATTCAAGTGGTAGTCAACGAATTGCGCGGTGAAAAAATAGATGTGATCCGCTGGTCTCCAGATCCAGCAACATACATTGCCAACGCCTTGAGTCCAGCACGGGTAGACGAAGTGCGCCTGATGGATCCAGAAACTCGACAAACTCACGTATTAGTAGCTGAAGATCAACTGAGTTTAGCTATTGGAAAAGAAGGGCAAAATGTTCGTTTAGCTGCTCGCTTGACTGGTTGGAAAATTGACATCAAAGACAAAGCTAAGTATGATTACGCGGCAGAAGATGCCAAGTTTGCAGCCTCACGAGCCAAATATCAACAAGAGCAAGAAGATGACATTGATTATGAGGAACTAGAGGATGAAAATCAAGAAGAATTAGAATTAGAGGATGATAATTTTGACACTAATAATGAGGAATAATTTACTAGCCTCTGGGGTTCTGGTAATGTTGAATGCATTGCCAATCTTAACAATTACTTTTTGCAAGGTATCTTGATACAAGTAAAAATTGGCAATAAAAAACTTTTTTTACAACCAAACTGCTGACATAAGGTTGCAGAAAACCGATGAAACCAAATTATCGGCGCTGTACTAGTTGCCGCAAAGTAGGCTTAAAAGAAGAGTTTTGGCGGATTGTCCGCGTCTTTCCGTCGGGGAAGGTACAATTAGATATGGGCATGGGGCGTTCTGCCTATATTTGTCCGCAAGTGAGCTGCTTACAAGCTGCTCAAAAAAAAAATCGACTAGGGCGATCGCTACATGCATCAGTGCCAGAAGCACTGTATCAAACAATGTGGCAGCGTCTAGCCCAAAGCAATAGCCAAAATAAAACTTAGTTGGAACAACTTTGTGGCGGTAATCCAAAAGAGGAATTGTGCCGAAAGCCGAACTAATCGTGCTTTGATCACACCCTCTGCGATTGGTAGGGTTAGTGCCAAAATAGTAAATGGGTGTAGTAGGCAAGTAGCTCTCCAATAACAAAGAGGGGCAAAGCAATACTCCCAACAAGATTTACTCAATTGTGTTGTGGAAGACTCAGAATCAGCAAAACAAGAAACTACAAAATGGCAACCTGGTAGCGCTCAGGCGCAATTCGGCGTCAACCGTCTTTCCTGGTGGGGACGCCAGCGTTAAATCGAAACATCTCTCTTTCCTGATTGGAGGCACCGACAAAATCACCAAGGGCAACCAAAAAACAGTAATCAAAGGATGGAGATGTCGCAAACCAGGCAACCATCCGCTAAAACTGTAAATTAAAGGGGAAGAGTGGATGAACAACGGCAAAGTTAGAATCTACGAATTATCAAAGGAATTGAATTTGGATAACAAAGAGCTATTAGCAATTTGCGACCAGCTCAACATTGCGGTCAAAAGCCATAGCAGCACGATTTCAGAATCGGAGGCAGAACGTATCCGTTCGGCTGCGGAAAAACTCGCGGCTACAAATGGAACCCCTAAAAAAGAATTAGGTATAACCACTCATAAACCCAATTCGCCACAAAATGGCGGACGTAACCGACCTGCTCCACCTCACAAACAACAAATTTTGGAAATTCGTAAACCCAAAATATTGAGAAATCCTACCTCCAACGCCCCAGAGGCGTCAGTCGCTACCAATACCCAAGCTGCCTTGTCTGAAGCTAATCCTCCTTCTCCTCCACGGTCCTTCGCTACACCTGTCTCACCCATGCAGCCGACGGCACCAATTCGACCTGTAACCCGGAATCATCCTGAAACCGCACAGCAACATACTGTCACAGACGCGGATCAAAAGCCCAATCCCAATACAGATCAGACACCGGAAAAAATAGCAGCGGAAAAACCGGAAAAAACGGTTCCACCCAGACCCAAACCGGAAAAACCTCAAAAACCGCAACTGGTTGCCCCACCGTCAAGACCATTGACGGAAGAAGCGCAAGCAGATGAACCGCAATCTCAGGCAGACAAACCTGTACTCAAACGCGATCGCCCACGGCGAGTCGAAGATGATCGGGATCAAGTCAAGCCAAAAGTCGCTAAGCTCACAACTGACCAGACCCCACAAACTGCACCGCAAAGACAGGCCCGTCCCACTCCGCCGCCTGTAAAACCAGAACATAGAGGTAATAGACCATCTGCACCAGCACCAATAGGAGAAGGGCAAAGACCCAGACCAGCACGTCCTGGTGAAGCTGTAGCAGCAATGCCCATAGCTACCCCGCCCAGACAGATGTCAGGAGTAGCAGCGAAATCTGAAGGATTGGGTGATGAGCCAGTTGCACCCGATCTCCTCGATTTGAAACGCCCAACTCCACCCCGTCCCACTAAAGGTGGGAAAAAATGGGTAGAAGAAGAAATCATTGACGAAGTCAAAGAAAAGGCAAAGGCCGGCGTCAAAGGCAAGCGGATCAAGCCGATACTTGATGATGAATTTGAAGAAGAAGATTTACTGGACGAAGATGGTCTAGAAATACCAGCCACAGTCCAAGTCAGCCTTTCCATCGCCCGTCCTCCCAAACCCAAGGCTGCCCGACCAGCGCAGCCAATTGCCGCAGCGGTTGTGAGCACTCCAACTGCCAGAGGTAGTAGAAAGTCTAGTTACAACCGCGACCAAAACCGTCGTCAAGAAACCGAAATTAAGCGTGAGCGTCCAGAAAAAGTTGTAGTGACAGGCCCGCTGACAGTACAAGAATTGGCTGACGTTATGGCCGTTGCCGATACAGAGATTGTGAAAATCCTGTTCCTCAAAGGCATGGCGGTGAGTATCACCCAAAATCTGGATATTCCCACAATTACTCTGGTAGGAAAAGAACTAGAAATAGAAGTCGAAACTGCTGAACCGGAAGCAGAAGCCCGGAAAATCACAGAAATGCTCAGTGCGGAAGACTTGGATTATCTCCACCGTCGTCCGCCAGTAGTGACAATAATGGGTCACGTAGACCACGGTAAAACAACTCTACTCGACTCGATTCGTAAAACCAAAGTGGCTGCTGGCGAAGCAGGTGGTATTACCCAACACATTGGTGCATATCATGTAGATGTGGAACATGAAGGCAAAATGCAGCAGGTTGTCTTCCTGGATACCCCCGGTCACGAAGCTTTTACAGCTATGCGGGCGCGAGGAACGCGGGTAACAGACATTGCCGTTTTGGTAGTGGCTGCTGATGATGGCGTTCGCCCTCAAACCGTTGAAGCAGTTAGCCACGCTCAAGCTGCCGGAGTACCAATTATCGTCGCAATCAACAAAATCGATAAAGAAGGGGCGCAGCCAGAGCGGGTGAAACAAGAACTCACCCAGTATGGACTGACCGCAGAAGATTGGGGCGGTGAGACAATTATGGTTCCTGTGAGTGCTATCCGAGGCGAAAACCTAGATACGCTTTTAGAGATGATTCTGCTCGTAGCAGAGGTAGAAGAACTCAATGCGAACCCAGACCGCTCCGCTAAAGGAACGGTAATTGAAGCCCATCTGGATAAAGCTAAGGGAGCAGTTGCTACCCTACTGATTCAGAATGGTACCCTACACGTGGGAGATATGCTGGTAGCTGGCTCTGCCTTTGGTAAGGTGCGAGCAATGGTCAATGACAGAGGTGCAAGAGTTGATGTTGCTTCTCCCTCCTTTGCAGTTGAGGTATTAGGCTTAAGTGAAGTACCAGCGGCAGGTGACGAGTTTGAAGTCTTCGAGAACGAAAAAGAAGCTAGAGCACTCGCAGCCGACAGAGCCGACAAACAACGCCAATCCCGCCTGTTGCAGGGACGTGTCACCCTCACAACCCTCTCAGCTCAAGCACAAGAAGGCGAGTTGAAAGAACTCAACTTAATCTTGAAGGGAGACGTACAAGGTTCCGTGGAAGCGATTGTGGGAGCGCTCAAACAAATCCCGCAAAACGAAGTCCAAATCCGCATGTTATTGGCTACTGCTGGAGAAATCACCGAGACAGATATCGACTTAGCAGCTGCCAGTAACGCTGTGATTATTGGCTTTAACACCACCTTCGCTAGTGGAGCAAGACAAGCCGCAGATGAGGCTGGTGTAGATGTCCGGGAATACAATATTATCTACAAACTCTTGGAAGATATTCAAGATGCCTTGGAAGGCCTTTTGGAACCAGAGTTGGTGGAAGAACCTTTGGGTCAAACCGAAGTACGTGCCGTCTTCCCAGTTGGTCGTGGTGCGGTTGCTGGTTGCTATGTTCAATCTGGCAAATTGATTCGCAACTGCAAAGTGCGGGTGCGTCGTGGCAATAAAGTGATCTATGAAGGCGTCCTAGATTCCTTAAAACGGATGAAAGAGGATTCCCGTGAGGTCAACGCCGGTTATGAATGCGGAGTCGGCATTGATAAATTCAATGATTGGATTGAAGGTGACATCATCGAAGCCTACCAGATGGTGACTAAGCGCCGTACTCTCACATTGACGAAATAGTGTTGTGCAATGAGTTACCGAAGTTTGGAGCGGAGGAAGCCTCCGCTCCAACTTCTCGCAAAGTGCTGAGTAAAAGTTAAGAGTGTTGAGTTGAAAACAGTTTTTAGTTCAAAACTCAAAATTCAAAACTTGAAAATCAACACTTAGTACTCAGACATCTGAACTTTAGTTATTCAGAATTCAAGACTGATAACTTGATATATGCCCTCATTTCGCTCTGAACCTATCTTATGGATTCACATTGCTGGATTGGCAACGTTGCCTATTTTTTTGGTATTGTGCTTATTGTTCCTGTCTATGGGTGAGCCAATGTTGCCAATGTGGATGGAACTGTTCCTAGTGGCCACCATTGGTATTGTTCCTCTGCTGTGGATGCAGCTGCGCCGCCCTTTTTATATATTTGCGATTTTGGGAATAGCCTTAAAACCAGAAAATCTGACAGAGCGGCAGCGAAAAATTCTCTGTTTAATTAATACAAAGTTAAATCGGATGCTATCGCTGCTAGCAGCAGTATTATTAGTATGGGTGCTGTGGCATCTCTATCAAGTTGCCCCAATGGTAGCCAATGTAGCTAAATTTTTACCACAATGGCGTAGTCTGGGGTTACTGCTTGCTGCTTTAGCCTTTTTAGCAAGTAATCTATTTTTACAAATTCCTGTGAGTGTCGCACGAATTTTAGTGACTAATGACACAGATTTTGCAGCCGCAGAAGCATTATCTTTAGAAAAGATTAAGCAGGATTTCACAATTTTAGGGGTACGAGTTAATCGAATCTTGCCCCATTTGAATCTGGAAGTTAAAACTGAGGAATGAGGAACTATGGCTCAAATTCCAGCTTTTAGCGATCGCCAAATTTCTCCTGATACTGAAATTTGGTATAGCCTCAAATACGCAATCTCTGCAAGCTCCGGCTTTCAACGCTGGCAGCTAGAACGCGATGTTCAATTACAAGGGCTTCGCCTAGAACAGCAGGTACAGCGGTATTTAAGAGAAACTTTAGAGACTTTAGCTTACTAAATACCAAATAAATTTTCTAAGCTTGTTTGCAAGCGACGAAGTTGACGATAGGCACTCTCCAAGCGATCGCCATCAACTTCTACTTCTGTTGTGGGATAATTTTCAATAATTTCGATTAACGACACTTGCCCATCTTGACTTGCAGAAACAACTAAAGCAGCACGTATAGCCTGTCGGTCTGCTCTGCGAGAAGGTGTATGAATAACTTCACTAATTTGATCCAAAATAACGTTACCAACCGGGCTATTGAGTACTCTATCCAAAAACACGGGGTTTACCTTCACTGGTTGAGTTAAATACTGACGAATTGCTCTGGGATTTTGTCGCGCTAAAGCTAAATTAACTCTTAATGAACGTGAAAGTTCACCTGTTTGGGCAAAAGTGGATAGCTCCTCTACTGAAAGTGATTCACGGAAGACCCCGTACTTGAGCACCACTCGTTCAGCAGCGAAGCCAGGAGCGGTGAAGGTTAAAAGACAGGCGGTAAAGACTAAAACTAAGATTCGACGTAGCGCTAAAAATTGACAACGCATTTCCTTTGATTTCCAAAAGGCTTCTTTTCCTGGATGGTATTCCAGGACAATTAGTTGTGGCATCTGGCTCTAGGTATCCACTCGCGGGTAATTTTTAGAAATCAACAGTATAAGTTCTGTGATCTATCTAAGGAATTTAGCTGAATTAGTGCTAATCATCCGGTATAGTTTTGCATGGGTTTTACAGCTACATGGCTGCTACCTTCAACCTTGTTCAACGTACTTTAATTCAGCACATTACAGACCTTAAAAATGAAATATCGGAGTTTTCACATTTCTCCAGCGAAAAATCGCCTTCTTTCTAGCAATCACCTCAAATCTACTTTACGTGTGGGAGCTGGACTAACGGCTTTATTAGTTGTTTCTAGTGGCTCAATGCTACTACCTAGTGAGGTAAATGCTGGTGCTACTCACCAAGCAGCTATTGCCCCTACTCTCACAGCGCAAGTTCCTGCAAGTGCAACAGTTATTTACGTTAACTCTGCAACTGGTGCAGATACTACTGGTGCAGGTGCAACGGCAGCAGCACCCTACAAAACCATCACCTTCGCCCTAAGTCAAGCCCAACCAGGTACAACCATTCAACTGGCTGCTGGGAACTATAACCAGGAAAGTGGAGAAACTTTTCCAGTCTTGCTTAAACCAGGGGTAACGCTGCGGGGTGATGAATCGACTAAAGGTCAGGCAATATTGATTACAGGTGGAGGTTTCTACACTAGTCGCACCTTTGCCAGACAGGATATTACAATTCTTGCCGAGCAAGATACTACGATCACAGGCGTGAGTGTCACCAACCCAAATCAGCGGGGTACAGGTGTGTGGGTAGAATCAACTAATCCCATTATCAAAAATAGTACTTTTACTAACAGTGTAAGAGAGGGTGTTTTTGTTACGGGTACAGGTAATCCCAAAATTGAAAACAATCTCTTTGTGCAAAACAAAGGTAACGGGGTTTCTATCGCTAGATCTGCCCAAGGAGAGATTCGGAATAACGTATTTCAGGATACGGGTTTTGGTTTGGCGATCGGTGGTACTTCCACACCTTTGGTTGTGGAAAACCAAATTGTCCAAAACCAAGACGGTCTTTTTATCTCAGAGTCAGCCAAGCCCATACTACGTAAGAATGTTATTCAGAACAATAAGCGGGATGGCGTCGTAGCAACTGTCAATGCTCTACCCGATCTTGGCACTAACGAAAATCCTGGTGGCAATCTCATCCGCAATAACACTCGTTATGACCTGAACAACGCCACCAAAACTAATCAGATTCTCGCTATTGGCAACGATATTGATCAGAAACGGATTTTAGGGTCAGTGGAATTTGTTGCCGCTGCTGTTGACCAACCACCAGGAGGGCCTGTTGCCTTTAAGGATGTGACAGCAACTTATTGGGCCAAACCCTACATCGAAGCCTTAGCCTCCCAAAATATTATTGCTGGCTTTCCTGATGGGAGCTTTAAACCCAACGAGCCTGTGACTCGCGCCCAATTCGCCACTATTATCACTAAAGCCCTGAAACCACCTGCAAAACGCGCAGGCATTGAGTTTAAGGATGTAAAAAACAACTTTTGGGCTTACGCTGCCATCAAATCTGCTTACCAGAGTCAATTTGTCTCTGGCTATCCCGATGGGAATTTTAAACCCCAACAGCAAATTCCTAGAGTGCAGGCGTTAGTTTCTTTAGCTAATGGTTTGGGCTTAACTGCCAATAATCAGAATGTCCTTTCCTTTTACACCGATGCTTCCCAGATTCCTAATTATGCGATCGCTCCAGTTGCCGCCGCAACTGCACGGCAATTAGTAATCAACTATCCCACAGCTAAACAACTCAATCCTAATCGTGAGGCAACCAGAGCAGAAGTTGCAGCCTTTGTTTACCAAGCACTCGTTAGTGCAGGACGTGCCCAACCAATTCCTTCATCCTATTTGGTAACAGTTCAGTAAACCTTTAGTTAGCATTAAAGCGCCAAACTAACAAATTGTTAGTCTGGCGCTTTAAACATTTTGAGTTTTATTAAACTTGAGGTCTTTAATATAATTGACCTCATTTAAATTTTATTGAGTTAATGTTCAGGGTTTTTATATTAGCTGACCCCGTTTGAACAGTTTCTAGTTTCCCAGAAATTTTTGCATTTTGAGATTTCCTAATATTTTTTTTATTTTTACATTTTCAACTTTATGAAAATTTCAATAAACTTAATTGATATGAATATATGTCAAGAAAAGTATGCTCAAAAATTAATAGCTAAAGTTACTTCTTTAAAGAATTTGGGACTACCAATCTCTAAGGACGTCGTTGCCGCTGCTGCTCCCAGCGCCAAAGAAATACCATTAGGGCAACTATTCCTACCTGGAGCGCCAAGTTAGGTAAAGCACTGTCAATATCCCGTCCCGCAAGCAGTTGAAAAAAAAATATGAATGCGCCAAGCAAACCAGAAGCACCGAAAGCGATATAAAGAAATTGCCGCAATCCTCGATATGGGGTCTTCATTTCTGCTTTGAGGCGAGCATATTGTTCAGAGTTCAGGTGATTTTTGGGATTTGGTTCTGTCATGAGTAAATTATGCTATACTGTTAGATTGTGTACGCCGATGTGGCTCAGTGGTAGAGCAGCTGATTCGTAATCAGCAGGCCACGGGTTCAAATCCCGTCATCGGCTTCGATGAAAGTATTGCTCAATAGTCAAGTTTGACATAAATAAATCAAGCACTTTGATAAATGCTTGCAAAAACCATTAAAAACGCGCCTATATTGGTACCGCATCATTTTTCATGGTTTTTACAGCTTATGAATGTCGAAATAAACTATCCGCCAAAGCTAAAAGCTATCAGCATCCATGCGCCCCATGCTTACGCTATCTGCTTAGGCGTTAAGGAAGCCGAATACCGATCACAACCGACAACTCGTAGAGGATGGGTGCTAATACACGCTTCTCAGTCAAAACAAAGTGATGATTATTTTGCTGATTATGGCATCGACCCGACAACAGTCAAGCGCGGTGCAATAATTGGGGCGGTAAAAATCGCCAGTTGTGTTGGTTCTCCAGAAAATTACGTTTACCGTTTGGCTAATCCCATAAAGTTTAGCCGTCCCATAGAAGGGGTAAAAGGAAAGCAAGCAATATTCTGGGGAGCCAAAACAGATGCAGAAAAAACAGCTTTTACTTTGGCATCTGAACAAATACGAGCGTATTTGCTTAATGACCCCGGGACAAGTAGCCGGAATCGTAAATCCTAGAGGAAGTCTTGGAAGGATGCACAGCCAAGAGGTAGGATTAGAAAAATAAATATGAATCCAACCACTCTTACAGCATTAAGAATTGCACATAGACGGATGCAATCCCTGATTGAAGAGTTGTACACGGTCGCTCAAACTGCATTGGACAACGATGACTTGCCAGATGCTAGCTTACTTCAAAGCATAGCCGATAAACTTTATGTAGAAGCGGAAAACCTGGATATTCTGATTTCTGAATTGGAGGGTTAATGAAGACAAACGTTGAGTTAAAAGCTCGAATTAAAGAGCTTGGGAAGCAAGCAGCAGACTACAGTCGCCAAGCCATTCAAGTCTTTGACACAGACCGAGAACAAAACAGAACCTTGATGCGACAAGCTTACGAGTCCAGCAAGCGCTGCCAAGTTTTGATTGGTGAGTTACTAAGGCGGCAAAGTCAAAGCTAAGAACAACCTTTGTTTACGTTTTCAAAAGCGTTTTGTTTGCAGATCAACGCTTTTATTTTGCCACAAAAAGTTAATTCACTACCTAAAGTAAGTAATCAACATCATTTGATTTCACTTCACTCCACAAAAATACCATGAACACAATTAACCTACCAACCGGATGGACACCACCCAAATATCATCTTGGCCAATGAGTAAAACAAGGTGATTAAAAAGTTAGAGCGACTTGAGGAGCTAGACCTTCAGACTTTGCAAAACCTTTTTCTGGTTATTTTGGGTTGATATGCGATCGCTCTTTGGAGTGAAAGCCTCGAATTATCACTCAAACTCAGTTTCGCAGAAAGCTTTTAACAAATCGATACAGTTAGCGATCGCTCCTAAATGAGCAATTTCATAGCCATGCGTATTTTGTGTAGGAAATGCTAAACAAGCAGCACGAGCAACATGACCAAACTTCATAGCAATCGATGCGTCGCTACCAAATCCACTCAAGGTTGCTAACTGTACTGGCATATCTAGATTTTTAGCACAATGGCGTAGTTGTCCATTCAAATTCTCATCGTAAATACCATAGGCGTCCTGATAAAGAAGCACAGGATTTTTGCCGTCTTCAATTGGGTATTCGGTGGATAGCGGACAAATTTCTAAAGCAATCAAAGCATCCAAACGCTGGTTTTGAGTAAAAAACAGCGCCCCAATTGCTCCCACTTCTTCTTTTGCTGATGCTACTAGATAAACATCAACAACTGGCTTCAGGCTTGGAGTTAATCCAAGCAGAATCGCAACAGAAGCTTTGTTATCTAGAGTGTAACTGGCGATATGATCTTTTAGCCTAATTGGCAGCTTGCGATGCTTGCCAATCACCATTCTCGTTCCGGGTCGAATACCCGCAGCTTCTAGTTCTGTGGTAGAGAGTTTTGTTTCAATCCAAGCATTTTCCCATTTAACAGGGGTATCTTCCTGCTGAACTTTTTGGGGGGATTCATGGGAAACGTGGCGCGAACCAAAGCTGAGAATGCCACTAATAGTTTCGTGATCTCCTAGTAAATCTACAACGCCTTCACCATAAACCCAAGGGTAAGAACCACCTAGCTTACGGACTTCGACACGACCTTCATCGCCAAGAGTTTTGACAATTGCGCCAATTTCGTCTTTATGAGCTGTAATCGCGATCGCTCTGTCTGGATTTTTGCCAGGAATTTTCGCAATAATATTATCAGCGCGATCGCACCAAACTTCTACACCCAGATCTGTAAATCGCTGTAATAACAACTGGTTAATTTCGGCTTCTGCACCACTAGGAGAATGGTGCATTACCAATTCTTCAATAGTTTGAAACAAGCGATCGTAATCCCGCATCAATGTATTAATTTGAAAAATCAATAATTACCTATTGAACGTAATAGACTTAGGTTTGCGATCGCTTTAACTTTAAAGCTTCAGCAGCCGATACACCCTCACCCTGAGTGCCAAAGTACCACAAAGCCGCAGCCGCTTCAGCACGAGTTACTGGCTTTTTGGGTTGAAACAGCGTTGTATAGCCAAATACCCGCCGAATATTTGATTGTTCGGCATTTTGGAAATCAGCCAAAACTGCTCTCAAAGCCTTGGGATCAATTTTTCCCGCATCTTGGAAACCCCAGGTTTGCTTAACCGCATCTAAGTTGGCAGAAGGTAAAGCTTGGCGAGTATCCAGAGGTAATTTCCACAGCAGCAATTGCTCACGTGTTAAGGGTGCATCAGGACGAAACAAAACTGTTGTAGAATCTCCAGACAAAGGACTAGGAATTAACCCAGCTTCGGCTAATCCCTGAATTACTCGAAAATCAGGATCAGTTTTCGACACATCACTAAAAGCTGGTTGAGTGCTTTCTAATGCCAAGCGAATTTGTTTAGCTGGATTACTAGCATACATAGCATTATTAGCAGCAACCAGCCAACGGGCATATTCCCGACGAGTAACGATCTTACTGGGTTCAAACTGGTTAGTTGTGGCGATGTTACTCTTAGTAGGCTGTGATTCTATAGATAAAACACCTAATGCAGCTAAGTCTTGGACGTATTGCCGCCATTCTTCTGGTGCTTTATTCAGATCGTTAAATTCTTGAGCAGATGTAGTCGTAGGGGTTGTTTGGCTACCAGATGTGTTTCCTGGCTGTGCTGCCAAGTTTGTGGGTGACACCGGGCCAATAAACTGCGAATCTCCTGGTTTGGGAATTTCGCTAGTAGTTTCGTTAGGATTTGTCGGTTGTATCGTTACTGTACTATTTGGTGCGTACTCAATCCGTAATTCAGTAGCCGTTTGAGGTTGATTGGGTGTAGCGTTGGTGACTGATTGTGGCTGAATAGAAACTTTCAATAGCAAATCGTTGCGACGTGCTTCAAAAGTACCTCCTGCTTCATCTGTTGGTTGTTGCAAAATCTGCCAGTTATTTGTCTGAAACTGGCTACGATAAAAGTCGGCAATAAAATTGCTGGGATCAGAACTTAGCCAGCGAGTTGATATTGTATTTTCTGAGCCGTTAGTAGGCGTAACTTCCTCTAGCTTGGCATTGGGATATAACGGGATATCTTTGGGAAAATCAGCCGGCAACTGAACCATTGATTCGTTTTGCTGTGCTTGTGGTTTGTTACCTTTAGCTTCCCCAAAAACAATTGGGTTATTTTGGAGTTGCGGATCTGCTGCCAAAGACTGCTCAAGGTTTTTGGCAACTGGACTGTTAGCACAAGCTGTTAACGAAGTGAGTAAAACAGCTAAACTCAGAAAGACAGCTGGACGTTTACAGGGAAGCACAGGAAATCACAAATTGAGTTTCAATTCCTACCCTAGCGCAGACTGTCGAAATTTAATTTGCCTATCTATAAGTTTTTGCTAATAGCTTAGGGCTGAGTTTACAGCAAATCTCCAGCAGTTGAGTAGCAGCACGGGCTGGAGAAAAATTCTCGGCGACATATTGACTGGACTGGAAACCGCGCTTAATTGCTTCATCTGGATTATTCAGGCAGTATCTCATACAACTGGCTAATCCTTCTGCGTCTTCATTTTCAAAAAATAGGCTGTGTGGCCCAGCAACTTCTGGCAATCCTCCCATCTTTGAGACAATGGAGCAGGTTTGAACGCTAGAGGCTTCTAACACTACGTAACCTGCTGGTTCTTGCCAGCGAGAAGGAGCGACCAAAGCTAGCGCATCCTGAACTTTTACAAGTGCTTCTTGATTAGGAAGTTGACCCAAAAAACTAACGTAACTTAAAATCCCTAAATCAGATGCTAGCTGTTTCAATTCACTAGCTTGTATTCCGTTACCAATTATTAAAACTTCAAATTCCTGATTTTCGTCTTTCAAAATTCGCACTGCTTTCAATAAAATATCAACTCCCTTACTTCCATCTAATCTGCCGACAAAAACAAATTTATATGGATTAGATAATAGTTTTTGATCCTCTGGCTGGTTTTTTTGGTTAATTTCTATGGGATTATATAAAGTCTCTACTAACCAAGGAAAGGCGCTAGATTCGGCCAAAAAATTACTACAAGCTGTATGATAATCAGCTATTAATGCAGTACAAAGCCGGATAGCTAGTCGCATCCATTTTACGGCAGTATACAATTTCCATTTTAAAGGATAGTTAGCTTTAGGTAATGTGTGCTTTAATTCTGCTTGCAGACGTCTGCCAAACGTCATCTTCTCATAATTAATATGCGTTGTATGATAAAAAGAATAATGATATTTAATAACTATCTTTTTACCCAACGCTTTGCAAAGCATCGCAAAAACTAAGTTATTTGAGTTCATGTGAACTATATCAGCCCAGACAATATAGCTCAACCATTTGATGAAATTATCTTGTTTGGTGGAAATAGTTTTAATTTCAGTTCCTCTGGTTTCAAGTTCTGGGATAATAGAATAAATATAAGTTAAAACACCAGCAATTTCGTTGTCAGAATGACGATGCTGAATTAAAAGCTTCATACGTAAATAGACTATTTAAATATCTTTATTAATAATGTAAATTAATGGTTTAGTTTTGATTATTAAGTATAAAACTGAAGTTTATTGATACTTATTTACTTAATTAAGTAAATAACCTCGGTATACTCAAAAAATTTACCTATGGATAAAAGGATCTATAAAAATGAGTAAACGGTAGCAAAAGCTACCGTATTGTCTTTGGTCTACAGCTATTAGGTCTTGATAATTCCCATGCTTATTTATAGAGTTCCCTAAAATTTCGCTAAAGTAACATTTGCAGAAAAAAATTATAAATAAACCTAAAAAGCTTACTATACATAAGTTGTAAGGTTTTGCTGATTAAGGTAGAGTGATCTAAATCTTAAATTTGGGATGCGAGAACGATTGAAAACTCGCCAAAGAAGGGTATGGCTGTCATCTACTGCTTAATGCACTAACTAGAAGCGATCGCCAACTACCTAAAGTGATAGACTAAGAATAAATCCCGCCTTAGCCTCATCCAAGGAGGGAAATTATAGATAACGTTTTCTAACGCTAGCTTGCGATCAATTCTAGAGACTGTTCATCTGAGAATGGTAATCTGAATAAAGCAATACGCAAAAAATGTCAGTTTTAGGCAATTACAGGCATTTAACGTGAGCTTGCACTCTTAGAAATCGAGGTCATAGGCAAAGCGGTCAAGTGTCGCAGCAATTTCTCTCGAATCTATAAATTGAGTTTTTGGGAGAAATCCTACTTGTGCTTTAGTCAAGAACTCAACCCGCTAAGATAATAACCAATCTATTACTGGAGCCAGCTCTAGCAATTATTGGCTAGAAGCAGACAAAAAGCAGTAAATTTGTGCTTGTGGCTTAGTCAATCGCTTAGTTAAGGGGGAATGTTTATGGAAGAATTAACTCTCACGGTGCATAAAGATACCTTGATGTCAAAAACACAGATTGTATAAGAGTATGAAAAATCTAAAATAGATATTAAATTGAGAACAAAGAACGACCATCGACAAACGTTAGTCCATTTTACTTTCCGTAAGCGTCGCCGGGTTGTTACCAGTGCTGAAACACGAATACATGCCAGTTTCCCAGGATCAGCCTATCTATTCTGAGGCTCCACTCCATCTGTTGCTGTTTGTTGATGGACGCCCAAAGTCCCGACAACAGGTACAACGAATACGTGCTTACTTAAAAGAATTGCAGGCTGAGTATAGTTTTGAACTTGAAATCATTGATGTCGGGCAACAACCCTACTTGGCTGAACACTTTAAATTGATAGCAACGCCAGCTTTAATCAAAATCCACCCAGAACCCCGGCAGATTCTAGCGGGTAGTAATATAATTGCCCAATTGAAAAACTGGTGGCCTCGCTGGCAGAGTGCCATAGATGCTTACTTAAAATTACAGGAAGATTTACAAGAACGTATAGACGAAAATAGCCGAGTAACATCACCAAAATCTACAATCAGTTCTGTTGCTGTTTCCGCCGAATTCATCCGACTTTCAGACGAAATTTTTCGCTTGAAACAGGAAAAAGATAAACTTCAAGAGCAGCTACAGTTTAAAGACCGGGTGATAGCGATGCTGGCACATGACCTCCGCAATCCGCTAACTGCTGCCGCAATCGCCATAGAAACTCTCCAATCTAACTACAATTTAGATACAGGTGAGTTTGTGCGCCTCAAACCAGCCATGACGGCGCATCTATTAAAGCAAGCCCGCAGTCAAACTAAAACTATTGACCGAATGATTACTGACCTTTTACACGTTGGTCGTGGTAATGATACTGAACTACCGATAATACCACAAAAAGTGGAGTTAGGTAAAGTTTGCCTGGATGTACTGGAGGAATTGCGCGATCGCTACACTGCCAAATCCCAAAATATAGATACAGATATCCCCAAAGACTTACCCTGTGTCTATGCCGATCCAGAACGCATACGGCAAGTACTGATGAATCTGTTGGACAATGCCATTAAATACACGCCAGAAGGCGGGAAAATTAGCGTTGCTGGACTGCATCGTACTACCCAAAAAGTTCAGTTCAGTATTGGCGATTCCGGCCCTGGCATTCCTGTAGAAAATTGCGATCACATCTTTGAAAATCACTTCCGTCTGCAACGCGATGAAGGTACAGAAGGTTATGGGATTGGTCTTTGTTTATGCCAACGGATTATCAGGGCACACTACGGTCAAATTTGGGTAGACACTGCTCCCTATGGCGGAGCATGGTTCCACTTCACATTGCCAGTTTACCCGTCTTAGTCAAGAGTCAAAGACAAATGATATCTTAGCTTGAGACAATGCGATCGCGTCCCTCGGCTTTTGCTCGATAGAGTGCCTTATCCGCCCCCACAATTAAATCGGAAGGTGAGGATTCCCAAGTGGGAATAACGGTTGCCACTCCCATACTCAAAGTCACATACTGACTAACAGCAGATCCGTGATGAACAATTTGCAAATCTCTTACTGCTGCTTGCATCGCTGTGGCAACGTGAAGCGCACCAGATGCATGGGTGTTTGGCATAATCACAGCAAATTCTTCGCCGCCATAACGCGCTAGTAAGTCTTGATGTTTCTGCGCCTTACGGTTTAAGACAGCACCCACTTGTTGTAAGCAAATATCCCCAGCAGGATGTCCGTATCTATCATTATAAAATTTGAAAAAGTCGATATCACACAAAATCAGCGATAGAGGAGATTCCTCTTGTGCCAGATTAATCCACTGAGTATTGAGATAATCGTCAAAGCGGCGACGATTAGCTAACCCAGTTAAACCATCTACGTTTGCAAGGTGTTGTAAGGCTTGGTTTGCTGCCTCTAACTGTTTGTATACTTGCGCTTGTTGCAGTAGTCGGCGCAACCGCTGGCGCAGCACTGCCCAGTGAATTGGCTTGGTGATGTAATCGGTTGCTCCTGCTTCAAACGCGCGGTCTACAGACTCTTCATCATTTAAACTAGTGATCATCAATATGGGAGTACGCTCCCATAATTTTGAGATTACAGTACTACCAATGGCAGAGTCAGTATCAAACGTTGCCAGTGCTGAGATTAAATTGTTTCTGGCAATCTGGAGTAACTGCTTACAGCAGCTAAAGCCATCCATTTCCGGCATGACAGCATCTAGCAAAACTATATCTGGTTTAACAGTCTCGTAAGCATCTAAACACTGCTTACCATCAGAAACCTCGACTACCCGATAGCCTTCTTTTTCCATAGCTTTACGCAACAGTAGTCGGATGGTCTTGTCATCATCAGCCACTAGAATCACAGGAGGTTGCTTGGAAAGAGAAAATGGGCTTATGCCTGACATGAGTTGCGTTCCACAGAAAATGAAAGTATTGGGTAGGGGGAAGCCAGAAAAAACCTTGCATCCGTAGCCAAATTGCCTGTGAGCAATAGTTTTATTGCAGCTATTAAACTCGCACTTGACGCGCAATTTGGCAGGAGAGATGTGAACAAAAGATGTGTTGCGTGTGAAACTAGTGACGACTTTCAGAATTATCCTGAAAGAAAGCTGTGCTGCGATGGCGCATAGTGCCCGTTGGAAGCGATCGTATGGAGGCTATTTGTTACTGAGCAATTTCAGAACTTGAACAAAAAGTATGTCTTGCTTCACAACAAACTTTTTCTGACAATAGACTGCTCGATTTTGAGCCAAACAAGCGCCAGATAAATAGGCTTCATAGACGAGTGTATTTAAAATACAAAGGTAAATTTTACTTTTTTTTAGCTATGGTATGTAGTATGAAATGTTAGTTTTATCATTCCCCAGTCACATAGTGAAATTGCAATTATCTTGCAATGTTATTGAAAACTTCAAATAGCCAGCTTAATTATTTAGTTCTGTCATAGTTTTAAAATTAAATAATATGGGGCAAAGCTATTACTGCGTTGCTATAACGAGATACTCAATACTGCTAATATTACTAAACTTAACCCAGTTAAATGGTATAACTTAACTTGACTAAATCAACCGATTTGGTAAGACGTATCAGGGTTGAAAATAATTACATAAGGTGAAGATATACCTGAAGACAGAAGTTTATTTTTGATTTTAGGTTTAATACGCTAAGTAAAAATCCTTAACTGTATTCAATAATATATACATATCTGTGGTAAAAAAGATAGGCAACTTTTTTATCCAAATCAGGTAGTTAAAATAATCTAAATCTAATCCATAAATGCATAAATGCTAAATTAAGATTATTATGATTGGCTCATAAGACTTATAATTAATTTATTATTGAAGAACACACGAGATTGTCGTATTAATATGCGAAAACAGTAAAAAATTGGCACGTATAGCAAAGTGCTGAGTGCTGATTAGAAATCCAAGTAATTCAAGGCTTTGAGCAATCAACATTGTCCTAACCTATACTTTGACTGCTATAACAAGATTTTCGGAAAATGAAAGTCTATTGACATTTACCAGATTTCCTAAATGCCAGATCCCTTAATGTATCAACAGGATGTGTTTGTCGTCTTAGAAACAAACCAACCAGAACAATTTTTGACAGCAACAGAGTTATTAGAAAAGCTCAAAAAAATTCTTCAACAACTCAAATTTCAAGATTTGCCACCAGATTTGCAAAAGTTTAATGCTGTAGAAGCCCAAGCACAATATTTACTTGACACCAGTTGCGAGTTAGATGTTGGCCCTGGGCAATATTTGCAGTGGTATGCAGTTCGCTTAGAAAAATAATTTTTGAATCAAAAGTCAATAAACCTGCCTTGAAAGTCTATTTTTATTGTTCTCTGTGAGTGCATCTCACAGAGTCTCTGGCAAAATTTTAAAGTATCATCAAGCTAAAATCTAGAGTTACCCGAACAAAGCCTGATTTATTAGAGGATGTTTGAAAAGTCCTCTTGTTGGTAGCAAAATGTTCTAGATCCCCCTAAATCCACGCCACTTGCTACAAGTCGGGAAACCCGACGACAGTCGCCTCAAGTCGGGAAACCCGCCCACGGCGCTGTCTCCCCAACACAGTGGCTCCCTTTAAAAAGGGGGACTTTAATTCCGGTTTCCCCCCTTAAAAAGGGGAGCCAGCGGGGTCTTCTCCCAAAGGGAGAGGCTAGCGCCAAGGGGGTTTCCACGCCACTCCCCACAACGGATAGCGCAGCGTAAAGCCTTCTCTTCTCCTATCGGAGACACTTCGTGAACGAGAGGCTTCGCCTTAAGCGAAGCCATGCCGCAGGCTTTACGGCATGGCTTCTCTTCGAGAGGCTTCGCCAACGCTTAGAGCGAGTCTTGTCTGCGACACGCTGCGCGAACGAGCGTCGGGAACCTCCGCCTTGGGGTGGCTCCCCATGAGCGACTGGCGTGGGTTAGGGGGGATCAACAAGTGCCTAAAATCACAGGTAACTACTTTTCAAACAGCCTCTTAGTCTTTTTGGTATGAAGTCCGCCTTTGCGGACTTCATTTTTATAGCTGCGATTTCGGTCAACGCATACTTTTATTGTTTATTTATTAATCAACTCTTTTTGAGTAGTAATCAGCGCTAATTCAATTTTATTTTCACTTGGCTGTGTTATTTCAACCTCCACTCCAGGCCCAAAAAAGCTAGTCATTTTTTCCTGCTTTTTTTGCCACACATCAATTGGTATCAAGGGCGAATCAAATTCTAAAATCAAGGTATAAGACCCATTAACTTCTGTTTCTCGTAACCCTGTAACTACAGGTCGTTCTTCATCTGTGGGACTCAGCCCCAAAAAAGAGAGTGCGGAATCTAGATGAGCATCTTGACCATAGCAATATCGGGTAATGTCTTTGCGAATTTTATTTTGAGTAACAGTTGCTTGCTGCTCCCGCAGCATTAACATTGACGGTGTGGTAATTTGGCTAAAGGGTATGGGCTTGAGTTCATTAGCTTTGAGCGCCAGTCCACCCAACAATAGAGGAATACCATAAAAAAATCCTACAAGGTTGAGCGTGGCATTATTAGCAGCGTAGGCAACAAAGCCAATGATCGTTAATATGCTGCCGATAGTTAAACCGAGTGTTCCCAAAGAAATTTGGCGTAGCATGAGCTTAGATTACTATAAATTCTTAATACCTCAGTTTTATTATCATCGGCTATGAGTAACAGATTAGGGAAGAGTATTGGCTGAAACTACTAGGTAAATTAATCTGTCCAGGGCGTTGGATTTTGAGTTAAGTTTAAACTTGAGGATAGTTAAAGTTTGGAAGGAAATAATGGATATACAGACGTTAAAAGAACGAATTGCTGTAGTGCAAAGTAAACGCGAATATCTGCTGAATCTGCTGGAGCAACCAAACCTAGGAACATTGAAAATTGACGTAGATCAAGCTCTAGATGAACTGGACGAGTTAATTGATGAATTTAGACGCACTATTCCGCAAACAGAAAATAATTAAGTCGAAATAGGCGGTAGCAAGGATAAGAAATTGCGTCGGTGTAACCGTCAACTTACGGCTCTACCGACGCCTTTCAGTAATACATACGATAATTCCCAAATCCCCAGAATTGAGCTATGCCCAGGTTTACCCAGCAATTATAGCTGTATCATTTATCCTGCAACTGAACCATCTCCTGCACGCTGACCTAATTGTCTGACTAAAGCAATGAGTTCGGTTGTGGACACATCTTTTCTGCAAAAATTATCAAAACTAGGCATTGCTGTTGTCTCCAAAATGCTTGTATCTTCCACCGAGGAGTAAGCAAGAATCTGAGTATTGGGAGATATAGCTTTTATATGACTAGACGCACTCCAACCATCCATGACGGGCATCTGTAAATCTAGAATAATCACGTCAGGATGGCAACGTTTAACCATTTCTATAGCTTCTTCACCATTACTGGCTAAACCTACTACTTGAATATTTTCCTGACCAGAAAAAACCAATTGTAAGGTTAAACGAGTTAATTCGTGATCATCAACTACTAAAACGCGCAAGGTAGAAAGCTCGCAGGACAACATTAACATTCCAGGGAAATAAAAAACTACGTAGGGTAATCTTTAATAGTTTATGGGAACAAGTGCCAGCACTCACTCTATCCTATGGTTGAATAACTTGTGTATTGCCATGAATAATAATTTAGATAACTCCAAAAAATTAAAGTTTTCTAAAAAAAACTGAGTTGAGCTAGTTGTCAAGCTAGAAATAACTTGTTTTTTAATCAATCAGATTTGAGGTTGTGCCAGTTGAACGTAATGCCATATTCATGAGAGTTTTTTGTGAATTAGCTTCTGGACAATCGTCACCGGGACGCCGCTGGATGTAACTGCCATCAGATTGTAACTCCCAAGCTTGGCGATTATCTGCCAGCATAATTCCCATAATTTCTTGCAAGTCTTTAGCAATATCTGGATCTTTGACTGGAGTAATTACTTCAACACGGCGATCTAGATTGCGGCTCATCCAGTCAGCACTGCCAATGTAGATTTCTTCCTGTCCATTGTTGTAGAAATAATAAATGCGAGAGTGTTCTAAAAAGCGACCGACAATGCTGATTATGTGAATATTCTCACTAATGTCTTTGAGTCCTGGGCGTAAACAGCAAACGCCTCTAATAATTAGGTCAATTTGCACTCCAGCGCGGGAAGCTTCATATAAAGTGGCAATAATTTGTGGATCTACTAGGGCGTTCATTTTGGCAACAATGCGTCCAGTAAATCCATTTTGAACATTTTCGATTTCGCGGTGAATTAGTGCTAGAAAGCGATCGCGCATATTCACAGGTGCAACCAGCAACTCTCGATAAGACTTTTGCAGAGAGTAACCTGTTAAGAAATTAAATAAATCTGTGATGTCAGCACCCAATTCTTCGCGGCAACTAAATAATCCTAAATCTGTATACAGTCGTGCTGTTTTTGGGTTATAATTACCAGTGCCAATATGCACGTAGCGACGCATACAATCTTTTTCCCGCCGCACCACCATCAGGGTTTTACTATGGGTTTTCAGCCCCACTAAACCATAGACAACATGAACTCCGACTCTTTCTAGACGTCTTGCCCAGTAAATATTATTCTCTTCATCAAACCGCGCCTTTAATTCCACCAATACAGATACCTGCTTACCATTTTCAGCGGCGGCAATTAAAGCATTAACTATGGGCGAGTCACCAGAAGTCCGGTAAAGGGTCATCTTGATGGCTAACACATTTGGGTCATGAGCAGCGTGGGTAATAAAGCGCACCACTGTTGCCGAAAAGGATTGATAGGGATGGTGTACTAGCAAATCCTTTTCCCGAATTACAGCAAAAAAGTCTTTGCCTTCGTCTACTTCCACAACATTCGGGTCTAAACTTGGTTCTCTGAGCCGTTGTAAACGCAGAGGCACAACAGATTGTCGCGGTGGATCTTTGAGTTCCGGTAATGGTAATGCCATAAAGTACATTAAGTCCCGTAGTCCCAAAAGACCGTCTACTTCGTAAACATCCTTGTCTGTTAATTCTAAATCTTGCAATAATCGCGATCGCACTGGTTCAGGAGTCTGGGATTGAATTTCTAGCCGGACTGGACTCCCACCCATGCGCCGTTTTCGCAATTCTTGTTCGATCGCTAACAACAGGTCATCTGCTTCATCTTCTTCTAATACCAAATCGGCGTCGCGGGTAATACGGAACGGATGATATTCTTGAATAATCATCCCTGGAAATAGGGATTCTAAATTATGAGCGATCGCCTGTTCTAAAGGTACTCCAGTCCAGTGGATCGGTTTTCCGTCTTGCTGATCTCCTAACTCTGGCGGTATCGGTAAAAATCGCGGCAAAACGTTAGGGACTTTAACTCTGGCAAAAAATTCCTCTTCGGTGTCTGGGTTTTTGACTACAACAGCCAGATTCAAACTGAGATTGGAAATAAACGGAAAGGGATGACTAGGGTCAACAGCAAGGGGAGTTAGAACCGGGAAGATTTGTTCTTCAAAGTAACCCTCTAAATGAGTCCGCTGTTTCTGATTCAAATCTATGTAATCTAGGATATGGATACCGTGACTTGCTAACAGGGGTCGAAGTACTTGCTCAAAATGTTGGTGCTGTTTTGTGATTTGAGGACTGAGGGTAGACCCGATATCGTCTAACTGTTGTTGCGGCGTACGTCCATCAGGGGTTAACTGACTAACTTTTGCTTCTACCTGTTGCTTTAACCCTGCAACACGCACCATGAAAAACTCATCTAAATTAGAACTGAAGATTGCTAGAAACTTGAGGCGTTCGAGAAGAGGCGTGCGATCGTCACAAGCTTCATGTAACACCCTGCCATTAAACTCCAACCAGCTTAACTCTCGATTTATATAGTATTGCGGGTCACTCAGATTGATGGGGGTCGCGCTCTTTTTGGATTTTGCCATGATGACCTAATATGAGGCAGGTGTCGCCCATTTAACTGGAGAATACAAACATAGTAAATTAAATAGGGCTTGAGCGGAACTCTGAGCTCTTAGTTGTATATGGCTACTCTGTCTTTTTGCCTGCTATAGAGCAATGATGGATACAATATTTGCGCTATAATTTTTCCTCCTATAGAGACACTTGAAACAGCGCGTCTCTATAGAAGGAAGTTTTGCGATTATTAACTTGACATGGAACGCATCTTGGACTTGTACAAATTGGAAAAAGATGTATTGTTTCAGAAACAGCGTAACTTGTATCAAGCCTTATTCTATGTGTCTTAATTACGTTAACGCAGCAAGGCGTAGCTCCGGAGCGAGTTACGAATTAGTACTAGATGCGTTTGTTTGAGGTTAGCTCGACATCACGATTCAACAACATCATCTCAAGTTGAGAAATACGGCGGTTCAAAGCACCAATGACTTCTTGAGGATCGGAAGGCTTCTGTAACCACCACTTATTTCCTGCTGTTTTCAATGTCAGATTGCGTTCTTTGGTAAATTTGTGAACAGCGCTCGTCACACCAATGTGTTTTAAAACAACATAGTCATCTCCAAGCATTACACCATTAGGTTTGAGCAATTCCCAATATAATGTAATGTCTGCATACACATCGTCCGCCTCATGGCTGGCATCGATGTAAATCAAATCAGCTTTTAAGTCTTTTTGCTGTATCCATCGACCAGCAATGTTACTGGGAAGAGGCAATGGTACAATGGAGTCATGTAAATTGTTATACATAACATTTGCTAAAAATTGGTAGTACATTGTTGGCCAGCCATGCTTCCGGGATAGGCTAATAGAGTATTCTCCTGATAAATGCTCTATGGCTCCAAGCCAAGTATCAACGCAGACAATTGTGCCGTCAATGTGCTTCTCTTGCAGCAACTTGGCCATGTGAACAGCAGAAGCACCCTTCCAAGTGCCAACTTCGATAATAATCTTGGGTTTGATTTGATCGATTAATTGACTAAATGAGGGATGGTTACTTCCCCAGCCTTGCAAGTCTAAAGGATAATCTTGGTAGTTGAAGTTAGTGTAGGGATTTTCTAAACCCAGGTTGTCTACAATTGCTTGAGTTGAATCTTTAAATGCAGTAGCTTTACCATTCTGTTCCAAATCATCTAAAGATATTTGAAGAATAGAAGGTGCAGGAACAAAAGAATTATCTTGAGCTGCGTTAGATACAGGTTGAGTGTGCGTTTGAATTAAGGATTCTTTTTGCCAAGGAAAACCTTGGGGATATTTGGTCTGCATGACAGCATTGCCCTGATGGAAGAACTCAAGCTGTACAGAAAACCTACTCATTCCCGCTCGATAATTAACTGTGTAAAGGCCAGGAGTATCGCAGTGAGGATAGGCTTTTAGCAATTCATTGCACAGAATGATCGCTGAACTTTTGACACTTGCTGTGCCAGGTTCACCTGTAGTAAGTTCGCCATGTCTCATGTATAACTGGTGAGCATGTTGGAGGGCAACTCGTTTTTTAAGAAAGTAGCAATTAGTATCGATTAGATGATAGTTGTTGTAAAAGACTTGCCATTTACCCAAGCTCTCGCAGTTGTCGTAGGTTGCAAAAGTGCCATTAGAATTTACTATTTTTCTTAAGGCATAAGCCCAATCAAGTTGTTTTTCTTCGACAATATGAACAAGAGAACTAATATGATTTGGCTCAAACCAGTTATCCTCATCTAGAAAAGCCAAATAATCTCCTTTCGCTAAGAAAGGCGACATACCATAAATACGATGTCCATTAAACCCATCTTTACCTGTGGCATAGGGTAAACAAAGAACATGGGTTTGAGGCTTCTTAAACTCAATTTCCTCTAAAATAGACTGGGCAGCGGCTTCCCGCTCTTGACCGTCAATGACAATTAGATGTTCAATGTGTGGGTAATCCTGATCTTGGACGTTTTGAATCGCCTGCTTCATCAAAGGATTACCTGTTACCGGGGTGATGACAGAAACTAGCATTTTTCAATTACCTCCAGGTGCGAATAGTTTGATGGCAGTCGTAAGCAGTAATGGCAAGTTGGAAAAATCTAGCTATTTCGGTAATAGCGGCTTGATTTTCGTACAACACCGAGGCTCGTTTTTGGATTTCTTGCTGAATGTGGCTACGCCATTCCAAGTCATGCACGAGGCGGTAGGCCATCTCAATATAGGATTTAGCGTCCCAAGCAACGCAATCTAGCAAGCCCATTTGTTGATAAAATCCATAAGTAAGCCGGCTACGCAGGTAATCTCCTGGCCAAGTGACAATAGGTAGTCCCGCAGCAAATGCCTCTAAGGAAGTGTTGCCACCCCCAAAGTGAATAGGGTCAAGCATGACATCCCCTAAGATCAATAGCTGTAGATATTCTTCATAACTAAGCCGTCGCATAATACAGATCCGGTTTGCCACATCGGGAATGTTTTCTACCCAACGTTGGCGCAGTAGCTCATCCCAATGAGAGGAGATTCCTTCAAGCAGCACAAACCATCCCTGTGGATCACGTCGCAACAAATCCCCAATAATTTGGTCAAACTCTGGATGGAACTTAAATGAGCTTTGGGGACAGAGGTAAAGGGAACCTTCTGGAGGTAAACCAAAAGTTTCACGGCTGGCAGGAAGGGGCAGAGTTGGCTGAGTATAATAAATTCCTGGTTGCTTCAATTGGATCAGATGCTCGCTGTAGTGATCCTGAGCATTGTCAGATTCAAAAACCTCTGCTGAGAGAAAGTAATCCATGTTGGGGATACCAGTAGTGGAAGGGTGTCCCCAAGTCATGCATTGAACTGGAGCCAGTCGCGCAAAAGCCAGGAAGTAAGACAAAGGAGCCATCCCAATGTCGGTATAAAACAGCAAGTCTAGTTCCTGCTCAGCAATTTGCTGACGCGCCTTGACTAAATTGTTTTCTAAGGAAATGACACTATCCGCATAACTACCAATTTTTGCGGTCATAGCATCCTTAAAATCAGGTAGACGTAGCAAAATCACCTCAAACTGGTCACGAGGTAATTTCTCAAGAATGCCTCCGTAGAGTTTACCCATTGTGTGTCCCCGGAGAAATTGGGAACAAAAGCCGATGCGCCATCGCTTCTTGATAGGACGATCGCCTTTACAATGAGGAGCAACCCAGTCCAGATTTGGGCAATTGTTCACGTAAAAGCGAGCTATTGCTGTTTGCAATTGGCGATCATTGCGACCATGATAGGCTGGGTAAAAATTTACTACTGAAGCAACACCAACCGGATCTTTGAGCGTGATTCCTTCACTGTCTAACGCTTGCATTTCATCAAGCAAGCGATCGCGCTCTTGATCAATTTCTTGGCAAGAACTCAAAATTATAGGCAAAGACAGGGCCCGGCGAACTCGAAAATTAGGATCGCGGTGGACAGAATAGCCTCGTCGTAACACATCTCTGCCTTCAGCAAGCCGTCCTTGAGAAATTAGAGCTTCTCCCAGGTGATAGTAAGTTTCAAACTGCTCTGGCTCTAACTCCAAAGCTTGTCGCAGACTATCAACTGCCTTATCTACTTTATTGGTATGGATATAAATTAGACCTTGTGCATAATGTAGATTGGCACATTTAGGATACTGCTCTAGACCTCGTTGACTACAAAATAAGGCTTCCTCTATCCGAGACTGTTGACGCAAAAGACGGCACAGAGTAACCCAAGCATCTAGGTCAGTCAATCCCAAATTTAGGGCTTCTTGATAGCTTGTAATAGCCTTATCTATGCAACCCGTTAGCACAAAGATATCAGCTAAATTTTTGTGGGCAAGAGCATAATGAGGACGTAACTCAATCGCTTGTTCAAAGTAATCACCAGCCTCTTGCCATCTCATCCGGCGTTTACAAATAATGCCTAGATTGTTAAAAGCTTCAGGAAAATCTGGCTTTAACTTTAGGGCTGTTTCTAAACACTCGGTTGCCTCTTCTAGTTGATTTTGTCGAGTTAAGATTAATCCCAAATTTCGGTAAGCCTCTGCATAGCTGGGATCAATATCAATTGCTCGGCGGTAACAGACAACAGCTTCTTCAACTTGTCCTTGGTCTTTGTAAATAGTTCCTAAATAATTATGGGCGATCGCTTCTTCTGGTTCTAGCTGGATTGCTTGTTTTAAATAAACAATAGCTTCTGCTAACATTCCCTTTGTTTTTAGGGTTGAGCCTAGATGGTTGAGAGTATCAACATTATCAGGATTCAATGTTAGAGCTTGTCTGAATAGGGTAATAGCTTCATCTAGTTCCCCTTGTTGCGTTAAAACTAAGCCCAAATTATTAATGGCTTCGAGATAGTTAGAGTTCAGATTTAAGGCTTCTCGAAAACTGCTTATTGCTTCATCTAACTTGCCTTGCTCTCTGAGCAAAAGTCCTAAATTATTCAGAACTTCTGGAAAGTTTGGTTGCAAACGCACAGCTTGACGATAACAGGTAATAGCTTTCTCAACCTGTCCTTGGAGGGAAAATAACACTCCTAAGTTACTGTAAGCTTCCGCGTACTCTGGGTTGATCTGTAGAGCCTGCTGAAATGCACCTACCGCCTCTTGAAGTTGACTACTCAAAGCTAAAGCGGTTCCTAGCTGGAAATAAAATTCTGGTGCATTTGGGCTTTTAGTAATTTCTTCTTGAAAGTAGGCAATAGCCTCTGAGTAATGCCCTTTGGTAAGCAAAGCAGTACCGTCACTCATGCATTTAGCCCTAAGTTTATAAAGAAGATTAAAAACATTACGCAATATGCAACTGTTTCTAGAGCAAGCTTTATCAAAAGCGTAAGAGTTCTCCCTAAAGTTGGGTAAATGAGGAGATCTCACTCAAACTAAATTGCAACAACCGCTTGAGAATAAATGCTCAGGTTAATAGTTAAAGTCATCTCAAGACAACTGGTAAGGGAATTCAGTCCACACTTTACGAACTTTCACTATTCTCTAATCCTCTCAAGAGAATTAAACCCCATTGATACATGGATAGCAGTTCACTTAAGTAGACTTAAGCTGTTAGCCAAGAAATAAATTTCTTTGCGAGAAATTGGGCAAGTGCAAGATTTGAATTATCCCTGACCCTCCTTAAAAAGCAGAGAACTCAAGAGAAAGTTGCGTATCGCGTAAATATTGCAAGCGTTACCTAGTACATCATCAAAGCTCAGATGTAACATCAGTACTTTTACCGAAATTAATATGTATTGTAGTTTTTAGTACATATAAATACTATGCATCGAGTAACTTACCCAAATACAACCGTAGGATTTATTTAGTTGATATTAGTCTCTTTCATTAACATAAGCTCTATTTTTATGAAAATTTTGGCACTAGCTTTCAAGCTCATACTAGAAATTATGCCTGTTATTATTTAAAATTTATTACCAACTTATTTTTGATTAATTTCAGTGATTTCACTGAAACTACTACCCAAAGTGAAAGCTATATTAAGAGCGCAAAGATACATACAACGACGAGGAGTTCGTAAACATGAAAGTATCTGCAATTATCAAAGGAAGCGTTTGTTTGTTAGGTTTGGTTGGTGCTGGTGGTTTGTTGGCAGAGCAAGCAAATGCAAATCAAGCAGCTGCTCGTGCTTCTGCTTCTGTTACCAGACCCGGTAGTGTTACCGAAAGCCTCAGTGGTGAAGTGCTACTGCCTACTGGTTATTATTTCGAGGGTACAGGTGGTAACACTTTGACAGTTACACCTAGTTATGCAAACGCAGGAACAACCTCTCAATCTCTAAACGGTTTAGCTTTCAATGCTGGTATGCCTGTAGCTACAAACAGTTCAGGCACAATTGCTGGTGTTGTTATTGATATACTCCAAGGTGACAACACTGGTAACGTTAACGCTGCAAGCATTGACGATGCAGCAGCTATCATCAAGGCCGCTGCTGGCGCTGATGGCTTAGAGTAAACTGGGTTTTGCACCACACAAGTTTACACACTACAAAAATCCAGGCAAAATTTTTACAAGAGGCGTAGATTAACTAGAAAAGGCAAGATCACAGATTTCAAGCTGGAATAATAGTTAATGCCTCTAGAATTCAAAAAATTGTCCGGGTTATTTACAAACTAGCAACTGCTAAATCTAGCAGTTGAGTAGGACACATGTAGGAAAGGGCAGTAGAAATACTGCATATCTTTTCTACATGTTTTCCACGTGGCATTAAAACTAATACCATCTACCGAACCTACTATTTTATTCATGCAATAAATAAATTACAGTCACAAGACTGAGACGACTACCAAAGTAAAGGTCATATAACGCAAAGATACACAAAACACGAAGCTTGTAATCATGAAAGTCTCTGCAATTATCAAAAGTATTTGTCTGTTAGGTTTGGTTGGTGCTAGTAATTTGTTGACAGCACCCGCAAATGCAGGTCAAGGTGCTGCTCGCTCTGCTGCTTCAGTTACCAGACCCAGCGGTGTAACCGAAAGCCTCGCTGGTGAAGTGCTTACGCCTATTGGTTATTTCTTCCAAGGAATACCAGCGGTTCCTACAATTCCTGCAATGCCTGCAATTCCTGGTACTAAATCTTATAATGTCCCCGGTACTGGTACTTTAGCCGTACCACCAGGAGCCCCGACCTCAACATGTGGCTTTAGTGAATGTTATCAACCTAACCCAGGCGATCCATTTTATACAGTATTCTTAGTAGGAGGATCGCCTGCAACCCCTGAAATACCTGGAACACCTGGTGCAACTTTAACAATTGCTCCCACTTACGCTAACGCAGGAAAAACTAACGAATCCATAAACGGTTTATCCTTTAACGCTGGTACACCCACAGCAGTGAATAGCGTAGGTACAGTTGCCGGTGTTGTTGTAGACATACTTCAAAGTGATAATGATGGCGTTAAAGCTCCAACTATCGATGGTGCAGCAGCTATCATCAAATCCGCTGCTGGTGCTGATGGCTTAGAGTAGACTGAGTTTTGCACTGCACACTTTTACGACACCAGAAAAATCCGACAAAATTTCTATCAGAGGCGTAGATTAATTCAAGAAGGCATGTGCATCAAGTTTAAATTGATGGATAGCAAATTCGTAGTAAGGACTTTAGTCCTGATTGTTCTAAGCACTAAAGTGCTTACTACAAACCCTCAAAACTAACTTGACAAAGTACTAAAGTTCAAGAAATTGTTCAGATTATCCATATATTAGCAACTGCTAAATCTTGCAGTTGAATAAAAGACATGTAGAAAAGAGCGTCAGGAATACTACGCATTTTTTTACATGTTTTTTACATATTAAGTAGAAAAGCTTAATTAAATTAGAGCTAGGGTAAGCGGCTTTAGCCTTTGAAAACCTTATATAGATAAAGCGATAAATCCCTCACTACGAACAAAAATTTTATTTTACATTTAATTACATCTACTTACTTAATAGTTTTATTTAATACTATCTACTTAATATAATCCTTTGTAAATTATTAGTAGTTTTTTATACTACTTATGTACTAGGAAACTTCAGTTTTACCACTGAAACTACTCTTCAATACGAAGGTTATATTAAGAACACAAAGATAAACAATACGGAGAGATTGTTAATCATGAAAGTATCTGCAATTCTTAAAGGTAGTATTGGTCTGTTAGGTTTAGTTGGTGCTGGTAACTTCTTAGTAGCCCCTGCAAATGCAGACCAAGCAGCTGCTCGTGCTGCTGTCTCAGTTACTAGACCTAGTTCTTTTACAGAAAGCATCAGTGGTGAGGTGCTTTTGCCCGATGGTTATTATTTCACAGGGCCATCCGGCGCAACTTTAACAGTTACACCTGTTTATACCAATCCAGGAACAACCAGTCAATCTGTAAGCAGTCTATCTTTCAATGCAGGTGGAAATGCAAGTACAGGTACACCAGGATCACTATCTGCTGCTGTTATAGCTATTCTTAGAGGTACTAATACTACCCCTGGTGTTAACGCTGTAACTATTGACGATGCATCAGCAATCATCAAAGCTGCTGCTGGCGTTGACGGTTTAGAATAAACTGAATTTCTACATACTTTGAAAATAAGACTCCTAACTTCTTCAAGAAATTGGGAGTCTGTTTTTTGTTCACATTAATAAACTACTAGTTTGTCGACTGCTGGGTTGCTAGATCCCCGACTTCTTCAAGAAGTCGGGGATCTGCTCGTATAATCTTTTTATTTATTTTCAGCAATTATCATTAGCCAGATAAAAATAAATATCTAAAAAACCGGGCTATTAAACAAAAACCCAGTTTTTTTGTTATTGAATCATTTTAATGTTTTTGTAATATTTAATACTAATAAAAATTTCAGTAGCGTATTACTCAAATCCTTCTTAAAAGTCATGATTATATTACAAATACAAAACTACGCGATGTCTAACTTTAATGCTGTCATTGTCAAGGTAATGACAGTTTAGGAAAAGTCGTAAATGGCGTAAAACCAAAAAACATCAAGAGTTCATAAATCATGAATAAACTATTTAGCCAATTATCTATAACAATCAAAGGAAGTGCCTGCCTGTTAACCTTAGTAGGTGTGGGGAATTTCTTGGTAGCGCCAACCAATGCGGAACAAGCTGTTGCTCGTGGTGCTGTTACAATAGTTAGACCTTCTGGTGCTTATCAAAGCTTGAGTGGTGAACTGTTCTTACCTGAAGGTATGTATTTTAACTCAGGAAATAATCCGACTTTAATAGTTACACCTACCTTTACCAATTTAGGCACAAGTAACGAAAGTGTAGAGTCTCTTTCTATTTCTGCGGGAACACCTGCAAGTACTGCAACCATTGATACCAACCCATTTGTTTCAGTAACAGGACAAACAGTGGAGGCAATAAAAAATGTAAACGAACTTGAAGATGCAGCGGCTCTTATTCAGGCGGGTAATGGAGTTCAAGGATTATCAGGAGGTATGGAGTAACTTACTTTACAATTGAGCGCATCTACGACACCAGGGGCATCTATGTTAATAAAATTAGAATCGATAACCACCTTGAAGCTGAAGTTCAAATCCGCTATCACCTGTACCAATTCTGGTTTCTATAAAAACATTATTGTCAGGGAAATTATACTTTAAAATACCACCGTAGTTGAAACCAGAAACTCTATTACTCAAACCTCTATTGCCCACACTGTAATTTTTTATGTAAGTCCCAAGAGAAAAATTTGTAACTATCTTATGTAAACCTTGTATTTCAAAGAAAGTTTCTTTACCTATCTCGAAACTTGTTTTTAAATTTAAACCACTACTAGTACTGAACTGTCCATTAAAAAGAACTAGTAATTCTCCATTGCTATTATCTTGAACAAATGCTATGCCAGGAGCTAAAGAATAACCAAATTTCTTCTCCTGATGTTCAAAGAAGTAGCTAAGGAAAGTAGTAAAAGGATTATTTCTACTAGAGGCGCTATTCCAGGTAATTTTCAAAAATGGTACATGATTATCAATAGCTACAGGTTTTTTTGCTGAGTCGAACTGTACATAGGTTTTAATATAGTTAAGCAAAACATTAGTATAAATACCAACAGTTGGTTCTTCTAGTCCTAGATTATTGTTAGCAACGCCTGGGGCTGAGTTTGCATCTATATTGAACCAAGTTCCTAAGTTAGCACTATAGTTAAAATCACCAGAAGAACCTGCTGTTAATAATTCGATTGTAGGTAACAATAGCTCACCAGAAAATCCTTTAAAGCTAGTGCCTATTTTGTCAACTCTGGTGAATTCCATATAATCGAATGCTAAATCAAATGTCCGAACGTTAAGCGGTACTACAGTATTATCGTTTGAACTAAAACTCTGTATAAATTGCCTGCCCTGAGAATCAGTTAAAATAATTTGTGCAGCAGAAGCTTCATTAATTGGGCTAATAGAAGTATTATCTAAAGGAACTGCAATTCCAGCGAAAGTCAGTGGGCCAAATTTTTCATTAGAAAGACTGAGATTAGAAAAGTAAGTATCACCTGGATCTAAAAGTTCAATATCTCTTTCTAGAAACTGAACTGCTCGTCTATGATTTCCGGTTCTCACTTGTAAAATATTTGATTCGTTGGGATTAATTTTACTTGGTAGTGTGAAAGTTCCTGACACTTGTGCTAGACCACTAGCTGAATTAGCATAGGCTAAAGTACGATTAAGTCTTTGATTTATTTGTCTTCGTTGAAAAGGTGTTGCAGTTGTTTTTAAAGGGGAAAAACCTTCTCCATTCTCAAATTCTTGGCGAGCTTGTACTAAGCTTTGGTCGATTTGTTCGATTTGAATTGCTTCAAAAATTCCACCTAGCGCCATGCCTAATGTGGAATTGATAGTTTGCTTAGCATCAATTTCAGTATTGCTTAAATTAGCTGTTATGGATAATCCAGGAGCAGCAAAAATATTAGAATAAGTAGCACTAATTTTTATAGTGTCGTATTGAAGGATACTACGATTATGGGGATAGCTGACGTAGAATCTATACCAATTAGAACTATCTTGTTCCTCAGATAGAGTTTCAGATATCGGTGTCCTTTTTCCAAAAGATACCCAAAATAAAGAATTAAGATAATGTAAGTCTCTCTCAGTTGGAGAAAGGAAAGGATTGACTGCTATATTTAATAAATCAAAGTTGTCGAATTTGCTACGCTGGGCAACTTTAATACCTGGTGCTGAAGTAACCGGAGCTGAAAAACCAAAACCTTTTCCAGTTATAATATCTCCCCAGAAAATACCAGCTGCTTCTAGAACGTTATTAGGGATGATTTCTCCTTCTTGAAGTCTGATATTGCCTTCGTCTAGGAGGGGTTTCAAATCAATTGTAGGAAAGCCTTGAATAATTTGGGGGGTATTACTAGCATCTAACGCTTGGAATAAAGCTCCACCACCATCGGGACTATAAGTTGAGCCACTACCAATAATCGGTGTACGATTTTCTAAAACTGTGACGTTAGCACTTTGCAAATCAACGCCACTATTAATCACAACTCTACCAGCAGGTACGCCTTCAGGATTAATCACCTGTCCTGCTACTGAGATTAAAGACAATTCATTATTATTAGCTTCCCCATTTAAAGCTTCAAAATCAGGAGGCAAGCTGACGAGAGTTTGCAATCCCCAAAATGCTTGCGATGATGTCACATTTTGAGTTATATAAGTGTCAGTTTGTCTTCCTTGATAAAGGATACCTGCTTGCGAACCTTTAGTTTCAAATACTAGCCTATTATTACTAGTGACCCAGTAAAACTGGTCATTTTTAGGAAAATTTGCATAAGTAAATTTATCAATAATCTGACTATCTTGTGAATCTCTGACACTAATATTTGTATCTATATAGTTCTCATTTTCATTTGGCTTAAACAATTGAGCATTAAAGGTAATATTATCTGTTGGATTAACAATCCAAGAATATTTATTAGCACTAAATGTCAGGGCATTAAGAACGATTTCTTTTTGTTTGTCTTGTTGTTGCTTTTTCGCTTGGCGTAGTTTTTGTATCAGGATTTCTTGCGTTTGTGTATATGGTCTGTTTTCGTTTAATTTTGATGGTTGAGTTGTATCTGCTTCAGGCTCATCCTCACCTTGCTCAGGTGGCTTAGGAGGTTGCACCTTAAAATCTTCAATTGGGATAACTTCAGCTATTATAAGTTTCGGTAGCTGTTTTGTTTGCTGTGAGTTAGGTTTAGCATTTTTTAAAGTCTGTTTTAACAGTGCTTGGCTTTGAGATTTTTCTACTTCATACAATTTACTTTCTCTATTAGAAGCTATTTGCAAATTATTATCGGAATTTACAATTAAGCTAATACTGTTTTGATTATCTATTTCTAAGGCGATCGCAAATGATTCATCCAATATAAATTTTGTTAAAATAGTAGGTAAAATTAACCAAGCTAAAATAATTCGGATATGAATTGTAATTTTCATCAGTAGTACATGCCAGTAATCAATTGACCCAAAATCTTGCTGTTTTCCTTAAAGTAAATAATCTTTTGCTTGACAAATTAACAAGATAACTTTTAGTTCAAATCCCGACATATTCAAAAGGAATAAGTTCAAATTAAACAGCTAAATTTGACCACCAGTTTTGTTTGCACAAAATTGGTAGCTATCAGATACAAGCTATTACTTTTGATGTTAAAAAATCAGTGTTTGCCGTTTGTTTTAATGCACTAAACAGTTATCTCGCTAATCTTGATATAGGTAACTAAAGAAAACAGACTTTTGTAACCTAGCTGTAAAGAGTCAAGGAGACTTAAGCAAATTCACTGCAACAAGAGTGTAATTGTTGAGTCAAAAACTAGCCTCAGTAATATCACTTAAGTTAAACAACAAAGCTTAAATTTAACCATATAAATACTTAGTACAGGTATGTTGAGTGAAAAAAGTAGGGTAAAAAAATATGTTTCAAGCTACGCGTCGCCGTCTTGCTCTTTGGTATACTGCCGTCACTGCTGTACTACTGCTACTGTTTGCCAGTGGCGTTTATTTATACGTCCGTAGTACATTGGTTGAGCGGATTGATGATACCCTGAACCATGTAGTGGAGATAGTAGAGCGATCGCTCGTTATCGAGTCAATTAATTCCGATGCTGATAAATCCCGCATCAATGTAGAAGCCAGTTTTCGTAATAACGCTGACACCGTAGAAGATGATCACATCGACTTAGAATGGTTCAGTCCAACTGGTGAATTACTCTGGTCAACACTATCCGAACCTTTAAATATTCCCATTCATGCCAACCGCACTGGTGAAACTGTGCGTGTAATTAAGCAAGAGAGGGAGACAGGGCCAGATGAAAAACTTCTCACTCTTAACTCAGCACAGGCTAAACCAAAGCTATTCGCTAACAGCACTCAAGACTCAGCCCTGTTATTACGACAAGTAACACAGCGTGTAGAAGTTGGACGGCAGGTATTGGGATATCTGCGTGTTAGTCATCCCTGGTTTGAAGTCACCAAACCCAGCCGTCAGTTAATATTTGATTTGGCACTGGGTACTGGATTAATGGTGCTTTCCGTGGCTGCAAGTGGCTGGTTTCTTTCGGGTAAAGCAATGGAACCCGTTGGCGAGTCTTACCAACGTCTCAAGCAATTTACTGCTGATGCTTCTCACGAACTCAGAAGTCCCATTACTTTGATTCAAACTAATGTGCAAGTTGCTCTTGCTGACTTGGAGTTAGCACAGACAGAAGCCACTACTGCTTTACACTATCGACAACAGTTAAAGGTGGTGGAACGCTTAACACAGCGTTTAGGTAAGTTAGTCAATGACTTACTCTTCTTAGCACGGCAAGATAGCGGTATTACCAAAGATGTCTTTTCACCTTGTCCACTGGATGCCTTACTGATAGAAGTAGTGGAAGAACAACAACTGTTAGCTGCTGAACAAGAAATCAGCCTTTCTCTAAAACTAATTGATCCTCCCGCATCAGAAAACAGTCTTGAATTGCTCGAAAATTGGTTCACATTTATAGGTAACTGGGATCAACTGGTGCGGCTGTTTACAAATTTGATTGGCAATGCCTTGCGCTACACACCTGCTGGTGGAAGAGTAAATGTAGAATTGGCGCGTATTGAGGGAATAAATCGGGTATCTGGACTACGTTACACCAGCGCCCAATTGCAAATTAAAGTCAGTGATACTGGCATTGGAATTCCACCGGAGGCGCTACCACACTTGTTTGACCGTTTTTATCGGGTAGATCCAGCGCGTACGCATACTACTGAGAATACAGCTACACAAAGCGCTACTGGTTCAGGATTGGGATTAGCGATCGCTCAAGCTATTGTCGAACATCATCAAGGCCAGATTCAAGTTGAAAGCACACTTGGTAAGGGCACAACATTCATTGTCACTTTACCAATAACTCTTGAGTCTTAAATTTCTGATCTAATAATTGTTTCCTGTGATAGATGCAGACGTTTAGTTTTAAATATTAATTTATATTGCAAAGGTTGAGAAATTAAACCATAATTCTAGCTTATAAAAGTTTTATATCGCTACTGCTAGTTTATTTTTGGTGAAATTTCTTTACTCATGACGCATTTATAAAAGTATTTCGGAGGGTTTAGATGCCACCAGTTCCCATAGAAGAAAAAGATACGGCTTTTTTAGAAAAGGTTAAAGCTAAAAGTGGTTTGGCAGATCTTTATGATGCTAGAGACTTAACCGAATTAGTATTCCGGGTAATGCGCGACTTGATGACTACCGAAGCTGCTGATCGGGTTGAAGAGGAACTGCACAAACCAGCCGAAGTAACTGATGATAAATCGCTGCAAATGGAAATTGCAGATCTGTGGCATGATACAAATCCGATTGTGGGATTTCTGAGTCGGGTACGCCCACCTTGGCAAGGCCCTGGTATCTTTAAAATTGATAGCGATCGCTTTTTATTTCGAGTAGCAAATGAAGGTGGAATGCCACCAAATATAGACCGGGAACAGGTGGTTAAGGCTGTTTTTTCTGCTACTAAAGACGAATTATCATCAGAACGAATTCAAGAAATTGCTAGCTGGTTGCCTGATAAAGTTCGTCAACTCTGGGAAGAAGCTTAGTAAAGTTTAAAGTTAGGAGTTAGGAAATATTTCTTAACTCTTAACTATAACTATTGATTTATTTACCTGCTACTTACGGCTTAAAAATATACTTAAAATCAAGATTTTTTCATCTCTACAGTAAGAGTTAAAAACTTTTATTTATTTGGTAATTTAAAATTACTATTTATTCTATATTTATTAAGTAACAATGAAATCTGAATACAGCAGGCAAAGCTAAATGGGCTTTTATCCCCAGTTTTAACTGCTGCTAAGTTTAGCAGTGTAGATCAAGTTGAAATATTTTCCCAGGAGGTAAAAATGAATGATTATCTAAAGTTACGCAAATCGGCTGAGTTACTCGGCGCTATTTGTGGAGGATTACTAATAAGCTTGCCAGCAATTCCTCAAGCAGCAATAGCACAACAATCAACTCCCAAAGTCAACCCCTGCCCAAGAATTTTTTACGAAGAACCACATAACAGTCGGGTTATAGTACCACAGGGATGCCCTCCGAATGCTTTCACTCAACAACGTCAAGCACAAGGAGTAACTTCTAGTCAAGAAGTTCCAAGCCAACAGGTTCCGATTACAACGCAACCAGTAGCGCCCGAACAAAGTGTTTCAAGTCCACAGGTTCCAACTACGACTCAACCACCAGCACCCGAACAAGGTGTTTCAGTTAGTCCACAAGTTCCCACTAGAACCCAATCACCAGCACCCGAACAAGGTGTTTCAGTTAGCCCACCTACGTCCCAATCATCAATACCTGGACAAGGTGTTTTAAGCCCACAGGTTCCGACTACAACTCAACAACAAGCCCCCAGTACTACGATCGCACTGGCGAATGGTAGAGTTAATGTCAAGTTAGTAAATGACACTGCGGCTAATGTAACTTACGAAGTAATTGGTGATACAGCACCGCGATCGCTAAAAGGTAAGTCGGATGTAATGTTGCAAGGTCTAAATGCGCCAGTAACAGTAACATTCCAACGCGACGATGGCGGTTTACTTATAGCGACTCCTCAGTCTTCTTCGGAGCCAGGAATGTTAGAACTCAGACTGAACGAAGCAACTGACGTAGGTAAGGATAGAGGTACGATGCGGATTCAGCAAAATGGTGCAGTATTGTTGAATTAGAAATAACAAGATTCCCGACTTTTTAGAAAAGTCGGGAATCTCAGCGTCAGCGGGAACCTCAGATTTTTAAATCACCTTAACGCTTCTGAATTTTAGTCAGCTTATCCAGCAAAAATACTTCCCGCTTGTTGTCTTCCAAATTCCGGGCCAGTGTAATAGCCCTTTCATAAAAATTGCGGGCAGTTGGATAATTACCTAGTTGCTCATACAACTGAGCATAAGATTCAAACGATTTTAATTCTTCCTGGAGACTTTGTAATTCGTTAGCAAGTACTAGACGCTGTTCTAGTAAGTCCAAGGCACGCTCATAGCGTCCTACAGCAGTGTGAGCTGTAACTAAACCATCAATTGATCGTAATTGATTAGTGCGATCGCTCTTAGTTTTTGCTATCCGCATTGCTGCCCCATAAGTGCCAATTGTATCCTGATAATTTCCAGATGCTAAGTAGGCATCACCCAAATTATTCAGAGTATTAGCTTCACCGATAGCATCGCCAGTTTGACGGCGGAAAATTAAAGCATTTTCATACAGTTTAATCGCCTTGTTATAATCTCCCAATCTGGCAGTTACTAAACCCAAATTGCTCAATGATAGCCCTTCTCCTTCAATATTTTTGACATCATGAGCAATTGAAAGTGCTTCCTCAACAGTTTTGCCAGCAGCAGCAAACTCCCCTTGTTGTAGTAAATATGTAGCGATGTTATTCAGCACAAAAATCTGAGATTGAAAGTCTCTAGTATCACGAGCGATCGCTAATCCTCGCCGTAAAGCATCATCCGCTTCTTTGAAACTACCTAGCTGGACATAAGCCTTAGCAAGCAAATTATAAGTTAAACCTTGTGCTTTTAAGTCGCCAATTGAGTGATATATTTTCTGTGCCTGCAAGCAAGACGCAATTGTTTTATCAGCATATCCTGAGACGTATTGTTGTTCAGCGATACGCAACAAGCTGTCTGCTTGATCTCTTGATTGTCGCCCAACCGAACTATTTAAAGGGCGATGTAGTTGTTGTGTAATATCAACTGCACCCGCTGCTATGGGACTAAGCAAAAAAGTAAACAATAAATAAAAAGTGCAAAACTTAAATTTGTCAATCTGGCGTAAGACATGGATGACAGCCAAAATCCATAAACCATAGCGTCGTGAGTGAAAAGTTGGGTCTAAATCCAAAATGGTATCCCCTAACACATGCCGTTGTTTCATAAAACTTACCCCTGAAATTTCGGGTTTAAGTAGAAGGTCTAAGAAGAAGTATTAATGTTTTAAATGGAAGACAATTAGCATACGCGTTTTTACGTATATTAAGATTTGCCTAAATCCTCACCAAAGTAAATGGCACGAATATCTACAGGTAATTTGTCTTCTAGCATACGATAGCCTTCTTGGAGAAAATTGGCTACTTCGATAGGGGCGATCGCTTCTCCTTCGGCTTGCAGATAAGCAGCGATTCTAGTTTCGCTCCAGTGGAAAGTCTGAGCCATCAACACGATTAATCGCAAAACTGGTTTTAGTTGGTCTAATGCTTGTTCTACATAGCACCATAGTGGTGGAGAAGTCGCCTGAAGAGAATAATGAATTGCTTCTGTGGGTGGTATTTTAATCTCGTTAATACAGAAAGCTGTCATATTGATCAACCAATTTTGCATGGTTAAGGCTTCTTTGCCTGATTCAGCGCTAGTTAAATTGAGTCCACCGAGTTCGTAGTAGATATGACGCCAGGTGAGGGCAAACAGATAATCTGCTTGCACAGGCGATCGCGCCGAATGCCGAATCAAGGTGTACACTATCGGGCTATAGCGGCAAAAAATGACTGTAAAGTACTTGCCTGCCTCTGGATAGCGCTGAAACAGGGTCAGCAATTCATGGTCACTGTGATGAAACAGCGACTTAACTAGTGGGTGATTAGCTTCAGGAAAGTGAGGAATTTGCACAAGCCTTTCGGTTGATAGTTGTTAAAATATCTTTGAGACTCATAGCCTCGTAGTTAAACGCATAATATCTTGGTGCTGCTCAGTTTGTAGCTGAGACTCACATCAGTTGAGTATTGATAAACTAAAAACAAAGACTTAATTTTAGTCTGAAATCGACAATCATAAAAAGCGAATCCCTTATACAATCTTTGATTTGTTCATGGTTATAGCAGTTAGTGTGATATCGTTCCTGTTCAATCCTGTTACTTTAGGCTCTTTTTTGCCTTCCCTGCCCTTGGATAGCCTGTTTTCCACCCAAGGCATTATGGTAATACTGCTGGCGGCCTATGCTGGCGCTATGTGGATGTTCCTTACTAGTGCCCCAAAAGTACACACCGTTATGGTGTCGGATTTGGAGATAGCACGACAGCTATATGAAGGTCTGCTAGATTTACCAGCAGCGGATGTGCCTTTGCACTACTACTACAACTACGAACAAACTATAGGCGCAACTGGGATTGATCCACTTTATATGTCCGCAAGTCCCACCATGTCAGGCAGAATGATGAATAATGCTAACGATGGGCTGTGGTATCAATTAAAGAAAAACATCCAGCTACACGTGATTACTGGCGCTAGTTTAGGCAGCAAAAATCAGCAACGCCACGTTTGCTTTGACCGTGACTGCCTGGAAATGATTTTAATGCGAGTTGAAACACGCGGCTTGAAGTTTAAGATTCGTAACCAGAAGCCACTGAATTTTTTGGTTAAGGATTATGAAGGGCGCATTATCGAACTGGCTGAAGTAGCAAATTAGTTATTAGTCATTAAAAGTAGGGTGTGTTAAGGCTTAGCTCAACGCACCCTATATCTTTATTTGGTTTACTTACTGTCTCAACTCAATTGTTCAAATTTAAATTTCCCTTTAATAAGCTTGTTAAAGTATTGACCTTTAGACGGTGCATTGTCTAAATCTTCCTTGACACTAGGAGGTACTTTAAAATACTCGTAAACACTTCCACTATCAAATTCAATAGTCAGTGTTTGAGTTTTTGGCTCATAGCTAAATTGCTTAATAACGCTGCCTTCAGGCTTGAGTAGAGGGAAGGCGATCGCATCCCGAATACTGGCACAATCAGTTAATAACATCACTAACCGATCAATCCCAATACCTAAACCACCAGTAGGCGGCATTCCATATTCAAGGGCAGTCAGAAAATCCTCATCTACGCCTTGCGCTTCCAAATCACCCGCGGCTTTTCTCTGGGCTTGTGCTTCTAGGCGTTCTCTTTGGTCGATGGGATCGGTAAGTTCTGAGAAGCTGTTAGCAGTCTCGCGCCCCACAATAAATAACTCAAATCGTTCCACCAAACCAGGCTTAGAGCGGTGAGGCTTGGCTAAAGGCGAAATTTCTACAGGATAGTCAATTACAAAGGTAGGCTGAATTAAGTTGCTTTCTACCTTTTGCTCAAAGGCTTCATTTAAGAGTTTACCAATTGATGGCACATCTTCTATAGCTTCAAGCCCAGCATTTTTACTTGCTGTTTTAGCTTCTGCCAAGGTTTGGAAAGAATTGAAATCTAAGCCTGTAATTTCTTTAACTAAATCGTGCATTGTTACCCGCCGCCAAGGTGGTGTCAAATCTACACTTTCCCCTTGGTAGGTAATTTGCAGTGTGCCGAGTACCTCTTGAGCGACAGTGGTAATAATCCCTTCTGTTAACGCCATCATATCGTTGTAGTCAGCGTAGGCTTGGTAAACTTCAATCGTTGTAAATTCAGGATTGTGACGAGTCGAAATTCCCTCATTACGAAAAATCCGCCCCAATTCAAACACCTTTTCAAAACCACCCACAATCAACCGTTTGAGATGAAGTTCTGTGGCAATTCGTAGATACAACTCCATTTCTAAGGTGTTGTGGTAAGTGGTGAATGGACGTGCATCTGCACCCCCAGCTTCACTTTGCAAAACTGGCGTTTCAATTTCTAGAAAATCTCGCTGTTCTAAATAACGGCGAATACCGGCAGTAATTTGGGCACGACGGCGGAAAGTTTGCCGAACTTCCGGGTTAACAATCAAGTCAACGTAGCGCTGACGGTAACGCTTAGCAACATCCGTCAACCCATGCCACTTGTCGGGTAGGGGCAAAAGTGATTTAGTGAGGATGGTGTATTGTCTGACGTAGACAGATAACTCGCCCTTTTCAGTCCGTTTGACAGTACCTTTTGCTCCCAAGATGTCGCCGGCATCTGTGAGTTGTTTCAAGTGATTGAAGGCATCGGCATCAATATCTGCCATGCTTTCTTGGATGCGATTTTTCTCCAGATAAAGCTGAATTGTGCCGGTTTCATCTTGCAAGGTGAAGAAAGCCAGCTTACCAAAAACGCGACGCGCCATAATGCGTCCAGCAATGGCAACTTCTAAATCAACTTCTTCACCACTGGGTAAATCGGCAAATTGTTCTTGCAATTGCGCTGCATGATGGGTAGATTCCCAACGATAGGCGTAGGGATTTGTTCCTAGCTGCTTGAGCTGGTCTACTTTTTCCAGCCTGGCGGCACGGATATCTTCTTCCGACATGGTAACGAACTAAATAGGGCAAGATTAATTATAGATGCTGCAAAAGTTGAGAGTAAGAGATATTTACGCTTTGCAGGCTACTTCCAGAATGCCATGCAATCGCCGAATCAAGGAAATGCACAATGACACAAACTAGAGTGCGCTTGTGGAATATAGATGAGTATCACCGCATGTTTGAGACAGGTATTATTGCAGCGGATGAGCGCGTGGAACTGATTGAAGGGCAAGTAATTCCGATGAGTGCCAAAAATCCTCCCCACGCAGCGACAACGCTGTGTGCATCTGACTACCTCAAGCGTCTGCTAGCGGAAGTTGCCTTAGTTCGGGTACAAGATCCCATTCAGTTGAGCCAATACTCGGAACCTGAGCCAGATATTGCTGTTGTCCGTATCGATTTACGAAAGTACATTGACCACCATCCTGCACCCAATGAAGTTTTTATATTGATTGAGGTCGCTGACACGACGCTAGAGACAGATCGTAAACAAAAAGCCCTTCTTTATGCTAAAGCAGGAATTATTGAATACTGGATTTTGGATGTGAATCAGCGTCAGGTTTATGTTTTCCGTGAACCCAGTTCGGAAGCTTACAATCAAGAATTTATTCTGGAGGAAGATACAACATTATCTTTGGTTGCATTTCCAGAAATAGAAGTTCAGATTAGTCAACTGTTTCCATAATTTTTGGCTTTACATGAATTGAAAATTCTAAACTTCTCTTTTGTTAGACAAAGATAAAGCCCACTTTCTGACTAAGAGAAAGATGTCAGGAGAGGTTGGATCAACTGTGCCAGAGTTTTCAACCTTTATTTTTGCCCGACTTGTAGTGAATATCGAGATAATATTGCTTTCATCTTCAAGTTAGTAAATTGCACGATCGCATCCACCAATTCTTGCTGATTTGGTTGCAACTTCAGTGTTTCTAAAGCTTGATAGATATTATTCCCACGCAGTTTTTGAGCAAGTTGGGCACGTTGAGAAGAGTTTAAGACTGCACTAATTTCCTTGTTTCTGCGTTGACGCACAGCCTGGAGTTGTTGGCGTTGTTGCGGCGTCAGGTTTAGATCAGCAGATGCGGCAGAGTATTTTACAGAGTTAGCAGCTTGGGCAAAAATAGCACCAGAATTAGTATGGAGTTGAACTGGTGCAGCCAAAGTAATTCTAGGCAAGAAAAGGCTTAGAAGCAGAATATTAATCAACACAAACAGTCGTTTTGTCAAGTTAATTTTCATAATGCACTAACTCATGAAATATATTTCACATAAAAATAGTGTTGAGTAAAAGAAAACTAAATCAAGATGGGCTAAACACCCCATTGGCGCTGCCTCTGTCTACGACACGCTACGCGAACATAGAGAAGAAAGCTAACAGACTTAGTGATCAGTACTATTGTGATCTTTTCATTCTCTCAATTTCTTGTTGTAATTCTTCAATTTGACGGCGTAAAGCTTCAGCTTCATTTTCATTAGTCTTGGCGGCAACATTTACTGATCCTGAAGCAGGCGATCGCTGATAATTTCCCCGGCGAATTTGCTGATATTCTTCTGATACTGCCCATTGCCGTAAATAGTGCAAGCGTTCCACAGCAAAAGGATGGCTCAGCATTGTTCCTTGCACACCGCTATACATTAAGAATTTATACACTTGATTCAGTCCATCTTCATCTAGTGCTTGATAACTTTCTGACTGACGAATAAACTCCTGTAAACTGCATTCATGGCTATATTTGATACTACCGCCAGAAATTTTCATCATTGAAGACATCACTGGGTTCAAGTCATCCATCACTAACAGTGCAGCGCGATCTGAAGATAACTCGGCTTTGCGCCGCCATTCAAAAAACGCATAAATCAACCCTTGACTAAGAAAGTTTCCTATGCCAAAGGTTAATTCACCCAAGGCAGATGCAGCACTCATCGCCCACATCGCCATTTGAATTAAAATAGTATGACCACATTTAATGTGCCCCAATTCATGGGCTAGCACCACCCGAATCTCGGCTTCGTCTAGTAAGTCTAGTATCCCTGTATTTATGACTATGTAAGGATTCTCTTGCCCTAGAGCATAGCTATTTGCTTGGGGATCTTGTGAGACAAATAGTGTAGGCTCTGGATAAATGTCCAAATCCCGCACACATTCCCGAAACATCTGGTAAATAGTGGAATATTGGCGCGGCCCGACTTGGATGGTGTTGCCCATTAGATAGACTAATTGAGGACGTTCGTAGACAAATTCCACGAATTTACGAGCGATTAAATCAAATCCTGGTAAGTTTCGTAAAGCTTGCTCGGCTTGGCGATCCAGTGGATGCCTGAAGGCTTCGCTGGAAATTCCTGTGTAAGTTGGCATAATTCAGAGGGATTGGTGATTGGTCATTAGTCATTCGTTTTACAAAGGACAAATGACTAATGACAAGATAATAGAAATGGGGCTTTGTAAGTAAAAATCACTTTGTATGGGATTAAAAGCGTGTGATTGAGGCAGAAGTTCATTTGTCACTACATAACTTTTTGCGATCGCAGGCGGGTTTCCCTTCCTGGCCCCATCATTTGACGATGGCAAGGTTGGTAGCACGCGCCTTGCGCTTAGGACGTAGCGCCTTAATTCAAGTAGGGGCAGTTTGTGGCTATCAAGGGCGCTATCGTACTAGTTTTGTCGCATCAGCGTTGATGTGGCATGGGCCTGTAATTATTGTTGCTCAAGAAATAGTACAGCAACGCCTGTTACAAGTAGAAATTCCTCGGCTACAGCAGTGGCTACCAGCCAACAAACCAATTAGGACAGGTGACGCCTGGCCAGGTAGCGAGTTCCAAGGACTATTGTTGACCACTCCAGAAGCCTGGTTAAGAGGTCAGTTGACTGATAGCGATCGTTTTCCTCACGGTATTCCCACAATAATTGATGGAGTGGATGATCTGGAAGATTGGGTGCGTCATCAGCTGACTCAATCTATTCAACCGCATGACTGGGATCAACTTATGCTCGCTTGTCCAAACCAAGCTGAGGCAATTCGCTCTGCACGGGTGCAACTGACACATGAACTGTTCCAGCATCCCGCTAATCCTTATGAGTGCTATCTGATTTCTCAACCAGAAGCCGAGATTTTAAGCCATCTTTATTCAGTATTGGAATCAGCCAACATACCTGATGGCTGGAAACATTTCTGGCAGCAATTTCAAAGCTTTAATGAAAATCTTTCTCCCTCATCTCCCCTCCTCTGGGCGACTATTGCCCGTCGTCAAGGTTTATTTTCATTGCACTACGCCCCAATCGAGTTAGCGCAAATACTCTCGCCCATTTGGCAGCGGCAACCTGTGGTTTTAATTGGCAGCGCTTTAGAATCAGAAACAGAGGCTCCTCTGTTTCACCAGCGCTTGGGTTTGGACGATTTGACTTGCTTAAAGTTTTCCTCGGATAGCCAAGCGGAAGCAATTCAACTTTATGTACCCTATAAGTTGCCCCTACCTAACACGCCAGAATTTCAAGCGGCATTTATCCACAAAGTCCGTACACTAGTTTGCCTAAGTGCTACATCGCCAGGATTGACGGTTGTGTTAGTGGGAGATGTGCCACTCAAGTCTCAAGTAGGGGCAATTCTGGCTTCAGAGTTTGGTTCGCGGGTGCAGGTGGAAAAAACTTGTTTAGACGAGAATGGTATTTTGGTCAGTGGTTGGGAATTTTGGCGAGAACATCAAACAGTCTTACCTGCACCCAGGCTATTGATCATTGCTACTTTGCCCTTGCCATCTTTGGAAAATCCTTTAGTCGCTGGTAGGGTCGCTCACTATAAGCGATCGCATCAAGATTGGTTTCGTTTATTCTTGTTACCATCTGCCTTGAATGAATTACAACGGGCGATCGCGCCAGTGCGAGAAAATCAAGGTATCGTTGCTTTACTTGATAGTCGCGTGGTTAACCGTAGCTACGGCGCTCAAATTCTTGCCGCTCTTAGTCCTTTAGCACGCATTAACTATCTTGACCCAAGTCTGTTTTCTAATACTAGTGAGGAAAATTCTGCGTAAGGTCAGTTTACAGTTATTTATTCTCTTTTACTGACTATTTACGTTTTGTCAACCGAAGCGCGATCGTCTCATAGCAAGCGCTATTATCAGTTTGATCGAACATTCCAAGTTTCATTAACTATGACATTTGAAATTTGCACTAGCAATAAAGTTTACAACGGCTGTTGTGCAAGTAATAAATTTGTCAGTATGAACTTAGAACTACGTTGAATTTTAAATTTTTAATTGCTGATTATGGGTGAAGCAAAGCGTCGTAAAACCACACTTGGAGAAAAATACGGTCAAGATACTCGAATCTTGCCTTGGGTTCCCATCACCAAAACCCAAGCTGAACTCTTTGTCGCTTGGACTACTCGCGGTGCCTGGATAGGTATTGGCATTATGGTTGTTGCATGGGTGACTATCCGTTTTATCGGCCCAGCTTTTGGTTGGTGGCAAGTAGTCTTATAAATATTGATTTCATTTATGAACGGTTACGCTTCTTCCGCGTAACCGTTCATAAGTAGACTTTTTATCAGAAAACCTGGTGGGAGTATAAAATACCAAAAGTCAGAGTTAGTTATTAATTGTTAACAAATAATTATTGATTAATAACCTTTAATTCAATACGCTATGTGTTAGAGCTAAAAACCATAAAATTAGTAGGTTGAGTAAAGCAAAGGGAAACCCAATAATTATTTTTGACTTAACCATATTAACTCATATTTAATAACTATTTCTGTTTGTGAGCAGCCAACTTTTGGTCTGTATCTTGTATTTCTAAAAGTTCTGGGATAGTTACAAAACGATAGCCTTGCTTTCTAAAAGTACTAACAATTTCTGGTAAAGCTTGCACAGTTCTGGAACGATTACCACCACCATCATGCATTAGCACAATACCACCAGGTTTTGAATCTTTGATCACGTTCTTGATCAAGTTTGGTACAGTTGGCAGCTTGTAATCTATGGAGTCAGCTGACCACATAACTACAGTATATTTTTTGTTTTTGGCATAAGCCGCTAATCCATTATGTAGCATGCCACCAGGTGGTCGGAACAGAGTTGTTTTAGCACCTGTAACTTGATAAATCAGGTCTGTCGTACGCTCAATTTCAAAAGCAGCTGCCTGTGGATTGAAAAAATGATACCAGTGATGCCAAGTATGGTTAGCAATCACATGGCCCTCAATTACAATCCGCTTCCCTAATTCGGGATAATTTTTCAAGTTCTGCCCAACAACAAAAAATGTCCCTTTGATATTATTTGCTTTGAGAATATCTAATACTTGGTCTGTAGTCTCAGGCCAAGGGCCGTCATCAAAAGTAAGAGCAATCACCTTTTGACCATGAGTAAGTTTTGCAGCCTTAATTATTACTCCTTGAAAGCTTGATGGTACAGAGTAGGAAAGTCCCTTTGCTTGTGCTTCTTGCTGCCAAGTTGTGAGCATCGCCGCCTTTAATCCCTCAATGCGCTGCTGAGTTCCTACTTTCGCTGCTATATCGGTGACATATATATTTTGTCTATTCTGAGCCTCGGAAAAATTTGATTTTACAAGCATCATAAAACCAAGGCTGAAAGTACCGCACAATGCAAGCAGTGTAATTAATATTCCTTCCGGCCAAAGAAACGATTTATTGTTTTCCACTTCATAGCTCCTTCAAGGGTCGAACCATCGGTAACAATTTTGACGGTACGTTGTAGCACATTTTTTCTAGATACTCAAATACACAGTGATTCTCTAAATAATCCTGAAAAATAGAATAGAGATTAACAGGAATGAAAAAATTGTGAAGAAAATTATACAGGTTTAACCAAAGTCCAAATTGGTTGGCTTTGGACATACGCTGGTCATATAAAAATTGGTACTATTTAATTTCAACTACGCGTCTATAAGAGGTAAAGTCTGCATTTCCACACTTCCACTATTAGCTTTAAGAATAAGCGTAATTGAATAAGTAACCGCACCTCAACAAACCATGCTACTAGGAGCCAATTTATAACTCCTGTTTTCCTCTAACCGCTAATTGCTTGTAGACAGTTTAACCGGGAGTCAGTAGCCTTCCGGGTTTTGTGTCTTCGCGAATGAGGTGGGCTAGTGAATTATTGGATTAGTATACAGAATTGACACAAGGGGTACAGTAACCACCTAGAAAAAATCTAATGAACTAATAGTTCATTCTTTATAATGTATATTCTACTGTCTATGACTATTCCTTCCTTTTTAAGAAAAAGTTAAATTTTTAACATGCTGATGTTGCCTTTGACCTTCTGAGAAATAAATAGACGCAAATCAAGTTAATATAGTTTCTCATTGCCAAGGGGCAGTTATTCGTTAACATAGATACTGTTCACTCATTCACTGAAAATAATTTTATTGATAGCTTATTTCAGTTTTTGATGCTGGTACATCAGCCTAAATTACTTGAAATTTTTTGTTAGCTACTATTTACCTCAAGTCCAGAAAGGCAATACATTATTAATAGTACAATTCAATATGCAATGTTACCGTATTTATACGGTAATTGATAGGAAAATTATGAGAAAAATGTTAAAATTATAGTAGCTATCTGATATAATTATTCCAGCATCAATTATTCACAAATAATGTAACTTTTGTTACTAATCATCCTAGATAAATGCGTCTAAATTTAGTTAACAAAAGTAAACAAAATTATTGCAGAGTTAAAGAAATTTACTGTATATTCGACAGCCAAACGTTGGCAAATAGGTTAATTAAAAGTTATAAACCCTCATTCATAAAGCTCTAACACAAATGTAAGGCTTATTTGGCTGGCTCTGATGTCTTAGTAAAGCCTCCAGTTTCCTTCAAAGTATAGATAGGGCGACCTTTGACTTCTTCATAAATACGTCCAATGTACTCGCCTAAAATTCCAATACAAAGTAATTGCACAGACCCTAGAAACAACATAGCAATTGTAATTAAAGTGAAGCCAATTAATGGAGACACTGGGTCAAATAAACGCCAATATAGTACTAGCAATATCATTAACAGAGCTATACCGGCTGACAGCAACCCTATATAAGTTGCCAGTCTTAAGGGAACAATTGAAAATGAAATAATTCCATCAACTGCTAATGCCCAAGATTGACCAAAAGTATACTTAACTTTGCCGGCAAAACGAGGATTTCGTTCAAAATGTATGGCTGTTTGACGGAATCCTATCCAAGCTCGTAAGCCGCGAATGTAGCGGTTGCGCTCAGGCATTGCGTTCAGAATATCTACTACTTGCCTATCCATCAAGCAAAAGTCTCCTGTATCGGCAGGTATGTCTACATTAGCTAGCCGTTGAAGAATGCGATAAAAAGCGTAGGCAGTAAGACGTTTTAGCCAGCTTTCCTTTTGGCGAGATATACGCTGAGCATAAACTACTTGGTAGCCCTGTTGCCATTTTTCAATCATCTTTAAGATTAGTTCTGGAGGATCTTGGAGATCGGCATCCATGACGATGATACTTTTGCCTTGAACAAAGTTCAAACCAGCTGTGACTGCGATTTGATGACCAAAATTCCGAGCAAAACTGAGATAGCGCACACGACGATCGCAATGGTGAAGTTCACGAATCATACTTAAAGAGCGATCGCGACTACCATCGTCAATCAAAATCAATTCTACTTCACCATCTAACTGTGATGTTACATTAATCAGACGCCGATACATTTCAGTGATATTTTCTTCTTCGTTATAAATAGGGATTACTAGAGAGTAGATTGGCTTAGTCACAGTTGTTATCTGGTTTATATCACCTTTAATGAGAGAGATTTACTGTAAAATAATTGCTGTCATTTCTCATGTCAATATAAATTTTTGTGCAAATAAAAAATTATATAGAGTTACAGAAATGAATCAACCTATTATCAAAGGATTATTCCGATTTTAGATATGCGTCCATTCCGAGAAAAAGAATGGCTATTGAGCTTGCTCGTGGGAGCTCTATTTCTGTGGCTAATATTTTTGGGAAACTCCCCCTTACGAGACTGGGATGAAGGTACAGTAGCACAAGTTGCCCGTGAAATTTGGCGTGCTCCAGTTGGTTCAATGCGTTGGCTTTACCCTACCTTGGGAGGTGAACCTTACCATAATAAGCCGCCCCTAATACACTTACTAATTGCTTGGGCTTACTCAATTGGTGGCGTCAATGAGTGGACAACACGTTTACCTAGTGCAGTTTTAACTGCCTTGGGAGTGCCTTTGCTTTACTTGGTGGGGCGTTTACTTTTTAACCAAATACCAGCTCTGTTTGCTGCTTTGGTTTACTTAACAATGTTGCCTGTGGTGCGTCACGGACGACTGGCGATGTTAGATGGTACGATTATTACTTTTTTCCTAATGTTGTTGTTTTGCTTTTTAAAAGCACGTTATAACCGACGATATGCTCTCGGTGTAGGATTTTGTTTTGGGCTAATTACTCTGACAAAGGGAATGATAGTTTTGCTATTAGGAGGTATTGTTTGTTTATTTATGTTGGCAAATCGACAATTAGCTTTATTGATAAACCCCTATTTATGGGTGGGAATGTTTTTAGGAAATGCTCCAGCGATCGCTTGGTATACTGCTCAATGGCAACATTATGGAAGTAGTTTCTTACAAGTTAATTTTCAAGCACAAACTTTTGCTCGCCTTGTACAACCTGTTGAAGGTCATAGCGCACCTCCTTGGTACTATTTAATTGAGCTACTTAAGTATGGTTTTCCCTGGCTGTTATTTTTGCCGCAAGGATTTTATCTAGCTTGGAAAAAGCGTTATACGACTTGGGGTTCTTTAATTCTGATCGGCACAATTGTTTACTTAGGAACTATCTCTTTGATGAGAACAAAACTGCCGTGGTATGTCATGCCTGTTTATCCATTTTTAGCTTTGGCAATTGGTGCTGAACTTAGTGAATGGCAACAACATCGTTTTAAAACACAAATTTTGGCAATATTATTTGCTGTTATAGCTATTGCAGGTTTAGGAGGTTGCGTTTACTTTACGATTACAAATTCTCAGCCTATTTTAATTGTTATGAGTATAGTTTTAACAATAAGTATGAGCATTGTAGCATGGCTGATTAAACAGCGCGATCGCCAGTTTATTCAAGTTTTGTTTTGTGGAATGTATTTAGTTTTAGCACTGCTAATGAGTTCACAATCATGGATTTGGGAGTTAAATGAAGCTTTCGCAGTCAAGCCAGTTGCTACATTAATTCGCAAACACGTCTCACCAGGAACAACAATTTACACCTCTTTTGCTTATGGCCGTCCTAGTTTGAACTTTTATTGTGATTGCAAAGTAATTCCTCAAAGTTTGCCTATTTTACAAGAAATGTGGTCAAATAAATCTTATTTACTGCTAGATAATGCAAGTTTACAAAAAGTCAATTTACTAGGTAGTAAAGTTCTTGGCACTGCTGAAGATTTTACTTTAATTTCACCATCAATTAATTAAATTTTAACTATCATTACTTTTATTTAGATAATTAATCAGATTTTATATGTTCTAACCAAGCCATTTATCCTGACCATAATTAATCCACTGTTGAACTAATCCAATAGCAGAAATCGAAATTAGCCACCACAAAGTGTGATATTTTGTTTTACCAGAAATACAACGATATAAATATCCTAAAGCTACGAAAAAGAAGGGAACTGCAAATATATATCTTCCCAAGCTATGTAATCTATCCTGGGTAAAAAATATAATAATTGAGTGAGCAGTAGTAAAGTAAATACAAAACCAAAAAAGATAGTTACTAGCCAATATTTTAGTGTAATTAGATATCAACAGTTTGTATGAATTGTATTGAAAACTTCTCTTTTTTAAGATAATAAAATTAAGAACATATAAGCAGATTAGCAAAGGTGGATATAGTATTAATATATTTTGCCAAAACTTATATTTAGGAGCAAATATATTTTGTGGTTGAATAAGTTTGAAATAAACAAAAACAAGTGATAAAAATAAAATAATTAAAGGTAAATACAAACCTAAAAGGTCAATTAGCAAAGATTTAGGAAATAATAACAGTTCTAAATGCAGACCTAAAGCTTTTCCCCAGTTTTTTTGGTCATGGAAAGGAGCAAGAAAATCACCTCTAGTTTGGAGACAGAAATTTCCGTAAATAGAGTAGCCTAATAATGTTGATATCCACATAGTGATGGACATTTTAAGTTCATATTGATATTTTTTGATGCCAATTAATAAATTCCTCCAAGAATAAACTTTTAACTGCAAAATTTCTAATGTAAACATTGTCATAATTGCTGCTATGGTCGAAAAAAATATTTGGAGCAATACTGGTCTAGTTAAAGCCATTAAAAGTGTAATAATAAATGTAAAACAAAGTTTTATTTTTTCATTGAGTTTTAATTGTGGCAAGCAAACCCAAATAAGAAAGGTGCTAAGTGTCGCAAATAAGCTTTCTGTGTAACCTATAACTCGGAATATTGCCATAGGATTCAGAGTATAGGCTAAAACTAACCAGAAAGTTAAATATAAGCGTTGTAAACCTATTTTTAAAACCCAAAAAAGCAAAAAAGTAGAAATAAAAAATAAAGTAGTAGCAACGAGTAAAAAATAGTGTGCAGCCTGCTCTATAGTTTGTGGATGAAAAATATTACGGATGATTAAAGGCCAAAGCGGATAAAATGCCTGACAGCTTGGATTTATAGCCATCTCGGCGTAAGCTTGTATATCCCAGTAGTAACTTTTATGGGGTAACTGTGGAGGATTTTCTCGAACCAATTGAGACTGTGAAAAAAACTTATAGAAAGTATCAGGGTAAATCCACATCCCTACAGCAGCACAAAGTATAAATGCACTACATATTATTAAAAGTAAAATTACTATGATTATTTTTTTGGTTTTCATGTATTGCAGCAATATATATAAAAATTAATAAGAAAAAATGGATAAAAAATAACTAGGTTTTTACAAATAAATACACATCATCACGTTGATATTGCAGTTTAAATTCTGGCTGATTTTTAAGCTGATTTAACAAGTTTATATCAAATTCTTGATTACTTGATAGACCGTGATGGCGAATATTAAGCAATATATAATTGAATGCTTTTAAATTAACTGATGGTGAATTTGATTGAATTAATTTAATCAATGGTCGATGGCTTAAATGCGGAGCAATTTCATCTGTAGTGAGAACACTTCCTATAGGTTGAACTTGAGAGATCGCTTCTCGCGTAGCTTGCCAAGTATCGAGAGATTCTAAATATCTTTCACCGAAGTAAGTAAACTTTGCTAAACTCAAAAACGCCACTAATGACCACAATATAATTGCTCGTTTATGTTGTAGCCAACCTCTACCTGCTGCTAAGCTAGAAATTACAGATAATAACAGGAATGGTAAAATTGGTAGAGAGTACTGATGTAGCAATTCTTTTTGAGGTTGGTAGTCGGCAAAAAGGTTGATAGCTAAACAAGGAATAGCACTAATTAAGGGCGTCATTCCTTGGAGCGATATTCCCCAAATGATCGGTGCTAGCAGCAGTACTAAATATCCTAAGTTATCCAATGAAAAAAGCTTTTCTAAGATAATTATTGGGTTGAAAAGTAAATTTTTAGTTATCTCTGAAAATGAGCTTCCTAAATAGCCGTATCTTCCAAGATGACGTGTTATGGAGGCTGCTTCTGTCCCATAAAAGGGAATGATACCTTTAGTGGCGATCGCAAACCAGGCAAGACCAACAATAAGAGCGATCACACCATATAGTCGCCGCTTTTCAAAAAATAGTAACCAAACACCCATTGCGGCAACTGTGAGAGACAAAACAGCCTTACATCCTAACACTAAGATAATGCTAAAACAAAACCACCAAATATGTTTTTCTCTAGCTGCTAAAACTGCTCCCAAAAGTGCAGGTAAAACCATAACTTCTGGATGGAAATCAAACAAATTAATATTAAAAACCAACGGATATAGTAAATATGTAGTAGTAATTGCAAGTACTTGGCTTTCTTTTAATCCAGCTTGACGGGCTAGATACCATGTAGGCAAAGCTCCTAGCGCCAAAGCAGCAGCTTGTACAGCAAACAACCAGTAAACACTAGGGGAAATTTTGTATAGTAAAGCCAAAGGATAGAAAATCCAAGCAGCGTGATCACCGAGAATATGAAAGCCTAAAAAAGAAGAAATAGGCGTTTGTCCTTGACTTATTAAGTAAACTGCTTGGTCAAAAATTCCTAAGTCCCAAGCGGTTGATTGAAATAGTTCGTGCCGTAAGCTACTAGAAGCGAATAAAACTAACGCACTGATGCCAATCATCCAACCAACAGTACCAAGCTTCAGGTTTTTCATTCCGTAAGTAATTTTAGACAATTTGCTCAATTTTTTATAAATAGAAATATATCATCGCGCTGGTATGTTAACTTAAACCTTGACTGAGTTTTCAGTTGATTTACCAAGTTAATAGCAGACTCAGAAGTATCTGACCAACCAGGATGGCGGACATTTAGTAATATATAATCAAACGTATTCAACTCATTATCTGGTGGAAACTTAACAAATTTACATTTAATTAATTTGCGTTGGCTTAAGTGTGGTGCAATGTGTTCTGTAGTTAGTACATTTCCTGATGACGAAACAAGGGCGAGCGCTTCTCGTGTAGCTTGCCAATTATCCAGATATTTCAGATGTTGTGAGGCAAAAAAACCAAATTTAGCTAAAGCAAAAAATCCTACTAATGACCACAAAATAATTGCTCTTGGGGTTCGCAGCCATGCCCTACCTGCTGCTAAGTTGGCAATTACAGCTAACACTAGAAATGGTATGACTGGTAGCGAATAATGAAAAATCAAGTTTTTTTGCGATGGATGATTGGCGAGAATGTTGAGTACTAAACAAGGAATAGCACCAATCAAAGCTGTCACTTGAGGCAGAAGTCCCCAAATTACAGGTGCTAATAATAGAACTAAATATTCTAAGTTAGTTAATGAAAAAACTTTTCCTAAGATTAATTCTGGTTGAAACAGCAAAATTTTAGTCATTTCGGGAAAGGAGTTTCCCAGATAACTATATCGATAAAGATGACGTTCAAGTAACGCTGCTTCACTGCCAAAAAATGGGATGATCCCCTTGTTAGCAATTAAAAACCAGGCAAGACCACTAATAAAAGCGATCGCACCATATAGCCGCCGCTTTTCAAAAAAAAGTAACCAAATTCCCATAGCGGTAACTGTCAAAGATAATACCGCTTTACATCCCAACACTATGAGAATACTTAAGCAAAACCATCCTACCTGACCTAGCCGTGCTGCTAAAACCGCCGCCAAAAGTGCTGGGATGGCGATCGTATCTGGGTGAAAATCAAACAAATTGGCGTTATACACTACTGGATACAGCAGATAAACCCCCACCATTGCTGCTGCTTGGCTTTCTTTCAACCCAGCTTGACGGGCTAGATGCCATGTAGGCAAAGCACCTAACGCCAAAGCAGCTGACTGGACTGCAAACAACCAATAAACACTGGGATAAATTTTGTACAGCAAAGCCAAGGGATACAATATCCAAGCAGCATGGTCGCCAAGAATATGAAAACCCAAAAAAGAAGAAATCGGCGGTTGTCCCTGACTAATTAAGTAAACTGCTTGGTCAAAAATTCCTAAGTCCCAAGCGCCTGAATTAAACAGCTCGTGTCGTAAGCCGCTGGACGCGAACAAAATTAAGGCACTTACGCCAATCATCCAACCAACAGAACTAAACTGATTCAGTTTTTTTCCCATGCCATCAAAAAACTATTATTAGTAAGCATCAATAGTCTGAAGTTAAGAGCAAATTCCAATTTCCAATCCCTAATCCCCATTGCCCCTTATCCCCAGAGGGGGCCCCGAGTTCCCCAGTCCCCAATCCTCTTCACCCTACCCAGCGTTCTTGGGCAAATCCTACAGCAATCTTGGCGAGTAATGTCATAAACAAACCCAACATTAAATATCCCTGACGCGGATGGCGAGATAGCAGCACACCCATAGCTATATTCAGAGGCACAATACCGTAAGCGAGACGACTTAAGGAGATAGTTCCTCCAGAGGCTAGCAGCAGACTAATACCACAAAAGCCATAGAGAATAGTAACTGGGGTCAGTTGTGCACGTAATCGCCATAATATACAGCCTCCACCCAAGACCATAAACGCGTTCAGCAAGTTATTGATCAATTGTTCGTTTGCCAGTATCAACAAAAATAAGACGAACGCATAAAAGCTATAGACTACCTTTGCAGAACTCAAATGTTTACGGTAATGCCATAAAAGATAAGCACTGACAACAATTACACCGAAGCACAAAGGATACCAAGGATCTTTAATAATCCTGCCAGATGGGTCTTTAATCCAGCCAAATTGCCAATTATTTGTGCCCAATGGAATTTGCATGAGCATGTTTAACCAACCCTGCCAATCAAACCCTAGGGAAGGTCGCCATCCCCGCTGTGCTTCGATAAACGCTAAGGGATTACCAAAATAAATTGCACAGTACAGACTGAATAAAAGTAGCCCAATAGCGGTAGCTAAACTAGCAACGTAGGCAATAGGTGGTCTGCGTTCTTTCCAAGATGCAATCGCCAAGGCCGGAATTAGCGCCATCCCTGTGGGTCGTGTTGCTGTGGCCATTGCACCCCAAAGGGTAGTCCAGCCATACTGCTTTTGATCAAACGCCCGTAAAGTAGCTGTACTCAAAAACAAATACAGCCCTTCTGTGTAAATCACCCCCGTAAACATGGACGACGGACACCAAGACAACACCGCAGTCGCCCACTGCGCGGCGCTGATCCCATAATGCTCCTTAACCCAAAAATACAAACAGTAAAGCGCTGCAAAAAATGCCAGATTATTCACCAGCGTACCTGCCATTTCAAACGGCAAGCCCAACTTCATCAACACCCAAATGCTTAAGGGAAATAAGGGAAAAAAGGCTAGATTATACTGTTTGCCGTCATTGACAAATTCATACCCGGAAGTGACGATCGCTCGGTAATGCATACTATCCCAAGCGTCAAAAACCTCCCAGCCAAAACGGGGCACAATTCCTTCTACTGGTAACGGCAGCTTTGGCGCAACCAGCAACATGGCAGTCAAAATAAATATTCGGCTGACAAGCCACATTATTGCGGGAAAGAAAAAATCATTTTTCCATAAAAGTTTTTTTATATCTGTCTGAACTTTTGCCATAGACTTGAGTGTTTCAACAGACTCCTTTATGCATCCTCTGACCTATGGCTGTAACACAGCAATTTATGAGTAACATTTTGCACATTAATCCTCTACCACTAAAAAGATCGGCACTTAGTTGAAAGTATTTGCTATTTAGTCATTTTTGCTAAAATCCTCAGCATTTATTTTATATATAGTATTTATGAACACATATTTTGTCTATTTCAAGGAAAATTGAGCAACTTTTGTAAGAAGTCTATTGATTATAGCGATCGCTGTTATTAAGGAGTCCCAAGCAATTTATAGTGGGAGTTGTCTGTAAATCCTGAAGCAATTGTGAAAGCGATTACTCTTGTTGGTTCCACTGGTTCTATCGGTACTCAGACTTTAGATATCGTCGCTCAGTACCCAGATCAGTTTCGGATTGTGGGATTAGCAGCTGGGAACAATGTGGAAATGTTGGCTGCTCAGATTCGGCAGTTTCAACCAAAAATAGCAGCGATTTGCTCAGAAGAGAAATTGCCAGCACTCCAAGCAGCTATTAAAGACCTTGATCCCCAACCGATTCTCCTGGCTGGCGAAGCCGGAGTTATAGAAGTTGCCCGCTACGGCGAAGCCCAAACGGTTGTTACGGGTATTGTTGGTTGTGCTGGGTTGCTACCCACCATCGCCGCTATTGAAGCTGGTAAAGATATCGCCTTAGCGAACAAAGAAACTCTGATCGCTGGCGGCCCTGTTGTTCTCCCCCTAGTAGAAAAACACGGTGTTAAATTATTACCAGCCGACTCCGAGCATTCTGCTATATTTCAGTGCCTTCAAGGTGTGCCCAAAGCTGGCTTGCGGCGGATTTTGCTCACTGCGTCTGGTGGAGCTTTCCGAGATTGCGATGTAGAAAAGTTGGCAGAAGTGACGGTTGCTGATGCCCTCAAGCATCCCAATTGGTCGATGGGACGTAAAATCACGGTTGACTCTGCCACTTTAATGAATAAGGGCTTAGAAGTGATTGAAGCTCACTTCTTGTTTGGGTTGGATTATGACGATATCGATATTGTCATTCATCCTCAAAGCATTATTCACTCGCTAATTGAACTGCAAGATACTTCAGTTTTAGCCCAACTCGGCTGGCCGGATATGCGTTTACCTCTGCTGTATGCTTTATCTTGGCCTGATCGCATTTATACGGATTGGGAACGCCTAGATTTAGTAAAAGCGGGAAATTTAACCTTCCGTGAACCAGATCACCAAAAGTATCCTTGTATGCGGTTGGCTTATGCTGTGGGTAGGGCTGGTGGTTCAATGCCGGCTGTATTAAATGCTGCAAATGAACAAGCTGTAGCGTTATTTTTAGAAGAAAAAATTCGATTTTTAGATATTCCCCGGTGTATCGAATTGGTGTGCGATCGCCATCAAAATGATAACTGTGCAAATCCTTCTTTAGATGACATTGTGGCAGCAGATAAATGGGCAAGACAAGAAGTTTTAATAGCAACTGAAAAGCTACAAACTCAATCGCGGATAATTTCTCTGCGATAAAATCGTTCAGCCTTCAGCTTAATGCTGAAGGCTGATAATCATTTTTAAATTTCACTTGACTCTTGTCTTTTATTTCAATCAACTAAGAATACATTAGTCTATTTATTCACAGCTAAGGAATAAAAATGTAAATCTGCCTAAAATATACCTAATTACCTCCTAATTACGCAGAAAAATTATATATCTACAACTCAATAAAAATTCTTCAAAAATTTACAAAAGGAGTTGCTTTACATCTAAATTATTTTCATATTTTCGGGTATAGTCGTTGTGAGATTATCAAACAGAAAACCAAACTTAATAGTTACTATAAATTTGGTGTCATAACTTTTACATTGGAAATTATTATCAAGATAAAAATTTACTTTTTCTAAATAAACCCCCTTTTTTAAATAGAGCGATTTTCAAGGAAGTTATATATGATTGTTACCTTGATTGTAGCTTGGATCGTTTTTACAATATTGTGGAAATTGTTAAAAACAACCGTAAGCAATGCGTTGACTATTGCTGCGATCCTTGTCTTATTAAATATTGGTTTTGGTATTACTCCGCAAGATATTTGGCATCAAATAACTCAATTTGCTGAAAACTTGTTACAAATTCAAGGCAGCAAGTAATAAGGATGAGATTAGAAACGACTATTTAGGTAACACGGAAACTTTTGCTAATGCATCCTTAAAAGTTGCAGGTAACTGACGCATAATCTTACCTCTTTCGCGATCTAATGCTACTAAAGTCACCTTGCCAGTGACGTATAATTCTTGCCCATCAATTGAAGCGATCGCATAATCCCAATTGATGCGGACACCAGTCACCTCAGCCATGCGGGTTTTTACGACCACTGCCATACCTAATTGCACTGAACGGTGGTACTGTATTGACAGTTCCACAACTGGTAAATCGCAACCTAAAGCTACTAAATCAGCAAATTCAATCCCTATAGAGCGCAAGCATTCGATTCGTGCTTCTTCCATCCAAGCAATATATGAACCATGCCAGACAATACCTGCATAGTCAGTATGATGTGGTTGTACTCTGATAGGATATTCAAACCAACTCTCGTATGCCCTCAGTGATGGAGTATCAATAGCACTGATTGGCGGTAGTTGTGGTTGGCTAGGTTTTTTTTCTGACATATTCAAGTTTCTAAGCAGCTATAAATTTTCCAGATATTAAATAGCATAAAAGTCCATTGCATTGCAGAACTTATTGATTTAATATTTACAATTCTGAACGCAAGGAGTGTTTTGTTATGCTGCTTAATCTCCGCTACGTTAATCTGATAATAACTGTATTTAGTTTACTAGGTTTTGGGATGGTGTACCCAGAAGGTAAACAAGTAACCTCAAATGCCAAATTGCGCTACGACTACGCAGAAAAAGCTCAAGCTTCACCCAATAATAATAGCCAATTAGAAATCGAGAAGCTCAATCAAGAGGCTATCCAGCAATCTCAGCAAAAGCGTTTTCCAGAAGCATTACAGAGATTACAGAAAGCATTAGACATAACTAGAGAATTTGGAGAACGCTCTTGGGAAGCCGTAACATTCAATAACATCGGTAGAGTATACCAAAGTCAAGGTCAGTATTCACAAGCACTAAAATCTTATCAACAAGCTTTAGTTATTGATAAAGAAATCGGAGATGCTGTCCGACTTGGCAAAACCTATAGTAATATTGGTTACTTATTTGATATCCAAAATAAACCAGAGTTAGCAATTTTCTTCTATAAGCATTGCTTGATTAATCGCGAGAAAGCTCGTTTGAATCCATCAGCACTTTCTCTACCACAACCAGATGCTTACAGCATAACTGTTGCCCAGACATATCGGATTTTGGCTGAACGATTGCTCAAACAGGAACGTGTTGCTGAAGCGCAAAGAACAATGGATTTACTCAAAGTCGAAGAACTAGAGGAATATCTCCAGAATGTGCCAGGTAATCAACGTACTGCTAAAGGCATTGAGATTGTAACAAGAGAAAAACCAATTAAACAAAAGTTAGAGCAAACCCTAGCTCAGGCTATTTTACTGGGTAAAGAACTGACAACATTACGTAAAATTTCTCCTCAAAAGCGATCGCCTCAGCAGGAACAACGCATTGAGCAATTAGTATTGACTCAGCAACAACAGTTAGAAGCATTTAATAAATTTATCACTAGTCCCGCAGTCACAGCGCAGGTAGAGCAAATTAGCCGCACAGCAAGACAGCAAAATTTAGATTTGGAGAGTCTCAATCAAGTTCGGGATAATTTAGCGCGATTGCCTCAAAAATCTGCACTTCTTTACCCACTAATTTTAAAAGATAGTTTGGAATTGGTACTAGTAACTCCTGAATCCCCACCAATTCATCGCACCGTTGCTGTGACAAGCAAAAACCTCAGTCAGACAATTGTTGCTTTCCGCCAAGCTTTAAAAAATCCCAGTCGCAATCTCAAAACACCTGCACGCCAATTATATGACTGGCTAATCAAGCCGATAGAAAACGACCTAAAGCTCTCAGGTACACAAACTCTAATTTATGCTCCAGATGACCAGTTACGCTACATTCCAATAACTGCTTTATTTGATGGAAAATGGTTAGTTGAGCGCTTCAGCGTTAATCACATCACATCTGCTAGCTTAAGTAATTTGAACACCCCAAATCAATCTAGTTTGCGGGTTTTAGCTGGTGCTTTCACTAAAGGTAATTATCAGATTAAAGTTGGTAATCGGCAGTTTGCTTTTGCTGGATTGCCGTTTGCAGGGCGAGAAGTGGAAAGCTTAGCAGAGGTAGTTCCTGAAACAAAGAAACTTTTAGACGATGCTTTTAGCCCCAAAGTCACTGTACCGCAAATGGATGATTATACAATTGTCCATTTAGCGACTCATGCAGCTTTTGTAATGGGTAAACCAGAAGATTCGTTTATTTTATTTGGGAATGGCGATCGCGTTAATCTTAGAGATGTCGCCACTTGGTCACTTCCCAATGTAGATTTGGTAGTTTTAAGTGCCTGCGAAACCGGCTTAGGAAGCTCTTTAGGCAACGGTGAGGAAATCTTGGGTTTTGGCTATCAGATGCAAAAAACTGGTGCTAAGGCAGCAATTGCTTCTTTGTGGGCTGTGGATGATGGTGGTACGCAGGCATTGATGAGTGCTTTTTATGCTACGCTGCCATCAGGCAAGTTGACAAAAGCTGAAGCTTTACGACAAGCTCAAATCTCTTTAATTACTGGAGATTGGAAGGTAAGTCACAATAAATCTACAGCAGTTAGTGACTTCAGTCACCCGTACTACTGGGCACCCTTTATTTTAATTGGTAATGGACTTTAGCTATTGAGCGATCGCAACCTTTGCCAATAGCGATCGCGTTATCTTGTGTAAGATTAATCTAAAATTGTCAAGCAAAAGTAGCAATTACTACTTTATAAATATTTAATACCCCTGATAAAGCTTTCTTTGCCACAGAGCAAACTGGCAAGTTTACGGCAGAAACCCTGACAAAAATTTACACTGCTCTGATGACTGGCAGCCCTGACCCGATTGTCTATGATATTGGGCACCCTTCATTTTGATTGGCAATGCGTTTTAATTACGTTCGAGCTTCTAGCTCACAATCCTTTGGGTGAGATTTTGGCAAACTCGCAAAAAGATATGACAGGCTAGCGATCAGCCAATCACTTAACGGTAATAGAGAATTGCTAATAGGCGATGTCAACCAAACCAATATTCCCCATTACCGATGATTAATTCCCAATTTGCCATCGATTCTTGGAACCTTAATACTTCTTGGCAAGAGTTTTAGAGACTGTTCCAGTTTGCATGGATTGCTTGACAAGATTAGCTAATTCTTGTAACTGGTTAATTGCCTCTGCACCCTCTAACTTCATTAATTCGCGGTCATCTCGCATCTCCGTCCAAGTAATTCCGTAATCGGACACTAAAAACCGAATTAGGTGGTTATCACCCAAGCTAACCATAAATGATGCACTATTCATCTGATCACCACAGGTATAGCAAGACGCAGGATATCCCCGTCGTTCTAGTACAATTGCCAAGGCTTGTAGGTTCATTACCAAGTCTTGGACGAATTGTCGGTGTTGATGTGCTAGTCTCAGAAACACTTTTGTCCTCCAGACACCACAGTCATTTGAGTCTCTTTTATATTTTCTTTAGATTTTCTCACCCACTGGTATTGTAAACTATTCATTACAATTCCAAGAAATAGATGAAGTCATTAATAGACTACCTTGCTTAGGGTAGTTGATAACGGATTTGGCTACCGTATCAAATTATTCAATTTGTAAATTCAAAATTTCAGACAGAATTGCTAAACTTAGTTTTGTCTTCATAACAGTGCTGTCAGGATAGATTGTTACTGGCAGCTATCCGTTTTAAGAGTAACTTAAATTCTGCACTAGTCAACTATAGAAAAGCTACATATTCCATTTTTATGGGCAATGTGTAGTCAAATTTACTACTTTAAGAGGCTCTAACGCCACTTCACGCCTTTTTAGCGCCTCTTGTTCATATCTTTACACTTTGTCTTCTTTTACATAGATTCTGTATTACCACATACTTGAAGATACCAAGTAAAATTCTCCTATGTGAATTTTAGCAAACGACTGTGCAGATGAAGATTTAGATCAGTAACTATGGGCAACTTATTATACAAATACCGACTTATTTAATAGATAAGGGTAAATGTAAAATCCACAATTGATAAACCTAATACCGACAATAACTAAACTCGCAAAAGTAATGTTGCCATTTCGGCAATATTTTCAGATCTCTGGGTATTTACCTAAAAAAGTTGCATCAGTCACAGAAAATTTTATTCTGATATGAAACCTCTATCGATAGAGGTTTTTTGATTTCATGAACTACACACGCCTGGATTCGCTTGAGCAGGGCGTATTCATATTCAGGAGTAACGCATGTAGTTCATAATACGTTAGTCCTGAATTAGTCATTTCGCATTCATATATGATTGCAAAATGCTGGGTAAAGGTTAAAGAGAAATAGTACAGCGAAAACTCAATACTCTTGACCTTTTCCCTTTACCTTTTCCCCGACTTCTGCAAAAAGTCTATTAGTCACCACAATTAACTTAAATTAAATAACTAATGACTAACAGCTAAACTCCACTCAGTTGTTTTTTCAGGTTTAACGTTGGGATTTGCTTCTGGACTATCAGCTTCAGAAGGTGGAACTAACTGCCAGAACTTCAGCAAGTATTCTTGCCAGTTTTGCAGAATCTTGTTTGCTTTTGGTGAACCAGTGCGTTCCGCATGAGTTTTAATTAACTCTTGCAGTTGTTTTGCGCCTGCTTCTGTAATCACCTGCTGTATTTTAACAATTTCTCGGTTGACTAACTCAGGAAATAAGCCGTCTTCATCCAAGAAGTACGCCAGTCCACCAGTCATCCCAGCAGCGACGTTACGTCCAACCTTGCCGAGGACAACAATCACGCCACCAGTCATATACTCACAGCAGTGATCCCCAGCGCCTTCAATAACTGCTGTGCCTTTAGAGTTACGCACAGCAAAGCGCTCTCCCGCTAAGCCGTTAGCAAATAAAACGCCACCAGTAGCACCATAGAGGCAGGTATTGCCAACAATCACGTTTTGTGATGGGTCATAGGTAGCATCAAATGGTGGTTTGATAATGATTTCACCACCATGCATTCCCTTACCTACGTAATCGTTTGCCTCACCTGCCAGCGTTAGAACTATACCGGGGAGATTGAAGGCTCCAAAGCTTTGTCCAACACTGCCTTGAAAGTTGAGGTTAATATGTCCTTCAAAGCCGCTATCGCCGTACTGAGAAGCGATCGCCCCTGCTAAACGTGTACCTACTGTTCTGTCGGTGTTGACTATTGGGAAGGTTTTGGTGACAGTTGATTGTTTGCTAATAGCAGTCCTAATTTCGGGATCAGCAAGCAATTGATCATCTAAGACCATGCCATTACTGTGGACTTCTTCATGTACCAACCAACTGCGATTATCTCTGGTATCTGGTAGTTGGAGTAAGCAGTCGAGATTTAGTGCTTGTGTCTTGGTAAGTGTTGCCTCTTGGCGGACTTTTAACAAATCTGCACGTCCAATGATTTCCGACAAGGAACGGTAGCCGAGTCTTGCTAAAAGACTACGCACCTCTTCGGCAATGAAGTAGAAAAAGTTAACGACGTTTTCTGGTATCCCCGTAAACCGCTTACGGAGTTCTTCTTTCTGAGAGGCGACACCCACGGGGCAGTTATTTGTATGGCAAATTCGCGCCATGATACAACCTTCGGCAATCATGGCGATGGAACCAAAACCGAATTCTTCGCCGCCCATCAATGCACCTATTACCACATCCCAACCACTTTTGAATCCGCCATCTACGCGCAAAATCACGCGATCGCGTAGACTATTTTGCATCAAAACGCGATGCACTTCGCTTAAACCGAGTTCCCAAGGTGAACCAGCATGTTTAATGGAACTCAACGGTGATGCCCCCGTACCGCCATCGTGACCGGAAATCTGAATGATATCAGCGTTAGCTTTTGCTACACCTGCGGCAATTGTACCGATGCCGATTTCTGCAACTAGCTTGACCGACACCTGCGCTCTGGGGTTAATTTGGTGGAGGTCAAAAATCAGCTGTGCCAGGTCTTCAATAGAATAAATATCGTGGTGCGGTGGCGGCGAAATCAATGTAACACCTGGCTTGGAGCGTCTTAACATCGCAATGTAAGGACTAACTTTGGGCCCTGGCAGTTGTCCACCTTCCCCAGGCTTTGCACCTTGGGCAATTTTGATTTCTATTTGTTTAGCGCTACTGAGGTAGGCTGGGGTAACACCAAAGCGTCCTGATGCAACTTGCTTAATCGCACTAGAAGCAGTGTCACCGTTCTGCAATCCTTTTAAATGCGGTAGGGTTGGCGAGTGACCAAACTCGTCTACATCATCTAGGACTGTGTAGCGCACTGGGTCTTCACCGCCTTCCCCAGAGTTAGATTTACCGCCAATACGGTTCATGGCGATCGCCAAAGTTTCATGCGCTTCTCGTGATAAAGCGCCTAAAGACATCCCACCAGTGCAGAAGCGTTTGACAATTTCACTAACTGACTCCACTTCTTCTATGGGAATTGGCGAGCGATTGCTTTGGAAATCTAGCAAGTCACGCAAGGCTGTTACTGGCCTACCTTGAAGATGCTTTTTATAAACTTCGTAGTGGTCGTATTCCTTGCTATCTAAAGCTTTATGCAGAGCCTTTACCATTTCGGGGCTATTCATGTGGTACTCGCCACCAGGACGATACTGCACAAAACCTAGGTTTTCTAGCTTCTTAGTCGTTACAGGGAAAGCCTTGACGTGGAAAGAAAGCACTTCATCAGCGAGTTCCTTGATACTCAAACCACCAATACGGGAAGTCGTACCACGGAATCCCAGTTCTATTAAATCCCTACCAATGCCAATGGCTTCAAAGATTTGCGCTGCTTGATAACTGGACAGCAAGGAAATTCCCATTTTTGAAAGAATTTTTAACAAACCTGACTCTACAGCTTTGCGATAATTTCCTAAAGCTTGCTCCAGAGTCAGGGCTGGAATTTTCTCCAAACTCATTAACTTTTGAGTTTTGGGGTCAAACCACCAATCGCGCACCGTATCCAAAGCCATATACGGGCAAATTGCGCCTGCACCATAGCCAATCAGACAAGCAAAGTGATGGGTACTCCAGCACTGGGCTGTATTGACAATCAGAGAAGTTTTCATTCGCAATCCCTCGCGAATCAGGTGATGATGTACAGCACCCACCGCCAACAGGGGAGGAATGTAGGTGTATTCAGTATCGAGCACAGGGCGATCGCTAAGAATTAAAATCTTCGCACCTGCTCGGACTGATTCAGCTGCTTGTGCTTGTAATGACTCTACTGCTGCTTTCAATCCTTCTGGGCCGTTGGCAATTGCAAATAGGGTTGACAACTCAGCTGTGGCAAATCCCGACAGCTTAATTGCCTCTAGCTCTGCTTCTGTCAATAGTGGCGATTCTAGCTTCAGTCTTCGGGCATATTCTGGCTTTGCTTCTAATAAGTTACCCCGCTCACCCAGTTCGACTTTCAAGGACATTACAAGCTTTTCCCGTAGGGGATCAATTGCTGGGTTCGTCACCTGAGCAAAGCGTTGTTTGAAATAATCATAAAGCAGGTGAGGTTTTGATGACAGCACTGCTAAAGGAATATCATCACCCATGCAGAAAGTCGGCTCTGAACCGGCGATCGCCATTGGTTGAATCACCATTTCTACATCTTCAGAAGTGTAGCCAAAGGCTGTTTGACGCTGAAGTAAGGTTTGTCTATCAGTTGTCTCGATGTCATTTGTTATTTGTCTGCCATTTCCATTTCCATTTGCTAATGAGGAATGACTAATGACCCCTTCGGAGTTCGCCAATCGCTCATGGGGGAGACCCCCAAGATCGCGTTGGCTCACTAATGACTTTAATTCTTGACGATGCTGTCGCAACCATTCCCCGTACGGTTGCTGCTTGGCGATGCGCTGCTTAATCTCCCAATTTTTCAACACTTCATGGTTTACTAAATCCACAGCAATCATTTGCCCTGGCCCTAATCTCCCTTTCTCAAGAATGCTGGCTTCTGGGAATTCCACCACACCTGCTTCAGAAGCGACGACGATATAATCATCCTTAGTGATCACGTAGCGAGCTGGTCTTAAGCCATTGCGATCTAATGTTGCACCAACTTTTTGCCCATCGCTAAATACCAAAAGTGCTGGCCCGTCCCACGCTTCTTGCAGACCACTGTAATACTCGTAAAAATCAACAATTTCTGGATAGTCCTGCAAAGAAGGCTGGTTTTGGTAAGCCTCTGGAACCATAATCATCAAGCTTTCTGAGGGGCTGCGACCGGAACGTACCAATAACTCCAGTACGTTATCTAAGGTGGCAGAGTCGCTATTGTCAATATGGACTAATGGCTTGAGTTCATTGATGCGAGTCTCCTGCAAAGAGGCTGCGCCGTTTTCATGCACGGAGTGCTGTACGCCCCATACTGAATGATTCAGGCTAGCTTCTCGTGCCATCATCCAGTTGATATTACCCAACAGGGTATTAATTTCGCCATTATGACCTAAAAGCCGCATCGGTTGAGCCAGGGGCCATTTAGGCATTGTGTTGGTACTAAAGCGGCGGTGATAAACAGCAAAGGCGCTCTTGTAAGCTGGATTTTTTAAATCGTTATAAAATTCTCCTAACACAGCGGAACGCACCATGCCTTTGTAGACAATTGTGCGGCTTGATAAAGAGCAGACATAAAAATCTTCTGAAATATTGGTTGCAGCCTTACTAATTCGGCGGCGGGTAATATACAGTTGCCGCTCTAGTTCATCACCACTTTTGTCAACGGCAGCTAGTAAAACTTGTTCAATCTGGGGTTGATTTTCTCTAGCTTGTATTCCCAGGAAATCAGATTGTACTGGTACTACTCGCCATCCCAGTACAATCAGTTTTTCCTCAGCCGCTACTTGCTCAACTGTTGCCCTAGCTCTTTGTGCTGCTTCTTGGTCTGGCGGTAAAAATATCATCCCCACAGCCATATTGCTGAGGGATGACAATTCCTTCATTTTTTGGCCATAATCTTGCTGGAACAGCTCCCAAGGGATCGCTGTCAATATTCCTGCACCATCACCAGAGTCTTGGTCTGCGCTACAACCTCCCCGGTGTTCTAAGCAGGTCAAAGCATTTAAGGCTTTTGCCACAACTTCGTGGCTGGCATGATTCTGGCGATGAGCAATAAAACCTACACCACAAGCATCTCGTTCCTCTACCAACCACCTTGGTTCTTGGTGGTTGTTTCCTAAGACAATATTTGCTGTGATTCTCTGGTCTTGATTCATCGGTTTCTTATTCATACCCTGTTCCTGAAGTGTTGAGTTAATAAATTTTGCGACTACTTGACTGGGAAAAATTTTTTAATTTATGGCCAAATACAGATTAAGTACCGAAATTTAAGGAAAAAAAATTTTAACTTCGGTTTTACTTTTTAGTTAACCTGTGTTAAAATGATTGCGTTATTTTTGTATGTGTTTATGCGGTGTTAAACAAGATACTTCTGCCTGGACATTATTCTCGCCCTGACAGAGTGTTTTCTATAGTTTGAAGCTAAGTATTTTATCAATTCTTTTTTCCAGATGCACCCTAGTTGTCAGGTAGAGCATATCTCGGTCTACCTAAAATAAAACTAACATTGAACGCTGCACTGCGTTTTCAAGCTAACACTATCTTGTCCCAGCAATAAAATCAGCGTATTACAATATATACCCATTTGACAATTCCCAAATATTTCTGTTGCTGTCTAGAGTTTTGCTACTTAACAACTGTCACTTGCTTTACTACTGACTAGACCTCACTGAAGTAGCAACAGTAGCAGCGATCGGTAAGGATCGAATATCTTAATCCAGTTTGCTAACTAAAACTACCGTGTATAGTCTGGTTAGAACTAGTGCCAGTTCAAACACTTAGTTGTGGTGGTTCTAGCGAAAAAATGCTTCTTTCGTTTAAAAGTGATAACAAGCCAATATATATATTATCATAATTTTTCCAGAATAAACTCATGATTTTTTAATATTTCCCAACAACTTAGTCTTTAGTTTTTTGTTGGGTAATAGTTTTCACAAGTACCTAGTAAACTATGGTAAAAATGCCAAATTGTTACAGACAAGAACACCTTAGTACTATTACCAATCACGACACTAGTAGGTTTTTTTGGTCAACTATGTCACCGATGGTGTTGATAACACTGTACTTAACTACTAACTATGCTACTAGTGCCCAAGAGTCCTTGACAAATGCCCAATTAATACCGAGGTTGATCTCACAGTCCTCTACATCACCTTTTCCAGGGGTGTCATCTTCTGGCAATCAAATTTCTCTCAATGGTCGCACATTGCCAGGAACTTGGTTGCAGCAATCTGGAGCTAGTCAAGCGACAACTTATGTCAGTGATGGGGTATTTAGGCAATTAATTGGTGTAAATTTCTTAAACAGTAGTAGTCCAGCTAAACAACCAGTACAGTGGTTTTCATCCGTTACAAAGCCACTAGTTTTAACTACCAGGCTGTTGGGAGCATATCGCTATCTAGATATTACTAATTTTGCTAAAACAGCAGGATGGCAGATACAAACCAATGGCAACACCTTGGTGATTTTTACTCCAAAGGCACAAGTGACCAATATTATTGAGAGTAAGCAATCTTCAGTCCCAACTGTTGCACCATTGGGGCAGGCTCGTATTTTGGTTGATTTAGATCGTCCAACTCCTTGGCAAATTACACAAGGCTTGGCAATCAAAAAACCCTTAACTCCACTTTCAGACCCAGACATACCTATACCCAAGCCGAGTGCACCGCCAAATCGAGAGTGGACAATTACCCTGGATGGAATAGCTAATCCCGTCTTGATAGAACGCTATACCCCTCTGCAACCTGCGCCACCACCTATATTACTGCCAAACCTGCTCAAACAAATATTACCAGTTACACCAACACCACCAACACTACCAGCGCCAGTTCCAGATCCACTAATTCAACAAGTGGAGATGGTCAAGAATCAAACAATTATTCGCTTGAGCGTTCCCTTTGGTCTATCTCCTCAGATTAGTACTATAGCTAACCCCAATCGCCTTGTTATCGATATCCGACCCGACGCTTTAGAAGAGAGAGATATCAATTGGGCACCGGGATTACGCTGGCAACAGCGTTTTATTAAGTTAGGCACAGACCGCTTTCCTGTAGTTTCGTTAGAAGTTAATCCCCACCAATTTGGGCTAATATTGAAACCCGTGTGGACAAACCCAGATACTCTTGCGGGTACTGCACCTCTAATTCAAACGGCACAGCGGTACTTAGCAGTAGCAGCAATCAATGGTGGTTATTTTAACCGGAATAACAGATTGCCCTTGGGTGCGATTCGTCGTGATGGTCAATGGTTATCAGGGCCTATTCTTAACCGGGGAGCGATCGCTTGGAACGATTCTGGACAATTCTACTTTGGTCGTCTCACTTTGGTAGAAACTTTAACTACTGCAAATAACCTGCGCTTACCAATTCTTTTTCTTAACAGTGGCTACGTTCAGAGTGGTATTGCTCGTTACACATCAGTTTGGGGAACAACTTATACCCCCTTGACAGATAACGAAATCATCGTTGTTGTCCAGAAAGACCAAGTTACCAATCAGTTACCAGGTGGTAAGGCAGGAAATACCATGTTTCCCATTCCTCAAGATGGATACTTACTCACTTTACGCGGTAACGTTGCTACTACCTCATTGCAGCTACCTATAGGCACTACAGTCCGCATTACTAGCGCTACTGCTCCGGCCGATTTTAATCGTTATCCTCATATTGTGGGAGCAGGGCCGCTATTGGTGCAAGATCGTCAAATTGTCCTTGATGCCAAAGGTGAAAAATTTAGCGATGCCTTTATTGCAGAAAAAGCAATTCGCAGTGGCATTTGTACAACGGCAACAGGCGCACTGATGATAACTGCCGTGCATAATCGTGCTGGCGGATATGGCCCTAGCTTGGCAGAACACGCACAACTAATGAAACTTCTGGGGTGTGTAAATGCCCTGAATTTAGATGGCGGTAGTTCTACCAGTCTTTACTTAGGAGGTCAATTACTCGACCGTTCTCCTAGTACTGCGGCTCGTGTTCACAACGGAATTGGTATTTTCCTGCAACCACGGTAATGAGAGATGGAGCATTGGGTATTTTTTAAAGTTTGGAATAAGCTGCAATTTTACTTGATGAAGACTTGGTGTAGACACAAAAATTTTAGTAGTGATGGTTTACACCATAACGTTTGATTTTGCTATCTTTAGCAAAGTTAGATTAAGATTGCTGATTTTCACGGTTGCAAGATCGCCCTAGATTTTTCATCAATGGTTAAGAGTATTAACGGTTTGTTATGTCTTCAAATGAGGTAACTATGGCTCAATATCAAGAAATGGTACAAACTAACACTCTGCCCCTACCCCCAGCCATCACTTCCAGAGGCGTTGCTGCAACTGAGCTGCGTCCTTGGGGTGCTTTTACAGTTTTGGAAGAAGGGCGCGGATATAAAATCAAGCGCATCGAAGTTAAACCTGGACACCGCCTCAGTCTGCAAATGCACCACCACCGCAGCGAACACTGGATTGTCGTTTCGGGTACAGCTAGGGTAGTTTGTGGAGAGCAAGAAGTCCTACTGAGCAATAATCAGTCAACCTATGTACCCCAATGTACGGCTCATCGTCTAGAAAATCCTGGCGTGATCCCCTTAGTGTTGATTGAAGTACAAAATGGCGAATACTTAGGAGAAGATGATATTATTCGCTACCAAGATGACTATGCACGTACCAAAGATTAAAACTAGATGACTGGCTCTGATGTTATTCAGGAGCCATTGCGCTGCTTTTGTTTGCACACACGCCAGAAGTTACCACCTCCAAAAGGCAGGAACTCCTGGCGTTTCAGTCAATGTTAAAGTGATAATAGCGATCGCTCTCCTACGCCAACATGTAGCCAGAATTAAGAACACCCATACAGATAAAGAGCAAACACACCAGACGCTCTTAATACTGGAAAACATAATTTATTGGGCATTAATAACTGAAGGCAAATATCTGAAACGAATGAGAATGTTCCTGACTTTATAGCTTTGGATGTAGCAGGAGAACAACAATAAAGAGTGCAAGTGTCAACCCATCTGTAAGATTAAGATAGGGTTTTCAATGGCAAAAAACGAATTCCATGATTCATCTGAGTCAAGCAGCCGCCAGTGAGATCGGACGAATAAAGTCCAAACAACAGCCAAAAGGTTTATTTCGATTGACAGTTAAACCCGGTGGCTGTTCCGGGTGGTTTTACGATATGTTTTTTGATGAAGCAGTAAAAGTTAGTGATCAGGTTTTTGACTTGAATGGTATTCAAGTAGTAGTAGATGCTGAAAGCTTAAATTACATCAACGGATTAACACTTGATTATTCAGAAGATTTGATGGGCGGTGGTTTTCGCTTCCACAACCCACAGGCGATCGCTACCTGTGGCTGTGGCAATTCTTTCTCTATTAGTCCTTAGTCATAAGTCATAAATCATTAGTCTTTGAGCAAATGACAAACAGAGAAGTCTGGACGCAGCGCAAAGTCAGAGCAGAGGCTTCCGACGCTCCTACATCGCTATAAGCGTACCCCTACGAGGAAACAAGCTAGCGTCGAAGCGTCTCGTAGAGAAGCCATGCTGCCGTCGGCGCAACCTCTGATAGAAAAGACATCTAAACTTGGTAACAGAGACTTCCTTTGCTCAAAACTTCGAGTACAAATAACAATTGACAGAAAACAATCGAAAACGATATAATTAGGATTTGTTAAAACTTAGACCCTAATGCAGCTTTACGCGCTGTAACTCATGCCAACCATACAGCAGCTAATACGTAATGAGCGCGAAAAAGCGCGTCAGAAAACCAAGTCCCCAGCTCTGAAGCAATGCCCTCAACGTCGGGGTGTTTGTACCAGAGTATACACAACTACGCCTAAAAAGCCTAACTCAGCTCTACGCAAAGTAGCAAGGGTACGACTTACTTCTGGATTTGAAGTCACAGCTTACATTCCAGGAATTGGTCATAACTTGCAGGAACACTCAGTTGTAATGATTCGTGGCGGTCGGGTTAAGGACTTACCAGGTGTGAGATACCACATTATCCGTGGCACCTTAGATACAGCCGGAGTTAAAGACCGCAAGCAAGGTCGTTCCAAGTATGGAACTAAGCGCCCGAAAGAAGCGAAAAAGTAGGATTAGGCGATTAATCGCATCAAATTACGATTAATCGTCTCTCTTAAAAGCGTCAAGAACAGAAAAACAAGCAGCGCTTGCTTTGAAACAATAGTGATTATCGCTGTTGTATCTGTTTCAAGAGAAGCTACACCTACACTAAGCGAGCAAGTGTAGAAAGTTTTAAGCAGAATCCTGTAAGTGACAGCAGCATTAATATTTATTTAGATATTAAGGTTTATAATGTTGTCGCCTTGTGTGTCTAGTTGCAGGCAGCAAGTCAAGTAGGTCAGCCTCGCTGCAACTGTAGAGGAAAATATGAGGAATTTTAAGCGGCGGGTTCCACCGCTTTTAGTTTCCGGTGTCTGATAGCCTGATAGCATATAATTTCGTTGCCAAATCCGAATTAAAGGTGAAGTATGTCTCGTCGTGGTGTTGTTCAAAAGCGCCCAGTTCCGTCTGACTCCGTATATAACAGTCGCCTTGTGAGCATGATTATCAGACGGATTATGCGTCATGGCAAGAAATCACTTGCCGCACGGATTGTTTATGATGCCTTGAAAACTATTGAGGAACGTACTGGTAGCGGTGCCTTGGAAACCTTTGAAAGAGCAGTGCGAAATGCAACGCCTTTAGTAGAAGTAAAAGCTCGGCGAGTTGGCGGAGCAACCTATCAAGTACCAATGGAAGTGCGTTCAGACCGGGGTACTACCCTAGCACTACGTTGGCTAGTGCAATTTTCAAGATCCAGACCAGGGCGCACAATGGCCAGCAAACTGGCAAATGAGTTAATGGATGCTGCTAACGAAACTGGAAATGCCATTCGCAAGCGGGAAGAAACGCACCGCATGGCGGAAGCAAACAAAGCATTTGCACACTATCGTTACTAAGTAGAAAATCGATATATCGCAATTTTATCAGCGGTATATCGTCGATTTTTTCAAAAAGACGGTTTTCCGTAAAAGTATAGAATCTTAACAAAGAGTAATATACAAGATATCATGAGGCAAAAACTATAGGAGGTAGCTGTGGCACGTACGATCCCGCTAGAGAGAGTACGCAATATCGGTATTGCGGCGCATATAGATGCGGGCAAAACAACGACAACAGAGAGAATATTGTTTTACTCTGGAATAATTCATAAAATTGGCGAAGTTCACGAAGGAACTGCTGTAACAGACTGGATGGATCAGGAGCGGGAGCGGGGAATTACCATTACTGCTGCTGCTATTACTACCAGTTGGAAAGATCATCAAATTAACATTATCGATACCCCAGGTCACGTAGACTTCACGATTGAAGTTGAGCGTTCCATGCGTGTGTTGGATGGTGTAATCGCAGTATTTTGTTCAGTAGGTGGTGTGCAACCACAGTCCGAGACAGTGTGGCGACAAGCAGACCGCTACAAAGTACCTAGAATAGCCTTCATCAACAAAATGGATCGTACAGGCGCGAACTTTTATAAAGTTCATGATCAGATGCGCGATCGCCTGCGAGCTAACGCCATTGCCATTCAACTACCAATTGGTAGCGAAAACGAATTCCAAGGGATCGTTGATCTAGTGCGGCAGCGTGCATATATTTACGCTAACGACCAAGGAACCGATATCCAAGAAACGGATATCCCGGCAGAATTGCAAGAGCAGGTAGAAGAGTACCGCACCAAGTTAATAGAAGCGGCGGCAGAAACCGATGATACTTTGATGGCTAAGTACTTCGAGGGCGAAGAACTTACAGAAGATGAAGTCCGTACTGCCCTGCGTAAAGGCACAATTGCCGGGACAATTGTACCAGTACTTTGTGGCTCTGCATTCAAAAACAAAGGTGTGCAGTTGATGCTGGATGCCGTTGTAGATTACCTGCCAGCGCCCAGTGAAGTACCACCAATCCAAGGCATACTGCCAAATGGCGATACTGTCGAGCGGCGGGCTGATGACAATGAACCTCTAGCGGCTTTGGCGTTCAAGATTATGGCTGACCCCTACGGTCGCCTCACATTTGTTCGCGTTTATTCTGGTGTCCTGAAAAAGGGCAGCTACGTCCTCAACGCTAGTAAGAATAAAAAAGAACGAATTTCCCGCTTAGTTCTTATGAAGGCAGATGACCGACAAGATGTCGATGAACTGCGAGCGGGTGATTTAGGAGCAGCCCTGGGATTGAAAGACACCTTGACAGGTGACACAATCTGTGACGAAGGAGCGCCAGTAATTCTGGAATCCCTATTCATTCCTGAGCCTGTGATCTCGGTGGCGGTTGAACCCAAAACCAAAAATGACATGGACAAACTGTCCAAAGCTTTGCAATCTCTCTCAGAAGAAGACCCCACCTTCCGTGTCCACGTCGATCCGGAAACAAACCAAACCGTGATCGCAGGGATGGGAGAACTCCACTTAGAAATTCTAGTAGACCGCATGTTACGAGAATTCAAAGTGGAAGCGAATGTCGGTGCGCCGCAAGTAGCTTACCGTGAAACGATTCGCAAACGTGTCTCTAAAGTGGAAGGCAAGTTCATCCGTCAAAGTGGTGGTAAAGGTCAATACGGTCACGTTGTGATCGATTTGGAACCAGGAGAACCCGGTACTGGCTTTGAATTCGTCTCTAAAATCGTTGGTGGTACAGTACCCAAAGAATATATCGGCCCAGCAGAACAAGGAATGAAAGAAAGCTGCGAATCCGGTGTTCTGGCTGGATATCCGTTGATTGACGTCAAAGCGACGCTAATTGATGGGTCATACCACGATGTAGACTCTTCGGAAATGGCTTTTAAAATCGCTGGATCAATGGCGATGAAAGAGGCTGTGCTGAAAGCTTCACCCGTCCTCTTAGAGCCTATGATGAAAGTTGAGGTTGAAGTTCCCGAAAACTTCCTTGGGGATGTCATGGGCGACCTTAATTCCCGTCGTGGGCAAATTGAGGGAATGGGATCTGAACAGAGCATTGCCAAAGTGACTGCTAAAGTCCCGTTGGCAGAAATGTTTGGCTATGCCACTGATATCCGGTCGAAAACCCAAGGTCGGGGCATCTTCTCAATGGAGTTTAGCCACTACGAAGAAGTGCCTCGCAACGTGGCTGAGGCAATCATTGCTAAAAGCAAAGGGAACGCTTAATTAGAATAAGGAAATGAGCATTCATGGCACGCGCAAAGTTTGAAAGGAATAAACCCCACATCAATATCGGTACGATTGGCCACGTTGACCACGGCAAAACCACGTTAACGGCAGCCATCACTATGACCTTGGCAGCTATGGGTCAAGCTATAGCTAAGGGCTATGATCAAATTGATAATGCGCCAGAAGAAAAGGCACGGGGTATTACTATTAATACAGCCCACGTTGAGTATGAAACCGAAAATCGGCACTATGCTCACGTAGACTGTCCTGGACACGCTGACTATGTGAAGAACATGATCACCGGTGCTGCTCAGATGGATGGAGCTATCCTCGTAGTTGCTGCTACAGATGGCCCTATGCCCCAAACCCGCGAACATATCCTACTCGCAAAACAGGTCGGTGTTCCTAGTCTGGTTGTCTTCTTAAACAAGGAAGACTTGATGGATGACCCAGAACTCTTGGAACTAGTGGAACTAGAACTTCGGGAATTGCTTTCCAGCTATGATTTCCCTGGTGATGACATTCCCATTATCAAAGGCTCTGGTCTACAGGCTTTAGAAAAAATGACCTCTAACCCCAAAACTCAACGGGGTGAAGATCCTTGGGTAGATAAAATCTATGAGCTGATGGATGCTGTAGATTCCTTTATCCCCACTCCTGAGCGGGACATAGATAAGCCCTTCTTGATGGCTGTAGAAGACGTGTTCTCGATCACAGGTCGTGGTACTGTCGCTACTGGTCGGATTGAACGTGGTAAAGTCAAAGTCGGCGATACGGTTGAACTAGTGGGTATTAGAGATACTCGCAACACAACTGTAACTGGGATCGAGATGTTCAAGAAAAGTCTCGATGAAGGTATGGCTGGAGATAACGCAGGTGTACTACTGCGCGGGATCCAAAAGGCTGATATTGAGCGGGGTATGGTGTTAGCTAAACCTGGTTCAATTACGCCTCATACTCAATTTGAAGGTGAAGTGTACGTTTTAACAGATAAAGAAGGCGGTCGTAAAACTCCATTTTTCGCAGGCTACCGTCCTCAGTTTTACGTACGGACAACCGATGTAACTGGTACTATTAAAGCCTTTACTTCCGATGATGGCAGTGAGGCAGAAATGGTGATGCCAGGCGATCGCATTAAGATGACCGTAGAATTGATCAACCCGATCGCTATTGAGCAAGGAATGCGCTTCGCTATTCGCGAAGGTGGTCGTACCATTGGTGCTGGTGTCGTCTCCAAAATCTTGAAGTAACACCTTTTTGCTCTCACAACAAAGGAGCAGAGATGGTATTAGTACCTCTCTGCTCCTTTCTCTTCCTTTTATTTAAAGGATTGGGGATCGGGGACTGAAATTTTATTTCCTAGCCCCCAATCCCTAGTCCCCAGTCACCAGTCCCACAATTACTCAGAACCTGGACAATTAAAGATGGCAACTCTACAGCAGCAGAAAATTAGAATTCGTTTACAGGCTTTTGACCGACGCTTATTGGATACATCTTGCGAGAAGATTGTAGATACAGCTAACCGTACTAATGCTACAGCCATAGGCCCAATTCCTTTACCAACCAAACGGCGGATCTATTGTGTGCTGCGATCGCCTCACGTAGATAAGGATTCACGAGAACACTTTGAAACCCGTACCCATCGTCGGATTATTGACATTTATCAGCCTTCTTCTAAAACTATTGATGCCTTGATGAAACTGGATCTACCATCAGGTGTGGATATAGAAGTAAAACTTTAAATTAGTCATTAGTCATTAGTCATTAGTCATTAGTACTGCGACAAATGATCAATGACGAAGAACAAATGACATTAGTATGAATATTTATCTGGCCCTGAAGAAATATATCTCAGGGCTTTTATTTAGCTACGAAACAAATGATAGAATGTAAACAAAGTACGGGAAAAGCAGAGAAGAATAAATTTTAAAGATTAAGTTTATACTGAGATAACAATGACATCCTCTTCTAAAATTGCAGTTCGCGAACTACCTCTGTTCCCGTTACCTGAAGTAGTTCTATTTCCCACTAGACCATTACCCCTGCACATATTTGAATTTCGCTACCGAATCATGATGAACACGATTTTGGAGAGCGATCGCAGGTTCGGGGTCTTAATGGTTGATCCAGTTAAAGGTGGGATTGCAAACGTTGGCTGCTGTGCGGAAATCATTCATCATCAGCGAATGCCAGATGATCGTATGAAGATGTTGACTTTGGGACAGCAAAGATTTCGTGTATTAGAATATGTTCGTGAGAAGCCTTACCGCGTTGGCTTAGTAGAGTGGATTGAAGACCATCCACCAACCAAGGATTTGCGACCTTTGTCTTCTGAAGTAGAACAACTGCTACGAGATGTTGTGCGTCTATCAGCCAAGTTAACTGAACAAAACATTGAACTACCAGAAGACTTGCCCGATTTACCAACAGAGTTATCTTATTGGGTAGCGAGCAATCTCTATGGTGTTGCCGCAGAACAGCAGTCATTGCTAGAAATGCAGGATACTGTGGCTCGTCTAGAACGGGAAGCAGAAATTTTAACTTCTACTCGTAATCATTTGGCGGCTCGCGCTGTACTTAAAGACACCTTTAATCAGAAATAGAAGCAAGTTATATTAAGTCTTTACTGATTGGTAAGACATTGTAAGCGCCAAAGATTTTCAAAATTTCTGTATGGATAGATAAATCTGCTAAAGCAGATTTCATCTGTACTGAGCTACGATCTGTTTCTAGATCAACGAAAAATAAATATTCCCCTAGTGATCGCTTCGTCGGGCGAGATTCAATCCGGCTGAGGTTAATCCCTAATTGAGCAAATACTTGTAGGGGTTTAAGTAGTGCTCCGGGTACATTGGCAGGCGTACTGAAGGCCAGTGACGTGTGACTAGGACTTATTGAAGACATACGGTAATTAGCCTCTACTTCACCCTCACTTACCACCCAAAAGCGAGTACAGTTTTCTGGATAGTCGTTAATACCATTGGCAAGTATTGGCAAATTGTAGAGTTGAGCGGCTCTACTAGATGCGATCGCCCCTACCGTTATATCATTCTCTAGGTGCTGTAACGGCTCAGTTGTGGAATTAGTAGGAATCAACTGCACAGTTGGGAGAAACATCTCTAACCACTGTTGACATTGTGCCAAAGCTTGCGGATGAGAATAAACAGTTTTAATCTTATCCAAACTAGTCGCGCAGGAAATTAACGTATGAGCGATGGGCATGACTAAAGCCAACTGAATACGTAAGCTGTCCAACTGCCACAGTGTATCCATTGTCATGGTTACACTGCCTTCAATAGAATTTTCCACTGGGACAACAGCCAACTGGGTTTGTCCAGAAGCAACAGCTTGGAGCGATTGAGCAATGCTGGGATAGGGGCATAAAATACCTTCTATTCCCGTCTTTTTGACCAGCCAGTTGGCATAAAAAACTGCTGCTTGTTCTGCGTAAGTGCCAGGAGGCCCTAAATGGGCAATAGATATAGTCATCGTGTTTGTTAGTTATCTGTTAAATTTATAGACTATATGTGGGCAAACCCGGCCTTTATTAACTTGAAATATTGGTTTAACCTTGACTTCAATTCGTTGAAAAAGCAAGAAAAGGCTGATACTGAGTTAAAAAAGAAATATTTATAATGTTTTATGCCAATTATCTATCAAACTGTGCTTAAATATTTGGCAATCAGTTCCATTATCACAAAAATAAAATTCCAAGGCTCTAAAAGCGATAACTATGTGCTGCTCTTTTGGGTAGCACAATGATAAAGTTTATAGCTGTATTCACCAGCAGATTTCCCGTATTGGTTGTCAGGGACACAGTTTTGAGATTCCAAATCAACTTGAGTACGGAATTCAACTAACCACAGATCTAGAGGTCGTGGGATTTCAATTAGTTTTTCCTGAAATATTTGCAGGGCGTGGGTATAAGTTTTAGTCTGTGGATCTTTGCTAGCCAGGTAAAACTGCAAATTTTGATTGGGTTGATGTTGAAATTCCCAAGCTAATCCCATCATTCTGCCAGTCTGCCCGTGGTGTAAGTGAGTCGTAGCAATTAATACATTACCTTGAGAGGCTTTTTGGATTACCGAGGCAAGAACATCAGGGCGTTGGTTTTGCAGGTAGCCCAGATTCCAGTTTGCTGTCGCTCCCCCAAGTACTGCCATCAGCCAAATTATGCTCACCGCAACTTTCCCATTCACCAAAAGCCAGAATCTCTGACTGTGGTGGTTTAAATTTTGTACTCGGTTCCAACAGCCTGCCAATGCAGCACTCAAAAGTAAAATTACTGCTGGAGCATAGAAAAATTGGAACCGAGCTGCCAAAGTTAAGTCCATCCCTAAACCGTATGTGAAACACAAGCACAAGGCGATCGCCCCAAGGACATACTCACTCAATATTTGAATGGCTAAATGAGTATCAGGATGTTGCTGCTGGATTTTAAACCCATGAGTGAGATTAGGCAGGCTCCAAAACAAAAACAGCAAAGTTACTACACCAGAAACAACCACAATTACTACCGACAAGTTTGTGAGTGCGGAAGGCAACAGCAACAGCATACTAATAATCCAAAGTAGTAGTCTCCCTATCGGTTCCAACCATCTAACCTGAGCATTGCTACCTGCAACCCAGTTTGTTAGATCACTACCAGGAATATTTTGCAGGGTAGGAACCCAGACCAAGCATCCGATGAAAGTACCCATAGCAACTATCCAAATACGCCACCAATTAGGTTGCATCGGGTTACTTTGCTGCATTTTTAACCAAATTTGCCTCAGCAATACAAAGCCTTCAGCGCAAAGAGTCAGGGTGAAAAAAAAGTGAGTTGCTACCCCTAAACTGTTGATAGCTACCCAGGCTAAAACTATCCAGATAGACAAAGATTGTCGTCGATGGATAGTCTGAATTGCTTTAACAAAGCAACACAGAGAAGCAATCACTAGCAAAATCGCTAAAGTATAATGTCGTGCTTCTCTAGCCAGGAAAACAGTGTAGGGTGAAACTGCCATCATCGCTGCTGCCATCTGACCTACCAACTTGGAGCGAAAAGCTAAATAGCCAAAGCCAAACATGGCAGGAATTGATGCAACACCAAACAAAGCACTGAGCGATCGCGCCACCCAAATTGAGGCTAGTTCCCCTGTGGGCGAAAACATTTTCATCCAGAAATGTGCCAGCACAAAATAGATCGGTGGATGATTACTCTCATTAAACAAATGCTCAATAACTGCGCTGATTCCAGCCACAGGGATAGGTTGCAATGGCTGCAACAAAACATCTGAACTGATAATCTGATTGAGTGGAACAGTGTGGAAACTATTGCCTAAGCTAAAAACTAATGTTGCACACTCATCAGTCCAAGGTGGTAGAGATGCTAGACGCAAAAAGCGTAGACCAGTACCAATGGCTAACCATAGCAGCAGTAATAGTAAGTGAGAGCGGTTTTTCATTAACGCTATGTGGACTTAAGTTTATCTCTCTGAAGAGACTAATCATAATTTCTCAAAGTATCTAAATTAATGAAGGATAACCATAAGCAAATATAGGTTTAAAAAAAATCAGTCCTAATAAATATTTCTTTGATTGAATTAAAAAAATAAACATAATAAATTAATTAATAATAGAAGTATCAAACAATTACTTCCTTCAACTCATGGCTACCAAGTTTACTGCTTCGCAATCGGTGGAAATTGCTGTTCCACAGCAGCCTATTCCTATTCAGCACTACTTGCGTCAGCCTCCACGTTTGGTTAGAGCTTTAGTTGATAACAGTCGTATTCAGCAGCTTTCCGAAGAAGTATTTCGCTTGAAAATGCGTCCTATGACTTTTATGTCATTGAGTATTCAACCCACCGTAGACATGAGGGTCTGGGCAGAATCAAATGGAATAATTTATTTGCGATCGGTAGGTTGTGAAATTGTTGGTTTCGAGTATGTTAATCAGCGCTTTACTCTAAATTTAGACGGATATTTATGTCCCAAAGAGCTAAACACTGGCACTCGCCTACAAGGGAGAGCCGATTTAGAAGTGCAGGTAGATCTGCCACCGCCATTTTCCTTCACTCCCAAGCCGATTTTAGAAGCAACCGGCAATGGTTTGCTCAAGAGTGTGCTGTTGAGCGTTAAGCAACGTTTGTTACATCAACTTCTAGCCGATTATCGCCACTGGATGATATCACAAACTAAAGACAAAGGGCTTGACGATGACAGTACTGAATTACCAATGCTGAATCCTGAATAGTTATTTAATTACTCAGTACTTTTATTTGGCAAGGGCGAAAAGACTTACGATGCAGGGGTGAGGAACCGTATTGTTGCAGAGCCAGCAAATGGCGCTGGCTGCCATAACCTTTGTTACGCGCTAAGTCGTACATGGGGTATTTTGCTGCCAGACGCAGCACCAAATTGTCGCGCCAAACTTTAGCAACAATGCTAGCAGAAGCAATAGTCAGCGATCGCTCATCCCCTTTGACTATTGTTTGTTGTGGTATTAGCAAGTTTTTCACTGACTGATTGCCATCAATTAAGCAGAGTACAGGCTGTGCCTTCAGCTTCAGCACAGCCCGCTTCATGGCTAGCAATGTTGCCTGCAAAATATTCATTTGGTCAATTTCAGCAGTTGAAGCAAAGCCGATTTTCCAATCTATGGCCAGCCCACAAATTTGCTGCGCTAACTGAGTTCTACGAGAACTAGACAACTTTTTACTGTCTTTAATTCCAGCTGCTATCAGTTCTGGCAAAGCGTGATCTGGTAATATGACTGCTGCCGCAACCACAGGCCCAAATAGAGAGCCTCGGCCTACTTCATCCACCCCTGCAAGCAACCCTTGAATACCTGAAAAGGTGGAAAACTCCAGCCAACTTGATTCGCCCAAGGGTGCTGACGTACAAAGAGCAGTGGCAGTTTGCTCTGTTTTTACCATAGAGTTAAGTTAACTTTCATCAAGGGTGGATGTGCCTTCATCTACCGCAGAAGAACGACGACGACGGCGACGGTTGGCAGTGGAGGCGCTATTAGCTTCACTTTCATCTGCGTTGGCAGCGGAGCCTCTGGCAGAAAAGCGTCCCGAAGGATTCGCGGTAAACCCTGATTCCTCTATTGTAATTGTCTCTTGTGGCAAAGATTTCTGTTCTAACTCAACTCGTGGTGTAGGCAAGATAGGTGCGCTTACTTCAGAAGTTGTTCTTTGGGCAACAGTTGAGTCTGAGGTTGATTCTGTTGGTGTAGTTGGAAGTTGTCCAGGAAGGGTAACGTTAATAATTACAGATTTAGGATTTTTAACCTCCCGATTCAAACGCACCAATGGAGAGACTCCCATCAAGGCGAAGACATCTTGTTCGTCTCGTGTCATTTCCACAGAAACAATCTCTGGCGGTTCTACAACTGGTTTAACTGGTTCTGCCTTGGTAACTGTAACTTTAGTCCTTTCTGTTCTTTCACTCCAACCGGGTTTACCGAGGCTAGGCGCAGGTATCTCAGATGTTGCTCCTAGTTCTTCATCAGCATCCAGGTCTAAGTCTGGCTCATTAACAAAAGACAGTGGGTTGGCAACAACCCGCGTTTCATCTTTTCCATTTACCCCATTGATACCTATCCGATGACGGCGGGTACGGGTACGACGCTTGTTGTTATCGCCTAATTCTTGATAGCTAGGATGATTAATCAGATTCAGAGCACCCAATTCCGAGTCAGCATCGAATGCTTCCCCAAACCCATCGTAGGTTTCTCGTGGTTCTGTGAGGCGGGCAACTGGCTGACGTGGTTCTCTATGAGGTGGTGATACAAAACGTTCTGGTATTTCTACTGGCGTTGGCATTCGATTTTCGCCTTCTCCAGGCAAACGCACAGTATGCCCTAAACCGCCACAAGTGGGGCAAGTTTCACCAAACAATTCGTAAATATTTTGACCCTGACGCTTGCGGGTCAGTTCTACCAAACCTAGCTCAGTTAGTTGAGCAATTTGGGGACGAGCTTTGTCTGCTTTGAGTGATTTGTTAAAATGTTCTAGAACTTGCAGTTGGTCGCGCCGCGATTCCATATCAATGAAGTCAACGACGATCACCCCAGCAATATTCCGCAGACGCAGCTGGCGAGCAATTTCTGTTGCAGCTTCGCAGTTTGTCCACAGAACTGTTTCTCTGGCTGTCGCTGATCGCGTGAAGGAACCGGAGTTGACATCAATTACTGTTAATGCTTCAGTCGGCTCAATGATGATGTAGCCTCCAGAAGGTAGGTCTACTCTGGGTTTTAAGGCTTCTCGAATTGCAGCGCTGATGCGGAAGTACTCTAAAATTGGAGAGCGATCGCGGTGATGGTCTATCAACAATCCTTGCGGTGTCTGACCTCCACTCCAGTTCTGCAAATACTGCTTCACCCGCTTCAAGCCAGTACTGGAATCCACTACAATCCGATTCACATCGGCGCCGTACATATCTCGCAATACACGCTGGATAAAGTCATCGTCTCGGTTGAGTAGCGCTGGGGCACGGGTTGAGTGTGCTTCTTGCTGGATAGACTCCCATTGCTTTTGCAGCACTTCCAAATCTTCCATAATTGCTTCTTCGGGTTTGCCTTCTGCTTCCGTACGCACTAGCAAACCCATGCCCGCAGGCTTGATCAAAATCGCCAGTGCCCGTAAGCGGTTGCGCTCGCTTTCACTCTTAATCCGCCGGGATAAATTTACACCTCTGCCGTAGGGCATCAGTACTACATAGCGTCCGGGCAAGGTGATGTTACCAGTGAGCCGCGGCCCTTTTGTCCCTGTTGGCTCTTTCATTACTTGCACCAAAACTTTTTGCTGTGGTGCTAATAATTCTGTAATTGCCGCAGCGGTACGCTTTAGCTTCAATGGGCCCAAGTCAGTTACATGAATAAAACCGTTGCGCTCTGGATCTCCGATATTAACAAAAGCGGCATCTATCCCAGGTAATACATTTTCCACGACGCCTAAGTAAATATCACCTATTTGGTGATGACCTGTGGCAACAACAAGTTCTTGTATTTGGTCTTCAGAAAAGACGGCAGCAATTTGATGCTGCTCTGCGATAATAATTTGTTTTGGCATTCAATTTCCTCAAAAATTGGCAGCACCAATGTAGCTCTGGAGGTTTGTTACGCCTTTCGCCCCTGCCAGCCCCAAAAGCGCTACTGATAATAAAAATTGCGAATCTCGGCTCAAAGTCAAAGATTTGTTGACGCTGTAATTGCGTTTACACGCCTGATTAATCCAGAACGGCTGCATATTGTTTAAGTAATTAAATCAACCGTCCGTGGTTGATTTTTGATGCAATACCTTCACCAAAGGAAGTCCTGAGCTGAAAGTTCTGAGTCCCCGTTCTGAGGAGCGGAAGCCGCCGCTCAGAGTTTTTGCTGAGTGAGCTTTTGAGTCAGGACGCTTGATTTGAAAGCATCCGACTGAGTTCTTAAGAAAAAGAAACTATTTCTGTTTTCTATTCCCCATAGTCATCTTTAGGGTTACACTCAGCAACGCCAGTCCGCTCAACGGAGAGAACCCTCGCACACGGCTGGCTCCTCACTACTCAGCACTACTGTAGACTAGGCATTCAGCAGTTGTTTTAAAAGCATAGAGAAAGAGTTGCCGACGGAGCCTGCTGTTAGTTACTGATTCACAAGTTAGCTATACAGAGAGTGTTCTTTAATCTGCCTCAGTTTGTCTGGGATAAAATCCTAGAAGTTGCACTCTAAATATCTTTGCTTTCGCCCTCTAATTACGAGGGTAGTGAACCAGTTAATTCAATGCAGCGCCAGAAAATTTCTCTTCATCACATTCTAACGCAACCTTGCTAAAAATCAATTCTCATGATATGCCCTATCAAGACAACTACTAGCAAGTTGCCCTTCAGGGATTATACCCCTAAAACTAGCCGATTGCGATGGATGTGTAAGAGTTGAAATTCTGCGAAGTTCGAGGCTCTCAAGCCAGGGCTTTGAATTTCACCAGCCACTATTTCAAGCATAGACAGAATTTGTTCTGGACGCAACAGCACACCATCTTGGCGATAACTACCCACATAACGCATAACACATATGGACTCTGCAATACTTTGGTAGGTTTCGACTAATTCTAGTTCAAATAAGCGATCGCGCAGATTTATTAACTGGCTCTTACCTGATTTAGTCGTTTGCTCGTACCAAAGAGGAGCTTTGGCTTTAATTGTATCAATCCAGTCTTGCCATTGTGCAGGTGTTGTTTGTTTATCTGCTGCTACAGTAATCAAATACTCTGCTGCTTCCAGCAGTTGGGTAGCTGCACTAGCTTTTAAATCTAGCTGTGCCACATGATATATGGGTATGCCTGTGGGTAGTTCGCTAGCTAGTTTTTCCCAAAAAGTATCAACTTCCACTGGCATAGTTAACTCAAAATCGACAATCTCACCACTACTAGTAGCTCCCAGTGCCAAAGCAGTTGCTAAAGAAATTCGCGGATTTGGATGAAACCCACCCGTGAAAGCAACTGGTAAACTTGCTCGCCGCATTACTCGGTCAAACAGACGCATCAAATCTAAGTGACTCACCAAAGCCATATCACCTTGTTTGCCAAACCAAACGCGTAGTCGTTGTGCCTTGGTGGTATTGGGGACAAAATCACCAGCGAATTCTGGGATAGCAGGCGGGTTGATGACGACATTGTGTCCGAAGTCAGTGCCGCAAACGCCACAGTGTGAACAACCTTCAAACGAGCAATCAGGAACAGTTGCAGCTTCTAGAGCACGTTGTAAATCTTCTTTGAGCCATTTTTTGTCAATACCCGTATCAATGTGTTCCCAGGGCAGAGGAGCGCTGTAAAGCTCTGCGGACATGGCTGCGCTTAGAGCGGTAGCGAGGCCTTTAGCCCGTGCAAAGTTATGATCAGGTTCTTGGGTAATTTCTTTTACTTCCGTACTTCTGTACTCCTCTTGATGAAACAAATTCCATTCACCGTTTTCCACTTGACGGTATTTCCAGTCTAAATCGGCTTGTGCGATCGCCGACCCCCAAGCTGTGAATGCTTGATCTACGTTGTCATACCAGGAATCCATACCCGCGCCCAATTCCCAGGCACGATGTAATACTTTACCAAGAGTGCGATCGCCTCGTCCAATGAAGTCCTCCATTGCCGAAATGCGAACATCGGTGAAATTCACTTTTACTCCCTTCATTCGGCGAAATTCTTGCCGCAGCAGATTTTGCTTACGTTTAAACTCAACCGTAGAAACAGAGTGCCACTGAAACGGCGTATGCGGCTTGGGCGTAAAGTTAGAAATCGTCAAGTTAAAGTTGAGCCGTTTTCTGTTTTTAACCCAACATTCTCTTTGTAACCAGCTTACTGTTTCTGAAATCCCCAAAACATCGTCATCCGTCTCACCCGGCAAGCCAATCATGAAATACAACTTGATTTTATCCCAGCCTTTCTCGCAAGCGGTTTTCACACCCCGTAACAGTTCTTCATTCGTCAAACCTTTATTGACTATGTCCCGCATCCGTTGGGTTCCAGCTTCAGGAGCAAAAGTCAGTCCACCTTGCCGCGTACCACCCAGAATATTAGCAATATTTTCATCAAATCTATCTACCCGTTGGCTAGGTAAAGACAGAGAAATATTTTCATTTTTTAACCTATTTTTAATCTCCATCCCCACCGCCGGCAGGGATAAATAATCAGAACAACTCAGGGATAGCAGTGAAAACTCATTGTAACCAGTCGCTCGCATTCCCTGTTCAATTGCTTCTACTACTTGATCTGGTTCTACATCCCGTGCTGGTCGCGTAAGCATTCCTGGTTGACAAAAGCGACAACCACGAGTACATCCGCGTCGAATTTCAATTGTTAAACGGTCATGTACCGTCTCTACATAGGGAACTAACCCAATAGAATAAGCTGGTATTGGAGTTGCAACCCGTCGCAGAATTCGTTTTGGAACATTTGGGCGATTGGGATGAACTGAGCCATCCTTTGCCATGTTGTAAAATTGGGGAACATATACACCTGGTATCTGTGCCAAATCCAATAGTAGTTGTTCTCGGTTCAATCCTACTTGTTTGCCTTCTTCCAAGACCAAGCCAATTTCTGGTAACAATTCCTCTCCATCGCCGAGAGCAAAAAAGTCGAAGAAGTCGGCGTATGGTTCAGGATTTGATGTTGCCGTCTGTCCTCCTGCAAAAATCAACGGAAATGGAGACTGGGAATTAAAAGATTCTCTCCCTGCTTCCCCTGTTACTCTCCTTTTTTGTCTCTCGCGCCACGTCAGGGGAATTCCAGCCAAATCCAACATTTCTAGAATGTTGGTTGCTCCCAGTTCGTAACTGAGGCTAAAGCCTAAAATATCGAATTCTGTGAGCGATCGCTTTGACTCTACCGCAAATAAGGGTGTATTGGTTTGGCGTAGTTTAGCTGCCAGATCTGGGCCTGGCAGATAAGCGCGATCGCATAATTGGCGCGGCTGGGCATTCAAGACGTTATAGAGGATGATGTGCCCTAAATTGGATGCACCAACTTCATACACTTCTGGGTAGGTTAAAACCCAACGTATTGCTGACGTATCCCAAGGCTTGTGTACTGCTAGGCGCTCATTACCTAAGTAACGCGCTGGTTTTAAAATATCCGATGTTATTAATTGTTCAACTGCAACAGCCACTGTGCTATCTTCTAGCTACCTTAATTACAGCTACTCATTTTTAACTTTAGCATTGATTGAGTTTTCTACAAACTTGAATATTACAACTTACAATTCCTTTACATAAACCATGCTCTCAACCCAAGCTTTGCTCCAGCATTGCTCTGATGACATAAAGTTATGTAACTGAACTTTCTGATCAGCAAAACCGCTGTATCTAGCGAAATCTGGCACTAAAGCAGTCGCCAGTGGAGGAAAGAGAACCCTCTTTGAAGTTCAGATGTCTGATGACACGTGTGTCCGTAGCGAAACTCTCTACTCCAACCTCTCCCCATAAAAGCGTTTACAGAGTTATTTGTGCCAACTCGGCTTCGCTTCTCCATATCTCAAAAACTCTATCGAGTTGTGTCATTTCAAAAATAATTCTAATGGATGGAGAAACAGAACAAAGCCGGAAACTCTTTCCTAAAGTTCCAGCCAGCTTGAGTGCAGATACCAATGCCATCAAGCCTGCACTGTCTAAAGATTCTACTGCTGCTAGATCCACTACCAAGATGGATATACCATCTTGTGCTAACGCTGTGGTCAGATCTCGTTCAAATTCTAAAGCGTTTGCAGCATTCAGGCAGCCTTGGGGACGAATAACTGCAATCTTGGGATATTTAAGTACTGCTTGCATAATTACATCCTATTAAGAGTTATTGAAGCGTCAAGCTGAGGTTTATTTGAACATAAACTCTTTTCTGTTGCATCGACCATACGTCTTAAGTCTCTTTGCTGAATCTTTATTGCTTTAGTATCTCTGTTTAAAGATTGTCATAAATGCATAGTAAAATGTATTTATATATACTTTTTTTTTATCTCAGTTCAAAAACAATCAACATAGACAGCCGTAGACCAAACAAGTCATCCGTAACGATGCTGATAAAGCTTGCTTGGTATATAACTAAAGCCAATTTAGTCAAGGCTCAGTAGTAGGTTAAATACTTTCACTTTCATGATTACTAATGGCATATTATAGGGTTGCTGACAATTATCTATCTAATTAAATTGTGATATAGATCACAAAAAGCAAGGTTTAAGATCACAATTTATACTTAAGTTTATCTTGGATAATTTTGTATTATATACAGTTGGTTTATGATTTATGAGAACTAAGTACGCTATTCGTCGATTAGTAGAAAAAGCTCTTGACATTAAAAAATTAACTCCAGAAATAGAAAATGAAATCAACTCAGAACTGACGGAATTAGGTTATATATCTGACGTTGACTACGAAGCTTTGGAATTATTAATGGCAGAGATGGATGCAGGTCGAATTCAGTTGGTTCCCAACTTGGGATAGTAATCCTAATTGATTTGTTATTAATGCTTATTTCTTAATATCAAGTTAATTTGAAAAAGACTAAAGCAATCAAATTTTAAAATAGGTAAAACAATTTTTAGTACAAGCAGCGCAGATAATAGGTGTAATATCATCAGTTGTACTTTTCTACAAGGATGACTATTTAAATACCTAACGTGGCATAAACTGTGCTAATGAGCATCCATATAGATTTTGGGGTATTTAAGGCAATTTAAGCATGTGCGATCGCTGCTTACTCCATTGCCATTGAAACAGATCTCCAAATTGTGATGTCAGTTTACCCAAACAAATCGCTGCGACATAATCATCAATAGATTGCAATCTTTAGGTTGGCCAATTAGACCTTTTAAGGTGTAAAGACACTAAAGATGAAAAGCCCAAAAAACGGGAAATTTTTTTTGGCTTTTGACCCACTTTGAAAGGGCTAGTTGGCCGATTCAGTCTGCTAAAGCTACCCTTTACGTCTGAACAATTGTTTCTCCAGGATATTCCTCAGCAGAATTTGTGTCATTACGTACTTGACAAATCTGGCATTTTTGTATTCTAGAGAGCGATTATGGTGCAACCGAACACTCACTCATGACTCAGCACTATTTTGGTATGCTTGCCAAAGTTGATGAATAAACTCATGGAGTTGCTGCTTAGCAACAAAATCAGGCTCAGTTTTTGGCTCTTTTGCTAAAACCTGACTCAACAAGGTAATTACTTCTGTGTCTAGAGCTGGTCGAAATAAATTAAGATGCCAAAGTAAGTCCGATGCATCTCGTAAGTCAATAATTACAGATGATTTTTCGATGAAAGTGACAAGCAGCAAAGGACGCACCCAACACAACTGGCGGGAAACTACGACTTGAATGACTTCTGCATACAGATTTCTGTTGCCATGCTCTAAAGCCACAATTTGTCCCGGTTGAAAGTCTAGGCTCATGTCCATCATTACGTAATTTGGGCAGTGGCAAGGATTGTTTTATCGCTTCCTTCATTTTAAGAGCCACAATGCGCTATGCTTAGGTGAAAGTCCTGAAACATTAGGATAGCGCCCTCACGGCAGCCTTAAACATAGGTCTGATAGGTAGTCACGAAATACTGTCGTGATTACCCCTGGGATGAAAAGATCTTGCTGGCATAGTATCTAAACAGAAATACTATAGAATAGGTAAATAACTGTTAAGCGATCGCCCGACAGAGAATTTGTTGTAGTGAATCAACGAGAAAAGAGCAAAGAGCCGTGTCAGTTGAAACCATTGAAAAGCGTTCCACATCCCGCAAGCTCGCGCCTCGATATCGCGTTTTGCTTCATAACGACGATCACAACTCTATGGAGTACGTGGTGCAGGCACTAATAACCACTGTGCCGAGCCTCACCCAACCCCAAGCTGTTAGCATCATGATGGAAGCCCATACAAACGGGCTAGCTTTGGTTATTACTTGCGCTCAAGAACATGCTGAGTTCTATTGCGAAACATTGAAAAGTCATGGTTTAAGTAGCACAATTGAACCTGATGAATAGTCATTAGTCATTCGTCATTTGTCGAAATCTGAAGTTTTGACTGGTGATTATTGACTTATTTTGTATGAAAATAAACCTTGTCCGTTTAACCCAAAGCCCTGCCCCTATTAGGCTGGGTTGTTTTATTGTTATTTTATTGCTACTATGGTTGCCCTTAGCTGCACCAATTTACTTACTAGTGCGTGATTCTAACTTAGTAAGTATATTGACAATAGTCTTGCTATATGTACAGTTTATTGTTCTCCTCAAGCTATGGAGCAGATATATCTATAAGCAACCGCAAATACTGCGACATTACGGCTTAGAATTCACACGGATAAATGGTGTGGATTTGCTGCGTGGTTTGGCTATGGGGTTAATTAATATTCTGATACTCTTTGGGATACAAGGTTTTTTAGGTTGGCTAGTGTGGCAACAACCAAAAGTTTTTTTGCTAAAAGTGATTTTAGAAGGTTTAATTGTCGGCTTAGGTATCGGGTTTGCTGAGGAATTATTATTCCGAGGCTGGTTGCTAAATGAGTTAGAGCAAGACTACAGTCCGCCTGTGGCGTTATGGACAGATGCCCTTGCATTTGCTGCGTTGCACTTTATTAAGCCGCTAGAGGCAATTATTAATACACTGCCACAATTTCCAGCTTTAGTAGTGCTGGGGTTAACGCAGGTATGGGGAAAGCGCTGGCGTCGGGGACGCTTGGGTTTACCAATCGGTTTACATGGTGGTTTCGTTTGGGGTTACTACATTATTAATGTTGGGGAATTAACGAAATATTCTGGTAAAGTTCCTGATTGGGTGACTGGTGTGAATAATAATCCCCTACAAGGATTGATGGGGGTGCTGTTGATGAGTGTACTGGCTTTGTGGATACGAGGGCGGAGTCTTAAAAATTAAAAATGAGTAATAAACTTGTGGAAAAATAAAATATCGGCTAAAAAGAAGCTAAATTGTTGTCTAGTCCAAAGTTGATGTCTCAGTAGGACAGTATCGATGCATTAAGAGCGCACTTAGGAAAAGTCTTTAGTTAAATGATCGCCATAATTCATCTTGCGCGGTCGTATCTACGCCACATTTTTGATTGAGCTAATTCCTTCACTACACCACTGGGTCAGTAGCCATCTGTCAGAATCTTTATCCAGTGCTGGCTTGAGACGAAAATTAAAAACCTCTTGCCAGACCTCTACTCCATACTGAGATACAAAATCTGCCTCTAGTTCTTTGAACTGTTCCCATTGCCGATTTTCGATAGCGGTCAATATGGGAATGATTGCGGTGATTGAAACTTGTGCGGCGACGGGTATCATTCTGGGTAGTCCTCAAAAATACAAATAATCGGCATAAATGGTTTTTTGGTGTTGATGGTTTTAACCAACCGTTTACCTTTGCTTCTAGCAAGTGCAAAACAGGCTAACTATGTTTCTGCTGCTGACCAATCCCTTAGAACTGTTACCGGGTCAAACTTCTCTTCATCTGAGTTATTTGATTGGCTTTCATCGGTCATGCTTTGATTCATTAATAATGACTGCTACTGGGTGTAGTAGTTAGGCTCACAAATTTTCACCTGCTTCACTTGCCAAAACTTTAACAATAGCTAAGGATACTGGGCTTTTTGGTGCAATCATTTACGCTAGCGTCTCAACCACTGTACCCACTAAACACGCTTTATCCAAATTAACGCCGCTCAAATTTGCACTTTCTAATTCGGCACAGAGCAAATTCGCCCCTGTTAAATTCGCCCCTGCCAAATTCGCCCCTCGCAAGTCAGCTTCTTCGAGGTTTGCCTCACTCAATAACGCCCCTTGCAAATCGGCACGACTCAAATCTGCACCTTTGAGATTCGCCCCAGTCAGGTTTGCACCTCGCAAGTCAGCACCCCGCAAGTCAACGCCTTGCAAGTTCACGTTCATCAAATTAGCACCACTTACGAAAGCACCCGCTAAAGATACATCACTAAGTCTCGCTCCCATCAAGTTAGCACCACGCAAATTGCTACCTCGCAAGTCAGCCCCCGTTAAATCTGCTTGCATCAAGTTTGCTCCCATCAGGTTCGCCCGCAAGTCAGTTTCTTGAAGATTCGCCCCCATCAAATTCGCCCCTTCCAAATGCCCACCTTCAAGTTTAGAAGCAGCGAAATTGGTGCCAACAAGGGTAGCGCCAGCAAGATTAATGCGGCTTAAATCGAGTTGGGAGAGTTCCTCGTCTTCTAAATTTGCCCCTGGTAGCTGTTTGAGTTTTCCTGATTTAATGGCTTCAATATTCATTTAGGGTAACTACCAATTTCCTCATTAGTCTTGCTGTGACTATCCCAGTGGGAATCAAGTATCCAGATGCCGGCACTGACTTTAGGTGTCATCATAGGTAAGTCGAGTCCCTGTTGTAAACCCATGACTAACAAAGCTAGGGTATCTACAAGTTTAGGGTCAAAACGGGTGGATTGTTGCTGTCTGCACTCATCTAAAGCTTGAGTAAATATCTCTTGGCGACTCTGATTTGACAATTTTCGCTGATTGACTCGCCACTGAAAGTCTGCCAATAATGTCAAAATTCTCGACTCTAGAGGAATCTCATCCCCAGCTAAGCCTGCTGGTTCTCCTGTACCATTCCACCACTCGGTTTGGTGAGTGATAATTTGGGCAACTGCACGCAATCGTGGCATTGTTCGCAGTACTTGCGCTCCTGGTACTAAGGGACAAGTTAAGGGAGAACTGGGGGCATCTTCCTGGTAACGTGTGGATATCCCACCAGTGAGAACACTTTCAGCTTTCTGTAGTGGATCTATGCGGTGCAGCAAACTCGCTAGTCGCAATCTCTTAATCTGCCATGCGGGGAGATCTAAAAGTTGTCCCATGGCTTCGGCAAGTACTACTACTTCTGCCGCTGCCATTGGATTGTTAACATCTGCCATGTCCATTAGTTGCGCCATCCGCAAAAATGCCTGGATTTCGTTAGAAACCAAGTTGCGATCTAGTGCTTGTTGCCGAAGTGCTGTGGGGATGGATAAATTATCTTGTCCAGTCTGGAGGTAATCGACTACACGGGAGACAACTGCACCCAAATTTTGGGATCTGGCAATTAATGGTATGATTGCCTGTTTGTGATCTGTAAGTTTTTCCGCCAGTGCTGAGTTGTATTGTTGGATGTGAGCGATCGCTATTTCTGCTGTCTCTTGGACTAACTCTGGCTCAAATGTCCACAAGCCATAGAATTTGCGCTCTAAGTCTGATGTAGGTACTCCAGCATTACCATAATCTGCCTCTGATAATTCTTGACAAATTACCATTGCCGTGTATCCAGGCGACAGAATAATCAAGTGCCATTCTTGCGCTACTGGATCGACTGGATCTAATTCTACTAAGTCTACATTGGATAATTGACTTGTGGGATGTTCAGCAAAACCAGTATCAGGAGCAGCCATGATGGCAATTTCGCGGCTGCGCTGGGCGATGTCTGCATATCGTTGGGCTTCTTGCAGATACCATTTCCCCTGTTGGAAGGCTGTGATGACTAAGGGTGTACCTTCTTCGGCTAAGATTTGGTCTTCTAGGGCATGGCAAAGGGAGACTAAGGTATTTTTGTAGTACACCCCGAATCGAATTGGTCTGGTACTTTGACGATGAGCTGTTTCCAGCTGTTGTAGGATTGAACCTTCTAACATGGGATTTGGTGAAAATAATCGCAGAGTGGGAGTGTAAGAGTGGGAGAGTGAGAGACGGGATTTTGCCTGAGCTTTGATTCTGCGTCTTCTATTAAAGAGTTACTAACTGTTTTTCTTTCGTCTCCATTGGTGCGGAAAGTGCTGTTTCTAAGTCAGCGCAACCAAGCTTTTCTTCTAAGATTTTCATGACTTCGCGTCCGAAGTCATTGGGGTTTTGTTGCCAAGCTTGCAAGCAGACTTCGCCAAAGAATGAACCAAGGGGTTCAGGATTCCAAAGGAGTTTTTTAGCTGTCCAAGGCATTAAGCTCATTGGATCATATCCTGGTTTAAGGATGCCCTCTTTGAAGGCATATTCTTCTAAATGGGTATGGGGTTGCAGTCCAATAAAAAAGATAGCAGGTTCGACTTTATCCGCGCCAAAAATCCGTTCTAGTTCGCGGTGGTAGGCGATGGTTTGGCGAATGGTTTCGGGGCGTTCGTCAATGACGTTAAAGGAATAATTGACGGAAACTAAGTCATTAAATCCAGCTGCTTTTAAATCACGGCAGTTTTGCAAGACGGTTCGCAGATTGTACCCCATCCGCATTTTCCGCACGAGTTCTTGAGAACCACTGGTAATACCAATTTCAAAGTAGTTCATCCCGGTTTTTGCCATCAACTCACACAACTCTGGTGTTAGGTTGTCGGCTCTGATGTATGCTGCCCAGTGGATGTCTGTCATACCAGAATCGACGATTTTTTGTAATAGTTCTACAGCATCGTCGATAAATTTCCGCGCTGGGATAAATTGGGCGTCGGTAAACCAGAAATTGCGAATGCCGCGATCATATAATTGCTGCATCTCGGCAACTACCTCATCAGCTGGGTTGATGCGTACTTGTTTACCTTCGACTACGGTGTAGACGCAATAGCAACAGTTATGGGGACAACCACGCTTAGTTTGAACACCGATGTAAAAATCTTGTTCTTGTAGGTAATAGTTAAATTCAGGCCAAATGCTTTCAATATAATCGTAGTTACAGGCAGTCTTCTCTAGTGGGGTGGGTTGTTCGTGAATTAGCCGTTCCCGAGGTTGAGTTTCTCCTACTACATAACAACGTTCATCTTGAAACTCTCTACCACTTAAAAGTTTTTCTAACAAGGTTTCCCCTTCACCCACAGAAATAATTGTCCCCTTGGGTAAACTTTTACCCAACTGTTCGTAAAATACGCTGACTGCACCACCGCCCACAACTGCACGGGCATTAAGATTATACTTCTGGGCACGTTTTAAACCGCGTTTGATTAATCCCAGGTTGCGCCACAATTCCACGTAGTAAGCGATGAAGATTCGTAAACCGCCTAATCCCCCGCGTAGTTTCAATAGAGGATTCTTGGCGTAGTAAAATTCAAAGGCATTTTGTAGAGGATTGCCACCGCGTCCTCCTACTGGAGCATATATTTGGATATCTCGCCAAGAAAAGACTAGTAGTGTCGGTTTGAATTCATCGATACAGCGATCCAAAGCAGCAGGATAATCTAAAGGTGGTACTGTTCCTAAATCAAAGATACGCTGTGCGATATTGGGAAACTGCTTATGGACGTGATCGCCAAGGTAGATAACCCCAATAGGAAAGATGGGGTTACAGGGAAGGCGAACGTAGAGAATTCGATTTTCCGTCATGGGTGTTTTAGCTTCCATCTTGCCAATCTTTCGGGGAAAATGAGAGAAAATTTGGTTTTAACTGTATCTATCAAAATCTTGCTTGACATCTAAGCTGATTTTTGATATTCGCAAACTTTGCGTTGCCAATTGTCAGAATCAATAAAATTGTTGTGCCAAATGCATGACATTTAGCGACAGACTTTATGAATATATTTTTCATATAGCTTTACGATAACATTGAGCTTATTCATTAAGCGATGATCGTAGCTTATTAGTCTTGGGACAGATGAAACAGAAAAACTTACTTGTTACTTAGGCAAGAAGCAACGGAATCGTCGTTATGCCTGTACTCTAATTATCTATTGAGACGAGTTCAAGTTTTTTGCTAAGAAAAAAATATTAAAAACTTTTACGCATATTGTATAATTTTCAAAAAGCAATAGATATTTACAAAAATTTCATAACTTATAGGTATTTCTTTAGATAGAAATAATCTCCAAAGATTCAGTTGGTATTCGGAGTTACAGCAGTGGGGATCAGCGGATGCTAGGCTGGGCTAGTGTAATGTAAAATTGTGGCGTAAAGCTCCTCAGCAGTTATGGCTCAAATATTAGATCCTCTACCACCTGAGCAATCAGTAAAAATTCTCTGCTGCTACGTTAATGCCACGAGCAAAATACAAGTGGCTCGCATCTCCAATATTCCTAACTGGTACTTTGAACGGGTTGTTTTTCCTGGACAACGCCTCGTGTTTGAAGCTCCACGGAAAGCTCAAATGGAGATTCATACGGGTATGATGGCAAGTGCAATTTTATCCGATAAGATTCCGTGCGATCGCTTGATGCTCAACGAACCAAGCAGTTATGAATTTGATACAAACTCGTCAGAAGAAAAAGACCCTCTTAATACCAAACAAATAGTGCAACTTAAAACAAAAACCGGAGATACTATAAAACCTTTACAAGTCGCTGGTTTAGCATCTGTTGATTAAGAAAAAAATTTTGCTCAAGTTTGCTCAATTTGAGGGTTACTGAATTCAGTAGCCCTTTTTGTTTATTGGTCAAGGGTTAAAAGTGAAAGATGAAGATCACTGAGTGTTGTTAAGAATAATTAGATACTGTGACTTTGGACTGTTGACTGTTGACTGCACTCACGAGAAAATGTGCTTTTTTGTAGCGCATGAACTGATGAATCTGCCTTCTTTTATTTGGCTGTGGAAAATAGCCGCTTGGTCGATGGGGTTGTCTCTATTAGCATATTTGATGTTAGCTGTCACCGGCATTTTGATGTTTCGGGCGAGAACTTTGCGGGAGTTCCCTTTTATTAACCCATTTATGGGCGGAAATCGGGGAGTGCGATCGCTCCACTACATAATCGGTATCAGCATGGTAGGTTTAGTAATGCTACTGCTGGTAATTGGTATTGTTGGAACTTTGGGACATTTCGGTTCCTTGGGACACTCATCACACTTGGTGGCTGGGCTGATAGTAGTAGTGTTAGTTTTACTGTCTGCTTTCAGTGCTACGCAAATTCATGCTAGGCGAGCTTGGGCTAGACCTTTACACGTTGGCGTGAATATTATCCTATTTATAGGATTTGCTTGGGTGTCTTTGACTGGTTGGAGTGTAGTGCAAAAGTATTTACCTTAATTAAACCGTCAAGAAAATTTTCAGAAAGTGTGTCTCTGGAAGCTCTACTAGCATGAAGAAAATAAAAGCATCATCAACAAGTTTCGTGTTTGTTTGCCTGAATGGTTGCCAGGTTCCCAGTTAGTATGAACTTAAAGCCAATAATCGTGATTGAGCCGTGACAGTAAACTCAGCCAATACCTCAGCTTCAATTTTTCGTCTGTCTCCGTTGATTCGGATTACGCTGTTGAGTCTATATATAGCGCTCACAGTACCATTGCCTTTCTTATCACAGGTAACGGCTGCACCTGTATCACCAGCATTATTATGGGCAGGGATTAGCGTCGGTTTAATTGCCCTATATGCCGTATTGACTGAACAAGTAATAGTAGATGACCAGGGAATTCAAGTTACTTACCCCGCCTGGGTTCCCCGTTTCTTTCGTAAAGGCTGGATTTTACCTTGGTCGCAGGTGAAAGAGTTAAAGCCCCGCACAACTGGTCAAGGAGGACTGGTTTATTATTTTCTCAGTCAGGAGGAGAAAGCTTATTTACTCCCGATGCGTGTAGCCGGATTTGCCCGTTTGGTGCAAATTGTGCAAGCAAAAACGGGCATTGATACTACAGATGTTCGCCCTTTGGCACAGCCGTGGATGTACCTGATTTTACTTGGATTTACTCTACTGCTACTATTAGTCGATGGCTGGGCGATCGCCACAGCCTTAGCCACTCGACAATTAACTTAGAGTTAGGCACGGGGTATTGGTAATTATCTCCAGTCCCCATTGCCCCTTATCCCCAGAGGGGGCCCCGAGTTCCCCAATCCCCCATTGAGCTTGGATAATGTGACAGCAACCACACTCAGGCTAGAGCAAGTTAATCTGTTTGCGAAACTAAAAACCCAACTTCCAGGCAATCAGCAAGGATACCCCATATTGCAGGATATTTCCTTAGAGGTATTTCCGGGCGATCGCCTAGCGATTGTAGGTTCATCTGGTGCTGGTAAAACTTCGTTATTACGCCTCCTGAACCGCTTGATTGAACCCACAAACGGCAAAATCTATCTGGAAAATCAAGAGTACCGCCAAATTCCTGTTATCCAGTTACGCCAAGAGGTGACACTCGTATTACAAGAATCGAAGCTGTTGGGGATGACGGTTCAGCAAGCCTTGGCTTATCCGCTGGTTTTGCGTGGTTTACCCAAACAGATAATTCAGCAACGAGTCACTGACTGGATAGAACAACTACACATTCCCAGTGAATGGTTAGGGCGGACTGAGGTACAACTTTCTGCTGGAGAGCGACAGCTAGTAGCTCTTGCTCGTGCCTTAGTCACCCAACCGAAAATTTTACTATTAGATGAGCCAACCTCTGCTCTAGATGCTGGTACAGCTTCTCATGTGATGCAAGTCTTAATCCAGCTAAGTCAAACTCATCTAACTACAATCTTGATGGTAAATCATCAACTAGAGCTAGCCCAGATGTTTTGTACACGGTTATTACACCTAAAACAAGGCCATTTATTGGCAAATCAAAGTGCCTCTGAAATAAATTGGGTTAACTTACGAGACTTGATGCAAGCAGAAGCCCAAGCAGCTGAGGAATGGAGTTAAATAGTCCTGAGTCACCGAACTTCTGAGCGGTGGCTTCCACTGCAACCTGCGGGTTCGCCTTTAGGCGTTCTCGCAAGAGTGGCCTTTCTCTACGAGAGGCTGCGCCAACGGGTTCGCAGTCGCCTAGGTCGGGCTAACCCTCCCCGAAGTTTGGATGCCTGCGGCGGGCTACACCAACGGAGGAAGCCTCCGCTCCAACTTCTCTTCTCCTGCCGGAGACCAAGGCGAACGCCGCGCTATCTCACCGCAGAAGCATCTACAGAGTTGTCACTGAGTGAGTGTGAGAACTCAAAAGTGAGGAGTTCAAAATTACCGAGGTTCTGATTCAGGAAACCGACCCTCAGACTTCTCTCAAAATTAATAACTTACTAACTTAAAAATCATTACTCAGGACTCAGGACTGTGTTAATTGACCACTAAGCGTTGAACGTTGATTGCTAAATCTTTCTTTAGCTAACTTTGTTTGTGATTGTGAAACATTAGCATTTAAAATTTCCATGTTAAAACGGTATCCTACATTGCGGATAGTTTGAATCAAACTGGGTTGGCGAGGATCAAGTTCAACCTTTTTCCGCAGCGATAAAACATGAGTATCAATAGTACGCGGGTTATCGATGGCGTCAGGCCACGCACGACGCAGCAATTCCGACCTACTTAAAGGCACACCCCCAGCTTGCGCCAAAACATATAGCAAACTGAATTCTTGGGGTGTTAAGTCGATAAATTCCCCTTGGAAGCGAACGCGGCGCTGTACTAAATCGATTTGCAAAGTGCCATAATCCAAATAAGCTGGTGCAGTGGGTGTGCGCTTGCGGCGAATTAATGCCTCTACCCTTGCCAGAAACTCTTGCATTCCAAAAGGTTTGCTCAAGTAGTCATCTGCACCCGCCTTTAAACCTGCCACGATATCAGCTTCATTACTCCGAGCAGATAGCATGAGAATGAGAGGCTGCTGCTGGCGATGCAACCAACGACAAAACTCAATTCCATCGCCATCAGGCAGGTCAGCATCTAGAATAACCAATGTTGGTTGATGGCTTAAAAATACTTCCCTTGCTTGATAAATACTGGCGGCTTGATGCACGCGGTATTCTAGTTGTTGCAAGTGCCAACCCAGCAACGACCTCAGATGGGGATTTCCCTCAACGATTTCAATACAAACCGAACCCACGGCGGCAAGACCCCTTAGCGTCGATGACTTTCAAAGTAACAAGCCCATGCCCAAGGTTTTGTAGCCTTTGTTACTTCAATTGCTATTATCTTTACATTTCCTCATAGGAAGAGTAGCAATATCTTTAATTTGTGCCTTGCCGAGAGCCGATTAGTAATATTCTTAAATTTTTGTTAGACTTATCGAAAGTTCTTTTGGCTAAATAGCGTGTTAAATAGCAGGTTGTAATGTCCAGAAAAACTGTAATCAAACTAGCTAAAAATTACCAAAACCATCTTTCAGCCTTATGGTAAAATCGGATTCTATCTTAACCAAGATTGATCCCCATGCTTACCAATCTAATCTGGCTGTTAATAGAGAAAATCATAAAAATAGCTTACTAAATAATCATATTCCGATTTTTTCTGGAATAGGATCTAGTTAGATTGTAGCTGCTGGGGGTATTGCCCAAAGTAGATTTCTTAACTTTGAATTAATGCCAAACTAAAAGTGAGACTTCACATTTTGGCGTGAATCATTTACAATTCTCATTCCAGAGAGATTAATACAGCAGTTATGCTCCAAGACACACAAACCATCCGCTATTACCAAAGACTCACCGACGCCTTCGCCGAGTTATGGAATCGCGGTTATCGCACGGATGACATGCGGATGTATTTGGATGGGTATTTAGCCGCACTGCGACATGGTAACACTATTGAACCTTTTTTGATTCATCGTCTAGAAGAGGAGGCAAGCCGCTACTTGTACGATGGCTCAAATTTTGCAGTGCCGCAACCACAGCCACAACCTGATTACTACTAATGCCCTTGCTTCTGTAGTTTATACTAACCGTAGATTGCCGCAGATGATCATAACATATTATCTGTAGTAAGCAACAGACTTAATGGTGTGAAATTTTTGGAGTTGTATTGATAAAACGCTTTCCCTCAGCCACATCTTGGTCTTGCCAAGGTGACTGAGGGGATTTTTGATCTAAATGTTAGGGCGTGACGGCTAATATGCACTTGCACTAATGCCAAGGCTATTCTTGTCTGTACATAAAATAATGCCATCACTTTTTAGTTAATGGCATTGCAATATTTTTATGAGTTATACCAATTCTTTGTAACGACTATTGCCGCTCCTCGCAATTAAAGGGACTAAAGGGAGGTCAGATTTAGTACATCTTCATAGAGAAATGGTTTTAGAACATTCTAGAACAGTGTACAAAAACAAAACTAAATTGATTGGGAACTTGTTTGCTTTTTACGCTTCAGCCACAAACCCATAGCACTAGCGACTACTGTACCACCAAGGGTAAAAGGTTCGGGAACTGCGTCGGGATATGGGTATGGGTAAAAGCTTTGCGGTTGAGCAGCGATGCTTCCAGAACCGTCTTCTCCAACGTAGTTGAGTACTGCAAACTGGTCTGTTTGTACAAGTTCTCTCTCTCCATTAGGAAATCCTATGGTCAATAAATATGTTAAAGAGAAGTCAATTCCTTCTTGTGAGAAAGAATAATCAATTTGATCATAGAGCGGCCCCCACCAAGCGGTAGAGTTAGGTACAGAATTAGATAAAGTCTCTAAAATAGTATTAGAAGAATTACGTAAATTTATATTCCATTTATTAACAAGCAAGGGAATTGCAAGATCTTCTCGCGTTTGATCTAAATCCAATACGTATGTTCCATCAAAAGAACCATTAGCTAGATTTACAGGCAATCCTGTTGCTTCTGGTGAAGCTTGAGAAACAAATTTGCCAGAAACATTGAATGTTCTTAGTTGAACAGCTCTAACAGGGGCAGTTTCTAAAGCACTAAGCATAGTAACACTTAATGCTGCGATGGCAGTAGCATGAGATAACTTGCGCCAGAATTGTTTGGTTAACATTAGATTACGAAAGTACTTTTTCAAGATAAATACTGTCAGTATCTACAACAAAAGGCAATAAAAAAAGGTGTTATTTATGAAAAAATTATATTGTTGCTTTGTAGGTAATTGTTGAAGAATATATTTGCAAAAACAGCTATATCAAGATTTTTTACTAAATTTATTAGTAAAATCATAAATATTTTTAATGACAAAATAATAGGATAAATTTTATAATTACTGCTGGCTTGATTAGGTTTAATTTAATTTATAAATAAATATATAAAAATAAAAATTTATATGAAGTTTGATGAGTCTTTTAGATTGTTTTAACGTCGGCTTCAAGCGAGATATTGGTTAATGTTGCGATCGCTCATCATAGTTGCGAAGTCAAAGCGTGTATGGAGCAAAGTTTTCTATATAATACTGGCGTAGCATTCATTTCTTTGTTTCTTACATAAACAATGCCATTATTTTCTAAGTAAGCGTATGCTCACATCCCAATTTAAAGCCACATCATTTAAGCTAAATATCGTTTTCGGAGAAAAACCTGGAAATGCTAGATACACATCATAACAGGCATTTGAGCTAAAGGCGGGAGCCTTTAAATGAGCATTCCCAGTCGAAGACTGGGAACGACAATAATATGCAGTGGGGAACATTGTTGCGCCCCTACGAAAAAACTATATTTTACGCAACTGGAACTAGAACAAAATCGGTAGTATAAGCTCTAGTTTGCTACAAAAAAGAGGGTTACGAAGCTAGTGCTACTTCTACTAATTGCTGCAATTCGCCTTTTTGATATAGTTCAATCAGGATATCTGAACCGCCAACGAATTGACCATCAATATACACTTGGGGAATTGTCGGCCAGTTGGAATACTCTTTAATCCCCTGACGAATTTCAGAGTCAGATAGAACGTCAACCGTCTCGAAGGGGACTCCCAAAGTATTGAGAATCTGCACAACATTGTTGGAGAATCCACACTGGGGCATCAACTTATTTCCCTTCATGAAGACCATGATCTTATTTTGTTCTAATAAGTTGTCAATTTTTTCTTTGAGTTCTGGTGTCATGATTTTTCTGTTTCCTGTTCTGCATTAATAGAGTGAGGTGGAGCCACTGCGTTGCGGAGTGAGGAGTTAACAATTCATAACTCTTAACTCTTAATTTTACGAAGCGGCTGTTGCCTGCCAAGCTTCAGGTGTATATGTTTTTACGGCCAAAGCATGTATCGCTTCGGTTGACATAGCTTGCCCCAACGCACCATAAACTAATTGGTGCTGTTGCACTAGCCCTTTACCTGCAAAGTGCGATGAAACTACTGTCACCTGATAGTGATCACCACCACCAGTCAAGTCTTGTACCTGAACTTGCGCGTCTGGCAGTTCCGCCTTGATCATTGCTTCAACCTGTTGCGGACTAATCATCGCAATTCCTGAAAAAACTTACTTTTCTATTATTAACAGATATAGAGCAGATGCCTTTGCCAACTTCAGGTTTTGGCAAGGCTGAGGAGAAACGCGCTTTTAACGCGTATATTTTGAGAACGCTGGGTTGACCTTGTAGGAGATAATCTCATCCTAGCATTGGGTTAGTCCAAAGCTACGTTTAGGAAGATGGGGGAGAGGAGAAAGAACCAACAGAAATTTAATTTGCTTTTTTTGTTGGGGTTGAGGAAGATGAACTACCGCCTTGTCTGGGGTAGGGAGCATCTACAAAACCTAACTCTAATAATTGCTGGTAGGCTTTCTTGCCTAAATCCCGCGTTGGGTTTTGACTCTTAACAATTTGAATCAGTAACGGTACGGCTAATTCCGGTTGATTTTGCGCCCGATGTACCAATGCTAGCTGATAAGTGGCTTCATCTCGCTTTTGGGCAGTTGACAGCGCTTTTTGACGTTGGGAATCGGAAACTCTATTGTCAATTCCAGAAAAACTGGAGTTTAGCTCTTGATAAAAATTAGATAGCTGATTATAAACCTGACGTGCTTCTTGAAGTTTCTTGGCCGCTAGAGGATAGTTTTGGGTAGAAACAGCTTGTTCGGCATCTTTCATCAGGCGATCGCCTCCTTCAATGCTCAAAAGGCTGTTATTTTGGGTTACGGGACGCAGATTATTGGGAGCGTTGGGGTCAATGGGTTGTGGTTGTCCGGTAGTACCTGGTAGCTGTGTTACCTGAGCACTGACAGATGATAGTAGGCTGAGGATTGCGATGACTGATAAGGCAGTGGAGCGCATCAAGGGAATGGCAGCAAAGTTCATGGGGTCAATTAGTGTGACAACTATATAGAAAGGTATGGAAACTTCGGGTATCTTACCTTTGTTTTCGTCTTGAACAAAGCAAAGCCACATCCTAAGTTTCTTTGATTTAGACTGAAAATCGGTTTTATAGAGTTCCCATTGCCTGTGTATACTAATTAACTAAAATCGTCCCTATGAGCGATCGCATTAATTCCTCCGATTTTCCAACCATAGGTATACCAGCAAGCAGCTTGGGTGTAGTTTTACAACGTGGTGGTGAAGAGTTGATTTTAGAAAAGGTCTTAGACCGCTTCACCGTCCGTCCGGCTACCGATTTTCCTCCCCAACAATTATCTCAGGTTAGTTGGGGTATTTGGCAGCGCAGTATTCCCCAAGCACGGCTAGAACTATTCACAGTTGCACCAAACCAGTTAGAGGTGGCGATGTCTCAAGCACGCGCTGCCGAAAATGTTGCCTTTGCTAGTCATGTTTACAAAATCAAGGATAATCCTGGGACTTTCGTTTATCTAAATGACCAAATTACAATTCAATTTGCCTCATCAGTGGATGCTGACAGCATTAATGCCATAGCTAGCACATTTAGCTTAGTCCAAGAAAGACCAATTCTAGGCCTTCCTAATGCTTTCGTGTTTCTCGTCAGCAAACAAGCGACAGAAAACCCGATCAAAATCACCAACCAGTTGCAAGGACTCCCAGAGGTTTTAGCTGCTGAGCCTAATATTTTGGTGCAAAGTGAAACCCATTACCAACCCCGCGATTCACTCTATCCTCAGCAATGGTATCTCAACCACAACGGCGGGAAACAGTTAGCCACGGGTTCCCATATTTCTATAGAAAAAGCTTGGGATATCACTCGCGGTATACGTTCTGTCATTGTGGCTGTGGTAGATGATTCTTTTGATTTGAATCATCCAGATTTTCAAGGTAATGGGAAAATAGTCGCCCCTAGAGACTTGAAGGAAAATGACTTTTTACCCTTACCTGATGAAGAGGAAGCTAGTCACGGTACAGCCTGTGCGGGAATAGCACTTGCTGAAGAAAATGGTACGGGAATTGTAGGAGTTGCTCCTGGTTGTGCGTTGATGCCGATTCGCAGCACGGGGTTTTTGGATGATCAGTCAGTTGAGGATATATTCAACTGGGCAATCGAAAAGGGAGCCAGTGTCATTTCTTGCAGTTGGGGAGCATCTGCTGTTTATTTTCCCCTGTCTTTGCGTCAACGCGCTGCTATCACCCGCGCCGCCACCAAAGGGCGCAATGGCAAAGGTTGTGTGATTTTATTTGCTGCGGGAAATGCCAACCGCCCAGTTAACGGTACTGTGAATGAACGGAATTGGCCAAAAAATATTTTACAAGGTAATACGAATTGGTTAAGTGGTTTTACGGTACATCCTGATGTGATTGCTATTGCTGCCTCAACCAGCTTGAATAAGAAAGCTGCTTACAGCAATTGGGGAACTAATATTTCGGTATGTGCTCCTAGTAACAATGCTCCACCAGGTATATCGTTTCAGGAAACAGGTTTTGTTTATACACAACCCGCGATCGCCACTTTCCTTTCTGGGCTAGGTGTGTTCACTACTGACCAACTAGGAGCCGCTGGCTACGACCCAAGCAACTTTACCGACAACTTCGGCGGTACTTCCAGTGCTACTCCTGTAGTTGCGGGCGTAGCAGCCCTGGTTTTGTCAGTAAACTCTGACTTAACTGCCCAACAAGTTAAACGTATCCTCCAAGACACCGCTGATAAAATTGTTGATCCTGACCCTGACCCGCAACTGGGTTTGCGTGAAGGTACTTACGATGGTAATGGTCATTGCCAGTGGTTTGGTTATGGCAAAGCGAATGCAGCTAGAGCAGTACAAGCAGCGCAGCAGCAGCGTGCAGCCACATCAAATGCTACTAAACAAGTACAGGGAGCTAATTATAACCAAGTAGCGATTCCAGATAATGACCGACAAGGGGTAAAAAGTGCGATCGCAATTTCTGATACTGGTTCAGTTAGGGATATTCAGGTAAAAATTAACCTTACTCACGATTTTTTAGGTGATTTAGAAATTTATTTAATTGCCCCCAATAATGGACGAGTCTTGTTGCAAAGTCGTATTTTAGGACGCCGTACTAGTTTACAAACAACTTATACAGTGCGATCGCACCCAGCCCTCAAGCAGATGTTATCCTTATCATCTCAAGGAAACTGGCAATTGTGGGTAATTGACTACGTACCACAAGATGTCGGGAAACTAAATACTTGGGAATTAACTTTGGGTATTTAGTCAATGGTCATTGGTCATTGGTCATTTGTCCTTTGTTATTAGCAAAGGACAAGTCAAGAATTAAGCATTTCTACAAATACTTTTTTTATCCACAAATAAATTCGATAGCTTCATAGTAAAAAGCCGTTTTCCTTTAGTTGCTGATTACTCAGTACTCAGCACTCATTACTCAGCACTGTTTGATGACTGGTAATTTCTGATTCTTGATGACTTAATTGTTGCAGCGCCTTTGCTAAATCAGCCGTGAGATGTTTAGCATTTTGTTTGATGGAGCCATTGATGTAATCTCCTACTTCTATTGCCGAGCCAATATGAATGTTCACACTTGTACCCCAACTAGGATATGGCTGGCTGTAGTTGATGCTAATGGGTATAATTTTTACTCCTAATCCTGAGTGACTAGACTCAGCACTTAAAGCAAGACGAGCAATTCCCGACTTCAAAGGGTGAACTTTACCATCACGATAAATCCCGCCTTCTGGAAAAATCACTAAGGCTTTTTTCTGCTGAAGTAGCTCAACTCCGTGTCGCAGGGTGCGGATTGACGGATGTTGAATATCTACAGGAAACCCCCCCAAACGTCGGACAAACCAGCCTTGCAATCCTTGGCATTCAGTAATAGTTACCATGAACCGCAAGTCTTTTCCTCTCACACAATCAGTAGCAGCATAAGGTACGAGCAATGCATCCCAACGCGCCCGATGTGTAGGAGCGAGAATAACAGGGCCAGTCGTGGGAATATTTTTTTGTCCGGTTATGCTAATTCGGCCAAAGAATAATGGTAGTAGGCAGTGACGCCCCAGTAAATACGCCAGAGGACTTAACCAAGGAGAAACCCTTGAGGTAGTAGGAGCCACCTGAGAATTTTCTGGAGTCTTCGCTGGTGTGTACTGACAAATATCGGATGAAGAGTGATCCATGATGACGGTGGCAGCTGATTGACGGGTAAGATTTAACGAAAAGCCTGATTAGTTACACCGTAGATTTTCTTGCATGAATTGTGTCGTACCAGCTGGACAGTTTTACTGCTGTCCTTAACTTCTTTTATGTCTCCTAGTAGCAAACCAGGCTTGCAATTGCCGACGACAAGCTGACTCTAGAATGCCTCCAATTACCTGTAGGCGGTGATTAGAAGCGGCGCTGTCAGGAATATTAGTAACTGTACGAATTGAACCAGTTTTTGGATCGTCCACTCCATATACAAGCAATCCTAGACGCGCCTGTACGATAGCGCCTGCACACATTGGACAAGGTTCTAGAGTTACATAGAGGGTGCATTCATTAAGACGCCAATTTTGTAAAGTTGTAGCAGCTGTCTTAATAGCAAGAATTTCAGCATGAGCTGTAGGGTCTTTGTCACGTTCTTTTCTGTTTTCTCCTTCAGCTAGCAAATATCCAGTTGAATCAATAATAACAGCACCAACAGGAACTTCACCTGCATTACCTGCTGCTTGTGCCAATTCTAGGGCACGACTCATCCATTTTTTATGTATAAGATATTCTGTGTATTTTGTTAACATATTTTTATAGCTATTAGATGAGTAAAATACACTGGCAAAGAAGATAGGAGACAGGAGATAGGAGACAAAGATATTCTAAATATCTGAGTTGTATCCGAATTTTCAATTTACCTTGCGAGAGTGTATCGCAATAAATTAAGAACTACGATAAATTTTGGGTAAAACTGAATTTTTGCAACCAAATAGCCCGCAGACTGAAAGTCTGGGGCTAATATTACCAAGCCTGTAAAAGTGAGCTAATTGTCTAAATAATGGCTTGGGCTAACATGAAATCGAGTTGTCCTTGTGTATCTAGCTGATAGAGATCATCACAGCCACCAATATGCTGCTGATTGATGAAAATTTGTGGTACAGTACGGCGTCCGTTAGCACGTTCTGCCATTTTAGCTCTGGCTGCTTCGTCGCCGTCAATTTTGTATTCGGTGAAGTTTGCACCTTTCCACCACAGCAGTAGTTTAGCGCGGATACAGTAAGGGCAAGTTTGCCAAGTATAAATTTCGACATTGGCTTTAACGCGCTCTGGATGGCGATTTAAGAGGGGATTAAGAAAGTCCAGCATATTTATCTTAAAAGAGATTTTAACTATCTCTAGCCTAGATCATTGCTGGCATTGGTTAACGCATTGGGGCTGGAACCCACTTCCCAAAACTCTCTAGATGATTCCAGTAAGCCAAATATCCAGTGAATGCCCAAATGAGAGCGGCTACTATCAGCACGGCTGCACCAATTAGTCGCCAAGTTCGGTTCGTTTTCCAATAGAGAGTTGGTGCAGCACAGACACCACCTAACCCAGTGAGAATAAACCCGATTCCTGACAAAAGTGGTTGCCTTGTTAAGTTCAAGTTGATGATACGTATACCTAGCACGATCGCAACTAAACCAGCAAAGAAGGCGTAAATTGCTATTGTCAGCAAATCCCAACTTTGGGAGAGAGCGATCGCCGCTGCAACAAATAAAATCCCAAAGAGAACACTCGTTTCCCCAAAAGTAATATTAAAGCTACCGGTAACTGGCCAGGTGAAGATCATGTGTAAACCAGTTGTCAATGCGAGCGCGCCTGTTATCCCAAATCCAGGAATCCATTGTTTTTGATTAGGGCTATCTATTCCACGATTCACATAGTCAGCCAATAAAACTAACCCGGCTACCATATTGATCAACATTAGTGTGATGTAGTCAATAAACATGATTAACTTCTTGATATTTTTCTAAGTTGGTCTAATGTTTTGACTGAACTTACCAGCTTTCTTGGCTCTATTATTTAGAACCACAAATAAACTTAATGCTAAAACAAAGTGATATTTTTAACCGAAACAGCACTAAGCGCTAAATATATTCAGCACTCAGCACTCAGCACTGACCATGCTATATGCTGGAATAAGATGAGCGGAAATAATGAAGTTGCAACTGGCACTTTTTTAACCAGTTAGCAGTAAAACTTAACTTTCCTCCACGTGTATCCGCCCTTTGGTAGACTTGAAAACTGAAATAGCCAGATAAAAAGACGCGAAGACAAGCAGTTAAGGGGGCAGACTCTGTGGAAAATACACTTGGGTTAGAGATTATTGAAGTCGTAGAGCAAGCAGCGATCGCATCCGCAAAGTGGATGGGTAAAGGCGAAAAAAACACTGCTGACCAAGTAGCAGTGGAAGCCATGCGGGAGCGGATGAATAAAATCTATATGCGCGGTCGCATTGTCATTGGAGAAGGCGAACGCGATGACGCCCCTATGCTTTACATTGGGGAAGAAGTCGGTATATGTACTCAACCAGATGCCAAAAACTATTGTAATCCCGATGAATTAATCGAGATTGACATTGCTGTTGACCCCTGTGAAGGTACTAACTTAGTAGCTTATGGACAACCTGGTTCGATGGCTGTCTTAGCAATTTCTGAAAAGGGTGGATTATTTGCTGCTCCAGACTTTTACATGAAGAAGTTAGCAGCACCTCCAGCAGCTAAAGGCAAGGTAGACATCAACAAGTCAGCTACCGAAAACCTCAAGATTCTTTCCGAGTGTCTAGAGCGCTCTATTGAAGAACTTGTGATCGTGGTAATGAAGCGCGATCGCCATAATGATTTAATTAAAGAAATCCGTGAGGCTGGAGCAAGAGTACAACTGATTTCCGATGGTGATGTGGGTGCAGCTATATCCTGCGGTTTTGCCGGAACTAATATCCACGGGTTGATGGGTATCGGTGCTGCTCCTGAAGGTGTAATCTCCGCAGCAGCAATGCGTGCTTTGGGTGGACACTTCCAAGGTCAACTGATTTACGATCCAGAAGTCGTAAAAACAGGTCTGATTGGAGAAAGCAAACAAGCTAACATTGACCGTTTAAAGTCTATGAATATCAATGACCCCGATAAGGTCTATGATGCTCATGAATTGGCATCTGGCGAAACTATTTTGTTCGCTGCTAGCGGAATTACTACTGGTAATCTAATGCAAGGTGTGCGTTTCTTCAAGGGCGGAGCAAGAACTGAAAGCTTGGTAATTTCCAACCAATCTAAAACTGCTCGCTTTGTCGATACAATCCATATGTTTAACGAACCAAAGACTCTCCAACTGAACTAATTTTTGGGGATGGGGAATGGTAAAAGTAGGGACGAAGCATTTGGAAAAAATTCTTTCGATCAAACCGAAAAATAGTCACCCAAATACTTCACCCCTACAGTAGTTAGTAGTTATTAGTTAGTAATTAATTGTTGTTTGTTGGTTGTTACAAGCAACAAACAATAATTTCCCCATTACCCCTTATCCCTAGAGGGGCCCCCTGAGTTCCCCATTCTTTATTCCCAACTACCAATTAGTAACTACGATTTAGCAAATGAATATAGCAGTGGTGGGGTTAAGCCATAAAACAGCCCCAGTTGAAGTCCGGGAAAAGCTGAGCATTCCAGAACCACAAACTGAAAGCGCGATCGCTCATCTAACCAGCTATCCTCATATTGAAGAAGTCGCAATCCTTAGTACTTGTAATCGGCTGGAAATTTACATTGTTACTAGTGAAACAGATCAAGGTATCAGAGAAGTTACCCAGTTTCTTTCAGAACACAGCAAATTACCTGTGCTTGCTCTACGACAACATTTGTTTATGTTGCTACATGATGATGCAGTGATGCATATCATGCGGGTAGCAGCTGGCTTAGATAGTTTGGTACTCGGAGAAGGTCAAATTCTGGCTCAGGTAAAAAATACTCACAAACTGGGACAGCAATATAACGGTATAAAAACCATTTTGAATCGATTATTTAAACAAGCGCTGACAGCTGGCAAGCGGGTTCGTACCGAAACCAGTATTGGCACTGGCGCAGTCTCTATTAGTTCGGCAGCTGTAGAGTTGGCGCAGATAAAAGTAGCAAATTTAGCAGCTTGTCGAGTGGCAATCCTGGGTGCTGGTAAAATGTCACGCTTGTTAGTGCAACACTTGCTTTCTAAAGGTGCTGTGCAAATTAGTATTGTAAATCGCTCTCGTGAACGTGCCCAGGAGTTAACAAAGCATTTCCCCGAACAACCTATCCAAACTCATTTGCTATCGGAAATGATGACAGTGATTGCCGATAGTGACTTAGTATTTACAAGTACTTCTGCTACAGAACCAATACTTGACCGTGCCAAGTTGGAAATGGTATTAGAACCTCAGCGTTCTCTAATGTTATTTGATATTTCTGTACCTCGTAATGTTCATGGAGATGTGAATGAACTGGTAAATGTACAGGCGTTCAATGTGGATGATTTGAAGGCGGTAGTGGCGCAAAACTACGAAAGCCGCCGGAAAATGGCTCAAGAAGCAGAAAGACTTTTAGATGAAGAGGTGGAAGCCTTTGATATTTGGTGGCGCAGTCTAGAAACGGTCACTACTATCAGCTGTCTGCGGAACAAAATTGAAACTATCCGCGAACAAGAATTAGAAAAAGCTTTGTCAAGATTGGGTTCAGAATTTGCTGACAAACATCAAGAGGTGATCGAAGCATTAACCAGGGGAATTGTGAATAAAATTTTACATGATCCGATGGTACAGTTGCGATCGCAGCAAGATGTAGAGGCAAGACGGCGCTGTATGCAAACCTTGCAAATGTTATTTAACTTAGATGCAGGGGAACAGTTTAGTTAAATCAATTTGAGATTCGGATAAATTCAAAATTTAAAATTGAGTTTTGCTGCTGTTATAAGTGTGTGTTTTTAATTTAACTTTGCACCTAACAGTAGAAATTTTGTAGTTTGCGAAAGTTAGATATTTACTGAAAAGTGCTGAGCAATCATTGCTCAGCACTACTGAAACCTCCTCAGTGGTCGAATACAAAGTAATAGAGGAGGACAAATTTTGCTGATATCTTCAAGTTAAAGATAACAGTAGTGAGTACGTAGGCGTAGCCCGTCTTAGCGAAAAGTGTATCACGTCGTTTTCCGCCGTAGGCATCTGTTAGCGAAACGTAAAGCCTTCTCTACGAGAGGCTGCGCGGTAGCTCAGTTCCCCGTACGGGTACGCTTAGAGCGACGCTGTGCAAAAGCAGAGCAGCGGTTTCTGCCGTATACGCCCGGAGGGCAGCTTGTCAGAGACATCTGAACTTTGTAAGAAAGGGGCGTCACTTTTCAAGATAGACATCCCACATCTTATCTACTCAGCAATGATGAAATTTTGAATTTTTAATCAGTGAAATTTCAATCGCTTATAACAATGGTCTTGTTCTAGCTTGATAGTCCATTAAAGCGCCTTGACTAATTACAGTCCGTCCATTACTTCTACTAGTGGGAATTTGTCCTTTTTGTACAGCCATGTACAAGGTGCTTTGGTCTACACCCAAGAATCTGGCTGCTTCTACAAGTGAAGTCCCCTGTCTGAGGGTACTCCCTCTTCTTCTACTAACTGATGAGGGATATATCATGGCGAAATGTAAAGAACAACTTAAGAAATCTCAATCTTTTACGAAAAAAACCTAAAAATTATCATTAACTCAAATTTGTCTAAGATAACTTAATGCTGTGTCAGAGGAGGACAGCAGCACTAATTTGATTTCTTTCTAATTAGATTGGGATCAAATCTAATTATAACAAATTATGAAGAAGGAACAATTTCAGACCCTGCTGCGATTTTTCAAAGCTTTGGCAGACGAGAGCAGATTGAAGATTGTAGGTATCCTGGCAAATCAGGAATGCAGCGTCGAAGAATTGGCGGTGCTACTACAACTCAAGGAACCGACGGTATCTCATCATCTGGCGAGACTCAAAGAGCTGAATTTAGTAACTATGCGCCCTGAAGGTAATAGCCGCCTCTACCAATTAGACAGTGATGCTTTACAAAGCATCAGCAAAGAAATTTTCACGCCAGAGCAAATTGCATCTTTGATTGAAGATGTAGATACTGAAGCCTGGGAAAGCAAAGTCTTGAAAAACTATTTCGAGGGCGATGTTTCCGACAAGGACTCCATCCAACGCCTCAAAGAAATTCCCGCTAGTCGCAAAAAACGCTTAGTAATTCTCAGGTGGTTAGCAAATAAATTTGAAATTGGGATTCAGTATCCAGAACGTACGGTGAATGACATTCTCAAGCGCTATCATCCTGACTACGCTACCCTACGACGGGAGTTGATTGGCTATCAGTTAATCCAGCGAGAGAATGGGGTTTATTGGCGGATGACAGAGGTGTGACGCCAAGGGCGAACGCAAGCCTTTTGGCAAACGTTTAGGTCGGAAGTCTCCGCTGAGAGTTTTCAAAAGCGGCAGTTCCGACTTCTCGAATCGGGATTGCAATTACAAACTCTGTACCCTGTCCAGGTGATGAAATGCACCGTAATGAGCCACCATGTTTTTCAGTAATAATTTGGTAGCTAATTGATAATCCCATACCAGTACCTTTTCCAACAGGTTTAGTCGTGAAAAAGGGGTCAAATAGATGTGACTGGATTGCTTCTGGAATCCCTATTCCATTATCAGCAATATGAATAACGGCATTTTCATTTACCTGGGCTGAAGAAATACGAATTATAGGTTCTGGACATAGCCCCTTTTGAAAAGCCTCTTCCAAAGCATCGATGGCATTTGCCAAGATGTTCATAAATACCTGATTCAATTGTCCTGCAAAGCACTGGATTTTAGGGATTTCACCATATTCTTTAATCACGGTAATTTTAGGGCGGTTGCCTTCTGATTTGAGACGGTGTTGTAAAATTAACAAAGTACTGTCAATCCCTTCATGCAAATCAGCTGTTTTAAATTCGGCTTCATCCAAACGAGAGAAGATTCGTAAACTGAGGACAATTTCCCGGATACGATTGGCTCCAATCTTCATGGAACTCAAAATTTTAGGCAAATCTTCTGTTAAATATTCAATATCAGCTTCTTGTTTAGCATTTTGAATTTCTGGTTCTGGGTAGGGGTAATACTTTTGATAAAGTTGAAGTAGCCACAATAACTGTTGAGTGTAATCGTCAGTATGCTTGAGATTGCCGTAGATGAAATTAACTGGATTGTTAATTTCATGAGCAATACCAGCAACCAACTGTCCCAAAGAAGACATTTTTTCGTTCTGGATTAATTGGGACTGAGTACGCCTAAGTTCTTGTAAAGTGTACTTGAGATCAAGATTTTTTTGTCGCAGTGCTTGCGTGCGTTCTTCTATTTTTTCTTCTAAAGTTTGGCTGTAAATCTCTAGCTTTTGATTCGCTTCATATTGTTCTGCTAACAGTTGCTTTACCTGTTGAATTAACTGGTTAAAAGAAATGGCTAAAATTCCAATCTCGTCTTCAGTTGTTACCGGAGCTTGGAGATCAAAATTAGATTCTTGGGTGACTCGTTGTGCCACTTGTGTAACAGCTTGTAAATAACAAGTAATATTTTGTGCAATTAAAAACCCAATAATTACCACAATACTGCTTCCCAATAAAAACAACAGTCCTAAATGCTTCCATAAATTAGATTGAGCAATCTCTAACAGCGAGATAGGATACAGAACTGTGGTTGTTAAAGACTGACTTGCCCCTGTAAAAACAATACTTTTGGCTAAATAGTTTTTGTTGTCAATAGTGATTCGTGTAGCTGATAGATTAGGAGGAGGAAATTGCCAATTTTTCCCCTTGATTGCTGCCAAAAAGGTTGTTGCAACTACACGATTTTGTCTGTGGACAATCAAGTATTTGGAGGAACCAGCAGCAATTTTTTGCAGTAGAGTATCGTCTATTAAACGACCGATGATGATTCCTCCTAAGAGTCCTGCTGATGATTTAATCCCATTTGTTACTACTTCGAGAACCTGTTCCCCACCTTCTACATCTACTAAATCAACTAAATGCGCTCCTCTACTAGCAGTGGTGGTAATTACTGCGTCTAAGAACTTGGCTTGACTCAAAGAGTTGTTTCGTAAATCTACGAGAATATTACCCTGAGTATCAATTACCTTAATCCAATCCAATTTCAAAATAGATTTGAGTGGTAGCAATATTTGCAAAAGCAAACCTTGATCACGTTGTTTAACAGCCTGATTCAGCAGATCTCGATTAGCAATAAGTTCGATTTCAGTTTCTAAGGTTTGCTGTTCATATTGAAAATCCTGATAAACTCGTTCAGCAAAACTTCCAATTTCTTGACGAAAATTCTGCTGCAAACTATCGGTAAACCAATTTCCTAGCACTATTAAGCCCAGCATGAAGACGCTCAGACAAACTGCAAGCATCGGTAGAACAATCTTTTGGCTAAGTCTCAGCCCCCTGAAAAATTTTTTCATGACAGACTCAATTTATTTAGCAGGAACAAAGCTATATTTTTGTAGTAGTTTTTCACCTTCAGAGCCAAAGATAAAATCAATAAAACCCTGAGTAGCTGCTGAAGGTGCTTTGTCCCAGAGGATACCTATATGACGCACCATTTTGTATTGACCATTGGTAAAGTTTTGCACTTTAGGAGCAACACCATTGAGACTAAGACGATTAACAGTTGATTGATTGATGATGGAAGATGCCAAAGAAAAAGCGCCGATAGAATTAGGAGTACTTTGTAAGGTTTCGATCAATTCTCCCTCTTTGTTCAAAATCACAGCTTTAGTTGTAGTCTTTTCTTCTCCCAAATAATATTTTCGCAATAACTTTTTCGCAGACTCGTCTTCGGGTCTATCCAAGACTATAATGTCTGCATTAGCACCGCCTAATTCTCGCCAATTTGTGATGTCACCTTTGTAAATTGATTTTAATTGCTTGGTTGATAAGTTGGTAACACCTTTAACACTGTTGTGGGTGGCGACAAGTAATAAATCTTGTGCCAGTTCACGATATTGAATTTTAACGTTCTCTTCTTCTGATTTGAGTTTGTGGCTGCTGCTAGCGATATCAATAATATCGTTTTTCAGGGCTGCGATCGCTCCTTCAGATTGACTAGTGGAGATAAACTCAATTGTGACAGTTTTGTGTTGGGATTGATACGCTTGTGCTAAAAGTTTTAAAACTGTTACTGTTGAACTAGAACCACCAATTTTGATGATCGTTTGGGCTTGAGAATCAGCTTGGCTGGTAACTGAACTAGAATCTTTCAGTTCAGTCGATTTAACTGAGTTACAACTACAAAGCCCAAAGATGATGATGCCAATGATCATTGACTCAGGAATCTTCTTCATAAATAAATCTCCAAATATCTAAAACCCGAAATCGGTCTAAGCTTTCATAGCTTAATATTCCCGAATAATCATAAAATGTAACTATGAAAAACAAGATACCCGACTTTTCAAAGAAGTCGGGTATCTATGGTTTTTATTCTTAAAGATATTTTTAGCTCACAAATTATTTTCCCAAATATGCCTCTAGAACTTTCGGATTTGTCTGAATTTCTGCTGGCGTTCCGTCAGCCAAATTTTGCCCTTCCGCAAGTACCCAAACGCGATCGCACAAAGACATAATTACATCCATATTGTGTTCAATAATCAGAAAAGTCATACCGTCAATCCGGTTCCAAGCGATAATGCGATCGCATATATCATCAATTAATCTTGGATTCACGCCGGCTGCTGGTTCATCCAACAAAATTAACTTAGGATTAGTCATCAACGCCCGTCCTATTTCCAGTAGCTTGCGTTGTCCGCCAGACAAACTACCAGCATAGTCCTGTGCCTTTTTTGCCAATCCTACTGATTCCAACAAAAACATAGCCCGCTCTTGTAGCTGCTTTTCTTCTCTAGCAACAATGTGCGGTTGCAACTGCATTTGCCAAAAGTTTTCACCTGTTTGTTTTTGCGCCGCCAGCAGCATATTTTCTAACACCGACAACCGCGAGAGCGTCCGGGCTACCTGAAAGGTACGTACTACACCCTGCTGAGCGATTTGGTATGTTTGCAAGTTGTGAATAGGTTCGCCGTCAAAAATTACTCGTCCCTTATCTGGGCGAATGAAGTTCGAGAGTAAGTTAAATAAAGTAGTTTTGCCAGCACCATTAGGGCCAATCAAACCCGTGATACTGCCTTTCGTAACTTCAATCTTTGCGTCATTAACTGCTTTGATACCACCAAAGCTTTTACAAAGTCCAGTGGCTACCAACAGGGGAAGTTGAGATGACTGGTTATTTACCAAGGGTAAGTTCCTCCTTTTTCCCTAAGATACCTTGAGGACGCCAAATCATCAGTACCATCAAAATTAAACCGATAACCATGATGCGAAATGCACCCAAACGTGCTTCATCAAGGGGAATAAATCTTGGCAAGACTTCCCGTGTGATGGCATCGTAAGCAAAGTAAATCACCGCGCCTAAGATAGTGCCGACATTATTACCAGAACCGCCTAAAATCACCATAATCCAAGTATCAAAGGTGAGCTGCGGTTGAAAATTATCCGGGTAGATAGCGCTGAGTTGCCAAGCAAAGAAAGCACCAGCGATACCTGCGATCGCACCCCCAAGCATGAGAGATTGTAATTTATACCAAAAGACGTTTTTGCCCAATGCTTTGGGAATTTCTTCATCTTCGCGGATAGCTTTGAGAACTCGACCCCAAGGCGATCGTACCAAAATTTCTAATCGCCAAAATACAAATGCTAAAACTAACAGCAACAGTAGCATTAAACCCGCTTTTGGGGTGTAATTATATAGTGAGATTACCCCAGAAATATAAATCGCTGCTACCAAAAGCGCGAACAAAATTCCTACTACCAAGCGTGATAATAATTCTTGCCTGCTAGCTGTCTTTTTGGTTGAATCAGCAACTCTGGATATTTGAGCAGTCCGAATCCACCGCCACAAGGTAAAGAAAGTTACACCAGTTAGTAGCGTCAAAAGTCCAATCATCACAAATCTGAAAAACAAATTTGGTTCTGTGGATAACGGTATGGGATAACTTTGCACGCCAAATGCCCCAGATGTCCAGGTGTCACCTACAGGTAAATCCTGATTATTCACCACCAAACGAATTAGTTCCCCAACACCAATAGTGACAATTGCTAGATAATCTTCTCGTAAACGCAGAGTAGCGAAGCCAATTATCAAGCCCAACAAAGCTGCGACAATTGCCCCCACCACAGCCGATATTAGTAGGGGTACGCCCTTTAAGCTTAATAACACGGTTGTATATGCACCGAGCGTCATAAAAGCGATATGACCAAAGTTAATTAACCCTGTAAAGCCCCACTGCAAGTTAAGTCCCAGACCGAATAAAGCAAAAATTGCTGTAGAAATTGCTAAGAAAATGAGATATTCAACCATATAAATTTAGTTATTTGTCATTAGTCATTAGTCATTTGTTATTGGTCAAGGGTCAAGAGTCAGTATTTATTGCCCCCCTGCTCCTCTGCTCCCCTGCTCCCCTGCTCACTCCTGGGCGAATAAATTTTAGCTTAGCTTCAGGATAGTACTGTATCGCCGTTAAACCTTGCTGATTTTATGGGAATACTATTTATTGTTGGTGTTGGGTTGTAAGTAATAATTTGCATATGAATTTGCTGCGACTTAGGATGCATCATTTAATCGAGCAGTTAGCCGATGAGGATTTGCAAACCATTTGGAGTGTTCTCGAAGCTTTACATTGTGACTTTTATATGCTGAAAGCCATACAACAAGTCAAGCGATCGCAGCAACCGTGGGACATCTTAACCCATGATGAAGCGATCCGACTGTTAATGTTTTTCTAAATAAGAAGCGCTTTTAGTCAGCACTATTTTTTAAGGTAACGCCTAGTGAGTCTGGAAGTGCGCTATGCCAGGTCTTTTTTGCTAGACCTAAAAAATTTAGAACCTGCTGCCTACGAGCGGGTGTATGATTTTGTATTTGTCGAGTTTGCTCAAAACTGTCAACTGCATTGCCTCAAAGAACTGCGACAGCTTGATAGTGAGCGGATTTTTCACCGCTTTACTCTAGATAATTATTTGATTGGTATAGAAATTAGAGGCGAAATTGTGAAATTTCTGCGTGTCATCCCTATGCCAGATGTTTAGGTTAGAGAGTTAAGCGAACACTTAAAACTGTAAACTGTATAAGGCTAGGCAGGGATCGCTATAACCTTACATTAAACTGGTTTTTGGAAAACACTTTACTTGAGATTTCCCTATGGATGCTAGGGCACTTTGGCAACGATACCAAAATTGGTTATATTTCCACGAGGGATTGGGACTGTATTTAGATGTAAGTCGGATGCGGTTCGATGATACCTTCGTGGAGTCGTTGCGGCCGAAGTTTGACAAGGCGTTTGCGGATATGGCGGAACTTGAGAAGGGTGCGATCGCAAATCCCGACGAGAACCGCATGGTTGGACATTATTGGCTGCGAAACCCTGATTTAGCGCCAACTCCAGAGCTTACACAAGAAATTGTCCAAACCTTAGAACAAATCGAAGCCTTTGCTGAAAAAGTTCAAACAGGTGCTATTCATCCTCCCAGGGCAAGCCGCTTCACCGATATTATTTCTATTGGCATTGGTGGTTCTGCTCTTGGCCCCCAATTCGTCGCTGAAGCCCTCGCCCCTGATTTCCCGCCCCTGAAAATTCACTTTATCGACAATGCTGATCCCGCAGGTATTGATCGCGTTCTGACTCATTTGCGAAATAACCTCTCCAGCACTTTGGTATTGGTAATTTCCAAATCTGGAGGGACGCCGGAACCCCGCATCGGCATGATTGAAGTTAAAAAAGCCTACGCGGGACAAAATTTGGACTTTTCTCACTATGCGGTAGCTATTACCAGCGTTGATAGCAACCTAGATAAGATAGCCAAAGCTGAAGGTTGGCTAGCCAGGTTTCCCATGTATGACTGGGTAGGAGGACGCACCTCAGAAATGTCTGCTGTAGGGTTAGTACCAGCGGCACTACAGGGAATTGATGTTCGTGCCATGCTAGATGGCGCAAAAGAAATGGATGATGCTACCCGCATCCCAGATGTGAAAAATAACCCAGCGGCCTTGTTAGCTTTATCTTGGTATTTTGCCGGCAATGGAAAAGGTGAAAAAGATATGGTTGTCCTACCTTACAAGGACAGCTTATTTTTATTCAGTCGCTATTTGCAACAGCTGGTGATGGAATCCTTGGGTAAAGAAAAAGACTTAGACGGTAACGTAGTCCATCAAGGCATCGCCGTTTATGGTAACAAAGGCTCAACAGATCAACACGCTTACGTGCAGCAGTTGCGTGAGGGTGTGGCGAATTTCTTTGCTACCTTTGTTGAAGTTTTAGAAGATCATAAAGGCCCATCCCCTGAAATAGATCCGGGAGTTACGTCAGGCGATTATCTTTCCGGTTTTCTTCAAGGAACCCGACAAGCACTTTTTGAAAATCATCGTGATTCAATTACAGTCACCATTCCCCAAGTTAACCCCCGAACTGTAGGGGCACTAATTGCTTTGTATGAGCGTGCTGTAGGTTTCTATGCTAGCTTAGTCAACGTCAACGCCTACCATCAACCAGGGGTAGAAGCTGGCAAAAAAGCTGCCGCCACTATTCTTGACTTGCAAACACGAGTGGTGAAAGTGCTGCAAAAAGAAAAAACTGCTCTTTCTATCGCCGACCTCGCAGACAAAGCTGGCGCATCTGACCAAGTTGAGGCAATTTACAAGATTTTGCGTCATCTGCACGCCAATCAACGGGGTGTAGTTTTGCAAGGCCATTTGGGACAACCCAGTAACTTGACAGTTTCGGCTAGCTGATAGGCATAAATTTTACATTGCAGTGAGTTTTAGTATTGTTGTTAATGCAACAATTTTGTATGGTTAAGCATCCTTGTATTGAAGTGCGAACTTTGGTATCGGGATGCTTAACTGTTTCGGTCTGTCGCCAAGGTTAATTTCTCAACCAGTTCAGCCTTGAGTTTTTGAAAGTAATTGGCAGCATCTTTCAGACCTGAAGCTTTGGCATAGCGAATCAAAGGTTCTATTAACCAAGCTTCTGTAGGAGTCATTTGAGGTTTTAGTGTACCGAGGCGCAAATTCAAATCCAGCCATTGCAAACTAGAAGGAATATGGTCAGCATGTTCTCGACAGGTTTCTATAACTTGAGTGAAAATTACCTCAAAATCTTCTTGCAAATCATAGACTTTTACCATTTGCCCAACCCGAAATACTTGATAGACTAATTCGCGCATTCGGATTTCATGAGAAGATTCCAGAATGTCTTTGACTGTTAAGGCTTTAAAATTCCCTCCAGAATCAATTGCCCAAATCTGTCCCAGCAAATTGCAGACGAGATTTACCAATGCCTTATCAAATTCTAGGCGAGTAGCGGAACTAGAGGAAGCCTCTTCAAACCAGCCTCCTCTTCCAGCCAAAACCTGACAGCAGCGTTCCCTAGTGCTAGCATCTCCCCCAGCAATTTGAGTTCGTCCTCTCGACACTCCTGGTCGATAAATGGTTTCAGACCCGCTTCCTTCCCGTAGTCCAGTTTGAATTGTTACCCCACGCAGAAATCGACAGACTATTTGAGGCATTGTAGAGGGCCAAAGGTCTGGAAGACGTCCAAAAAGTGTTGCTTCTTCGATTTTTTCAATAAAAATTTGTCGGAACCGCTGAAAATAAATGCCATTAGAACAGAAAACAAATAAGGGAAACGATGTGGCTGGCTGCAATAGCTTTTCTTGTTCTTCAATCAGCACTAATAATTCTACAAGGGTGGTAATTACGTTTAAGAGTTGGTCAGGGTTGGGACAGACAAGAACCACTTCTGGTAAAAAACCAGACCGATAGCAGGTGAGCAAGTCTGGTTTGAGGATTGTATCTGTGGGGATAGATTGGATTCCTTGAGGTGTGGCGATCGCAATTTTACCACTCTGCTTTAATGAGTCAGCACTAACAGACCCTCGCCGCTCTATAAAATAGACGTGATCATCTAATTGCGTTAGCTGTTTTGTTAAATGATAGAAAAAACTAACTCCTAACGCTCCAGTTGGTAAAATTCCTATACTATTTGAAATTAAGGAACTCATACCTCAATTCTCTGCTAGATCGGCAAGCACTTGACAAGCCTTGCTTAAATCGGAAACTTTGATTATTAGGCGCATATTTTCACCAGGTTGGACATTACTCCCGTAAATGTATTCAATATTAATTTTGGCAGCCGCAAGAGCATGACTCAATAAAGCTAGTTGACCTGGATTATCTGTTAATTCAATGGCTAAAACATCTGCCTCAATTACGTAGAATCCCTCTTTTACCAAAAGGGCTTTACAGTTAGTAGGATCGCTAGCTACCAAGCGAATAACACCCTGGTCTATGCTGTCGAGTAGAGAAATTGCTTCAATATTAATTCGCTCTTTGGCAATCGTAGTGCTGACGGCAGCTAGGCGACCAGGGTAGTTTTCCAGTGCTACTGTCAGTTGACGTTGAATTTTAAAGTGCATACATAAAAGAAGGCTTTGACCTATGGTCTTGTTTAATTATCTCATTTTGCTGTGATCTTAGTTAGAGGCAGCGATCGCCTTTACCTTCCTGTAAAATAAGGCTAAAGACTGCGGGGGCGACATGAAAGCTAAAACGTAGACAAAATAAGCTCCGTAGCCCTTATACCTCGTAAATAATACTCTAACTTATTGCGATTTAATTTCATGATTTTTTGAACAATACACCAACAGTTATCCATAAAACTTACCCAAGTTTGACTATATAAACCAATATAAAAACTACTATGTCTTCTCGTCATTCGCCCAGATTGTTTTGTAAAAATCAAGAGACACCCGATTTTAAACCTAAACTATCAAGCGAGTGCCAAATTTCGTCTTTATTTTGAATAAATTCATTTTTTTTAATCTCAAACAAAACTGTACTTTTTGCTCCTTGAGGCAATTAGCCAATTTCACATCACAGAGCAAAATTCTCTATCTCCTAATACAACAGTCTGATATTTATTGAATAATGGCTAGTACTTGAGAAAATAATTTTGATTGCTCCTCAAAATTACTATTTCCCAATCTGGATATAAATTCCCAATATACTGGTATAGCTCTTTGCTCATAAATTAAACTAATCATCAAATTTTTTCGCTGCCATTTAGTCCTGTCAATTACCAAATAAATTCTTTGATTATCCAGAAAATTTTCAATTAACCAGTTTTCTATTATTGGAAACCAAGTTTTCTGGATATTGAGTGTTAACAGCGATAAAAATCCAGAACTTACGCACTCAGATCCCCCAACCCCCTTCAAAAGGGGGCTTTATAAATTCCCCCCTTTTGAAGGGGAACCAGCGCGGTCTTCTCCCAAAGGGAGAGGCTAGCGCCAAGGGGGTTTCCACGCCACTGCCCACAACGGATAGCGCAGCGTAAAGCCTTCTCTTCTCCTATCGGAGACACTTCGTGAACGAGAGGCTTCGCCTTAAGCGAAGCCATGCCGCAGGCTTTACGGCATGGCTTCTCTACTTTGAGGCTG
>NZ_VJXY01000078.1 GCF_014831675.1 Komarekiella delphini-convector SJRDD-AB1 | reverse complement strand
ATATGATTCAAGAAATTGGCGCTCGCATGAACAGCAAATGTAGTTTTGTTTACCACGCCGATGACCGTTCTTGCGGATATGGCTAGATGCACAGTTAGGACAGTTCATCCCTTAATTATGCAACGCCGAATCAACAGTCCTTCCTGGTTCAGCCTTCAGCGATCGCAGACTTATCCCAAGCAACTGCGTCTAATCCAGCAGATGCACAAGCAACTCAGATGATCGAGCAACGCAACAAAGCAACTGTCCAGCAGTCTTTCGACCAATGGCGCAACGGAACTGGCAGTGCATTTGATCTGCTTGCCCCGGATGTAACCTGGACAATTACTGGGACGGGTGCAACTGCGGGCACATATCGCAGCCGACAAGCATTACTCGATCAAGTCGTTAGCCCGACCAGTGCCCGACTATCAACTCCAATCGTCCCGACTGTACGCGGCATCTGGGCGGATGGCGATATGGTGATCGTGCTGTGGGACGGGGAGGCGACCGCCAGAGACGGCAGAGCGTATCGGAACACCTACACGTGGTATTTCCGCATGAAAGACGACCAAGTAATCGAAGCGATCGCCTTTCTAGACATGAGCAAGTTTACAGAATTGTGGACAAGGGTTTCACCTTCATGATTCAGGAAATGGAAATCAATATTTAGTTCACAGCACTCAACTCGAACAGAAAGGAAAACAACGATGTTAAACATTGAGAACAAAGTCATTGCGATCACTGGAGCCAGTAGCGGGATTGGCGAAGCCACAGCTAAGTTACTCGCTCGAAACGGTGCAAAGGTGCTTTTGGGCGCACGGCGCACCGAAAAGCTCGAAAAAATTGTTGAGGAGATCCACACCTCAGGTGGTACAGCAGAATTCAAAGCCGTAGATGTCACCGATCGAGAAGATGTGAAAGCGTTCATTGGGTTTGCGAAAGACAAGTTCGATCGCGTCGATGTCATCTTTAACAATGCAGGCGTGATGCCTCTATCCCCGATGAATGCTTTGAAGGTCGAGGAATGGGACAACATGATTAACGTGAATATCAACGGGGTGTTAAATGGCATTGCAGCAGCTTTGCCGATTATGGAAGCGCAAGGTAACGGACAAATCATCAATACTGCGTCGATTGGTGCCCATGTGGTAGTACCCACTAGCGCAGTTTACAGCGCTACCAAGTACGCAGTTTGGGCAATCTCCGAAGGACTCCGGCAGGAGTCGAAAATGATTCGCGTCACCGTCATCTCTCCCGGTGTGGTTGAAACCGAACTCGGCTCTGATATCACGGACGAGCCAACAAAAGGCTTCTTGAAAGACCTTCGCAAAGATGCACTCAACCCAGATATGATCGCCAGCGCTGTCCTGTATGCCGTATCCCAGCCGGATGATGTCGATGTCAACGAAGTGATTGTTCGACCGATCCGTCAGATGATGTAGGCAACAGCTCTTGATCACGTCAGACGGATAGGATTGACCATACAATTAAGCGTTAAATCTAACTTAAGTTAGAGCCTACCTTCTATCTTAAGAAGGAGCGGCTGCTCCATCAAATTACAGCCTAAAAATGTTAACTCACTGTAGACGACAACTAAAACCCAATTGCTTATATTGAATTCATGTGGATTGAGCAAGTGAATCGCAAGGTTCCATGCTTGATACAGATGTAGAAAGATGATCGACGACCATAGTTCCAGTTCTTTAGTTGTGCCAGCTTCAACCCAAGATCACAGTCAAGGTGTGCTAAGTGCCGCCGTGGTATTAGTGATGTATGGGGATTATCAATGTCCTAGAAGTGCAGCCGTTTACAAACTGATTAAAATCATTCGGCAAGAGCTTACGGTTTCTTTTGGAGAGGATTATTTATGTTTTATCTTCCGCCATTTTCCACAGATCCAGATTCATCCCCAGGCACAACGGGCAGCCCAAGTAGCCCAAGCAGCCGCCGCCCAAGCAAAGTTTTGGTTAATGAGCGATACTTTATTTGACCATCAACAAAGGTTGGAGAACGGTTATCTTGTCGAGTACGCCAATGATTTAGGGCTTGACATTCCTCAATTTCTCAAAGAGTTGTCTAAACAAGTGTATGTCGATCACATCAATGAAGATATCGAAGGCGGAATACAGAGTGGAGTGACGACTACCCCAGCCCTGTTTATCAATGGAATTCGGTACACCGAGCGCTGGAACACGACGGAGTTGATGGCTGCCATGATTGCTGCAAGTTATTAAGTTCCCCGATCTTTGCTCTCAATTCATATCTGACTTGCCTGTAAGTGCTGTAAGCCATCTAATTTTGATGGCTAGATTTTGCCTGTTTCACTGAACAAATTTGCCGCTTTTTGAACCATGCCAACAACTGAATTCCTGCGTATTGATTTAGTGAATTACAAATCGGTATTTCATTGAGGATAGTTCTATGACGCATTCACTAGTACAAGGCAAGAATAATTCTGGGCATGAAGGTACACCTCAGACTGGTTCTCTTCGCGACTCCTCAGTTAATCATGCCCTGATTGCGATCGCGCAAGAAGTCACTGAGTTGCTGAGACAAACTTACCCGATACAAACTGACGAAATTGAAACAGGAGAAACAGAATGATACTGCAAGATAAAGTGGCGTTAGTCACTGGCGAAACTTCAGGAATTGGTCGTGTAACCGCGTTAGCGTACCCCTACGGGGAAGCAAGCTACGCGTAGCGTTCCGTAAAGCCTGCGGCATAGCTACGCTTAGGGCGCAGCCTCTCGTAGAGAAGGAAAGCTTAACGAAGTTACCGCATTTGGTGCTGCTGGAGCAAAGGTAGTATTCTCAGGCAGACGCGATGCAGAAGGTGAAAAAACTGCCAAACTGATTCGTGAAACAGGCGCTGAATGCTTATACGTCCATTGAAACAAGTTCACTAACATCACAAAAATCTGACAAATCATTTTAAGAATCTGAAAGCAGTCAAGCATTGGAACTCAAGACACTTTAGATAGATAGAACCAGGAGTATTTAATCATGGTCAAAGAGCAAACTGTAGACGGACAAGCTTCTTTACAAGCAACTACCAATTTGACACCAGCCCAGGAGTCTTTGCAAGAACTTTGGGATGAGCATCTGCGGCACGAGTTTGACGCTCACAACACTGAAGATGCTCTCGCCACGATGGTTGAGGATGCTTACGTTAACGGCATTCCGGTAATGATTGGGGGAGTAGGGAAACCAGCACTGCGCGAGTTTTATTCCAAATACTTCATTCCACAGATACCGCCGGACATGGAGCTGACTCCGGTCTCGCGCACAATTGGGACCAATCAACTCGTCGATGAAATGGTGGCTAAGTTCACTCATACCATTCAGATGGACTGGATGCTACCCGGCATTGCTCCGACTCTTAAACGGGTTGAAGTGGCATTGGTAGCAATTGTTCAGTTTCGTGACGACAAGCTAGCCCACGAACATCTCTACTGGGATCAGGCGAGTGTATTGGTTCAACTCGGCATGCTCGATCCGGGTACACTGCCCGTTGTAGGGGTTGACAGTGCGCGCAAGGTACTTGATCCGAGCTTGCCCTCAAACGCACTGATCGATCGCGACTAAATGTAGGAGCCAGCAAATATCAATGCCTAAACCCGCCATTTTGCAATCAGGATCGTACTCATCCTGGTTGTAGGAGGTGCTTCTTATTGCTGGCCCCTACACGTATTGCTCATTGAGTTTTTGACAAAGTGACACAGCCATTCACAACAAGAGGTAACTATCATGATGCTGAAAGACAAGGTTGCTTTGGTGACTGGCGGAACATCGGGCATCGGTCGAGCAACCGCGATCGCTTATGCCAAACAACAGGCAAAGGTGGTGGTAGTGGGTCGTCGAATAGATGAAGGTGAAGAAACGGTTCGATTGATTCAGGAAGCTGGCGGAGAGGCGTTTTTTGTGCAATCAGATGTCACGAAAGAAGCCGATGTTAAAGCAATGGTTGATAAAGCGGTTGGCGTTTTTGGTCGGTTAGATATTGCCTTTAATAATGCAGGAATGGTCGGCGAAAATCCCTCATTGATTGAGCAAACAGAAGCGGAATACGATCACATTATGAACGTCAATGTCAAAGGCGTTTGGTTGTCGATGAAATATGAAATTGCTCAGATGTTGAAACAGGGAAGTGGTGCAATCGTCAATACATCATCTGGGGCTGGAGTCGTTGCACTTCCTGGCGTACCCCTCTACACCGCGAGTAAACATGCAGTAGTAGGTTTAACAAAAGCCGCCGCGCTCCAATATGCCAAAGCGGGTATTCGCATTAATGCCGTTGCACCAGGGTCAATCGAAACAGATATGTTTGAAGCAGCTACAGGTGGGCAGGATGAGGTCAAAGCTTATATAACAGGACTTCACCCGATCGGACGAATTGGAACACCGCTTGAAGTTGCAAATGCAGTTCTGTTTTTATCATCTGACATAGCATCGTTCATAACAGGTGAAATGTTGATGGTAGATGGTGGGTTTGTAGCACAGTAGTCGAACGACAGTGCGAGATGACAACACTTGCAGGCAAAGTTGCACTGGTAACGGGCGGTTCTCGCGGTTTAGGAGCGGCGATCGTAGGGTATGCGAAAGGTGTCCAAGATTCCAAATCTGAGTGTCGAAGTTCAGTCGGAAGAAAATCAAAAAAGAGAATTGTACGATGAAAATACGCTACGGGTTTCGACAGGTCGGCGATGTCGAAGTGTTCTACCGCGAGGCGGGGTCAAGCAATGCGCCAGTGATACTGCTGTTGCACGGCTTTCCGACCGCTAGCCACATGTTCCGCAACCTGATCCCTCTGCTTGCCGATCGCTTTCGGCTCGTCGCGCCGGATCTGCCTGGTTTCGGACAGACTAAGGCACCGCCACGCGGGATGTTCGACTATACGTTCGACCACCTTGCCGACGTAATCGAGGGCTTCGTCGATGCTTTGTCGCTCGATCAATACGTACTCTACATCTTCGACTACGGTGCGCCAGTAGGTCTGCGTCTGGCAATGCGCCATCCTGAACGGATATCTGCGATTATCTCGCAGAACGGCAACGCCTACCTTGAGGGTTTCAGTGATGAATGGGGATCGTGGGAGACCTATTGGCGCGAACCGAGCGCAGCGAATCGGGAAGCCTGCCGCTCCTCGCTCACGCCAGACACAATCCGGAATTGGCAGTACGGTATCGGAGCCGATCCAAACCTTTTGTCGCCCGACGGCTACGAACTCGACATCGCCTACATGGGGCGAGCGGGCGCGGAGGAGATCCAGCTCGATCTGATCCTCGATTACCGCAGCAACGTCGCGCTCTATCCAGCCTTCCAGTCCTACTTTCGTGAGTACCGTCCGCCGCTTCTCGCCGTCTGGGGTCGTCATGATCCGGCGTTTCTGCCCGCTGGTGCTGCCGCTTATCAGCGAGATCTCCCGGATGCAAAGATTCATCTGCTCGATGCCGGACATTTCGCGTTGGAGACCCATGCGGAGGAGGTAGCAACGTTGATCCGCGCGTTCCTCGACAGCACGATCGGTTCCACGCTGCGTCTTGAAAGGGAGAACTTACCTACGCTGAGTGGTATCAAAATTCCGTCACTGTTTATTCTAAATCAAGGAGAGTTGGCACAGATGGAATCTATGAAAGCAGCCGTATTAACTGCGTTTGGTGATGCTGAAAAGTTTGAGATTCAAACTGTTCCCATACCAACACTGAAGGCGAATCAGGTGTTAGTCAGAGTTTGTGCAACCTCGATTAACCCTGTCGATTACCAAACTCGTCGTGGTGATTACAAGGAACTGGTTCAACTACCTGCCATCCTTGGAGTCGATGTTTCAGGGGTGATTGAGGCAATTGGCGAAGCTGTGACTGATTTCAAGGTGGGAGACAACGTATATTACTCGCCGCAAATTTTTGGAGAATTTGGTAGCTACGCTCAGTATCATGTGGCTGATGCAGCGATTGTTGCATTGAAGCCTGCAAATCTATCGCACATTGAAGCAGCTTCTTTTCCGCTTGCAGGCGGAACTGCTTGGGATTGTCTAGTGACTAGGGGCAATCTACAAGTTGGTGAAACAGTTCTCATCCATGCGGGTGCGGGTGGAGTGGGTTCGATCGCAGTTCAACTCGCCAAAGCGATCGGGGCATACGTTTTTGCGACGTGTAGTTCTAGAAACCGAGATTTCGTGACAGAACTGGGCGCAGATCGAGTGATTGATTACAAAAATGAAGATTACGTAGAAGTCATTCGTCAAGAAACAAATGGACTGGGTGTGGATTTAGTTCTAGATACGATCGGCAAAGAAACAATTCAGCGTAGTTTAGAAATCATTCGTCCCTTTGGTAGGCTTACAAGCATTGTAGACATTGCAATACCGCAATCGCTTCTTGAAGCATGGGGTAAGAATCTGACGATTCATTTTGTTTTTTCACCCCAGTACCGAGCAAAATTAGAGGCTTTGACAAAACTCATCGAGCGTCATCAGCTTCGTCCAGTGATTGATTCAGTATTTTCTTGGGATCAGGTCGTTCTGGCACATCAGCGTCTAGAGCAGGGAGGAACACGGGGCAAAATTGTGCTGAAGTTTACAGAAGATTAGACCAGCTTTACAGCGTTAATAATTGCTAAACGGATCGGAGTTTGATTGTGTGCTGAAGGTCAATGTTGATTGGAATAGGAGAAACATTGGGAATTGGTAGAGCAACAGCGTTAGCGTACCCCTACGGGGAAGCAAGCTACGCGCAGCGTTCCGAAGGAAAGCTTAACGAAGTTATCGCTTAAAGCATCCAATTGAACAGAGGAGAGATTCAAATGTCAGCCAAAAATAAAGCAATCTTAGAGGTGGCAAACGCGGCGATCGCGCTCGGGCAACAATGAAGGATTCTCGTTGTTCTGAAGCGATGGTAGGCAATGGATGCTTGCCTTATCTGAAGTCTGCTGCTTAACGCAGCATTGTTAAGACGGTGATTGTGATGCAACAGACAAAAACACATCATCAATTTACAACGGAGAAACCTCTCATGCCTTACATTACCGTTGGTCAAGAAAACTCTGCAACCATCGATCTCTACTACGAAGATTTGGGGACAGGGCAACCGATTGTTCTGATTCATGGATTTCCACTGAATGGACATTCCTGGGAGAAGCAGGTTTTTGCTGAATGCAGGATATCGAGTAATTACCTACGATCGCCGAGGATTTGGTGCTTCTAGTCAACCCTCATTTGATTATGACTACGATACCTTAGTGATTTCACCCCCGTTGCCGGACTCTCGGTCTATGCATTGACTAAAGGAGTGATCGCCAGTTTCACCCATGGACTCGCCCGCGATCTCAAAGACCGCCAGATTCGAGTGAATGCAGTCAGCCCTGGTGTCGGTAAATCACCTGCATAAGTCAGAATGTTGTTTTGTACAGGAGTCGAAGCCATGTCACAACAGCTCAAAACAATCACGGATCGTCAGTGCCAAAATGCCCCTGCACAATATAGTGATTTAAAAGCTCTTTTTTTAAATTGCACACTCAATAAAACGCCAGTGTTATCCCATACACAGGGAGTTATCAATATTGCCAAAGCTATTTTCGAGGCTAATGGGGTAACCACTCAAGTCATTCGACCGGTAGATTATGAGATAGCGGCGGGGCTAGGGTTAGATATGTCACAAACCGATGAGTGGCAGACAGATGAATGGCCCCAAATCCAGAAAGAAATTGATGCAACTGACATCTTAGTGCTGTGTACTTCAGTATGGCTGGGTGAAAAAAGTTCTGTTTGTAGTCGAGTTTTAGAGCGAATGTATGGATATACTCATCTTTTGAATGAGAAAGGTCAGTACAGAGATTATGGGAAGGTTGGGGCAACCCTCATTACCGGGAATGAAGATGGTGTGAAACATTGTGCGATGAATATTTTGTTTTCCCTATCGCACATTGGCTATACGATCCCTCCCCAAGCGGATGCAGGCTGGCTAGGCGAAGTAGGCCCAGGGCCTTCCTATTTAGATCCAGGGTCTGGAGGGCCGGAGAACGAATTTACCAATCGCAATACCACCTTTTTAGCTTGGAACTGTATGCATATCGCCAGACTACTCAAAGATAATGGAGGAATTCCTCCTCACGGGAACCAACCTGACGTTTGGGATGCAGGTTGTAAGACAGACTTCAAAAATCCTGAGCATAAACGCTAGCAGGGATAGTTTTCTAAGGCACAAAATTTTTCAACATACCCTATAAAGATCTCGATCTAACCTTTATTGGTTAGTGACCTGCCGGATTCCTGTCCTGTGAAAAAACTCTGTGATTCACCCCGTTGAGTCAGGCTCAAATGATACACATACTTGTCTAGTTCTAAAGAGGCAATTCTATGACTGTCCCCACTCAAACGTCTCGAACCGTTGCCGGAGTAATTAATAGCGTTGAAACACTCGAAGGGGCTGGATTTCTTGTACGTCGGCCCTTTCCCCAAAGTAGCTTCTCTGAATTTGACCCGTTTCTCCTCCTCGACGAGTTGGGGCCGATTAATCTAAAGCCGGGACAAGCAAAAGGTGCACCCGATCATCCGCACCGGGGCTTTGAAACCGTCAGCTATGTCTTGGATGGACAGTTAGAACACAAAGATTCTGCGGGACACGCCGGGCTACTAAATCCGGGTGATGTCCAGTGGATGACAGCAGGTGCCGGGGTCGTGCATTCCGAGATGCCGGAGTCAATGTTTACCCAAACTGGTGGACGGCTCCACGGCATTCAACTATGGGTCAATCTGCCACAACGAGACAAAATGATGCCGCCCCGCTATCAGGAAATTCCAGCGGCTCACATTCCGGTAGCTCAAACCGAAGATAAGTCTGTGACGGTGCGGGTAATTGCGGGAGAAGCGTTAGGGGCAAAAGCCGTAATTCAGACGCGCACGCCGATAACTTACCTCCACTTCACACTGCAACCAGGGGCAACGATGATCCAGCCTGTACCCAAAGAGTACAACGCCTTTGTCTATGTACTGGAGGGGTCTGGGTTGTTTGGGACAGAGCCAGCGCCTGGTGATGATGGGCAGATGGTGCTCTTTTCTCAAGATGGAGAAGATGTGGTGATCGCCAACCCTGCTGATGCTCAGCGTCCTCTAGATCTTCTGCTGATTGCAGGTGTACCCCTTAACGAACCAGTCGTGCGCTACGGGCCATTTGTCATGAACACTGAAGCTGAAATTACCCAGGCGATCGACGACTACCAGGCAGGAAGGATGGGACGGATTCATGCTTAACCCATCTCAATATCAAATGAGTCAACATCAACGCTTGAGTCAGTTACGAATCAAACCACTACATCTGCACAAGCTTTTACTAGAGACTGAGCGTCTTACCTATGAGCAAGTTCGAGGGCACGTTTCTGGAGGTGAATTGCTACAACTGGCGATCGGTCATGAGCAGTTTGCCTGGTTGCATCGACTCTCAGAATTGATTATCCAAATCATGAGTTGCTTCATGCCGATGAATCTGTTACACCAGAGGCAATTGAAGCGATTGACAGTGACATTCGGACACTGCTCAGCCCCGATGAATCGGGCGATGAGTTTGCCATGAAGTATAACACGGCGCTTCAACGCCACCCCGATGTCATGTTAGCTCATGTAGATGTCATGATGTTGCTGCCCTCTGACAGTATTTAACCCGCTTAACCACAGTCTGGAATTGCTTCGGGAACAGCTTTTGAGGATCTGCCGGAAGATTGGTTATGTCCAGTCTGTGACGCGAAGAATGTAAAAAAACTGTGTGATTCACCCCGTTGAGTCAGACTCACACGCTAGGGCGTGTCTGAAAAGTAAACATTGAATGGAGACTTATAGCGATGTCTAAAAATCCAAAAATCGGACTGGAAGGACTGCTTCGTCCAGAAGATAGCATCCTGGTACTGATTGACCACCAGCCTTACCAGTTCACCAACCTGAACAGCCATGAACCTACGATGATCATTAACAATGTGATTGGTCTTGCTAAATCGGCAAAGTTATTTAACGTACCCACAATCCTGACCACAGTCATTGAAGAAAGAGGGGGTTACATCATCAAGGGACTACAGGATGTTTTTCCCGATCAAAAACCGATCAACCGCACTTTCATCAATACTTGGGAAGATCCAAACGTTACAGATGTAGTGAAGAAAAGTGGCCGCAAACAACTTATACTTGCTGCACTTTACACCGAGATCTGTCTCGCAATGCCAGCAATCCAGGCGCTGGGTGAGGGTTACGAAGTATTCATCGTTACCGATGCTTCGGGCGGTGTTACTGCGGAAGCTCATGATATGGCGGTTCGCCGGATGGTTCAGGCGGGTGCAGTTCCAATCAACTGGATGGCTGTACTTGCTGAATGGCAACGTGACTGGGCGCGCACAGAAACAACTGTGGGTGTATCAGATATTACTCTTGAGCATGGCGGTGCTAGTGCAGTTGCCCTTGCATGGGAACTTCAGCTCCTTGCAACAACCCCTCCAGCGATCGCAGCAGGCGATCAATTACATTCATGCTCATCTGAATCGTGATTTATCCTTAGCCGAACTGGCAAGTGTAGTTAACATCAGCCCGACTTAGTGTGCAAGTTTGTTTAAGCGAACGATGGGGATTTCGCCCCATCAGTACGTAATTCAACGGCGCGTGGAACAGGCAAATTTCTCCTCCAAAATTTACAGATTTTGAACTTGCTCCGATTGTGTAATTGCAAGCCTAAACTTATGCTGATCCAAAAACTAAACGACTGTGAAGAAATTATCGCTGGAGATGGAACTGTTCTGCGCGAACTGCTTCATCCTGACAAACAAGACATCAACTTGCGTTACAGTTTGGCGTATGCGATCTTGCCTGTTGGCGAAACTTCGATTCCCCATTCTCTAAAGACTTCTGAGGTTTATTACATCATTAGCGGTGTTGGAGAAATGTCGATCGACAGTGAAGTTTGTCGCGTTGAACCAGGTGATGCGGTTTACATTCCTCCAAATGCCATCCAGTTCCTTCACAACTACGGCGACGAACCCCTTGTTTTCGTTTGTCTAGTTGATCCAGCTTGGCGCAAAGAAGACGAAACGATTTATGCACCAGTCTGATTCATGCAAATCTCACTGCTAGGGATGATTGATCACGATCTTAGGAAACAAAGCATTAGTGCAAAAGACCGTTGTAACCTACGAACGACTCGATTGTGCTTTCAACAATGTAGGCAATGAGGAACTCTTGAAACCCCTGCATGAACAATCGATCGAGGAGTTTGACAAACTCATGGAGATCAACGTCCGGGGACTGTTTCTGTGCATGGGATATGAAATTCAGCAGATGTTATCTCAAGAATCGGGCGTAATTGTTAACAACTCCTCACTTGCAGGTTTGTTTGGACTGCCAGGAGGCTCTCCTTACAGCGCGAGTAAACATACCGTTATGGGACTAACGCGATAGCGAAGTGCTGCTGCGTTTGCGTTCGCCCTTGGCGTTGCCGCAGGCTAGCATTAGCGAGTCTTGTCTACGACACGCTACGCGAACGAGCGTCAGCGAAGATCGGCAGCAGTGGATTATGCTAAGCAGGGCATCCGGATTAACGCGGTGAATCCTGGAAACATTGCAACTGAGGGTCTTAATCGTGTCTTTGAAAAATTGGGCGTGACGGCTGATGCTGTTACAGCTATGGTGCTGATGGGTCGCATTGCTCAGGCAGAAGAAGTCGCTCAAGTTGTTGTTTTCCTTTGCTCTGATGCTGCCAGTTACATCACGATCGATGGCGGATACACAGCAAACTGACCCATTTCAAGAGAGAACAGACGAGCTTGATTTTCAGATCACATCTACAAGGAAGGATTCTATGTCAACTTTTGTCTTAGTTCATGGCTCCTGGCATGATGGTTCTGCTTGGCAGGCAGTCATTGATCAACTAGAAGCAAAGGGACATCATGCTTTTGCGCCCACGATCGCTGGACATGGCAAAGGCGTGAACAAAAACGTCAACCATGCTCAATGCACGCAATCAATCGTCGATTACATTGTGAGTAAAGACTTAAACGATATCGTTCTAGTCGGACATAGTTTCAGTGGGACAATTATTGCCAAAGTTGCTGAAGCAATCAGCGATGGCTTCGCCGGCCAAAGGCAACGCATTCGACAACTCATCTTCTTCAATGCCTTTGTCCTCAATGATGGTGAAAGCCTTAACGATAACACCCCACCGCACTCTCAAGCGTTATCCGATCAGCTAGCGAGACAATCGGGCGATCATACGGTGATGCTACCTTTTGAGATTTGGCGAGAAGCGTTTATCAACGACGCTGACCTCGAACTAGCTCGATCCAGTTACGCACAATTATCGCCCCAACCGTATCAACCGTGGCTTGACAAGTTAGACCTGAAGCAGTTTTACTCGCTGCCCATCCCCAAAAGCTACCTCTACTGTACCGAAGACAACGTCCTTCCTCAAGGCGATTGGGGTTGGCATCCCAGAATGTCTAGCCGCTTGGGACTATTTCGGCTTGTACAAATGCCCGGTAGTCACGAGGTCATGTTTTCTAACCCGGTTAGTTTAGCAGAAAAGATGATTGTGGCAGGACGTGACTAGCAGCAGAATTTGCGATCGCCAACCCACTAATGTCGCCATCATTCAACAAACAATGACCTGAAAAGGAGAAATCATGACAACTACATACCATCACAGTGCTGCTTTTGATTATATTGTGATTGGTGCCGGTTCAGCAGGCTGCGTTGTTGCCAACCGTCTTACAGAAGACCCTAATACTAAAGTATTGCTGCTCGAAGCGGGTGGTCCTGATACCAAGCCAGAATTTCAAGTTCCCTCATTGTGGCCTACTACACTCTTAGGCTCGGAAGTGGACTGGGCATACTTAACTGAAGAGGAACCTTACTTAAATAACCGCAAAATTTTATCTTCACGCGGTAAAGTCTTGGGCGGCAGCAGTTCGATTAATGGCATGATTTATATACGAGGCAATGAACGTGACTACAATAGCTGGCAAGCATTAGGTAATATTGGTTGGAGTTATCAGGATGTCTTGGCTTACTTCAAGAAATCGGAAAACCAGCAGCGAGGAGCATCGTTATTTCACGGGGTTGATGGACCACTTAGCATCACAGATCCACTCTCTCCTGCAAAAGTGTCGCAACGCTTTGTGGAAGCCGCGATCGCACAGGGCTATGAGCAAAATCCCGACTTTAATGGCGTACAGCAGGAAGGTGCAGGACTTTACCAAGTGACCGTGAAAGATGGCAAGCGCCAAAGTACAGCAGTGGCATTTCTGCGTCCGATTAAAGATCGCCCCAACTTGACCATTCAAACAGGAGCATTGGTGACTCGTTTACTCTTTGAGGGAAAGCGTGCAGTAGGGGTAGTGTATGTTCAAAACGGAACGGAGTATCAAATCAGGGTCAACTCCGAGGTGATTTTGAGTGCTGGTGCCTTCGATTCTCCTAAACTGCTCATGCTTTCTGGAATTGGACCAGCAGAACATCTGCGAGCTTCCGGCATTCCTGTAGTTGTTGATTTGCCGGGTGTCGGGCAGAATCTTCAAGATCACCCACTTGCTGTTATTGCCTACCAGTCTACTCAGGACGTGTCCCTTGCGCCAAGTAGTAATGGGGGAGAGGCTGGGTTATTTCTGCATACCAACAATGATTTAGATGCAGCGCCTAATTTGCAATTTACAATTGTTCCAATTTTATATGTCGATCCTGCCTATGCACGTGAAGGTCCGGGATTCACCTTTTCCTTTTACATCACCCGTCCTGAAAGTCGTGGTAGCGTAAGACTACGTTCCTCCTCCCCCTTCGACCCACCGTTAATTCAGGTCAACTATCTTCAGAAAGAATCTGATATGCAACTGATGGTTGAAGGACTTAAAATTTTGCGTCAAATTGTGTACTCCGATGCGTTTAATGAGTTCCGGGGCGAGGAAATTGCTCCAGGGAGTTCTGTGCATAGCGACAAAGCAATCGAAGATTATATTCGGCAAACGTGCGGTACAGCGTGGCATCCTGTTGGGACGTGCAAAATGGGTATTGATCAAATGGCGGTTGTCGATCCTCAACTCAAGGTACGGGGGATTGAAGGGTTACGAGTTGTTGATGCATCGATTATGCCAACTATGATCACAGGAAACACAAATGCACCAGCAATTATGATTGGAGAAAAGGCTGCCGATTTGATAAAAGTTGGAACAAAATTGCCTCAATGATGGTGAAAGCCTCAGAGATAGCCTTCCGCCGCATTATCAAGCGTTATTTGACTCCCTAGCTAGAGAATCGGACGATCATACGATGGTGATGCCGTTTGAGATGTGGCGAGAAGCATTTCTCAACGATGCTGACCTCGAAATGGCTCAATCCAGTTACGCACAATTATCGCCCCAAGCGTATCAATCAATGATTGATACGCTGGACTTGAAGCAGTTTTACTCGCTATCGATTCCTAGAAGTTACCTCTACTGTACAGAAGACACTGCCCTCGCTCCGTTAAAGCATCCAGTAGAACACCTTAATTTCCGGTTTCACATCAGCCTCAATCATTCTGTTCACCGTTGTCTTCTACCAGGGATACCAAAAAACTATGACTTGCGAACATCTCAACAATCTAACTGTGGAAAACCTGATTTCTAAAGCAGCCTATCCCGTATTTCGTTGTGAAGAGTGCATTAAAATAAATAGCCGCTGGGTACACCTGCGGATTTGCCAAACCTGTGGCAAAATGCTGTGCTGCGATTCTTCTAAGCATCAACACGCTCGTCGTCATTATGAAGCAACCAATCATGCAGTAGTTAGTTCGGCTGAATTGGGGGAGCAGTGGTTATGGTGTTTTGCAGATGAACAGGGAAAAGACTATTGATAGCGATTCTGATTTCATCTAGATTTCCTTCTCATTTCTTCAACATATTCTCCTCATGTGGGTGATTTTCATGGCTGTTTCTAATCAAAGTACTTCCATTGACAGCGTTTGGCCCAGTTTGCCCTTAGCAGCTTGGCAGGATACCTATGCAACTCTCCATTTATGGACGCAAGTCATCGGTAAAATCCGGTTGGCACTGGCACCTAAACTTAATCACTGGTGGCAATCTACTCTTTATGTCACACCGCGTGGACTAACAACTGCTTCAATCCCTTGCGGAACTCGTAACTTTCAAATTAGCTTTGATTTTCTCGACCATCAACTACAAATCGACACTAGCGACGGCATCGCTAAAAGAATTGCACTGGCTCCTCGCTCTGTGGCAGATTTTTACCAAATGGTGCTAACTACATTGAGCGACATCGGCATCGAAGTCCAAATCTGGACGATGCCGCAAGAAGTGTCAGAACCAATCCCGTTCGATCAGGACTATCAACACGCAGCTTATGATCCGGAATATGCACAACGGTTCTGGCGAATTCTTGTGCAAGTCGATCGGGTCATGACCTTATTCCGTTCTCAGTTTATTGGTAAATCCAGCCCTGTACATTTTTTTTGGGGCAGCTTTGATCTTGCTGTGACTCGTTTCTCTGGTCGTCGTGCGCCAGAACACCCAGGGGGAGTTCCCAATATGGCAGATTGGGTCACACGAGAAGCCTATTCACACGAAGTCAGTAGCTGCGGCTTTTGGCCAGGGGGTGGGTCAATTGTGGAGCCTGTTTTTTACGCTTACGCTTATCCTGCGCCGGAAGGGTTTCGAGATTACCCAATCCAACCCAGAGAAGCTTTTTACAGCTCACAAATGCAAGAGTTTATCCTACCCTATGAAGCCGTGAGACAAGCTGACGATCCAGATGCAATGCTCCTTGCCTTTTTCCAAAGCACCTATGAAGCAGCAGCCAACTTAGGACATTGGGATCGAGTTGCGCTGGAGCGTTCCCCAACCGTGTAAGGCTAACAAATTGCAAATTGCTGAAGCGGATGGACTAGCGACCTTGATACAAAGTTTGAGGCGATCTGCTGCTACTTAGAGATACTGAATGGATAGTGGATAAGCGGACAACCGATTTGCAAACAGCAGTTATACAACGCGGTAAGCAAACAAGGAGCTTTCGTAATCAAAACTGGGGTCAAGTCCGAAATCAGCAGCGCGGTGTAAATCATTTGCAAAAGCTATCTCTTGCGAAGTATGTCATTTAGTGACAAAATGTCGTTAAATGACAAATATGGCACGAAAGACGGCTATGGCGAGTGATGGTGACAGCAACGCGATGAGCAATCACAAATCAGGCGATCGCAAATCAGGGGGGATGAATGCACAACGGCAACAGCGGGTACGTCTGGAGATTTCGCGGGAGGCAGCGCGTTTGTTCTGGGAACACGGTGTTGCTGCCACGAGCGGCGAACAAATCGCAAGCGCGGTTGGAATCTCGGTGCGAACCCTCTGGCGGTACTTCCGCAACAAGGAAAGCTGTGCTGAGCCGGTCTTGGCGCAGGATGTCGAGGAGTGTGTGGCGGTGCTGCGCCGCTGGCCTCGGGAAGTCTCTCTTGAAGATCACCTCCTTGAATGGGCAACGAACCGAACCAAAGATGTCGAGCAGCAAGCCTACGACGAGGCTGTCATCAAGATGACCGTGCTGGCTGAAAAAGAGCCGGATCTTCGAGCCGCCTGGTTAATGACTCACGATCGAATTGAGCGAGAACTGGTCGAGATCATCGCGGATCGCCTGCGCCGCCCATCTGATGATATTGAGGTGCGGTTGCACGCGGCTGTCATCACCGCAGTTTTGCGCGTCATTAGCGAAGATGTCAGCACCGCCCTCATGTCGGGAGCCGATCGTGCCTCCATCGGCAACCCCATCAGGCATATAGCCCAAGCTGTGCGCGTAGCCACTGGCGGAGCCGTCGGTGATCCCGTTGATCCCTAAAAACAATCGCAACGGCAACTACAGCCCAATTCGAGCAGCCCGATTCGAGCAATACATACACGCACGAGCAAAGGAGACAAAGATGAGGAACAACGCAACCAAAGGAAAGCAGGGAAGCGGAGCGGAAGCGAAAGATTCAACTTACGTGGAGGCTGCCCGGTGGGGTAAGCATCGGGGGTGGCGGTATGTTTTGGGACTGGTGATCATTCTCTTTGCGTGGTTGGTCGTCGGTAGTAGTGCCAGCGTACTCGTCGCGTTCGCGCTCAGCGGACAGGCAGACCCCTCAGTGCTCAGTCCCGTGGAATACTACCTGTTTGTCATGACGAGTTTCTTGTTCTTCTTCGTGGGAGTCCTTATCGCTGTCTCCCTCGTCCACCGCCGCCACCCCCGAACACTCGTCACGGTGCAGGAGCGGATAAACTGGCATCGGGTCGGTCATGGATTCGTGGCGTGGTTCGTGCCGTACTGCCTGATCGGTGGGCTGGGGCAGTATCTGTTTTACCCGGATACCTTCTCCTTTAACTCCGACCTCTTAACCCTCGCACTCTTCGTGCCGCTGGCACTGGTTCTTACCGCGATTCAGACGACCACTGAGGAGCTTTTCTTTCGCGGATACGTTGTGCAGGGTGCGAGCCTCATCTGGAGCAACCGCGTCTTTCTGGCGATCGTGCCAGCCGTGATATTCACCCTGCCGCACCTCCTTAACCCGGAGGTGTCCGCAGGCGGCTGGCTCACGGTCTTTTCCAACTACTTCTTCGTTCCGGGTCTGGTGTGGACTGTGGTCTCATTGATTGACGGCACCACCGAACTCGCCATCGGCGTACACTTCGCGAACAACATCGGCGGGGCACTCCTGTTCAACATCACTGGAAGTGCCTTGCCCTCACCCGCTCTGTTCACAATCAGCGAGTATCACGCGACCTACGGGGCACTAGCGGTGCTGGTTGCAGTACCCGTGTTTCTGGCGATCGCCTACAAGGTGTTCAAACGCGACGGGGTATCCAAACTCGTTTCCCAGAGCGATCGGAGTGGTCGTTGGTGACCCCGGCAAATCCCGAACCCATCAGCAACTGAAGTCAGCAACCCGATAAAAGGAGTCAATTATCATGCCTCGTGTTTCTTCAAATCACTTGCGGGAGTCGGGAAAGCCCCCTTCCGCGTCCTCGGCTTGGTCTAGCAAGACCTCCCGTCCGGGCTGGCCCGAGATTATCGTCGGACTCGTTGTCTATTTAATTGTAGGGTTCGGAGGCATCTCGCTGTTCAAGCAACTCAGTCTTGACCCCGTGGTCTACGGCCTGATCTTAACTGCATGGACTGGTGTCGCCACGCTGATCGCGTTCGCGGTGGCTGCGCGGCTGCGGATTCGTTCCCTGAGTGCCTTCGGCGTGCGTCGAACCTCCGGACGCTGGCTCCTGATCGGCGTCGGAGTAGGACTGGTTGCCTTCGTGCTCAAGAGTCTGGCGATCCTAGCCTGGGTTCAGATCACTGGGGACACGAACAATGTCCAGGATGTTTACGGAGATGGCGCTCGCGGCGGGTTACTGTCTCTGGTTTTGAGCACGGTGTTCATTGCCGTCTTCTCACCCCTTGGTGAGGAACTGCTCTACCGAGGCATCGTCACCAACGCGCTGCTGCGCTACGGCCCGTTCGCTGGGGTCGTGGGCAGCACTGTGATCTTCGCTCTCATGCATGGGATCAACAACATCTTTCCCGCTGCTGTGGTGGCTGGTCTTGCCACCGCCGAGGTCTTCCGTCGAAGTGGATCGATCTGGCCGGGTCTCGTCGTCCACTTCGTTTTCAACCTGCCCTCGTTCCTGCTGATGGTGGTGTTCACCAGCACGGGCTAATAGGACAGATCATCTGGAGATTAAACCAATGGCCATTCTGAAACAATTCGGGATTTTATTTGTACTGGGCAGTGTGGGAATTGTTATGTTCACGATCGCGTCTATTCCTTTAATCGAGCAACAGTTAGCAAAACTGTCTCCAGAAACACTGGAAAAAGTGCCGCCATTGGGGATTTTAATGCTTCTGCAAGGACTACAGTATTCAATCCTACTAGTCAACCAAGAAAATTATGACAGGTGTAAATTAGGATATAACCGTTGGAATTTCACTCTGGCATCTGAAGCTGCAAAACGCCAATCGATTTTAGCTTTCTGCTGGTTACGCTCCTTTTCC
>NZ_VJXY01000077.1 GCF_014831675.1 Komarekiella delphini-convector SJRDD-AB1 | reverse complement strand
GCTTGGGAAAAGGAGCGTAACCAGCAGAAAGCTAAAATCGATTGGCGTTTTGCAGCTTCAGATGCCAGAGTGAAATTCCAACGGTTATATCCTAATTTACACCTGTCATAATTTTCTTGGTTGACTATTAGGTACTTATGCGAATGGGAAACTATACCCGCATACTTCCTTGGCTTGCCGCATGAAAGAGAAAGAGTCTTTATTGTTGCCTACTCCGATGGCTTATTCTACCGTCAACAGCCGACCCCCTGGACAAACCAAGTTGGAAATCAAGTTGCGTCAATACGGAAATCTCATGAAGAACGAAGCTTTGAACCCGGTGTTCTTACGGTGGATGTTGGGGTTTCCATTGGGGTAGCTAAGGGAATCAAGGGCAATTATGATGCCCGTCGCGCTTATGGTTTAAGTTGTTCACCACGGCAAGCAGCTGTGGCTTGGAAAAGAATTGATTATTTGTGCAGTTTGTTGTCAAATCAGGAGGCAGTTGCATGACTCAACTTATCCACACACTAGAAGAGTGTTGGTATCTCTCCCCACCCTGGGGTCAAAAAATTCTACCGTTATCTGTCAGCCTACTGGAGAAAGTCTACCTCACCACCGCCAACTCATTTGGCTACTGCTGCGGCGTGGAATGGTTGCAAGGCGACTGGAGTTATGCGATCGCACTTAACGATGAAGTGGTTTATACCTCTGCATCCCGACTAATTGGCACAGGAAAACTGCAACCAGGCATAGACAAGCCTGTGTTTGATTTGGGTGAAAAAGTAGTATTTCGCTGCAACAGAGATATCAGCAAGCTTCGGATTGTCCAAGGCATTCATTTAATAGACGACTTTTGGACTTACACCGTGGAGTGGGCATCTCCAGCATTAACCGAGTGCGATGGCAAGCTTTGTACTTCTGGCGACCGCAGGGCTTGGGTTACAGATACCGACTTAGTAAGGGTGTAGTATGATATTTACTTCGTATTATGCTGGTGAGATTAGGGGCGAGGCTGTTGCTATATCGCTGTACCCGCCTAAAGGCTTTCAAGGCAGGCATCTACCGTTGTTCGCTCCTACTCCTGAACTGCTCAAATGGTGGAAATCATCAGTGAAAGATGCCACCACGCAACAGGAGTACAAGCGGCAGTTCCGCGAGATACTCGACTCCCGGCAACAGCTGATTGATCTTTGGGTACGGAAGCAACGGGAATCAAGCGCAGATATTACCCTATGCTGCTTTGAGAAGACTGGGGATTTCTGCCATCGGCACATCGTCGGGCGGGAGGTAATTGAGCGCTCGCTGCCTCAACTGTGGGGAGGGGAAGTTAATAGCAATCCCGCGAATTACCGGGATTCAGTCGCAGCGAGCGCTTCTGAATTAATCTGCTTGAAACAGAGAAATTCGCTAGAGGTTCATAAGCAATCTATGACCCCTGAAACTGAAACAGGTGAATTTACGAGTTCTCAAAGCTTGAGCCAATTACCCGTTACTAAAGATTCTTTAAGCCGCACTACAACCGAGTCAATCACCACAAAATCAATCAAGAGTAAAGATTTTCCAGATGTACCAAACGCAACCTATCAGCCCACAATTGTGAATCTGTTGTCAAAATGCCATCAAGCGGGTTATCCGGTAAGATGCGAACGCACAGAGTGTGGGTACTATCGGGTGTCTGTACACTCTGAGGATTTGGGCGAGTGGTCAGAGTTGGGATTGCTTGGGGTGCTGTCGGGGCTGCGGCAGGAGTTTTATCGTCAAAGGCTGCTGACAACGCTTGCCAATACTGCAAGTGCCGAGGTTGCAGTTCCACTACCGATTGCACAAAAGTTGGAATCACTCGAACTGATTATGAAGCTGAGCAAGCTGGAAGAGTGTAAGAAAATGGAGCAATTGAGCCTGAGATAAAAAAGGTGTAGGACTACTACAGTCACAACTTTCAAAGAAAAATCTTTGTTTAAAACGTAAATGAATAAGGCTATGGCACAATAATCTAAAGAATAGCAACTATTTAGATGTTTTACTTAATCCAAATTTTTGCCAAGCCCTACTGCTAATAATCGTATTCATCCCGTTCCTACAGGTGTTAAACTCTTGTAAATTGGTAGAGGTATTTATTAGTGGGATAAGTTTTTTAATTTACTTTAGTAAAACTTGAGGCACATTCACTGCTGTCTCCAAGCCTTGAACGCTTGCCCATGTTGTATTCTCATCCCAAACAATATTGGTTAAATTAGCGCCATCGAAGCCAGCCCCGAAGAAGTTAACCTCAGAAAGGTTAGCATGTGAGAGATTAGAACAATGGAGATAAGTGCATGTGAGATCAGCCCGTGAGAGGTTAGCATGTGAGAGGTTAGCATGTGAGAGATTGGCGCGATCTAGGTGAGCTCGTGAGAGGTCAGCTCGTGAGAGGTTAGCATGTGAGAGATTAGCGTCTGAGAGTCCAGCGCCAGAGAGATTAGCCTGTGAGAAGTCAGCGCTTCTGAGGTCAGCGCCGCATGGGAATCTAGCGTATCCCCCAGCGCCAGAGAGATTAGCGTTTGAGAGGTCAGCGCCTCTGAGATTAGCGCCAGAGAGGTTAGCGCCTCTGAGATTAGCGCCAGAGAGGTTAGCGCCAGAGAGGTTAGCGCCTCTGAGATTAGCGCCAGAGAGGAAATAACCAACAGTTTCTAAAAAAGTACTTACGGTAACACTGTTGCTATATCCAATAATCCGAAGCAATCGCTGACCATCAAAATTATCGCTGTCTTTTTTACCGCAAGGATAAAAGACAATATTATCCTTTAGTTCATCTTGAGTTTGAGCATAACGGTGTAGCTCTAAGAGAAGAATCATTACATTTAGCCCAGTAAATATATCAACTTCTCTTAACTTTAAAGATATATTTTGTGCTTGAAATTTTTGCATTTGATTGAAAGGAAAAATCTTCAGTTTTTGTCCATCAATAAATTTTCCTTGATACCAATCAAGATAAAAATCTGACAAACGCTCGAACAATTTTAAGTATTGAAACTTCTCTTCAGAATCAAGCAGAGCCATTAAGTACTCTACAATCTCTCGTGTCAAGCCACCGTAGCCAAATAAATCATAGATTTCTTCTGCTAGCTTGTCCTCATCAATAACATATCTCTCACGTCTAGTTTCAGAATCTATTTTTGTCCAATGTCTTAAGATCTCTTTGATTTTTTGAGCGCACAAAAATTCACCAAAACTCTTATGAATAAACTCGACAGCACCCTCTGTTGAGGGGGATGCTTTTGCTGGACGTAGATAAAATGCTGCTAACGCATTTCTTAAGGGGTTTTCACCAAGCCTCTTCTGTGCTTCTTCCAACATCTGCCTCGCTGTTTTATCATTCTTGAGGCGTGACTCAATTGCTTTAATTGAAGTCCACTCTCTTCCAGATTGAGTTACACATAACCCCGCTTCAGTTAGAATAAGCCGCAAGTCTTCTGTATCAAATTCTGTAAGCTCTTTATTAAGCTCTTGAGGACGTTGTTTTGTTAAAACCCAATCTAGTGTCTTTTGATAAACTACTATTTTAGCCTGGGCATCATTAGCTCCTTCAAACATTTGAATAGTTAATTCATCATCCCGGTGCATTGCTGCTAAAAGATATAGTAGCAGCGGTTCTCTTGCTAATTCTTTAACACGGTTAGGGCAATTATTTGTTTTGAGGAACTTCTGAAATTCTTCTGCTTTATCTTGTCCGAATAATCTACTCCAATTTTTTAGCCATTGCGCTTGAATTTGCTCATCCATTAGCGCAATTTCTACTCTATCTAGGTTGGTGGGTACACGATTTTCAATACCATGTAGAGCCGATTCTCTACCAGTCACTATAAACTGATGTCTACATCCTGTTTGTGCTTGATAATTCCCTACCTGCTTCAGGAAATCTTCGATTCCCTTTGCTGTTCTTCCTTCCAAACGTAGTTCATCAAAACCATCTAATATAAATAAATATCGAGTCTTGCGATCGCTTAACCAATCATCTCGGTTAGCAAAGTTTTCTCTAACAGATGCACGAAGAGTATTTTCGATATTTGGCTCAAAAGTATCTATGTCTCTTAGCCTAATTAGTATTGGTATCCAAATTGGGTGAAGTTCTTTTCTTACCCGCTCTGCAAACATTTTACAATAAACGCTTTTTCCTCGTCCTGGGCTTGCTTGAATAAAAATAACTTGCCTATTTATTTCAGATTTATTCAGTTGCTCTGTTACCCAATTCTCTAAATCAACAACTGACTTTTCTTTAAGTTCGCCATTGCTATCCAACAAGTAAGCTTTCAGTGGCACATAGATTTCCGGTATTTTAAATTCTTCACCAATCACTTTCCACCTTTCAATTAATAATGGATTACTGGGTGATGGTGATATCTGCTCTTTCAGGTATGACTCTATGCTGGCGTATTTCTCATTGGCTCTTACCTCTTGTGCTGCCGTTATCATTAAACTTAAAGTTTGGCGCACATCTTCTGATTCATAGGAAAAAAGCTGTTCAATATAGTTATATGTATCCCAAGCCACCCATCCAGTTACGATTGAAGCAATATTCTCTGCTATTCCTACTTTTTGTAAATAAGCCAATAATTGTTGATTTAAAGCTTGTCCTAATATTGAGTTACAAAAATCTGTCAGTGCTTTTTCAGCTTGATTATTATTTAATTCTAGTTCTCCCAGTTGATTAAACTCAGATTTAACACCCTGCTCTGCTATCTGTACATTTAGCCTTTCCTGTAACCAAACATTTCTTTGCACTAAAGTATTAAAGCTATTAATGTAAGCTATTGGGCAAGCAACTGCCACCCATTTTTCTATTTCAGGCTTTTGATTTGTTTTATCATGCAGTATTCCCAGTCCTTTTTTAGCGATAACTCCTACAAATGGTAATGCCGCAGAAAACACTGGTGCTGATGGTGATGCTAGTATACCAAGAGCGATCGCTAAATCTATGACGTTTTTAAACGACTCTGTTCCGCGTTCTACATTCTCTCCAGCTTTTTCTAACTGCTGGTTATTAGACAACCATTCTTTCCAAACCTGCTTGATTTTTACCACTGCTTCATCCCCCAAGAGCTTTGCTACTGAAACACTGTGGAATTTCTTACATAAACCGCGCTTTTACGGACTGTAGCACAATATTTATCCTGTACTGGTTACATTACTTGCCTTGGATCACGTCAATGCTGCGATCGCTTGGAGTGCGAGTTGGTTTTTGCAACAGCATAAATTCGGTGTTTCAGTTTTTTGCGTATGCAGAATTAGCGACCTCATAACGAGCGATCGCATTCATCTACTCCTCATCCCTCAGCCACTCCAAACCAGTTCGCAACGCCGCATCAGCACTGTAGTAAATCTTTTGTTCCCCATAGATTTCACCCGTATGGCTAATTATACGGAATTGCCAGCAGTTTTCGGGTGTGTAAAAAACTATCAGGATACTGCCCTTGATACAGATAACCTCATCAACCTTGATTTGTGACATTTGGCGGGATATCCGCATGGATAACTTTTGCGAGTAGATAAAATTTGTTTTGTAGTAACATTTAGCACTTTGATACATCAATTGCCAAAGGAATAAAAGCCTGGAACACGTTGCATACAAATTGAATTGAGTTTTGATAGTTGGTATACCTGTAGTATCATTCTTAATTGGATGATGCAAGGAGATGTTAATGTGTTGACTACATTTTAGTGATTGATTTTACTAAAATGTAGTTTTGCCTTGTATCTAATAGCAATAATACAAACATGCTTTGCAGCATCGTGTTAAAAGAAGCAAATAGGGATTGAGCCGTTAAAAAGTGAGAAGTCGGAGCAAGCATTTTCTCTATCACTAGAATGATGAATATCTTTGAAATCACAAACATCATGTGACTTGAAAAGGTATAAAACATCAAATAGGAGACTGTTGTGGCTGAACAATTCAAAACAGGCGATAAAGTTGAATGGAAAGCTCTACAAGGCGTAAAAACTGGCGAAGTAGTACAAAAGCTCACTTCACCTACAAACTTGAGAGGAAACCACATTGCTGCAAGTGTTGATAACCCAGAGTATGTAGTCAAAAGTGATCAGACAAGAAACGAAGCTGCTCACAAGCCTGATACCCTTAAGAAAGTAGAAGAGTAATGCTCAGGTATAAGTCACAAGTTTATTTGTAAATATTATCTAATGGTAGTTAATAGTGGGCAATTGTTAGATACTCCTTAAAAGGTAGTACTTCCATTCTTAAACAGTGGCAGTTGAATCACTTGAGATTGCTTGGCGTTATCCAGATTGGACAAGGAAATACCCAGTAACCTGATACTGCGGTTCTCTAAGTCAATTGACTCAAACAGTGCTTTAGCTATCTCAAAAATCATATCCAGTTCACTGATGGGAGCAAGCATTGTCTTACTGCGGGTTAACTGGCGATAATCGGAGAATTTGACTTTCAATGTTAACGTACGGCCTCGCGTTTCGTGCTGCTTCAACCGTTGCTCCACAAAAGAGGCAATCTGTTCGAGTTCAAGCAACATCTGACCGACATTGCTTAAGTCCTGTGCAAATGAGGTTTCTGCACCTATGGATTTCCGAACCCGATTTGGCTCAACTGATCGGTCATCTTCCGCTCTGGCAATTTTGTAGTAATAATGACCAGCCTTTCCAAAGTGGTGTGTTAATTCTGCAAGCGCTCGCTCTTTCAATTCAGCCCCAGTATGAATGCCCAGTGAATGCATCTTAGCTGCCGTCACAGATCCAATGCCGTGAAACTTTTCAATCGGCAGTTGCTCTACAAAGGCGATCGCACCCTCTGGTAAAATCACTGTAAGTCCATTCGGCTTGTTCTGCCCTGATGCCATTTTTGCAAGAAACTTGTTAATCGAAACACCCGCAGTTGCCGTTAACTTCGTTTCTTGGAAAATTGCAGTTTTAATGTGTCTTGCAATAGTAGAAGCGTAGGGGATGTTTTGCTTATTTTCAGTAACATCTAGATATGCTTCGTCTAAAGCTATTCCCTCCACTAAATCAGTGTAGCGTTTGAATATGGTGTGGATTGAAGTGGAGATTTCTCGGTAGACATCGAATCTTGGTCTGACAAAGATAAGTTCGGGACAACGAGCCATCGCAACTACTGAAGGCATCGCAGAATGAATGCCAAATTTACGAGCTTCATAGCTGGCTGCTGCTACCACGCCTCGTTGGTTAGGACTGCCACCGACTACTAGCGGTTTACCTCGGTAGCTAGGATTGTCCCGCTGTTCCACTGATGCGTAAAATGCGTCCATGTCTAGGTGAATTATTTTCCTCATCTAATTACGCACTCAATCGCCAAAACGTTATTAGCAGCCCCGCACTCGGTCTACTTTAAACGAGAAAATAAAATGCTATGTTAGCAACTCTATAGTACATCAGCACTATAGAGTTACAGCCGCTACTCGCTCAGTTATTGTGAAGTGATTTTGAACAATCAGCGATCGCCTCACCTCAAGCATCCATATTGCCTTGCTATAAAATAAGCATATATACAGAAATCCTATACTGAACCAGAATTATTCTTTTGTGTCCATTAATAAGATAAATTAGAATACCTGCACTCAGAAGGGGGTATTTTTCTGGCGGTACTTGGCAGCGTTCTCACTCTGGTAGGGATGAATATAAAAGGCTTTGAGACAGGTGTTACACCTTTTCCTAATTATGTGTAATGTCGCAATACTGGACTTATCCAAATTGTATTAAGTGTATTCCAGGCATTAAAGCATCAATTTAAGATTGGGTATCGTCAGTTGATCTAGGTTCTCGCCGCCACTGTTTAAGGATTAGTGCTGACCAGATGATAAATCCTAATATCGCTAAACCAGTCAACCCATCAGTCCAAATAAAAAGATGCATTTTTGCTGAGAACTGTGACAAACTTCCATAAATATAATGTCCTGGGCTTGCTAGACCTGTTAATGAGTAGACCAACAGACAGCCATAAGAAAGCCAAAACTTTCGATATTTATACAACCAATAGGCAGTAATTCCTAGTATTGTTAGAATGAGCCATGATTGATAAATTGAAGGGGCAGTAATCCAGTTTGGCTGAGGGTATCGCTCGATGAATAAATAATTATCAGTGAAGTGAATGCCCGTAGAAATGATGCTGGCAATTAGCAGAATTTTCAATAATCTTTGACGCCGGGACTCAAGATTCATAATCAGGTTTCCTCAAATTATGGCGCACCAATCAGTGATTTACTACCTTGAGCATCCACCGTTGAATGCACATATGGCAAGAACAAAGACCGTTCCTCTGGGCGTAACCGCCTTGGGCGCATTGTTTGTTTATCCACAAACAATCCTTTTTGCCATCCCTGTGCTGTTAGTATTCTCTGTTCGTTATAAAAACAAAACTGCATAATCGCAGAGGCATTCTTCAGTTCAGAGAGCCATATGGACACCTGCACACGTTCGCCCAAATAGAGCGGTGATTTGTAAGTGATGTTGGTTTGAACCAAAATCGGAGCAAACCCTTGCTGAAAGATTTTCTGTGTTGGCATTCCAACAGCTTCCAGTAGCTTTGTCCGTCCAATTTCCATCCACTGAATATAGACACTGTTGTTTACATGGCCAAGAAAATCAATGTGGAAGGAATATACCTCTAACTCAAAAGAAATTTTTTGCATTTTTAGTCCTCTTTCGTCACCACTTAGTGACAAAGTATCATAGTCACTGAGTGGTGACAAGTAGATGAGAACGATTCATGGCGCGAGACAAAGAAGAAACGAAGGCACGAATTCTGGCAGCAGTTGGTAAACTCTTGGCAGAATCAGGCTTTAAGCAACTAGGGGTGAATGCGATCGCCCGTGAAGCCGGAGTTGATAAAGTGTTGATTTATCGATATTTTGAGAATCTTCCCTCGCTGCTACAAACTTTTGGCAAGTCAGGCAACTATTGGATTACAGTTGAAGAATTAATTGAGGATGAAACTGCCGTCGATGCAGAATCGCTGGCTGACTGGATGGTATTGTTACTGACACGCTTTATGCATGACTTGCAAGAAAGACCCATCACGCAAGAGATTATGCGTTGGGAGTTACTCCAAGGTAATGAGTTAACCCATGAGTTAGCAACAGTGCGCGATCAAGTGGCGATTGAGAGTTTGGAATTTCTCAAGCAGAAGTATTCCTTCCCCCCAGATAAAGATATCCCTGCCATCAGTGCAGTTTTGATTGCTGGAATTGTTTATCTGGTTATGCGAACCAAAGTCAGCGATACATTCTTGGGAATTGATTTCAGTTCACCGACTGGATGGCAACGTATTGAAAGGGCGATCACATCTCTACTTGGGGCAATTGTTGAAAATGATGGGTAAGTGTAGCGACCTGTAATCAAGGCATTTTCCAACTTTGTATTAGGAGGCAGTCTAACATCACTATTGGGGGCCAGTAGAGTGCAAATCCTGCCAAAGTAAGAAAATCAGCTAGGAAACAGATCCAAAGTCAAGGCTGCCAATGCCTTGTAGTTAAGCTTTCAGGGGGAGCAACGCGATTTTCTGAAGTCGGACAAAAACGAGTGATGATGCTCCCCCTACAGTTGGCGATCGCTACCCAAATACCTGAGGTTATTGAGAATTTACCTATGTAATTGAGAATAAAACCCAATTTCAAAAAATCGCGTTGCTCCCGCTTTCAGGTAGCCACAACCGCATAACTTCCTTGCGACACATTGGCTATTTCACAAGTTTGTTTGTTTGATTTTCTTAATCAGTTGATGAACTGCACTAATAACCAACTCAGGCTGATCTAGCGGAACAAGATGCCCACTGTTTTCTGCAATGATATGTTGGCTATTTGACGATAGTTTGGTCAAGTCTAACTGAAGCGATGCCCATTTCTGGAATCTTTCATCACTCATCTTTGAATCTTTAGAACCTTGGCTCAACACAATCAAAGGCAGGCTGCCCAGTGATGTAACTGATTGAAGTTCCTCAAAGCTCTTTTTTATATTGGCAAGTTCACTGGATGCGGTTGCCCAATAGTCGGGACGGTAACAGAAGGATTTATAGGTATCAAATAAGGTTTGTACTGCCAGCGGATATTTTTGAATTTCTCGCTTAATGTCCTCAAGAATTGGTAACAGATTCATCTCCCCGATTAATCGCAGCACTCCAACTTGACTGACAACCCTCAAAACCTGATAAAGCCAAGACTGCATTTTTATGCGCCTCCACATTTCGGATGTCATCTGATTTTCATGGGAAGAATCGACTAACACTAATCCGACCACATCTTCTGGATATTGACTTGCATACAGCCGCATATTGACTCCACCCAATGAGTGTCCAACTAAAATGTAGGGAGGATTAATTCTAGCCTTAGTCAAAAGTAAATGTAATTCATCAACGCTCTGCTGACTGGTGCGGGAGATCCTGGGATTGGGATCGCTCCAACCCAACCCCGCTCGATCATAAGTGCAAACACGGGTAAATTTAGCAATTTCAGATGGAACCAAGCCCCATGTAATTGAGGGAGCACTACCACCAGCATCCATAACAACCGTTGGTGTGCCCTGCCCCATACAGTTTATATGTAAACAAAATCCCCCAATATCTACAAGTTCACCTTGTGGAGGATACCTACGTCGATCAATGGCTTCACTCACTGCTTGATAGAAAATCCCCGCAAATAATCCAATTGCAGCAATGCCTAGCCCAGGCAGGATCAAGTTTTCCGTGATGGTCATAGCAAAATTTCTACTACTTATACTGCTGCACTTTAGTTTATCTTTCTTACCAATTAATTTTGGGAAAATTATACGTCAAGGAATCTGATCTAGTGAACTTCAACCACGCAATAGAGATGCTCGGCATTGGTTTAATACTTTTGTCCCCAGCCTCGACTGCCCAAGATGACAAAACAGCATTGGCAGCCTCAAGCCTCGATATTACTTGATTGTGGCAACCCAAGTAAGAAACTCAGTTTTAATGTTTTTTACTTTAAGCTTTTGAAAAGCATTTTTCCCCTCTGCTGCGTGGTGGCGATCGCTTAATTTGGCTACTCATCTTATAAATTACTTGGTAAAGTACTCGTATTTTCCGCAAAGTTGCTGTATCCTATTGATTCTGTGCGATTTTTCAGTATTTAACTACATCACAGTTTTTATGGACAGGAAACTCATCAAAAAATCTGAAAAGCTCACTCTCAGACAGATGAAGGAAATTGAAGAAGCCGAAGACCAACTTCTTCAAGCTGATAGTGTTGATTTTCCACCTCCTATAGTTGAGGAAAAACCAGTAATCATTCCAGAACTGCGAGAACCTGGCTATATTCCATTGCTGGACAACCCTCCAGTTCAATCTGTTGGTAACTCCGGCTGGCAGGTTTCTGATATTTGGCGGGATATCCGCGTGGATGATTTCTGTGGGTAAAGTGCGATCGCCTCACAAACCTAGCCCAAGATTGGCTTTACTCTGCTAGTGATTACGCTTTTTGTGAACAGTGGGGTCAACTAACCGATATGATTGCTCAGGTTGACTCGTTGGAGGAAACGGATTGCCAGCAGTTGACGTTACTTCTAATCCTGTGCCTTCTCCATTAGAATTGATCAGTTCGTACTGTCCACTTATAGGAGTGCGTTCGCCTGGACTATACAAAGAGGATGGACGCTCTTGAGTTAGTTCATCTGACTGCTTTAACTGTGCAGTGCCAGCACTGTAGTTTAGAGTAAACTGGCTTCTAATTTCAAAGCCTGGAAGATAACCACCCTGGTACGGTATTTCTAACAACTGGCTGAGAGTCCCTTTAATTTGTGAAATTGGTTTAAGCAATTTTTCGTTGTCCTGACTCCAGATAATAATTTGTGCATCTAGCAATTCTTGAAACTCAAGAGCGTGGAGCGTCGCTTCATCTGGGGGTGTTTGGCTGTCTACAACAATCGATAAATTGAGAGTTAACAAAAGTGCCGTTTGTACTTCTAAAAAATTATTATTAGAAGTAATTTGCGTAGAATACTCGTCTACATGAAAACCAAACAAGGCTTTAAAATGCAAAAAGTTCTCTGTTTGGAGTTGCTCCCTTAAATATGGTAGTAACCCGGTATCTGGGTCTGATAGGATTTGGCGAACGATTGGCATTTTTATCATCAGTACTGTACAAGTTTTGAATTAAAAGCAATATTTCCTAACAATCTGACTTAATTAAGCACTTTTGAGCATCCATCAAACTGACGAAAGTTAGCTCAATCGCTCTACTGATTTACTTCAAACATCTTTCGTGCTGTTTTCACACCTAGGATGATTTCATCCAGCAGCATAATTTGGCAAGTTTAGCCCAGTTAATTTCTTGACTTGAGGGAGCGCAATCAGAAGTTAGACAGTAGTTAAAATGTTCTGTTATTCTTCAAGGGTAGCTAAGTAGCTAATAATTATTCACCACTGTTAAATTAACTTGAAGTTCCAGGTATAAAATCCTATTTTATCGGGAACTCTAGTGAATCGTCCGGTACGATGACCCCGTGATAATTCATTCAGCACTTTATTCTTGACCTCTCTAGCATCAGCTGCATTCAGTTCTCCATAAACTCCAGTGATTACTTCTGAAATACCGAAAACTTTACCCGCATTCTCTTTTAGAAAAGTAGACAAGGCATCAATTAAAAATTGTCCTTCATAAGCTTTAAGCATTGGTATCTCTTTGGGCTGCGGCGGCTTTATTGGTTTATTATTTTTGCGCTTTGCTTGAGGGGATGAATTTTTAGTTTTATCTTTGGAGAGTAAAGTCAAAGAGAGAGTAAAATACCCCGGTTCTCCAGGGACACTAAACCACTTATTGCTTTCCTTGCCCTGAGTCAGCGAAGATTGAACTCGACTTTTTACCACCTTGAATACTTCTGGCTCTAGCTCCCCATAGAGCGATCGCACGATAAAATCAATATGAACACTTGTGCCAATCTCTTCTGCTAATATCTGTTCAATCGCTTCCGGGCGGCTTAGAAATTGGTATTGGGGTAGCATGGGAATTTCTACCCCGTGGAGCGAACGCTCCTGAGTTGATGTCTCTGTTTCTATAGGCGGGAATATGGGTTGTGGTAATCCACTGATATCTTTAGCTACGTCAGACTCTTCATCTGAGCGAGTTTCTATAAGGGAGAATGTAGACGGCTCTGGTAGTTCCGGGGTCAGTACTGCATCAGGTTCTTCGTCTGAGCGAGTTTCAATGAGCGGGAACATAGGTGATTCTGATAGTTCAGTCAGATCATCATCTGCATCAAGGGCTTCAGGCTCGGAATCATCTAATTTCAGAGGTTCTAGAGGAATATCGTCAAAATCGTCATTCTTAGATTCATCAGTGAGGAATATTAACGACTCTTCTTGTTTTTGAGGAGTGGATTTTTCCTGTTCCAAAGAGGAAGTTTTTGGCCAATTAGATAGCAAAGCTTCTACATGATTGAGACTATCTTGGGACTGGGTATATAACCTTTTATACTCTTCTACAAGAGGAGCATAATAATCCCGCAATTGCAAAAGTGCTTCTAAGGCACTTTCGGGAGGCTCTAAAGGCAAGGGAGTATTCATAAAATTTCAAGATAAGTACGAGTTAATACACTCATACGTTTATGACATAAAATTTAGCATTTGGAGACTTGATCATTCTCTTTAAGGACAAATGCTCTTGGTGTTAAAGAAATTTCTGCTTTACTACTATAAATAGACATAATCTGCTTCAAGCGTTCGATAGTGTCTTCTTGGAGTATAGAATAGTTCTTTTGAAAAGCGATAATCAAGGATAGCTCAGTTGACCATTCCTCATAGTTAGAACTGCCAATAATGCCATTGGAGGACTGAATATAGTCAACAAGAATATGGTCAAAAAAACCAAAGCTATCTTGACCCCATCTGCAAGCACATTGTAATAAATACTCGTAGTCGGCAAATACTTTAAACTGAGGATTCCATCGGGGAGCATTGCTCCAGTTGTGAACGAATCCATTGCTGTCGAATATTTCTTGTTGCCATATAAGCTGCTGTAGGTTACAGCAATTGCTAGGTGAAATAAATGGCTTACCCTGACGAATAACATGAGTATTGTAGGTAACATCACGACGGCGGTTCTGCCTTGGTATGCTATATCTAATACTGGAATCTTGTTGAAAGTACTGTCGTGTTAATGTGACAAAACTAGGAGCAATGCTATTATCATCGTCTAGGTATGAAATAATGTCACCACAAGCTATGTCTAATCCCAAATTCCGAGCATAGCACAAGCTAAAACCATTGCTAGGCTCAACATGTTCCATTTCAATATAAGTTACAGAAAAATCAGATGTTTTTTTGACATTTGTGATGATATCTCTGGTATCAGAATTTGCACCATCATTGATAACAATCCACTCAAAATTGCAGTCAGTTTGACTTTGAATGCTTTGTAGTGCAGTAGATGCTAACTGTGTAGGTCTATTGTATGTTGCAGTGATAATTGATAGTTTCAAAGCTCTATACCTCTATCAGGAGATTGAGTTTTTGCAGGATTAATAAGTGTTTGAATTTGCTGCCATCTTGTTACATCCTCATCTGTAATACCTCTAGCAGTTTCAATTTGATTATTTGCTAGATTGAGCCGAATAAGCGTTAGCTTTTCATCAATTCTAGCAATAGATAAAATTTCTACTGACTTGTTATAAATGACCTTGTAGTTAGCGCCTTGTAGGACAAATAAGTTCTCTCTTTCTTGATGAATGTACTGAGGATAAACGGTTGCTTGTTGTCTAAAAAGTGCCTTAGATATAGGAGCAATTATAACAGCACGTTGCAACTGACTTTGCTGTAATTGCTGGTAGTTCCATTTCCCAAGTTCTACGCCCAAATCCATTTTTACCAAACGTTCTGCTAAAATTGCCATTTCTATCGGGCCAACACCTCCAGGGACGGGCGTAATGTTCTGGGGGATTCTGTAAGCACTGCGGTTTACATCGCCAGCAACACCAGAAGCAGTAGGTGTGAAGCCACCATCGACAACCAAGCGATGAGACGGGAGTACATAAGGAGTGAAAATTCCTTGTCTTCCGGTGACAGATACCACAATGTCAGCTGCTTCAGTTCTACTCAAGTCATCACCGTCTTCCAAACAGAAACAGCTGATTCTACTTGCTTCTAAATATTTGATGACACCATTACCTACAAAACCACCTCCGCCGACAACTGCAACATTTGAATCTCTTTGGACATAAGATTCAACAATTCTGGCAATTCCTTCAGCAGTCGCACAGTTTTCAAATAAATTGTTACTTTGCCCGCGAACTATATCTATATCTTTGTGTGCTTCTAATAGTCTAATTGAGTTTGTAAACTTAATCGGTATTGGGTATTGAACTATAGCAGCGGCTACCTGGTTATCTTCATTAATAGATTGAATAATACTTTCAAATTGCTCTACTGCAATATTAGATGATAACACGATGTGATTGGAAGTAACGCCAATAGCATTGAAAGTTGCAACTTTCTGCTCGGCTGAGATTCTTGCTGCATCGTATCTAGCTTTTAGATGGCTGCTAACATTTTCTGAACTTTCAAATCTGATGATTGCTACTTCTTTTTGAGATGCTTGAAATAGCGGTTTATATTTCTGACATTCTTGCTTGACATATTCTCGTATTAGCTGTCCATCAATGAGCGTCATTTAATGTTTTGACAAGTTTCTTCATTTTTTTAAGAAATTAATAGTTAAGAAATTTGTATCTCAATTTTTAGTGATTTTCTTTAAAACTAGGGCGTTGAGTAATTTCACCAATCTCTTCTCCCTGGTAAAAAACCCAATTGGTGACATAGCGTTCAGTTTGATGGAAACCACTGAACTCTATATTATCAGAGCATTTATTTCTAAACCATTGTTTTGCTTCCTGTTCTGTATTGAATTTTCTAGCAGCGACTTCTTCAGCTAAAAGATTCCAGTTATTATTTTTATACAAATCGCAAACATAATATAACATGAATGTTCTCCTTTACTTGAACAGTAATCGTCGTTTTCCACTATCTGATTTTAATTACCAGTAAGTTGAATAGTTCACGACTATGTAATTTTATTTTAAAATAAATTGTCAATTCAATTAAAGCTCTAGCCCTTGCTGCTGCTTGCGCTTTTCCTCTTCTTGGCGCGATCGCTTCTCCAATTCCTCATTCCAATCGACAGCTTTGGGTTTGTTTCTCTTAGCACGAGGTAGCATTTGCTTAATAATTCGTGCTATCTCATCACCAGTAGATGAATTATCGTAAGCTAGTTCTACAGTGGGAATAGTTTTGATCAACTCCACTGGTAGACTTTGGGGGCTATCGGCAACTAAATACATAGTTCTTGTTTGTGGCTCTTGAGTTGGCTTTGTCAACTCAATTGTGGAAAGGGAGATGGCATCAATGGGAGATTTACACAAAACTACTCGTTTAACTTCATCAGTTGGTTTACCCCCAGTACGGAACCAAAACCAGCCCGAAGTACGCTTAGTTCCTTTCTCGTAACCCATGAAGATATTGTTTTCTCCCTTTGTGCCTCGCAAAAACGCCCCTTTAACCTCTTCATCTAACGAACGCATCACAAACACAGCGTTTTGTTGTTCATCAGCGTAAATAAGACCCCGCTCTTTAAGAGCCTGAATCAAGTTTGATGGTAATTTTCGCTTATTGGTCAAGTAATGGTGTACCGCCTGCCATTGGGTTTCATCAGCAATCGGAGGTAAGAACTGTGGTACTGGTTCCGAAGAAGCGATCGCCTTCGCCTCAATCTTGGCTTTATGTGCCGCGGCTCTTTCTATCCCTGCTTCACCAAAACGATCATGAAGCCATGCGATCGCGCCTCGAAAGCTACATTTATTGACGTGCATCACCAAATCGATGGAACCACCGCCGCCCTTTTCTTGGGTGGGGTGAAAGTCGTAGAACTTGGAATCGCCACTAATACTAATAATGTGACCCAAACCACGCCATCGCCGCAATTGTTTAGTATCACGGTCTAATCCCAACTGCCACGCTACATCTTCTAGGGGTAAATCTCGCATCTGGTCTAATTGCTGTCTTGTTAAATAGTTTTCTCTTACTAATTCAACTGCACGTTGTTCCGTTTGTTGACGCGACTCCTGGGCAGCTAGAGCATTTTGAGCAGCTCGTTGAGATTTTTGAAGTGTGAATTTCCGATCTGCCAGTTGATGGTTAATTGCCTGGATTGCCGAGTCTTGTTTAATGCGCTCAAATAACTGTTGTGCTGTTTCTCCCGGCAAGGGGGCGAGTCGGTCTAATTCCAGCATTAAGGGTTCGCTGTTGACCGCTTGGTAATACTCTTTTACTTTAGTATGAGTTGCCTGACTGCCTTTGATCCCCCGTGAGATGCCCAAGGGTGCAAGAGCAGCAGCATAGGAATCCTGGAGTTTGGACATTTTAATACTAGCTTGTCTGCCGTTGCCGCCAAACATCTCCTTGTGCGACAGTTTTTTGGTGCGGTCATTAATTGGCACGACGTAAGCGTGAATGTGGGGAGTCGCTTCATCTAAATGTAACTCTGCTCGGATGCACTTATCGCCATAATTTTCCTCTAACCATTTTTTAGAAGCATTGGCAAAATCCCACATTCTCTGCTCATCCCATTCACCTGCTAATGATGGTGAATCAGGGCGAAAGTACTCTGGGGAAGCTGAGAGGAAAATATCACTGCACAGCACCGCATCTTTGCGAGGTGGACTTTTGGTGGCGATCGCAATTTTCGCCTTCACCAATTCTTCTAAAGGTGGTTCCCCCAAATTACCAATCAGTCTAATATTAGTCTTAGTGCGATCGGCATTTGGTGTATCTTGAAGTCGAGCAGTGTGCGCTTCACTGCCACCAACGTTACCAAAGGATTTTAGTTTCTCAACGCGCAGAATTGCAAGAGCTACCATTGATTTTTTACACGACTATCTTGGATTGCATCCGATCCCGAAGGGCGAACGACTTTTGCGTTTTGAGCGCAGCGAAAAATGGCGCAAGCCACCCGCAGGGCGCAAAAGTGAAGTGAGTACACCATACATGGTAACTCCCCGAAATCTCCTTTTACTCCACCCCGCCAACACCCCCTCAACACCCCCTCAACACCCCCTGATTCTCTGTTCTCCTCTTGCTCTTAATGTGGCTTTTTCTGCTTTTTACACCTCGTCAACACCGCGCTAACACCCCCTCAACACCTCCTCAACACCCTTTTCTTACACTAGTACTTTTTTTGTGTGCTTTAATACTAATGTACTTATGTCTAGTATTATGGCAGAACAGCATAATGTTGAACTTCCAAAGTTTAAACGCAGTACCGCAACTTGGGAAGGCAAGGTCATTGAATATTTATTAGCCTATCCTTCTGGTAAAACTGCTATTGACCTACTTCTGGAAGGAGCTACTTCTTACTGGGTTGTTGAAGCATTAGAGGGTAAGGTAAGCCCCGAAGAATTTCGTCTTGCTTGTCGCGCTGCTGCTGAGAATCTCTCGAAAAAGTTGACTTCTATTCAACAACTGGCTGGATTAAATACAATTGCATCAGTACCAGATTTAACTAAAACAATTCCTGCGATCGCTCAAAGGACAATTGCAGAAACTCCTCAACAACAGGAGGATAATAATGATATTGAAGATAATAACGACGATGAAAATGACGACGACTGGAATATGAATCTTCAACCCACTCCTAAAATGATTGCAGCCAACAAAATGCTTCAAAAGGAATAAGATGACAGCTTTAAACCAATCTGATCCGATTAAGCTCGTTTTAACTTGTGACTTGGGCGCTAGTGTCAATAAGGCACTCGCCCAAATCTATCCTGATGGTGTGCCGCAAGTTATTACTCTTTCTCCAGAAGTCGCAGACGTAGAGAAAGAGTCTGTTAAAGGCCTAGACATAGAAACTTCCGCCCAAAATGCGGCTTGGGTAGGAATCAGGGCGAACGCATCTTATTTACTAATAAAAACTAAAAAAGATTTGAAAATGACATAGATAATCCTACAAGTTGCTACAACTATAAATAAAACAAATCCCTAACCTTTCAACAATAGAGATTAGCT
>NZ_VJXY01000017.1 GCF_014831675.1 Komarekiella delphini-convector SJRDD-AB1 | reverse complement strand
CCTCTACATACTTTACGGGCTGATATTGACTACTCTTATTGCACGGCAAAAACAGTTTACGGCATTCTAGGCATCAAAGTTTGGGTGTTTAAGGGAGAAATTATCCCCGGACAGGAAGAAACTCCGCACCCACTCAGCACACGTGAACCTCGTCGCCGTCAAGAACAACGCCGCCGCCAGCAATTTGAAGACCGTCGTCAAAAATTTGGAACGCATCCTGACACTGGAGAAACCGTAACTTCTAAGCCAAAAACAAAAAAGGAAAGGGATATACTGTTTCCAAATCCTTACCAACCGCCAGTAAAGCAAGATTTCATGGATAAGATCGATGCTTACATAATATATACATTCCAGTTGATAAGTAAGGGAATTAAACCGGAAATTGAAATAGTCACAGAAAGCCAAACAAATATTATTCGTATCCCCATGCTGATATATGTAAATAGCATTGATTGGGATTCTAGAGATACACCAGATTTTCAAAGTACATTCCGAATGGGTCAAATTGTGGGATGTTTTGGTAGCTGGGATACAGTCGAAGCATTACAAGCTGATCCATCTGTTATATCTGTTGAAGCTAGCAAACCAGGATTAGACTGGGAAAGTAATTCACAAAACTTTTCTTTAGATAGCAATACTGATTCATCAACTTATTCAACTATTTCTTCTATTAAAGCTGACACAATACATCAAATCCCTGAAAAGGGAGACAAAGCGTTGATTGCCATCATTGACAGTGGTATTGATTTGCTTCATAAAGCATTTCTTGGCTCAACTGAAAATAGCACAAGAATTTTAGCAATTTGGGATCAAACTGATGATACTGGCCCAAGCCCTAATATCCCTGCAATGTTTAGAAAAGGCACTGAGTATAAGCAAGGTCAAATTAATCAGTATATTCGAGATAACATAGTACCTGATCAACTTGGGAGAGATCCTAATGGACATGGAACTCATGTGGCAAGCATTGCTGCCGGAAAACCTGTTGGTGAATTTTGTGGTGGAGTTGCACCCGAAGCAAAAATTATTGTGGTCAAAATAGATCCAAAAGATGCCATAGGAGAACCAATGGCGCATGGAGCTGCGCTTCAATATATCAAGTATGTTGCAGCCCAAGAGAAGCTACCCGTTGTTGTTAACATAAGCCAAGGTATTAATGCCGCGGCTCATGATGGTAAATCGATATTTGAATGTTTGTATGAAAGCTTCTTGCATAATGAAGGAATTTCCATTCCCCAACCTGGACATTTAGTGGTTAAGTCTGCTGGAAATGAGCGTAATACCAAACTACATACAAGAATCAATGTATTACCTAGACAACGCCATTTTTTTCGATGGCAATCAACACCCATTCGCAGAAATGAAGATTTGATTCAGTTTTGGTTTGATTCAAGTATGAATTTAGAATTCTGCTTAAAAACTCCATCAGGTGATTTTAACGAAAGTATTTGTTCAGATAATTTAACAGAAATACCTGAACCTATAAAGTTACCAGAAGGTAACACTTGCCATATTTCATACAAAAGATTGCATCGCACTAATGGAAAAAGTTTGCTCCAAATAATTATTAATAAAGGAGAAGGGCAGTATATTCAACGAGGTTGGTGGCAGCTTGAAGTCTGGAATATTTCCAAAAATGCTAAAAATAATGTTATCCATGCTTGGATTGAAATTGGTGTTCGTGGCACAGTACTTTTTGAAGAAGCAGAGCAAGAAATTACATTAACTATTCCTGGTACAGCAGAAAATGTAATTACTGTAAGTTCAGTAGATATAGATAATAAAAACAGTTTTTTTAATCCATCTCAAGATTCATCTTATGGGCCAACTCTTGACAATAGAGAAAAGCCAGATATAGCTGCTCCTGGAGTTAATATTTTAGGAGCTATGTCTGGTACAAACAACGAATTTGTAAAAAAGAGTGGGACTAGTTATGCAGCTCCTCATGTAACAGGTGCAATAGCTCTTTTGCTATCAGCAATTGCTAAGCAGCACTCAGTCAATACAAATTTGGAAATGCCAAATGTAATGCAAATTCAATCTTTATTGATAAAAACAACACAGTACAGTAGTGGTAATTGGGATAAGTGTGTTGGATATGGTGTTTTAGATGTTCAAAAATTTTTTCAAGAAGGGATTAATGAGATGTTGTGAAGTACTGGATAGTAGTACCTGATATGCTTATTTTGGTATTGCATAGTTGATCGCAGTTTGATTTTGCATTACTCCTTACTATTAGCTATTGCACTAGTTTTAGATAATTAGCTCCAAGTCATAATTGTTTATTTAGGAGGGATTTTGCTAAATGACAAAAAAGGAAAAAACCAATTATTTCGTAGAGACGTTGCATTGCAACGTTTCTACAGTCAACGATAATTGGTCGTTTTACCGAAAATAAATCGGATTTTTGCTATTGCTAAATCGATGCTCTAGTGGTGTTAGAGCGAGTGCTTTTGGGTTAATTAGAGAATGACTTTAGTAATAGCTGCCCGATTTACGATGTTCTAGAGCAGTGACGCCCTCATTTTCTAATACTTCTCCTTTATCTACTACGGCATAAATTAACCACCTGTCACCACATTCGAGTTGATTTGTTACCGTACATTCTAAATAAGCTAATGCCTCATTCAAAATTAGACAACCATTAAGAGCAGTTTGTGTGGAAAGATTAGCAAACGGATTATCTCCTAAAGTACTTTGACGAGAAAAATAGCGCCGGATATTTCTGCCTTCTTTGAGGATATTCAGCACAAATTTATCACCGGGATGACGCATTAAATCTGCATTCTGTTCTTGAGCCACAGCAATCATGATTCCTGGTGGGTTAAAAGTTGCTTGAGATACCCAAGAAGTTAAAACCCCTTTGTGGGTTTCTTCGTCACGAGTTGTTACAACACACAAAGAACCAATGATCCGCCCTACTGCTTGTTCGGTACGATCTACTTGGGTTTCTGTCAAAACTTGGCGGGGAGTACGCAGTTTCTTTGTTTTCTTCAAGTTTTGGGCAAATGAAGCACCTGCTTGTTGACACTGTTGTAGAATCTCAGGAGTAGGGCTAAAGCGGACTCGGATTGTTTCAAACCCTAAACGGTAATTGGCATCTTTGAGCTTGCCTTCTAATACATCAATTGCCTCTCCACTCCAACCGTAGGAACCAAACACACCTGCTAACTTAGTTTTAGCTGCTGATGAGAGGGCTATTCCTAAAGCAGTTTGAATTTGAGTTGGTGCATGACCGCCTAAAGTAGGTGAGCCGATAATAAATCCATCGCAAGCTTCTACAATGCGGGTTATCTCTGTAGAATCTGCTAGTTCACAGTTTATCGATTCTACATTGACTCCATTTTCAATCAAACCTTGAGCGATCGCATTAGCCAAAGTTGCAGTATTTCCATAAGCAGAGGCATAGAGTAAAGCAACACTCAACTCTTGAGATTTTTGCCCTTGACACCATTGACGGTAATCATAAGTAAAACGACTCAGGCTGTAACGCACAACCGGGCCATGAGCCGGAGCATAACATTTTGCTCCAAAAACTGAAAATTTCTCTAAAGCAACTTCGACTTGTTTCGCTTGAGGCGCATGAAGACAATCAAAATAATAGTGACGTTCCGCATCTAATCCCTTCCAATCTTCATCAAACAGGGAATCTTCACAAATATGAGCGCCAAAAAACTTGTCTGTGTAAAGAATTTTGGTAATGGGATCGTAGGTACAAAGTCCATCCGCCCAACGAGGAGTCGGTACAGTAATAAATGACAGATAATGTCCCTGTCCTAAATCCAGAGTATCCTCGGAACGCACTGATTGAATGCGTGATTCCCATTCAGGAAATGCTGTTTTTATGGCATTAGCTGCGGGACGAGAACAAATTAAAGTAGCTTGAGTAGCTTGAGAAAGCAACACTTTTAAGGTTGCTCTGCGGTTGGGGTTGACATGACCGAGAATGATGTAATCTAAGGTATTGAAATCTAGATGTTGTGCGAGTTGCTCAAGGTAAATTTCGGTAAAAGATTCACCGGGAGGGTCAATTAAAGCTTTTTTATCACCTTGGATTAAATAAGAATTTGCTGTAGTTCCGCGTTGACGAGAATACTCAACTTCAAATTTTAGTCGTTCCCAAGTTCGCGATCGCAAGATTAGGGTATCTTTACCAATTTCAACAACTTGCACATCTCTTTTACGGTTGGGCGTTAAAGTAGCAACAGACATAGTAAACCTCTTTGGGGACTGGGGATTGGGGGTTGGGGGTTGGGGTTAGAGGAGAGATAATAGGGAATAATCGGCGTTGCATAAACAAGATATAAAATTTATGTATTGAGATCTAAAACTCCTCATTCTCTCTGCGCCTCTGTCTTGGAAAGTTCTGTTCGCCGGAAACCGGCGCACCCTGCGGGATCTTGCTACAGACTTTCCGCTGCGTGTTAGCGTAGCGGGGCGTAGCCCAATAAATCATCCTGCAAATATGCAACGCCGAATAATCTGTACCCTATTCCCGGCCATTGGTTTGGGCTAATTCTGATTTGACGCGATTTTTATAGCGTTTAGATACTTCTTGTTCAGGATCTATGCCATCAAAGGTGGGGGGTAGCCAAACTCGGAGTATCAGTAGTACTCCCAGAACTAATAAGAAAGCACAAGTTGCTAAAACTTGACTCCAACTTGTTTCTAGAACACCTTTAACGATGACTTCTCGCAAGGCGGAAACGATGGAAACTTCAACAGCTACCCCAATAGATACTCGATGTTCTTGTAGGTAAATAATCAGCAGTCGGAATAACTCAACCAAGATGAGTAAAAACAGAATATCGGCGGTAACAGCATGAAAATCTAGAGGAGGAAGCAGGGAGAGAAACATATCTCTCACCTGAAGCACCATGAAGCTAAATAAACCGATACACAAGGAAATTACAATTACATCTTGAATAAATTCCAAGGTTCGCACGACGCGCCCTCGATTGATTTCGTACATAGTAATTGGGGTATTTTCACCAGTCTTGTACATAGGAAGAAGGGGGAAGGGGAGCAGAGGGGCGGAGGGGCAGGGGGGCAGAGGGAGAATAAATACTGACTCTTGACCCTTGTACAGACGCGATTAATCGCGTCTCTACTCTTGACAGACGCGATTAATCACGTCTCTACTCTTGACAAATGACTCTTTAGTAATGATTGCCAATTTTGCGGTGATGGACAGCAGTAAGTGCGTTTACTTTGGCAATTCGTCCGGTTTGGACTGTGCTGTAAATTACCCAATGATCACCGCAATCCATGCGGCTAGTAATTTCACATTCCATATAAGCTAGAGCTTCAGCTAAGATGGGAGATTCATTAGTAGCAGGGTATGTTTTCACACCAGCAAAACGATCTGCGCCAGGAGCAAAACGCTTGAGGAAATGTTTCATTAATCCTTGATAGTTTCCTTCTTCTAAAACGTTTAAAACAAAGCGATCGCCAACATGCATAAAAGATTCAATTGCCCGCTCTTTAGCTACTGCGATCGCTACTCCTAAAGGATTAAGACTTGCTTGTGTCACCCAAGAAGCGAACATTGCACTTTGAATCTCTCCTTTTTTAGCGGTGATAATATACAATCCTGTGCTGATCCGTCCTAAAGATTTTTCCAGATCTGTATTGATAGATTTGATTTCTTTAATTGTGCGATCGCGGGTCAACCATTGACCCATATCTGTTCCCGCTTCATCACAAAGTTGTTCGGTTGCTTGTGTCGGATTTTCTTTGACTAAGATAGGAGGAAAAGCTTCAATTAATCCTAGTTCTTGAAACTTATTACGTAAGGGATAAAGCGGTTCATCTTCTCCCCCTCCCGACTCTAATAAACCAACTGCTTGCTTATTATGAACAGCAGCTAAGATGGTACTCAAAGCAGCTTGAGCCGTTACTGAAAATTGAGAAGGCATTGCAATGATTAAACCAGAAGCTTGTGCGACTAACTCTCGAATTTCTTGAGGCTCGGTGCTATTTAAATCTACTAATTCTACTGCTACGCCTGTTTTCGCGCATCCATGTGCTGTGGTACGCACTAAATGCTCACTAAATCCGTAATCTTCAACGTAAAATAAGGCTACTAATGTCTCTGTTTTCGCTTGTTCTAAGCTCCAGCTTTGATACCGTCCGAGCCAATCTGAAATATAGTGTTGCAGTAAAGGGCCATGTCCCGTTGCAACAGTTGCGATTTCTAACTTTTCAATTCGCTTTAAAGCAGCCAATACAGACCGTGCATTGGGCCCCATGAGACAATCATAATAATATGCAAAATCTTCTTCTATTGAAGTGAGATTTTCATCGTATGTATGGTCATCACAGTAGTGCATCCCAAACACATCACAGGTGTAGAGAGTGCAAGTTTTGTGGTCATAAGTAAAAATTGTGTCAGGCCAGTGTAAGTTCGGTGCAGAGATAAATTCTAATACGTGTCCGTTACCTAAATCTAAGCGTTCTCCACTTTTTACCTGTATAGATTTAAAGGGCTGGTGAACCATATTTTCTAAAAATTGAATAGCTACCTTAGCACCAACAACGGTAATCGAGGGAGCTAATTGTAAAATATTTTTCACTAAGCCACTGTGATCGGGTTCTGTGTGACTAATAATCAAGTAGTCTATTGTAGTCGGATCAATTAATCCCGCCAGTATCTCAAGGTATAACTGCTCAAACTTGCGGTGAGAAGTGTCAATTAAAGCAATTTTTTCTCCCTTAATTAAGAAAGAATTATAAGTTGTCCCATTCCTTAAACCAAATTCGATATCAAAACGCTCTCTATCCCAATCGAGGCAACGAATAGCAGTAGTTTGGGGAGCAATTTCGACAGTTTCAATCGTCAAACGTCCTGGATTAGGAAGAACTTGAGTAGGCTGTGTGAGTGCAACCATTTGTTTTTTCCAAAAAGATATGATCTAGAGCAAGTGTTGTTCTTCTTATAGTTACCTGAAATACTCGATTAGTAAAATGCCAATTTCTAAGGCTATTCATTAGAAATATTTATTATTCATTCTGATAGAATCACCATTGAAATTACTCAATGTTTATCATTACTTTTATCCTTAAGAAGGAACGCGAGAGAGAATAACTTTCAAGTTAGATTGTTTACCCATGTCGTCTATGTTTCTTCCTCCTCCCATACAGCAGATTAACAGCGCGATCGCCGACCATGCTAATGTTGATTTGTATGTGCTGCGCCTCGACCTCATACATCCGTGGGTTAACGGCAACAAGTGGTTTAAGCTGAAGTACAACCTATTGGAAGCCAAACAAAAAAATTGTCCAACGCTGCTGACTTTCGGAGGTGCTTATTCTAACCACATCTATGCAACTGCGGCGGCTGGGAATCTTTTCGGTTTTCGCACCGTTGGCGTAATTCGTGGGGAGGAAAGGCTACCGCTGAACCCCACACTAAGTTTTGCAGTACAACAGGGTATGCAGCTTGTGTATCTCAACCGCGAGACGTATCGACAGCGGCACACAATAGCGGTATGTGAAGACTTACGGCAATGTTTTGGTGAAGTGTTTATCATCCCCGAAGGTGGCTGCAATTTGAACGGTGTGCGCGGCTGCACAGAGATAATTGACACAGCGGCGTTTGATACTATATGCGTGGCTTGTGGTACTGCTACTACATTGGCTGGGATTACGCTTTCGTTGCATCAAGGACAAAGAGTGATCGCTTTCCCCGTACTCAAAAATGGGTCATTTCTTGCACAAGAAATCGACAGCCTGTTGAGGAATTATCTCGCCTCTGGTTTACCTGCGCCAACGGAGCCAGGAGCTTGGGAAATGGTATGTGATTACCACTTCGGCGGCTATGCAAAGGTGAACGACGAACTGCTAAGGTTTAGCCAACAGTTTAGACAAGCACATGGCATACCCCTTGATTACGTATATACTGCCAAAATGTTTTATGGAGTGATGGATTTGCTACAGCAGGGATTTTTTGCTCAAAGCGATCGCCAAAGGCATCGTCTGCTGCTGGTACACACTGGTGGTTTGCAAGGCAATGTCGGCATGGAAGCGCGGCTATAAGAGGTTTAGAATCTTGTTCAAAAACAAAGTTGAGGTAGTGTAGCAATGCTTTTCAAGTTTTTAGCGCTCACTTAAGTATAGAAGGATTTAAAGAGGCTTCGCTTGGATCCTAGCTTGCACAAATACTTTGTTATTGTAAATTTATAGTGATATTATTGACTATGTGTTTATGTAAATACAACTAGTTTAATAATTACAACTTAGGATTAATTTTTATGATCATTAAAAGTGTTGAAATAGAAGGTTTTTGGGGTAAGTATAAGGCAAGATCAGATTTTTATCAAGATGTAACAATTTTTATTGGGTTCAACGGTACAGGTAAAACGACATTTATTAACTTGATTGTCGCAGTTTTATCAATAGATATTCAACAACTAGAAAACTTACAATTTAATTCAATTAATATAATTTTGATTGATCCTAAAAATAAAAACAGTCGTAGAACTATTAATGTTTTACGAGAACAAAATGAACAATCTTCACTTATAAGTATTTTTAAATACAAAATTGGAAATAAAGTATATCGCATATTTGGTGAAGTCCGTTATCGAAGAGTTGGTTCAGATAAAGAAGTAATGTATCGAATGCCTTCCTCCGTTCGTGAACAATATATGGATTTAAAGCAAGAGCTTTCTAGTTTAGTAGAAATTTCTCAAATATCAGTTTATAGACAGTCTACTAGTGAAACTATGGATATAGATCCTCGGCAAAGGACTACCGCCGTTGATGATCGATTACAACAACTTCTCCATAAGTTTGCCATCTATCAATTAAAGCTAGAAGCACAACTTAATGAAGAGTCAAAGTTGTTTCAAAAGGAAACAATCGCTTCACTACTTTATAACGAAGAATTTGATAAATTTGATGAAAACAACCTAGATAATATTGCAGAAATAGACCTCAACACTGAAGAAAATAAACTTTCTCGAGCGTTTGAAGAACTAGGTATTAAGGGTAAAACAAATCAAATTAAAAATCATATAAATAAATTGAGAGATGCAATACAGGGGCTTAAAGAAGCGCTGAGTGAAGGTAAGAAAGATATAGCTCCAGCGGATGTTTTCGCTTTACCATTGATCAGTAGAACCAATAAAATTATTGACTTACTAAATAGTTCGGAAGAAGCTAAAAAGAAAATTGCCGAGCCTAGACAAAAATTTTTTGATACTCTTCAAGAATTTATGAGAGGTAAGAAATTTCGTTATGATAACAAAACAAGTAGATTTACTTTTTTTTTGGATAAGGATAATTCCATAAATTTAGAATTACTAAGTTTATCTTCAGGAGAAAAACAATTATTAATTCAGTTTATAGAGGTACTCTTACAAGAAAGAAAAAGCACAATTTTCATTGCTGATGAGCCTGAACTTTCACTTCATGTAACTTGGCAAGAAAAGCTTTTAAAAGCTCTTAGAGAGCTAAATAATAATGCTCAACTTATTGTAGCTACTCATTCACCAGATATTGTAGCTGACTTTAGAAACAATGTAATAAATATGGAGGAAGTTGTTAATGTTCATTAGAACATCGTCTGGCATTAAAAATAGTGACTTGTTCACTTATAATAATGAATATATCATATATGTTGAAGGAGAAGATGATGGGCCTTTCTGGAAGCAACTATTTCCTGATTATGTTGATGGATACAAGCCTAAATTTAAACATGTGGGAGGAAAAAAAGAGATAAAAAAGTATTTAGATGAACTATTAATATCTGATGCTAAATTCATAGTAGCCATAGACAGTGACTATAATTTTATTATGGGTAAATCATATAATCATATTAATAATAGAGTATTAGAAACGCAAACACATAGTATAGAGAATTTAATGTTATGTTCTTCAAATATTAGACGTTTAATTCAAAATTTATCAAAAAATACAGATTATGATTCAGTAAAAGTTGAAATTTGGTTGCAACATTTTAATGAAGCAATATATTCTCTTATGGTAGCAGATTATATTATAGAATGTAATCCAATTTGCACAAAAAAATGTATGGGCGATCAATGCCGTCGTTTTCTTAAAAAGAATAATATTCCTGAATTTTCTCAAGATATAATTAATACATATATACAGACATTGGAATTGCCTGAAGATGATTTGTCCAATAATAAAGATAAACTCAGAGATTACAAACCTAGCTTACATGCTAGAGGACATTTCTTTTTTAGTGCGGTTCACTGTTTTGTCATAAATGAAGTAAGGAAAATATCTCAAAAACATCCTACTATTTCATTAGAGGCCTTTTACTCAATGTCCATAGAATCCTGTCATTGGTGCTTTAAAGAAAACTCAATACTTGAAAAACTTCGTGAGAGAGCAATCGCCGCTGCTCAGGAGCTTGTACAACTACTAAGAAGTTCCTAAACATCAATTCTTCTCACACGACTGTCCCGTATTCCCAAATCAAGAATGGGCTTCACAGTATTAGAAATATTTTCCAATAGCACTGCTTCACCCACAATGAGATGGAGAAGTTACGTCCCAAATACAGAATTAAAATGTTGATACATAAACTTTAGTTACTGTATTTTCAAGCTCCTTTTTTTGAACTTTGACAACAGTAAATACAAAAGTCCCGCTACTATCAACGATGCTGAAAATGTTGGTTCTGGAACAGGTTGAGTATTGTGTCCAGGCTGGTAAGCGATGCCATTTCCTTGATTTGGGTTGAGGGATGCTAAAAGCCGTTGAATGTCGGTAGATATATTCTTGCCATTAATATTAGTACCTTTAGAAAGGATGAGTCGGTTAAACGTTTGGGCGTCTGATACTTCCAAGTTTCCTGTTAACCCCACAAAATCTTTACCTATTTTGCCTATGAGGGAGTTAATCAGGTTGTCAACATCAGTTTTGCTTCCTTCTGGAAACGACTCTAAACCACCAATAGTTGTGTTGTCACCATCTACTAGCCAGTTGCCATTACCAACAACTTTATTGCCACTAGTAAAAATCCAATTGCCATTACCAATAACAGTGTTGTTACTACCAAAGTCCCAGTTGCCGTTACCAATGGTTGCGTTATCTTTTCCGAATTGCCAATTACCATTACCTAGGGTGGCGTTATTACTTCCGTCGTCCCAATACCAATTACCGTTACCAAGGGTTGCGTTATCTTTTCCGAATAGCCAATTGCCATTACCTATAGTTGCGTTGTTATTATTAAAGTTCCAGTTGCCATTGCCAATTGTGGCGCTATCACTACCATAGTTGGAGTTGAAATTACCTATAGTTGCGTTGTTATTACCAAAGTTCCTATTACCATTACCAACGGGTGCATTGCTCGCATTAAAGGTTGGCTTAGCAGTATTGGAGGTGTTACCGCTAAAGGGTATGTTGTTACCAAGAACTTCTTTCAACGGATCAAATGGCGATTGTTGAGGCAGACTTCCAGCACCAGCAAACGGGTTACTACCACCGCCAGAAATGGGAGTACTTCCACCAGCAAATGGGTTGCTACCACTGCCAGAAATGGGAGCATTCCCACCAGCAAACGGGTTGCCTCCGCTTGCCAATGCTTTGTTAGTATCTTTGAAAAAGTCTTCACCTAGAACCAGCTTCAAGCGATTAGAGACTAATTGCTGAATCTTACTACCAGCGTCACCTGCAAACGGGTTGATACCGCCACCTGGAATGTTACTGCTATTCGCGCCAGAGGCATTGCCAGTGCCACCTAAAAAATCTAAACTCTCAAAAGGCGATCGCGAAGATAAATTACCACCAGATGAGGTATTACCTCCACCATTTATCGAGTTGATAGTAGACGTTTTCATCAGCAATGATTCTCCTATTTTTAATTCAACAATTTAACAAAACAGAGAAATATCAAAAATGGCAAGTTTGAAATCTAATTTAGAATATTATTTATTTTTTGCTTGTCTTTAATAGAATTTTTTAATAGTTAAATATAATCACTTAATTGCATAAAAGTTTATATTAAAATAATTCACACAAGAGTTTTGATGACAGTAATGAAACTGTCATCAATTCATAGTAAAAACGAACTTAAAAATCCAAATTTTTACTCATGGGTAGCATCATAATCTGACTAAGCAAACGGATTGCTGCCACCTGCAAACGGATTATCGCCACCGCCTGCAATAGGATTGCTGCCACCTGCGAACGGATTATCACCACCACCTGCGAACGGATTATTGCCACCGCCTGCAATAGGATTGCTGCCGCCTGCGAACGGGTTACTGCCGCCTGCAAACGGATTGCTACCGCCAGATGAATTACCACCACTAGCCCAAGGGTTTCTACCACCAGTAAACACGCTGCCTTCAGCACGCGGATTACCAAGGTTAGCAAAGGGATTACCGCCATATGCAGCATTACCACCAGACGGGTTGCTACCAGTACCAAACGGGTTGTTACCACCACCAGACGGGTTGCTGCCAGTACCAAACGGGTTCTCGCCACTACCAAACGGGTTCTCGCCACCACCAACAGCGCTGCCAAAACCCTTGAGTATGGTGTCTGAATCTACGCCTGGAATGTCAAACAAGACACCAAAGGGTGATTGCCGAAGTAGCTCACTAGGATCATTAGTAGAGGAGTTGCCACTACCAGCATTATTAGAATCTGCCATCAGGATTAATCCTCCTATCATTAGGGTATGAATCTTGTTAACGTGACAACATTAGATAGACAGAGTAAGCCTAATTCGTAATTTTTTCACTGTTTTTCTTGTTGCCAGAGCTAGTTAATAGCTCTTACTTGATTAAGGTAGTTTTGTTACCTTATGGAAAGTAGATAGTCAGTTTGTAATCAATGCTACTTTCACTTAACAATTTAGGTAATTTAATCTCTAACTACAATGAAAAATATGTTGATATATTTACCAGTTCTTTAGATCTTTTTATAAGACAAAGCAGAGAAAGTGACTAATTTATCTGTATTAAAAATATTATCTGATTCTGCGTATGATATTGCAATGAAAAATATTTTGATATATTTGTCAATTCTTTAGATCTTTTACAACTAGATTCCCAACTTCTCAAAGAAGTCGGGAATCTAAGTCAGCCTAAAGTTTATGTTTTTCTGCTAACCAAGTGAATAAGACAATACCACATAAATCAGCGGCTAAGTCAACTAAATCAAAGCTGCGATGAGGTGTAAATAGTTGAATTGTCTCATCAATTATACAAAAAAGTATTACAATCAGCGGTGCAAGTGGCAGAGAAATATTTAAGAATTGAATTTTACGTTTGTTTAAGGCAAGATGACTTAAGTAAGCAGCGATTCCTAATAATAAGAAATGCAAGATTGTATCGTAATAGGGAAATTGTGATAATTCTGATGGGATGACTTTTAGGTAGGCTGATATAGAAATTGACATTAAAATCCCAAAGTAAACCCAAAATGCCAAAACCCAACGCTGATTAAATTTCATTTTGATGAATTTAAAAGGTGGTTATGACTACAAATACAACAAAGAGCATTCCGTAATTTGGAATGCTCAATTTTGGTAAAATCTATTAAGACAATGTGAATTTAAATGGAAATTTATAGTTGATATTAAGCATGGAGATTTGCTTGTTCTTGCAACCACGGATCTACAGGTTGTCCATCCTTACGTCGTAATTCAATTTCTACTACCATCACTTCCTTTGAACCAGGAGGGGCAGGTTTTTGATGAAAAATCACATCATAATCTAGTGGATTATGATTCCGTTCTTTCAACCATTCATGTACCTTGGTTGTAGCAAACAATGATTGTCCTTGCCCAAACATTCGGGTAATTTGCATTTGTAGCGTGTAGGGATTTATGCGACTCATTTTCTACCGCCTTTTTAGAGTAGTTTTGATAGTGGGGTTGTATTGACTTGACATAATCTGATGTTAGTTTAAGAGTACGTAAGATGCTACTCCACATCAAAACAGATTTGCAACGGCTTTTTTACATTCATTTTGCAATACCAATACTGCGATCACAGCAAATCATGCTTCACTAAATTATTGTTATGTCTGCCGATAAGTCACTTAGCGTCTACACACCCTTATAGTGGCATTAAAGCAATGACGCCAAACTCCTCTTCTGTTATGAGGGTTCGGTAAACCTCATAATCCATAGTTATTGAGTAGCCGTCAAAGTTAATCTATCTCAAGGAAAAGCCGGAAAACTGGCTGAGTACGGTAAACTGCAATACAAAACCTATTAATTAACCGTTAAAATCAAAACTATAAAGCAAGTAGAGGAGCCACCAAGATGCAAGTTACATACAATTCTGATAAACGCAAATTGCTATCATCTCTGTGTCATGGAGCAATTTTCTTTAGTACAGCATTGTTTTCCATTGGGGTTCCAATTGTAATTAACTTAATGTCTGATGATCCAGTTGTTAAAAGTAATGCGAAAGAATCAATTAATTTTCACTTCAATGTTTGGTTCTGGGCAACTTTAATTGGTATTCCAATTGGTATTCTATCCTGGATTACTTTTGGTATTGGCGGACTTTTGTTCTTCCCCGTTATTGCTTTTGGCTTTGCACTGCACTGGGGACTGACAATTTGGGCATTGCTGCACTGTTTTAGCCAGCCAGATGTACCATTCCGTTATCCGTTTATTTTTCGACTGTTTTAATCACGCCAACTCAAAATTAAGTTCGTTTTTGGAAAAGGGATTTGAACAAATATCCCTTTTTTATTTATTATGATTATGCGATCGCTCAGGGTAATTATCTCTTAAGTAGGAAGGCATAATTAAAGATAAAATCTTAGCTCGTAGTGAGCGATTCATCGCTCAAAATAAGGATTATCAGGACTGATGGTTGTAATTGGTTTTAATTCAGCAATAGGCTTATCTGCTTGGACAATAACAAAGCTTTCACCTGCCTCAACTTGATTAAGATATTTCAAGGGATCTCGTTGGTTCTCATCAACTGTGACTCTCTGCATCTGAGTATTTCAGCGTAGTGGTATGGGGATAGTACATTACCTAACTTAATTGTAGTGCGATCGCACACTTCGGGGTAGTTTGGTTGAAGTGCCATTACACGGCTCGGAAATTGGCGTTGCTGAATGAGAATATGAAATTCCAAAATCAAGTATTCTTACCTCTTACTCTCTGCGACTCTGCGCCTCTGCGTGATACCAATTCATATTTATACTCAACAACGCCCGGAAATTGATGAGCATACCTGTGCTCTGTAGATTTGGTGAAGTAATCCAGATATGGTCTTTCCTTAGTTGCATTTAACAATCGTTTGCTCTATGTGGCTTATAAATTATTAACTGTAGTTCCGCATCCCATAAATGTAGTATATAATACCGTTAGAGTAAATACAATTACATTACCTAAGTAACAGTAAATTAGCATTTCAGTTCAGTATGGACGACTTTAAAATAGCTTTTCTTTCAAAACACTTGTTTGATAGTGATGCAATTCAAGGAGCTGTGTTAGTAACCGACAAAAATACTAAACCACTTGAATTTCGTGTTACTGAACCAATTCGTCCCACAAAATTTCAGAGGACGCTTTATGGAGAGATTCTGTATGATTATATCTTTGTAGAACTAATAGCGATCCCATTACTTGCAGCTTTGAAGGAAAAACCTAGTATTGTTCTAATCCAAGATGAAATTTTTTTGAGCATCAATAGCAAACAAGAAATTCCTGTGTTTCGGCTGCTTAAGGAAAATGAGGCAATGTTTAGTAAACAAATACGTACTGAGCAGATTACCTCTTCTCCAGGTTCAAAGTCTTTAACATTACGCATAACAACCACTAGTAAATTTGAGAGTCAATTAAATACTACAAAACTTAATTTGGAAGAAGTACATGCATCGAGGGACTTGCTAGAACCATTTAATCGGCTTCGTATTGCATGCGAACAAATAAATACTCAATCTCCAGAAGAGCAAGTTAAATAAATGATATTAGAAACTCTTGCTAAACAAACAATAAAATTATTTTCCAAGTTTACTATACCTCCTCAGCAAAAAAGTGAAAACTGGCAGCTACAATCTCCAAGTATTGAAGCTACTCTTTTTGAAATAACACCTCCATCCATATCAGATAATCTATGTTTAAAAATATCATCAACTGTAATCTCAGATAATTTACTACTTACTTTTCCAGAAATTTTTGACCCTTATCCCAATTTATGTTTGAATTTAGCAAATATAATTGATTCTGATTTTTTTGAGCATATCAATATTCCTAAAATATCAATATATGAGGATGCAGTTAAATTATTGCAGTCTTGTGTTTCTCAAAATTTATTTACTCCTCTTGAATCTCCAAGTATACAGGGTAGTACTTTTAATAGACAAATCCAAGCAAGTCAAAGTAAGTCTTTATCAATACCAAAAATCCGTAAGGCATCCTCTCAAGTAAGAGGTTTAAATGAATGGGATTTACTTTATCCATCACTATGCCCTCCTTTAGTTTTTGACTTTGATGAGATTGATTTTTTCCAACCCTTACGTAGCTATCAAGTAGAAGGTATTAATTTCTTACTTCAAAATCTCTCTGCTTTGCTTGCCGACGAAATGGGAACTGGAAAAACGGTTCAAACAGTAAATGCTTTGCGTATTCTTTTTAGACAAGGAAGAATACGTTGTGCTTTGATAATTTGTCCTTTGGCAGTTATTGGTAGTGCTTATTTGAGTGAAGAAACTGGAAAATCAGAAGGGTGGGATGGTCATTTTTACAATTGGGCACAAGAACTTTTAGTTACGGTTCTCAGAGATAATCGCGAACAGCGTAAAATTGATTGGGAAACACCTGCTCACATTTATATTACGACTTATGATACTCTCCGCAATGATTTGAGAGATGACATACTAAAAGGAACTAATTTAAGGAAATTTGATTGCGTCATTATAGATGAAGCTCAAAAAATCAAAAATAGAAGTTCCAAGGTATCACAAGCTATTCGCAAATTGTTACCTAAATACCGTTGGGCTTTAACTGGCACACCGATTGAAAACAGTATTGAGGACATAATCTCAATTTTTGAATTTGTTAAACCAGGGCTTTTCAAAACAAGAGCTGATGATTTAGCACAGCAAGTTAAAAGCACGATAGCACCGTATATGCTTCGCCGTTTAAAGCGAGATGTCTTAAAAGACTTACCTGAAAAGATTCATCAAGAAGACTGGTTAGAACTTAATGATCATCAAAAAGACGAGTATGAAAAAGCATTAAATGCTGGTCGCAGTCAACTTTCAACGTCTATCCAAACTGAAAGTGATTCTCAAGTGAGAAACCATATTTTTGCACTGATTAATAAGCTAAAGCAAATCTGTAACTTTGCTCATGGCAAGTCAACTAGTCCGAAAACTGATCTTTTAATTGAGTACATTGAAACAATAGCTGCAAATGGTGAAAAAGTTTTGATTTTTTCTCAGTATGTACCAGAAGGAATTGACAAGCTGGAGAAACTTTTACAAAAAAAGGGAATTGGCTTTGTTTTATATAAAGGTGGAATGTCTGAACAGCAAAAAAGTCAATCAGTAAGTGATTTTAGAAACAGGTCAGACATTTGTGTATTTATCGGTACATTTAAGGCTGTTGGCTTTGGGTTAACCCTAACTGAAGCATCTTATGTAATACATTTTGATCATTGGTGGAATCCGGCTGTAATGCAGCAGGCAGAAGATAGAGCACACAGAATTGGACAAGCAAATAAATTAACTATTTATAGTTTTTGGATGCGAGACACTATAGAAGAAAATATAAAGAAAAAGCTATATGATAAACGTTCTCTTATTGAAAAAGTAATCGATCCTTTAGCGGAAGAAGTTTTCGATAATATGGTGACTACTGAAGAGTGGCTGGATATGCTCGGAGTCAAAGCAAAACCTAAGTATTCAACAGTAAAAGATGAAAATTTACCTTCTTTATCGCAGTCGAATACTGAATATCAAGAGGCAAGAATCAACTTTATAGAACCTCTAATAGATTTTGCAATCATTACGGCTATTGAGATTGAACGCAAGGCTGTATGCGAAGCTTTTCAAATGACAGCAGAACATCGAGTCAAAAAAGGATCGCGTGTATACTGGCGTAACCGTATTGAACTTCAAAACGGTGATTTTTATGAAATCGTAGTTGCACAGTTGCCTGATATGTCTAATGTTGAAGCAGCACTAATGGCATCAGACATTATTACTAAGTGGGAACCACAAGCTATGTTGATGGTGGGTATAGCAGGAGCAGCACGCCAAAATCAGCACTTAGGTGATTTAATTATTGCCAGGGACATTTACTACTATGAGCGAGGAAAAGAAACACCACAAGGCAGACTGCCAGAACCCATTATGTACAGAGCCGATGCTACATTATGGAGCCGAGTTACTTCCATTTCTGAATGGAATAATTCAATATCAGTAGCTAGACCAGATAAAACTGAAGATCGTCCCAAAATTTATTACGACGCTATCGCTTCTGGCGAAAGAGTAATTGCTGATGCATTAATGCGTGATGAAATAGCTAATAGGCATCGTAAAATTATGGCATTTGAAATGGAAGGTTATGGTGTTAGTGCAGCTGCTTGGCAGAGTTCTAATAAAGTTAAGCACTTAGTTATCAGAGCAATTTGCGATTTTGCAGACTCCAGTAAAAATAGTGAGTGGCATCCCTATGCTGCCTCAGTTGCCGCAGGTTATACTAAACATTTCCTTCTAGACCGACCTCTTGAACCAAGAAATATAAACCGTTAGCTTTTTAATTTTTAGTTTATTTGTAGATTCTTCACTTTGGCTGCCAGGAACATACTATGAGTGACGATAAACCACAAATGTTAGAAGTTTATCTTCAGGAATATGAAAAACTCAAGGATGAGCAAACGCAACGCATTGGCTTCCGCGACAATCTGCTTTATGTCACACTTGGGGTATTTGGTGCAGTTATATCTTTCGCAGTTTCTAATAAAGCTAACTATTATGCACTTCTCGTTATCCCTTGGGTTTGTCTAATCCTTGGTTGGAATTATCTCGTTAATGATGAAAAAATTACTTCTATTGGTAAATATATCCGTCTAACTTTGGTTGAAAAAATCAAGGAACAGACTGGTAATAATGACATTGAGTCTATTTTTGGTTGGGAAATTGCCCATAGAAACGACCAGCGACGCAAACGACGCAAAATAGCGCAGCTAATTATTGACCAAATCACATTTGTATTTTCTGGAATAGTTGGATTAATAGCGTTTTGGGTTTTAGTACCACAACCCCTTGGAATTACTCAAGTCCTTTGTTGGATTGAACTAGGGCTATTAATAGTTTTGGGTGTAGAAATTGTAATTTATGCCGATTTAGTAAAGGGAAGATGATTTTCAATTATTCAACAGTGCTGTAGATAACAACAACGTAAGAGTGTTATCGAGAAGGGAGAAAAGCCAGCCATAAATTTCTCCCTTTCGTTCAACCAGAAGATGGTTAATCTAAACCAGACTTTAACTCACTTCGCGCTTGTTCCAAAGCTTCTGGTAATTTACTTGCGTCGCGTCCGCCGGCTTGGGCTAAGTTTGGGCGTCCACCACCGCCGCCACCGCAGATTTTCGCTACAGCACCGACAAATTTCCCAGCTTGTAAGCCTTTTTTGTTGACTTCTGGACTGAAAGCTGCAACTAAGCTAACTTTCCCAGCTTCGGGAACGGAACCCAATACCACTGCACCGTTACCGAGTTTTTGCAACAAGCGTTCGGCTGCGGTTTTCAAGGATTCCGCGTCAACTTCTTCTAAATGGGCGACGATAATTTTATAATCACCTACAGATTCGGCTGTTTGTAGCAAGCTATCAGATTTAGCGATCGCTAACTGTCCTTTCAAGGTTTCTAGTTGCTTTTCGGTTGTTCTGAGTTCGTTTTGCAGACTTGTAATTCTATCTGGTAGTTCTTCGGGTTTAACTTTAAAGCGATCGCTTAAATCCTTCACTACTTTATCTCGAACGTTGAGATAATCGAGTATCGCTGGCCCCGAAACAGCTTCAATACGCCGTACTCCAGAAGCTACACCAGCTTCCGAAATAATTTTGAAGATGCCAATCTCAGCGGTATTACTAACATGAGTTCCACCGCACAGTTCCATTGATACGCTGGGGAAGTCAATTACACGCACTTCTTCGCCATATTTTTCGCCAAACATGGCGACAGCACCCCTAGCTTTGGCTTCTGCTAAAGGTAATATTTCTACTTTTGCAGCATGTGCTTCAGTTATCCAAGTGTTAACCTGTTCCTCAATTTGTTGAACTTCGTCTGGTGTCAAAGCACGCGGACAGTTGAAGTCAAAGCGCAACCTATCAAAAGATACCAACGAACCTGCTTGCGATATCCCATCATCGACAATTTTTTTCAACGCTGCTTGCAGTAGGTGAGTTGCAGTATGGTTAGCTTGGAGACGACGCCGACAAGCAAAATCAATTTGGGCAGTGACGGTATCGCCTACGCAGAGTGTACCGCGTTCGATACGTCCGAAGTGAACGAAGAAATCAGATTCTTTTTTCACGTCTTCAACACGAATTAAGATCCCATCACCGGAGATATAACCGCGATCGCCGATTTGTCCGCCCGATTCAGCATAAAATGGCGTTTGATCAAGAACAAGTTGTATTTCTGTTCCGGCTTCTGCTTCTTCTTGGAATACACCTTCTACTAATATCGCTTCGACTCTCGCCGTCGCTACTGGTTGGGTATATCCGATAAATTCGGTGGCTTGGATGTGTTCTGCTAGCTTGTCGAGGGAACCTTGCACAGTTAAATCGATGGTTTCATGTGCTGCTTTTGCACGTTCCACCTGCTTTTGCATTTCTACATCAAATCCGGCTTCATCAACTGTGAGATTATTTTCCTCAGCGATTTCTTGAGTGAGTTCGAGGGGGAAGCCGTAGGTATCGTAGAGAGTAAAAGCACTCTCACCGTTAATTTGGGTTTTTCCTTGCTGCTTCACCTCTTGGATGATTTCTTCTAGCAGTTTTTCGCCTCTGTCGAGAGTTTTGAGAAAATTGGATTCTTCCCGTTGCAGTTCAGCTTTAATTGCTGCTTCCCGTTGCCGCACGTTGGGGTAAGCTGATTCGCAAAGAGCGATCGCAGTTTCAGCAACTTGGGTAGTAAACTCCCCAGCAATACCAATTAGTCGCCCATGACGCACTACACGCCGAATTAACCGCCGCAGTACATAACCCCGTCCCACGTTGGAGGCGCGGATTTCATCGGCTATCATGTGGACGACGGCACGAATGTGATCACCAATGACTTTTAAAGAAACTTTGGTTTTCTCGTCGCTACTGTGGTAGTCAATACCAGCAATTTTCCCTGCTGTTTGAATAATTGGGAAAATTAAGTCAGTTTCGTAATTATTGGGGACTTTTTGGAGGATTTGCGCCATTCTCTCCAAACCCATGCCGGTGTCAATGTTCTTGTTTTGCAACGGTGTTAAGTTGCCTGAATTATCCCGGTTATATTGCATGAAGACGAGGTTGTAGAACTCGATAAACCGGGAATCATCTTCTAAATCAATGTTGTCGTCACCGCGTTCCGGGTGAAAGTCGTAATATATCTCTGAACAAGGGCCACAAGGCCCTGTAGGGCCTGATGCCCAAAAGTTATCGTCTGCGCCCATGCGCTTGATTCTAGCTGTTGGTACACCAATTTGATCGCGCCAAATTGCAAAGGCTTCATCATCTTCTTCAAAAACGCTGACGACGAGATTTTGAGGTGAGAAGCCAAAGACTTTTGTGGAAATTTCCCAACCCCAAGCGATCGCTTGTTCTTTAAAATAATCACCAAAGCTGAAGTTACCCAGCATCTCAAAAAACGTCTGATGCCGTTTGGTGCGTCCGACATTCTCGATGTCGTTGGTGCGGATACACTTTTGGGAAGTGGTAGCCCGCTTAAATTCTGGTGTACGCTGTCCTAGGAATATCGGCTTAAATGGTAGCATCCCCGCGATCGTCAGCAGCACGGTAGGATCTTCTGGCACGAGAGAGGCACTTGGGAGAATTTGGTGTTCTCTTTGGGCAAAGAAGTCAAGAAATAGGTTGCGAATTTCGTTACCGCTGAGTTTCTGGGGGTTTGAAGACATGGGTGGACTGAAGTATTAAGTATGAAGTGTGAAGTGTGAAGTATGAAGCAGTTGGTTATTTTCTCGTACTTTATCCTTTAGCTTTTATGCTTCACCCTTTCTATAACTTTATATATTTTCGCATTTTGTTTCATGTTGCTGCTAGGTAACTTTGCCAATTGGTGAGTTATGTACGGTGATTGTGATGTTTAATCCCAATTACCTAACTCTAGCGGGATGAGCGATCGCGTTTTAATCAGTATATTAATCCTTAAGAAATAATTTAGAATACACGTACCAAGGTAACAAATGGCACTAAAACTGAAAGTATCGAATATTACTTGTGAAAAATGTGCAGATACAATTACTGAATCGATTCACGTAATGGAACCTGATGCCAAGGTGAATGTTGATGTCAACGATAAAACTGTCACAGTCGAATCAGCCGCTTCTGAAGAGTCAATTAAACAGGTAATTGTTGCTGCTGGTTACACAGTTGAAGGTTATTAATCTAATTTTTAGCAAAAGTTTAGATCAATAGCGAATTGAACCAAAAAATTCTTTCCTTTTTTTCGCTTTTTAAATGAGCGGACTGACATTCATCCCCTCGTCTGAGGGGAATTTTTCAAATTATGTTTTTTACTTAATAAAAATGATGTGAGTAAGTAAATTAATACAAAAAATTACAACAATAAAAACTTTTTATTTCTAAATATATATATATATACTACATTAGACTTTTTGCAAAAGTCTAAAATCCTCATACATTTTTGTTACTGTCATGTCGTTATACACATATTTTAACTACTATTCAAGTTCTGGGCTGCATAGCAGAATGTAAGTTAAAACTGATGATTTTACAGTGTTTCCAACAATAGCTAAAGTCTTTTAAAGAAGACTGGATTATAGTTTTAGTGCACAAAGCATAGAGTTGAGTTATTAGCGTGTAAACTTCTTTCTGGGCGGGATAGCAACGAAGCGAGAGATTGAAAAATGAATTATTAAGTGCCAATTTTTAGATATTATATTTCTCTCCACAACGAATAAATGCGATTTTGGTAAACAATCTAACTATCTACTAGATCCTATTTAAATCCGCTAAAAATTAACATAATTATAGTCAATAATACAATATCTCGGATTTCGCAATTGAATGGAAAATTTAGTAAATTCTTAAAGTTTATATTCAGGTTAAAGAAAGTTTTTTCTTGCCTGAAATTGTGAGTAGCTAAAAATCTTGATTCTGCAATTATCTCAAATAACTAACACCTGGAAATTACAGTAATACTTTTATGTTGAAGAAGAATATTCAGTATTTATACCGTTTGAAAAAAAATACTGTAAAGATGACATTAGGTATCATCAGTTGCAGTCCTACTGACTATAGTCAAGATAAAGTCTTAAGAGGAGATTAAAAGTGCGATATTATTGCGGATTTAGCATTAATATGGTCAAATACCAGGAATATACCCTAGTCAAAAATTCCAGAATTTTTTTTATTATTAGCAAGAATAGCGGCAAGTTTTACTAGGTTAATCATCTTGAAGTCAAAATAGAATAAAAGCAAACAATGAATATTTCTATTCTGGTCTTTGGAAGTAATAACTTTCTTACTACACTTCCAGATCAGATCTGTTATACAAGCGCTTTTAGTGTAGAAGTTATTACCAATTTAGATCAAGCAATATCGCGCATTCAAATTACCCCGCCTGATGTAATACTTGTGCAGGCTAGCTTGGATGGCAGTATGGAACTGTGTTGTTGGCTTAAAGATCAGACAAAGCTATCTTGGATATACTGTATTCTCTTTGAGGATCGTCCTCAGCAGCTTGCTGATAGAAATATGTATGGTTGGCAGAGAGAGTTAGAAATGACTGCTGCTGCATTAAAACAAGGAGCAGATGCTTATATTTGGCAGCTTCACGAAAATAAAATAGACTCTAAGGCATCGACTACCAACCATCAACTAATACTAGCCCAATTGACAGTTGGCTTGCGGAAAGCACAAAAATACCGCGATTTGATGCGGACAAATGATTTGTTGTCAGCGATCGCCTTGGCTGATTCATTAACAGAAATGAATAATCGCCGTGCTTTGGAATGGGACTTACCCAGGCAAATTAAAAAATCTAGGACTCAGCGAGAATCGATGAGTTTGATTATTTTGGATGTGGATTATTTCAAGAAAGTCAATGATACTTATGGGCATTTAATTGGCGATCGCCTCTTGCAATTGCTGTGTACTCGGCTGCGACACAATTTACGTTTTCAAGACACTGCATTTCGCTATGGTGGCGAAGAATTCGTGATTCTTTTGGCTCACACTACAGGTGAAGAAGCATTAGGTGTAGCACGTCGTCTCAACCGCATAGTTAGCGAGCAGCCATTTGCACTCAATAATAAACTCACTATTAATATTACGATTAGCCTGGGCACAGCCAGTCTGGAAGCAGAGGATGACGATCAAGGAGAAAGTCTACTGTATCGTGCCGATCAATGCCTGTTGCAGGCTAAAGCTGCGGGACGTAACCGGGCGATTGGTTGGGAGTACTCATCCCATGTCTCACATCTAAAAGCTGTTTCTTCTTAATAGCACCATTACTCAGCACTCTCGATCGCACTTTGACAATCTGCTACTGAAGCGCGTTGTTGCATAGCCTTGACTAAGGCTTGGTAACTAGACCAGTTTTCTTGCAGTAAGTTTTTTGCCTGAAGGGCATGAAACCGCTGTTTCTGCTGACAAATAAATTCAGAAAAGCCCAAAACTGTCAATACACCTGCTAGCTTATTTTTGTCATCACCTCCACCTTCAGCATTGTCAAAAACTAGAGTTTCAGCAGCAATACCCGCCATCCAAATAGTGCAGTAGCGATCCAGCATTTGGGCGCTGATTTTTCCCATTTCCAAGTGAGTTGCTAATTCTGCATCATCAAAAGTAACGCCCCCTTGCCCAACTTGCCCTTGCTTCCAAGCTTCCCACGCGCTGAGTGTGTAGTTGGTAACAGGAATATCCAATAGGTAAGCAACAAGAAAATGTCCTGCTTCGTGATGGACAATGCGATCGCGGTGTTCAGGAGAAAAACCTGCAATCCAATCTAAAAAGATCGTACCTCCCTTACCTTGCAAGCCAAAACTATCTAACGTGGCTATACCCAAAATGGTGAAGGTAGCAAGTGCTGGTACTGTAGGCGACAAGTTAAATAACGGCCCCAGTAGGGTAGAAAGGGTTATGAGAAAGATAGATATTGCAACTAAATTTAGGGCAGTTTGGCTCATGCGGAGTTTTCTGAGTGCAGCTTAATCTTTCTTCATTATGAAGCGAAATTAGCTACGAGGGAATGTGATCAAACAATATTGTGGCATTACAGTTGCGATCGTCATGAGCTGGCACTGCCATAACTCGACAAGACATAATCGGCAATCCCAATTGACGCAGAGTGCTCAGTGCAGATTTAGTAGAACAATTTAAAAATTTTTCCTTTGTTCTTTCCAACGGTACAAGACTTATGTCAAACAGTAATGCAAAAATCAAATAATTATAAATGCTGAAACTCCTAGCCACTCAGAAGCATAACCGTAAAGTAACTAGTCTTTGTAGCATTCCAGCATAGTTCTAGAAAGAAACTAACGCGTTTAAAACAAATGGAGATGCCTACATGAAAATAACAACGGAAAACACATTCGGCTCAGGCATGACTGATGAAGATTGGTTTAACTTAGGAAAATCTGATGCCTGGGCAGGAAAACCTAAAGCGCCACCAGAACAAAATTCTCAAGCTGCTAGTATGTACGAACTGGGTTACTGCGAGGGAGAAATTAAATGTCCGCCAACTGAAATTAGTCAGTACCCTACAGCAGAACTCCGACAAAATACAACCGATAGTTGAGGCAGATTGCAAAAATTATTTGCTCTCCTTGCATAAATCCTTGAGAAAACTTCGATAACTCTTGAGAAGACGTTGCTTTAGTTTGTTTAGCATGGCTAAGCAGATCTGAAAGCAGGCTTGAGTTAAATAGAAGGGAAGAGGAAAGCGGTAAACATGGCGCAACCAGAAGAACTATTGAGAAAAGCTAATTTTAAACCTCCTAAAGTAGGAGCGCCTGATAATCGTCAAGGAGGAGCAACGCGTCTAGTAAGAGTACCTGATAAAAAATTGGGATAGGGTTATTGTGTGAGTTTAAAGGTCAAATTTGATAGATTCTAGTCTGTCCAGAACTGAGAGCTTGAATCAAAATCCGCATTCCAAGAGTGGGTGCGGTTGTTAATTCAGACATCAATATTTATCTGTTCTATTTGTCTAGCAGCTTTGTCCCAAAGCTTTGCTGAAGTCTCATCTTTCCAATGAGTTCTAAGATTTTCGGCTTTTTTGTGGCATATTCGCTCTAACATCTCTAGGACTGCGGCTAATGTCAACTTATCAACGAATGCTTCTAAACTATCCATATATTCTTTTGTCATAGCCAACCTCCTTGACTGCTGCTTAGGTCTTGTAACTGCAAATTTAGATTGCGATCGCCCTTAACAATCACAATAATTACAAAACTTGAGAAATTTGTGAGTTCACTTTTCCTGAACCAATAAAACTGACTTCACAGGTCGCTTGATGGTATTTCCCTCCAAATCAACTTTCCCATAAAAGGTCTTACCGTTGTAATAGAGCGAAGACGAACTTCCCCCATCTAGGTTCATCGCTTTTTGAGCACCAAGAGTTTTCATCAAATCTGCCAGTGCTGGTAAGGATATCCCATTAGCAGCAGCGTTTGGTTTTTGAGCCACCATTACTAAAATCAGACTGCCATCACGAGTAATACCTACAGCTGTTCTGGCGTTGGGTTGCTTGCTGCCAAGTGCATCTCTTCCATTAGCATTATCTACAAAGCCCTCTTTTACTAAGGTGAGTTCTGGTAACAGGCGTGGCCCTGCACCTATGGCGTCAACTAACTGACAACCTGCTGGCGCTAACTCATTATGCAGGGCAATATCATAACGGACACTCTGTCCACATAAATAGCGTCGCAATTCTGTGCGATTGAAAATCTGACTCAAGTAAGGTTTTAAGTTGGGATTATTCACCAGGCGCTCGTTTTCTTTGGGGTCGGCCACCACTTGACCAGAAATGACAACATAGGACGTAGATTTTCGGTTAGCTGGGTCAAAAAATCCTGCATTTAAGATCGCGATCGCTTGATGCTTCTGAGCAAATTCCTCTACAGTATTTACCGAGGGTGATAATGCAGGAGTTACCAAAAATCGGCTATTAGCTGGAATCACAAGGATGTGAGCGATACTTTGGGGCAAGGTGCGCTTAAGGTAGCGGATGGTTTTTTGTGGTGAAGGCTTAACAGTTGGTATAACGGAAGATACAGACGGTAAATAGGAACGTAAAACAAGCCACATCCCCAAACTAAATAGTGTCATCAGTAGCCAGATTTTTCTCACTTCTTCCACCCAAAATCCTCTTTGGTTATGTCCACCTCACAAACCCCTTACACAAGCAATGTCCATCACTCAGATAAATGGCAACAGCGGATAGCGCAAGTAGCATATCGCTTCAATCAACAATATCAAAATCAATCCTTTGAACTACCAACAGAAGTGCAGGCGATGCCAATATTCCGGGAATGGATAACTGGTATATTAGCAGGGAAAATTGTTTCTCCTTTCTGGGAAATTGCTCAACCTCAAAAAAACCAACACTGTTTAGATATTGGCTGCGGTGTCAGCTTTTTGATCTACCCTTGGCGGGATTGGCAAGCATTTTTTTATGGGCAAGAAGTCAGTAACGTAGCAAGAGATACTCTCAATTCTCGTGGTTCGCAGTTAAACTCCAAGCTGTACAAAGGTGTTGCGTTGGGCGCAGCACATCACTTAAATTATCCGTTAGATCAGTTTGACTTAGCGATCGCCACAGGATTTAGCTGCTATTTTCCCCTAGAATACTGGAATGCTGTGTTAGTCGAAGTCAAACGAGTATTGAAACCAGGTGGACAATTTGTGTTTGATATCCTCAATCCAGAACAGCCTTTAGCAGAAGATTGGGCAGTTCTAGAAACTTATTTGGGTGCTGAGGTATTTCTAGAGCCGGTGGCTGAGTGGGAAAAAATGATTAAAGCTGTTGGTGCTAAGGTTGTGGCGCAGCAATCAGGAGAATTATTCGATTTGTACAAGGTGCGGTTTTGAGCTTGCGGTCTTTAATCGATTAAAACCTTAAGTAATACATCAGTTGGGCGATTGCATCACCAGGAAGTTCCAGTCGTCGCTGGAAATCAACCAGATTCCGGTAAGGCCCAGCTGATAAACGATTTTGCACTACTGCTTGCGCCAGAGACAAATCTATAAATGGAACTTGTGCTAGCTTCTCAACTGTTGCTGTATTCGGGTTTACTAAATGCGTAGAATTAGTGAGAGATTCGTCATCGTAGTAACTAAAATTTAACAGTACCTTTAATGGCTCTAGTCGCAGTAATGGCATACTCAAAGCCGCAGCAATATCTTCAATACAGTAAAATTTAACACCTGAACGCGAAAGTTCCACAAGCGATCGGGCTTGATGAATTGACAAACCAGGTAAGCGCAACCAATCATCTACAGTTGCTTGATTAGCATCAATACGGATACCCAATACTGCCGCTATCTGAATTTCTTCCCCAGATTGTAGCCGATAGTACGGATCATTGAGCAGCTTAGCACGGAGCTTTTGCAACTTGGGGTTTAAAGGTAGCCAGTTGTTCATGATTGTCGCTTGTATCAAGAAATCTGGTCTAGCAGCTGACGGCGTTTTTGCTCAAATTCGTACTCTGAAATTAGTCCATCCTGACGCAGAGCATCTAACTCACGCAAGGCGTTAGCCACCACTCCTACCTGATTACTCGCTTGCTGTGAGTTCCTGGCTGCTGACTTACCCAGATTAAAATTACGGTCAAAAGCTTCTTCGTCTTGAGCTAAATACCAAACCCCCTCAATAGCACTAGCTACCTTGGGGATTGGCGTCCAAGAAAGCAAAACATACAACAGACCCCAAAGCGGCTGTCCCAAATAAAATTTATGTAACCCTGAAATTGTCAGCGTCCCAGAGAGAGCTAAAATAGCGGCGATGCTTCGGCTTTTGCGCTTAGTTAACATATTCTCAATAAATCTACTACTACCACAGTTCCTAAGACAGCTATAGTAGCAAAGCACTTTAATAAATTAAGCATTACAGAATTCTAAGTTACCAGTAAGCATACAAATCTATCCTAATTATTTAAATTGTAAGGCAGCTTCGATTGATCATAACGGGTATGTTGAACTGCTACCACACAATGCTATGGAGAACTAAACTTAAGAGTGGGTGGGGTAGTTAACTCTAGTTTTACCTTAAAAGTCAAGTCCGCAAATACTTTTACGGCACACTCACTGTTTCAAGTAAATTTGAGTAAGTTTAACATCACATACATTGAGCTTTGATGCTAACTTTGATTTTTTAACGGCTGATATTACTGCAATGTCACAGACTTTCTTACCACCAAAATGGCTTGAACAGCTTTTTGATCCCTACGCTGTGCTAGGAATTTCTGTGACTGCTGATGAACGTCAGATTCTCAAACGCTATCACACTTTAGCAAAGCTGCTACATCCCGATCGCCATACCGCAAGCCATAATCCAGACCAAGAATTAGCAACGGCAATATTTAGCCATTTGATCAATCCAGCTTACGAGCAACTCAAGCACACACAAAAGCGTTTTAGTACCATAGCCACACTGCGTTTAGAAGCAAAATGCTGGAAGCAAAAGCAAACCACATCTTCTCAAAGTCTCCTAGCTCAGGAACTTATGGAAATGTCTGCACTGGAAGCAGAGTTTTTTTATGAAGAGGCGATCGCTTCCTATGCAAAAGCTCAATATAAATCAATCCGCCAATTTTATCAGGTAACTCAGCAGATCAGTATACTCAATTTACTTTACTTAGGATTGCACAAGCATGACCTAGTTTTGCCGCAAGAACCTAACCCAATCATTCTTGAGATGCAAGTCAAGCCAGTTGAATTGGCATTATGTGAAAAAACTAATGTCAAGCCAGTTTTGAAAAACTACGCTCAACGTCATTACCAGCGAGGTATTCAGTATGTCAGACTAGCCAACTGGGCACTTGCTGTGCAAGAACTGCGTGATGCTATTAAATTAGAGCCAAATAACAGCGACTATCATGCTTTATTAGGGTTGGTACATCTCCAACAGAAATTTCCAGGGATGGCGAGGGTTTATATCCGTCAAGCCTTAAAACTTAACCCACAACATTCACTAGCTTTAAAATACGCTCCCAAACTCAAAATCAAACCAGGTGAAAACGCTAATCCTCAATCAATGGCCAAAGCAATGAGTATTGCGGCTTTATTAAGTTGGTTTAGCGAGGGAAAACGCTCTCAAGTCAAGTGTTGAAATTTCGGTAAAAAACCGTACTAAAACCGAAGCTTGTTCATTTTAGTAGTCCCCTAGACTAAAATAAAAGTATAGGCAAAACTGTTAAGCTACTGAGTATTATGCCTCAGTTTAATATTAGTAATATGGGATTCTTCGATTCTGAGATAGTTCAGCAAGAGGCAAAACAGCTGTTTGAAGATTATCAAGCGCTGATCACACTTGGCAACAACTACGGCAAATTTGACCGCGAGGGCAAAAAGCTGTTTATTGAGCAAATGGAAGCCATGATGGATCGGTATCGCGTTTTTATGAAGCGCTTCGAGCTGTCAGAAGATTTTATGGCACAAATGACTGTACAGCAACTCAAAACTCAGCTAGGTCAGTTTGGTGTCACTCCACAACAAATGTTTGACCAAATGAACTTTACCTTACAACGGATGAAATCAGAGTTAGAAGCACAGTCCTAAAGGGGACTAGGGAATAGGGACTAGGGAAATTATTCTCTAATACCTAATACCTAATCACCAATACTGTTAATTCGACTTAGGACGAGGAAACTTGGAAGGTGGCTTGAAATTTTCTGCTGGTACGTTCTTGAGTGCCTTTTGCATAAAATCACGCCAGACGGGAGCAACCATACCACCACCTGTCGCACCACTAGCTAATTGTTTGTTGTCGTCTCTCCCCACCCAGACAGCAGTTGTTAACTGTGGCACAGTCCCAACAAACCAAATATCTTTTTCTGAAGAAGTTGTTCCCGTCTTGCCTGCGGCTGGGCGACCTATGGCGGCACCTTTACCTGTACCATCAGTCATTACTGTTCGCATCACATCGATAATAGCTGCCGATGCCCAAGGATCGAGAACTAACTGAGGTTTGGGCGTGTTATCTAGCAACACGTTGCCACTACTATCGGTGACACGGACAATTACCGTTGGTGGCGACTGCCAGCCATAATTGGCAAAGGTAGCATAAGCACTAGCCATTTCTAGAGGCGTGACGCCAATTGCACCTAGGGGTAAAGAAGTCACGGGTTCCATCGGACTCATAATTCCTAAAGTGCGGCAGGTTTCTATTACTTTATTCATCCCCACACTCTTGCCAATCTTAATCACAGGGATATTGCGTGACACTGATAGAGCTTGGCGAATTGACATAGAGCCACTAAAGCCACCATCATAGTTTTTCGGATAGTACCAACCGTCACCATCTCGATAGCTAACTGGAGCATCTACCACTGTTGTGTCTGGCGCAAATTTACCAGTGGCAAAAGCAGCATAGTAAACAAAAGGTTTGAAAGCAGATCCCGGTTGGCGCTGAGCTTGGGTTGCTCGATTGAATTCACTGGTTTTAGAATCGACGCCACCCACTAATGCTTTAATAAAATGCGTGCGCGGATCAATCGCCACTAAGGCTATTTGATTCTTAGATAAGCCTTGACCTAAGAGTGACTTGTGCCACTTGCTGACAGTTTGCTCCGCCATTTGTTGGAAATCGGCATCAACAGTTGTTTGCACCCGCATTCCGCCTTTAAGCAGTGCATCGCGCCCAAACTTCTTAGCCAACTCCTGCGCCACCGCATTCGTTACATAAGGTAGAGCACTACCTTGAAAAGACTTAATTTTACCAAGTTTGATTTCTTGCTTAAGAGCATTATCGTACTCTTGCTGGTTGATCCAATTCAATTCCAGCATTCGTCCCAGAACTTCTTTTTGTTTCTGTTTTGCCAGCTTCATACTCACAAACGGGCTAAATTCTTCTGGCGCTTGGATCAAACCCGCCATCATTGCTGACTCGCCCAAGTTTAAATATTCTGCTGACTTGTTAAAGTAACTACGCGCCGCTGTTTGTACACCATAATTGTTATGACCCCAATAAACTTGATTGAGGTACATTTCCAAAATTTGGTCTTTGCTGAGAATTTGCTCTAGACGAATTGCCAGCACCCCCTCCGCAATCTTCCGGGTAAAGGCACGCTTGCGAGTCAAAAACAGGTTTTTCACCAACTGCATGGTGACAGTTGAGCCACCTTCTCTGACTCCACCTGCTGCCCAGTTAACTACCACAGCCCGTCCAACGCCGACGGGATTAATACCGTGGTGATCGTAGAAGTGACTATCTTCGCTTGCTAATACTGCCCGTTTTAAATTTGGAGAAATTCTATCCAGGGATGCGACTTCTCGATTGGCTTCCCCGTGAATGCTCGTTAATAGTTTGCCCTTAACGTCATAGATGTAAGTCGTTTCTGACGGAAAGAAGTTACGTAGTTGTCTGACATCTGGCAAATTACGGAAACTAACTGCTAAACCAACTAGTCCTCCGGCTACAATGGAACTTGCCAGCATGGTAATTGATAGGAGAGTACCGCCAGTTACCTGACCTACTCCTTTCAAAAACTCAAAACCAGATGAAGCCCGGCGTTGTGGCTGCTTATCTTCAAAAGTCCTAGACGAAGACACGGCTATTACACTTCCTCACTTGTAAATATAACTGTAATTCATTCGGCGAAGCAAGGCGGTTAATTTTTTGCAATTATAGTAATTTGGCAGATGAGAGAGTGGATAAATTGCTAGTGAATATAACTAACCTAACTTCTAGAGTGCAAAGCATAGCTAATAATGAATCTCCTAGTATGGCGCAAAATTTTGCTTGGCTACGTCGTGGTGTAGTGGAAGTCTTTCCTCAACCAGCTGATGCTGACAGTGAAAGTGAAAGTTTAGAAAAGCGCTTGCTAACTACAAATCAACCCTTAAGGGTCAAATACGGCATTGATCCTACAGGTGCCGACATTCATTTCGGTCATAGCATACCAATGCGGAAACTGCGAGCGTTTCAAGATGCAGGTCATACAGCGGTTCTAATTATTGGCGATTTTACAGCGCGTATTGGTGATCCGACTGGTAAATCTGAGGTGCGCCGTCAGCTTACAGAAGCAGACGTAGCCCAAAATGCTCAGACTTATTTTGACCAATTGCGACCTATCTTGGATTTTGACACACCAGGAAGGTTAGAGGTGCGTTATAACTCCGAATGGCTCTCCCAGCTTGATTTAGGGAAAATTTTAGAGTTACTTTCCACGATGACGGTGGGGCAGATGTTAGCCAAGGAAGGATTTGCAGAACGCTATAGAAAAGAGAATCCAATTTTTATCCATGAGTTCCTGTACCCGTTGATGCAGGGTTTTGATTCTGTCGCGGTTGAGGCAGATGTGGAATTAGGAGGGACTGATCAAAAGTTTAACATTGCTGTAGGTAGAGATTTGCAACGCCATTTTGGTCAAAAGCCTCAGTTTGGGATGCTGTTGCCAATTTTGATTGGTACGGATGGAGAGCAAAAAATGTCTAAGTCTCTAGGTAATTATATTGCCTTGTCGGAACATCCGGCCCAAAAGTATCAGAAGTTACAAGGAGTCCCCGATCATCGGTTGGAGCAGTATTTTGAACTGTTGACAGATTTACCTTTAGATAAACTGCCAGAAAATCCCCGCGATCGCCAAACACTTTTAGCATGGGAAGTTGTTAGGCAGTACGATGGCGAACAAGCAGCTAATGAGGCGAAAGAAGCAGCAAAAAGCGGCGGTAAAGAAGGTGCTGTCCCAGAATTTTCTTTAGCTGGCGTGCCATATCCGGTTAAGTTAGCTTATATTCTCAATGTTAGTGGCTTGTGCAAAAGTACGGGTGAAGGAAAGCGAAAAATTCAAGAGGGTGGGGTGCGTCTAGATGGCGATCGCATTACTGATGTTGATACTAATTTCGCTTCTCCCGCTGAGTTACAAGGCAAAGTCTTACAAGTCGGTAAAAATAAATTTGTGCGTTTAGTGCCTTGAATGGGGAATGGGGAATGGGGAATTAATAGATGAATATAAATGAGCGGGTTATTGTTGCTTTAGATGTAGCAGATGAAGATAGTGCGATCGCTCTTGTGGATCAACTTCCGCAAGTCGGTTTCTGGAAGGTTGGTTTAGAGTTATTTACTAACACTGGGCCGAAAATTCTGGAAATGCTAAAGTCTCGGCAAAAGCGGATTTTCCTGGATTTAAAATTTCACGACATCCCTAACACTATCGCTGGTGCTTGCCGTAGTGCAGCTCGTTACGGGGTGGATTTGCTCACAATTCATGCTACTGCTGGTAAAGATGCCCTGAAAGCGGCAACTGAGGCGGCGCAGGAGGGGGCTACACAAGCAGGTGTGAAATCGCCTAAATTAATTGCGATTACCTTGCTGACGAGCATTTCTGCGAGAGATCTGGCGTTTGATTTGAAGATTCCTCTAGAATTGCCAGAATATGTCCTAGAAATGGCGTTGCTGGCGCAAGAAACAGGGTTAGATGGGGCGGTTTGTTCACCCCAAGAGGTGGTGCAGTTGCGACAAACTTGTGGAGATGATTTTCTCTTAGTTTGTCCAGGGGTACGACCAAATTGGACAGACAAAGCTGATCAAAAGCGATCGCTGACCCCAGTGCAAGCTATTCAAGCAGGTGCAGATTACTTGGTAATTGGGCGTCCTATTACTGCTGCAAGTGATCCTGAGTTAGCCTGGAAGAGGATTTCTCAGGAGTTAAGTGCGATCGCATGAATCCAGGAGTCAGAAATAAAAATTATCGTTTTTGGTTTGTCGCTTGTGGCTTCTGGTTTTTAATATTAAACGGCCTAGATCCAGCCTTATCAAAAAACCTCACCCCTAACTCTGTGTTAGCACAGAAGCAAAACATCAATAGTGGCGTGAGGACTTTATGTTATGAACAAAATTTAGAAATATTAACTACTCATTTATTGCGGGATTTACCTAGTTATGCTAACCGTGCCAGTCAACGCGCCCGCCGCCTTAGTAGAAAAAGTGACGTTTACAGCTATATGCTAGTGGCAGGAAAACCTGAGTTTACTCCTCTGCCCCTGAACTCTGAAGAATACAGTACAGATGCGCCTAAAAGTGCGGGATCAGGAGTTGAGCAAGTTTTCTTTACTACCTTGGAGCGGCAGTACATAAATAAGAAAGCGGTAGAATTGCAGCAATTCCACTGGCTGTTGTTGACTAAAGCTAAAAGTGGTTGGCGTTTAGTGATGATGTTTACTCAAACAGGCGCTTATCCGAAACAACAACCACCATCGCCGCCACGGGATAGTAGTAATGGTGCGATCGCTCAAGGTGTTAAAGCTTGGTTACGCGATTGTCAGGCGGGAAGTGTACGTATGCGTTCTGGGAATCTATGAATTTAATTTTATTAACCGCCTAGCTCATACCATTTCACGAAATTCCCGATACAAATCACTTTTCTAACTCGCCCTGCTTTTCCTGCTTGCTATCTGTATCAATATTACGGAACGTGAAACGGTATCAGTTACAGCCACCGCTACTACTGGAGTCACAGCCACCGCTACTACCGGAGTCACAGCTACTACCTGAGTCATAGCTACTGCTGCTACCTGAGTCATATCCCCTAGTATCACCACCATACCAACTACTGTTGCTGTTACTAGAAGAACTACCAAAGTTGCCCCGACGCCTTTTATGGGAACTGTTTCTAGAAGGTGAGACAGCACCTATGATCAGAGCGATAAAGCCCATCACAATTAGTACAATTAGTAAAGATATGATTAAGCTCAAAACGATTCTTCTCCTGTGGCAATTTTTTCAAGATTAACCAGCCGATGAAAGTCTCAATATAGACTTCAGTTCCATTAGCTGTTTTTCCCGATTTAATCAAATTTAATTTGGTACGCAATGCCTGGATATCATGCCATATGAGCCATATCTTTCAACTGTTTTATCTATCTTTTCTGAATTTCATCAAACTTAGCACGTACTGCTTGGATATCTTGCCACATCAACCATTTAGGCGCACCAACTTCACGCGAGGGGTTACGTAGCAAGTACGAGGGGTGGAAAATTGGCATACACAAACGTCCTTCCCACTCCAGCCATTGACCGCGAATTTTCGTAATCCCCCGCTTGTCATTTGTGATACCTTTAACCGCAGTTGCACCTGTTAACAGAATTATTTTGGGGTCAACTAAGCGAATTTGTTCTAGTAAGTAGGGTTTGCAAGCCGCCATTTCTTCAGTAGTGGGGACTCGGTTTTCTGGTGGGCGGCATTTATTAATATTGGCAATGTATACATCATTCTCAGTAGACAAATTCACAGATGCCAGAATTTTTTCTAGCAATTGTCCTGATTTGCCTACAAATGGTAGACCCGTTTCGTCTTCGTTTTGACCTGGTGCTTCTCCCACAATCATGATTGATGCTTTAAGATTGCCGCGTCCGACAACAGCATGAGTCCGAGTGTCTCCTAATGCACAACGATGACACTGATTACAATGCTGTGCCAACTCGGTCATGCTGGAATAGGTTCCGGGAGGGATAGAAATTTTGGCGTCTGTGGGAATCAGCTCTTGTTGGTTAAAGGTTGAGTCGTCGAAGAGGCTGAGTTGGGTTTCGCTGCTCATGAAAATTAGGATGTTGGCGTCAGCATCAGCTGTTCAATCTGAGTTAAATATGGCTCTGGTTGGAGATTTTTCAGAAATAGACTTTTGCTGAATACTTACTATTTGCACAAGTCCTATTGTATCAGTTAATTTGAGCCAAAATTCAGTCATGATAAAAGCAATGCTATCCTAAGATGCTGGGGGAAACTATGTCACATACCCCACTTTTTGCCGATCGCACCCATGCTGGTGAGGAATTGGCGCGAGTGATCTATGAGGTTTTGGCTCAGCAAACTATTGAATCAGGGGTAAAGCCTGTACCAATTGTCTATGCTTTGCCAAGAGGAGGTTTGCCAGTAGCAGCACCAATAGCTAGCCTTTTGGGTTGTCCGTTGACAATAGTTGTAGCGAAAAAAATTAGCCATCCAGATAATCCAGAGTTAGCAATTGGTGCAGTAACGACTTCAGGGAATGTTCTCTGGACTCAGCAAAAGCTATTTCGCCCCAGAGATAATTTGCGGTGGCGAGAAGTAGCTTTAAATCAAGCGATTAACCAAGCTAAGTTTCTTGAGGCTCAATTAATTTCTGCGTGTCCGCAGGTGAATCCAGAGGGGGCTACACTGATTTTAGTTGATGATGGTATTGCCACAGGGATGACAATCGCGGTAGCGGCAACTGCGATCAAAGCGCTTTCTCCAGCAGCAGTTTGGTTATGCACTCCAGTAGCACCCCAGAAATTACTACCTTGGTTGAGTCAGTGGTGCGATCGCCTAATTGTGTTGGAAACACCGGAACTCTTTTGGAGTGTGAGTAATTTTTATATAGAATTTCCCCAAGTAGACACCTCAGAGGTTATCGTGTATCTCCAGCAACAAAAGAACACGGAGGAGTGATAATTTTAATTTTAAATTTTGCACTTTAAATTGTGAATTATTGATTTCTCCTCTCTTTCTCCCCCTCCTCTTTCCTCTGTGCGACTTAACTATTTGCAGATGTCCCCTGCTGGTATTGCATTGCTTTAGCATAATCGCCCAAAGCGTAGCAAGCGACTCTTAAACTGGCAAGGGCTTGTTCTTCACTGCGGCGATCTTTAATAGTCCTGGCTAACAATAAACGTTCTTCATAATATGAAATCGCTTTGGTATAGTCACCCAAAGCTTCACAAGCAACTCCTAAACTACCTAAAGATTGTTCTTCGCTGCGCTTGTCTCGAATTTCTTTAGCTAATTGCAAACGTTCTTCATAATACTTAATAGCTTTGGCATAATCCCCTAAAGCATAGCAAGCATTACCCAAATTTTTTAGCACTTGAGAAGCACTGCGAACATTTTTTAAGGATCGTGCTAATACTACACACTGCTCATAATAGGCGATCGCTTTTGGGTAATTGTCCAAAGCATACCAAGCATTGCCCAGATTCTTTAAGACCTGTTCTTCACCCCAGTTGTCTTTGAGTTCCCGCACAATTTCTAAACTTTGCTGCTGATACTCAATTGCTTGCGTAAAGTTGCCCAAAGCTTTATACACCAATCCTAAATTATTCAGTGCCGCCACTTGACTGCGCTTGTCTTGCAACTGCTGCGTTATTTCCAAACACTTTTGCAGAAACTCAGTTGCTTTTTTATGGTCATTAAGATGACGATAAGCATTACCCAGATGAGAAAGCGCTTGCATTTGCAACGCAAAGTCTGAAGTTTCCTTACCTAAGGATAGACACTGATGACAGTAGGAGATAGTACTCTTATAGTCCCCTGCGGTGTAAGTTACCAATCCCAAAAAAGAAAGCACCTGTGCCTGTTTTTGTAAATCACCAACTGCTTGAAACATCTCTAGAGATTGCTGTAATGACTTTATCGCCGCTATCAATTCACCAGCCTGTTGCTGTTGAATTCCTTGGTGCATTAGCTTAGATGCTTCTGATAAGTGGTCATCATGTTCTTGTGGAAGTAGTATTTCTGGTTGTGTTGAGTCAAATTCATGGGTAATTGTATTACGCTTCACTGGTTTGAGATATGTTGTAGGTAATTGCAAGGGAACAGTATTTTTCGAGCTATTATTCCATGACTCTCTCGGCATGACCCCTTCCTATTAAGTTTGGTAATAGATTTAGTATTCCCAAAACTACAACTTTGTTTCATTAGTTTTATCTGCATCTTGTTAAATGTGGTAATACAATTTTATGAAATGGCTGAATTAGGGATGCATCACAAGATCAGGTAGAATTAGCTTCAGTTGGGAAACATAGCATCTCCCTTTAACCCTCTTTTGTCACTCCACCTAAACAAGAGTCAAAATTTGCTTCACACTCTTGGTGGGATAATGGAAATGGTTGGAAAAATATCCTTAATAATCTCCGTTTACTTGTGCAACCGTTCATTTCATTTAACCTGATATATCCTTGGTTAACCGTTTTTCCTATTCCACAGTTATGTTTGAAATTTTCTAGACTTCAATCTATTATTTCTAGCCTGACAAGTTCAGTTTTTAATTACTTAAACAATGCTGATTTCTATTTTTCCTCTGCTTAAAGTGACAAAAGAGGGTTAAGGGGGAGATGCGATCGCGTACATCTTATCTTAATGATTTTTGTTGGCTTGCCCAAAGAGGAGATGCGATCGCGCAGAGCGCCCGCCTTCTCTTCGAGACGCTACGCGAACGGCGATGGCGTTCATCTTAAATTAATTAGCCATAATGTGAGTGACGACTTTCTGTAATTAGTCCCCAAGGTTTATTCGCGAAGCTCAGAGGTTCATTCGCAAAGCTCAGAGGTTCATTCGCAAAGCTCAGAAGTTTATTCGCAAAGCTCAGAAGTTTATTCGCGAAGCTCAGAGGTTCATTCGCGAAGCTCAGAGGTTCATTCGCGAAGCTCAGAGGTTTATTCGCGAAGCTTAGAGGTTCATTCGCGAAGCTCAGAGGTTCATTCGCGAAGCTCAGAGGTTTATTCGCGAAGCTTAGAGGTTCATTCGCGTAACGTACTCTCCGAAAGTTGCTCAATTGAAAGTTAATAGTGTCTTACCCTACTTCATACATCTGTTTATGCTTGGCTAAAAGCTCTTGATATTTCTCATTTGTCTTTGCTTGTATCCACTTGGCTTTAAATATTGCTGCTGATTCCGCTTTCACTGGGTCTACATCGTAAGGTAAAATCTCTTTTTTAGAGTTTGATGTTTCGGAATTTTGTTTATATTTTCTGCCGCTTTTATGATTAGCATAACGACGGGAGCGGGTATATCCCATTTGGATAAACTTCCTCGCCATGTCTGCGCCGACAAAATCATCTTTCTCTAAATAATCAAGAAAAAGCTCATAGATTTTCTCGCTCGACTCTTTGGCAATGTCAGGAGTTTTAAACCGCCAGTAGGGAAGAATTTCTGATTTATAAGGTTCTACCAAAAGTACACCCTGCTCGCCTTTACCAACACGATAGAGTTCAGGATGTTGGCGAAAGTCGATATTTGGAAAGTCTAAAGAATAATCAAATGGCATGGGAACTGTTTATGATAAAAGGGACTGAGGACTGGGTACTGGGTACTAGGGATTGGGAAAGAAATCCGCACATTAAGGGCAGGGTTTTAACCTGACTTTAAAATTGGAGAAATCTGCTCATAAGAGGCGGGATTTTAACCAAATCTTCCCAGTCCCTAGTCCCTAATCCCCATTGCCCCTTATCCCCAGACGGGGCCCCGAGTTCCCCAATCCCTAATAAAGTTTAACTTCTATCTCAGTACAGAAATTTGGTTCTATCATGCTATCTAGCCCCAATTCTTTTAACAGAGTCCTAGCTCCGGGTAATTTGCGTAAGGTGCATCACATTGCCCTCAACGTTAAAGATATGCAAGCTTCCCGGTACTTTTACGGCACTATTCTGGGTTTGCATGAACTGACTGGCGACGAAGTACCCGCAACTCTGCTTGAATTGGTAGCAGCAGGAAAAGTAGCCAATTTTGTCACGCCGGATCGTATAATTCTAGACTTATTTTGGACACCGGATCTGACACCACCAAATTTAGATCCAGAACAGAGTTTTACCAGAGCATACCATCTTGCTTTTGACATAGAACCGCAGTTATTTGAGCAAGCAGTGGCAGTAATCAGAGAAAATCAAATAGCGATCGCCCATGGCCCAGTTACCCGTCCTACTGGTAGGGGTGTATACTTCTACGACCCCGATGGCTTTATGATTGAAATTCGTTGCGATCCAGAAGTTACTTAAGTTAGAGGTAATAACAAAAGTGTCTAATTCGAGTCAGAAATTAATACAAATATTTAAAGTCATTGAACAGACAATTACAAAGCCGCCAATTCCACACGAACCATATAAGCAATCGTTAAAAGCTTGGGCGATGTATTGCTTACGAGATAAAGGTTTTAAAGTAGTTTATGCCCAAAATGCTGATTTTGCTATTGAAACTAAAGGCGAAGAAAAGCTATATTTTAAAGTTTCAAATAATGCTGATGATTTAGACAATACTATTAACTGGATAGTTTGGGATAGTACAACCAAAAGCGCCAGCTTAATTCGCCAAACATCTTAAGTAGAGACGTTACATTGCAATGTCTATAAATGTTCTGTCTGTCACATTATTTTTTTGAATTGGTATAAGTTACAGAAAAAATAATTAACCATAGATGAACACAGATACCCATAGGGACACGGCATTGCCGTGTCCCTACCCATGTACTTGCTTTTGAGCCATCTTGTGCAATGAAAAACATTAAACTCAGCAAACTTTGGGACTCACTTCATTCTAGTTACTGGTTTGTACCAACTTTAATGGCGATCGCAGCAGTAGTACTAGCAGCGACAATGCTAACTGTTGACCGTACGGGAAACATGGGGCCGCTACAGAAGTGGGGCTGGATTTATACTGGTGGCCCCGATGGTGCGCGGACTCTGCTTTCTGCTGTTGCAGGGTCAATGGTGACTGTAGCTACCACGGCTTTTTCAATTGCGATCGTTGCCCTTCAGCTTGCTTCCTCCCAGTTTGGGCCGCGGCTGATGCGGAATTTCTTGCAGGACACGGGAAATCAAATAGTTTTAGGCACGTTCGTTGCTACGTTCATCTACTCTTTGCTTGTACTGCGGACAATTCGTGATGAGGATTACGACGAATTTATTCCGCAAATCTCAGTTACAGTTGGTATTGTGTTAGCAATTACCAGCATTGCCGTACTTATCTACTTTATTCATCACGCCTCAAGTTCAATGCAGGCTTCGCGTATTATTAGTAAGGTTGGCAAAGATTTAGATAGTGCTGTAGACCGCCTCTTCCCTCATAAAGTTGGGCGTGCCATTTCCGAATCCCAACAGCAACCAGTTAAGGAAATACTAACTAATTTTGACGAAGAAGCCTTTCCTGTATTATCAAAAAGCACTGGTTACATTCAGGCAATTGATGTGGAAAAATTGATGGAAATCGCCACATCAAGAAACTTACTTATACGTGTTCAGCTGCGCCCTGGTAAGTACGTTGTACAAGGTAGTGAATTGGTGATGGTTTTATCCAAAGAAAGTAATGATACCAAAAGTAATTTGGCATCTCTACGTAAACAAATCAATGATGTATTTATTCTGGGTGAACAACGTACAGAACAACAGGACTTAGAATTTTGTATCAATCAACTCGTTGAAGTTGCTGTGCGTGCCATTTCCCCTGGCATCAATGATCCATTTACAGCGATTCGATGTATTGACCAACTCAGCGCTGGAATTTGCCGTTTAGCTGAAAGAGAATTTCCCTCACCTTACCGCTACGACAATCAAAACCAACTGCGGGTGATTGCGGAGTCAGTTACTTTTTCAGGGGTAATTGATGATGCTTTTAATCAGATTCGACAGTATAGCCAGCCTGATGTTGCTGTACAAATTCGGTTATTGGAGGCAATAACACGTATTGCAGCCTACACCCATAACGACAAAGACCGGGATATACTTAAGTGTCATGCTGAAATGATTAGCCGTCACTGTTTAGAACAAGTTGACGAACAACGCGATCGCAACAGCATTGAGCAAAGTTACCAAGCGGCTTTAAAAGCTTTAGCGATCGCCAAATAGCAATTAAGTAGGTAGGTATAATTAAACATGAAATAAAATTCTAGTTCGTAAGTGAGATTCATTGCTCAAAACAAAAATAATCAGGACTAAAGTCCTTACTACAAACTTTAATTTATTTACGCCTAGCTACTTAGCGCCATCTTTTAATAAGAAAAAAGTATAAGGATGGAAATACTTTGGAATCATCAGCCAATTATTATTATTCAGCGATGGTTTGGTGATAGTTGGAGTTGGTTCTTTGAGGCTGTCACACAACTGGGTTCGGGTACAACTGTTGCGTTAATTTTCGCTTTAGCATTTTGGATTAATGGACGGCGGTTTGCTTACAGCTTGTTAGGTGCTGTTGTTGTACTACAAATAATCAACGTACTAATTTGGTCAATCTTTTATGTGCCGCGTCCCCAACATCCAGATATTTTTGTTTATAAACAGCTGGATATATCTTCGTTTCCCAGCGGACATACCGGAACTGCAATTGTTCTTTGGGGAAATTTAACCACTTTTGGTTATATGCCAGCAGCCGTTACAGTATGTATTGTTTTGCTAGTTATGTTGTCTCGCTTATACTTGGGCGTACATTATTTAGCGGACTTGCTTGGCGGTACGGTAACTGGGTTAATTATGCTAGTAGTCTATCAGCGGTTATTGCCTCTACTGGTGCATTTCTTCTCAGGACGGACATTTAAATTTTTGCTAATTCTCTGTCTTTCCATACCACTTGTCGTGTTTCCCTTTGCCGATTCTTTTCCTGAAGGTTGGGAAGTTTTTGGCGCTGCTGTAGGTGCAGCCATTGGAGTTCCTTTGGAATATTGGTATATCCGGTATCACCCTATAAATATTTCCAGGCGCAAACAAATGTTGAAAATAGCAATTGGTTTGGGAGTATTGATGGCTTTGATTGCTGTTTCTCGCCTCATCAGCAGCAGTGAATTTCCGCGTGACCTGATAACTTTTGCTTTAGTAGGACTATGGATAACGTTTCTAGCACCAGGGTTATTTACACGCATGGGGCTATCTATAAATTTAGGCGATCGCTTGCAATAAAACAGTATGTCTCTCTACTGTAGATAAATTGAGGACAATGTTTATATTAACGTGAGCTTCTAGCCAAAGGCATTTGTTAGAAGCTTAACGTTATATTCTATACCGCTTCATTTATGTTAATAAACAAATTTCATCATAACTGTCATTTTTGAATCACATTTATTTTGCAAACTAAAAATATTAAACTTCTTGCAAAAGTCAGAGTAAAGGTTAAGGGATAAAGGGAAAAGGAACTCACAACCCTTCCCCTTTAACCTTTACCCTCTCTTACAAAGTTCTGGTCGGAGGAAGCCTCCGCTCAGACTTTGCGCTTTTCCCCAAGAGTGCAAAAATATCTTTTTGCCAAAGGTCTATTGAGTACTAAGTCTCGCTGTGCTTAATATTTTTAATAGCTTCAAAATTGGAGTTTAGAATTTTAACCTGATTTTAATTATGTTGATAATTAACTTCTTCTTAACTTGGCTTCTCAGTGCTGTATCACTTTTAATTACAGCATACATTGTTCCAGGCTTTGAATTTAATAACTTTGGTACAGCCGCAATTGCCGCATTAGTTTTAGGTTTAGTCAACGCATTTGTTCGACCAATAATATTTATTCTTACACTTCCTTTAACAATTGTTACGTTGGGTCTTTTCTTATTTGTTGTTAATGCATTGATGCTTTGGTTTGTAGGAGTTTTGATACCCGGCTTTTTAATTACTGGTTTATTGCCAGCATTGTTAGCTTCAATTGTGCTGACAATCGTTTCTACAATCTTAGGATTGCTAGTAAGAGCCGTTTAAAAGTATAAATTAGCAGGAAAATTCAGCATGGTTCCATTACGTGATAATAATCCAACAACAATTACTCCATATATTACCTATGGAATTATCGCTATTAATATTCTTGTTTTTATTTATCAACTCAACCTAACACCACAACAATTACAAGGATTTTTCTTTACTGCGGCATTAGTGCCCTGCCAACTTTCGGGTAGTTGTCCTGTTGGTGTGCCAAGTCCATTAGTTCCTGAGTGGATGACTTTGATTACCTCCCAATTTTTGCATGGTGGTTTTTTGCACCTTGGGGGGAATATGCTATTTTTGCATATTTTTGGTAACAATATTGAAGACCGTTTAGGGCATATTAAATATTTAGTGTTTTATTTGATATGCGGTGTTTTAGCTGGGTTAAGTCAGTGGTTCTTTTCACAAAATTCTACAATACCATCTTTGGGTGCAAGTGGTGCGATCGCGGGTGTTTTAGGTGCATATATTTTCCGATTTCCACGAGCCGAAATTTTGACCTTAATTCCCCTAGGATTTTTTATTACTACAGTCAGACTTCCTGCATATTTATTTCTAGGATTTTGGTTTGTCCAGCAAGCTTTTTACAGTTTTGCTAGCTTACAAGCTCGTAGTAATATCGGTATGGAAAGCGGTGGAATTGCTTACTGGGCGCACGCTGGCGGTTTCGTTTTTGGGGCCATTCTTGCTCCCTTTTTTGGCTTGCACAAGCGTAGTTAAAATATTTGATTTTTCACATTAAGATTGTTGGAATAAAAAAGTTATGCATAAATAAATAAATCTTTCATAGATATCTTTTCCATTTGATAGAGGAATATTTAGTAACTTTTAAAATAAATTCTATTTATTCAGTTACAAAAAGAAGTCTGATACAGAGACTTCTAGTCATATTGATCTGTCTAATTGTTTTAGCTACGGAGATATAAATGAACAAATCAACTTCAAACAGACTCTTTTTCTTGGCATCAACAGCAACCTTTTTGGCATTTGCTGCTGGTTGTAATAATAACGAGCCTCCTCAAGTTGTAGCTGACCCGCCACAAGTTGCTTCTCCTGTTGTTCAACAACCAACTCAGCCCGTACCACCTGTTGCACAAGTACCAAATCAAAAGGTATCAAACGAAGTTTCACGTTTACTACAAACTAAACAATGTGCAGGCTGTAACTTGGCTGGAGCAAATTTACAAAACGCAGATTTAGAAGATGCCAATTTACAAGGTGCTGACCTCCGACAAGCAAATCTTCAACAAGCAGATTTAGAAAAAGCGAACTTACAAGGAGCTAACTTACAGGGAGCAAATCTGATTAATGCAAATTTGGAAAAAGCAAATTTGCAGTCAGCAAACTTACAGCAAGCTAATCTCCAAAGGGCAGATTTAGAAGAGGCAAATCTAAATAAAGCCAACACCACTGGAGCAAATTTCCAACAAGCAGATTTTGAAGATACTATCATGCCTGATGGAAATGTCAGACGGCGATGATTTGAATTAAATTATCACTAAACAGCAATGCAAAGTGAACGAAGGCGTTTGGGAAATCGACGGGTATCAAACAAAAAGCCGTTGTGGTGGTTGGGTGGAGGGATCTTAGCTCTGTTCGTCGCAGCTTTCGGCTTTCTCTATCTGCAAGGATTTTTCCGCCAAGAACCTGAGTACAAAATCACAAATCTACCCACTTTGCAAGACAACCGTTTTCCACTATTGGTGGTGAGTTTATCGAATGCTTTGGCTACCAGTGGTCGATTAACTAACTTTTGGGTAGGAGCAGATGCAATTTACGCTGCTCGACTAGACGCCATTCGTCGCGCTCAACGCACAATTCTTTTTGAAACTTACTACATGACTCCCGGCCGTCGTGCAAACGAGTTTGCCGAAGCATTAATTGAACGTTCCAAAGCAAAGGTGAAAGTCCAACTTTTGGTAGATGACTATGGTACGGATTCCATTCCTGATGAGTATTGGCAAAACTTGCGTCAAGCCGGTGTAGAGGTGCGGTTTTTCCGGGAATTCGATTGGAGAGCGCCTTTAGAATATAATTCCCGCACCCATCGCAAATTATTGTTAATTGACGGTGAACAGGTTTTGGTAGGAGGCGCGGGAGTTTCTGACAGCTGGGATGGAGATCGAGAAATTGGTGATACTGCTCCATGGCTGGAATTTGAGGCGAGTTATCAAGGCGAAATTGTCAGCCTATTGAAAGGCAATTTTCTCCAAAATTGGGCTTATGTTGGCGGAACAGTAGATTTAGCAGAAGGTGTATTTCGCCCTGAGCCGGAGCCAGAAAATAAATTTTATATTACTAATGATACATCTACATTAAGTGAATCTACTATAAGAATGCTATTTCAAGTCAGCTTTTTGGCGGCTAGAGAAAGGGTTTGGATTGGTAGCCCTTATTTTGTTCCAGATAGCAATACACGTCAGGTTCTACTTCAAGCCAAAACAAAAGGTGTTGATGTGCGCGTGCTGACTATGGGAAGGAAAAATGATAAACCAATAGTTCATTTTGCTTCTCGTGAATTGTATGGTGAGTTGTTAAAAGCGGGGGTGCAAATTTGCGAATATCAACCTAGTATGATGCACGCTAAAGTAGCCTTAATTGATGATGATTGGGTAAGTGCAGGAAGCGCAAATTTTGACCCTCGTAGTTATCATCACAACGATGAGTTAAATATCTCTACAGCTAACTCACAATTAATAGAAAAAATTGACAACTTTTTTGTAGAGGCGTGGCGCAATAGTCGCTGTCTAACTCACTCAGAATGGGAAAATCGCCCAATTACAGAAAAAATTCAAGGTCAATTAGGGCTGATTTTTAAACCTTTGTTGTAGTAATTTTGATCTAAGGAAGTTAAAAATATGACCGCAGAAGAAAGAAGGCTAGAAGAAGATCGTAACCGCAAAGCGTATTGGCGGAGATGGGGGCCATATTTAAGCGATCGCCAATGGGGAACTGTGCGCGAAGATTATAGTACGGATGGTAGTGCTTGGGATTATTTTCCCCACGAACACGCTCGTTCCCGCGCTTACCGTTGGGGCGAAGATGGTATAGCTGGGATTTCAGATAATCATCAACGCCTATGTTTTGCTTTAGCGTTATGGAACGGTGAAGACCCAATTTTAAAAGAAAGATTGTTTGGTCTAAGTGGCCCTGAAGGAAATCACGGGGAAGATGTTAAAGAATATTATTTTTATCTTGACAATACCCCGTCTCATGCTTATATGAAATACCTTTATAAATACCCGCAGAAAGCATTTCCTTACAAGCAATTAGTGCAAGAAAATCAACGTCGGGGTTTTTATGAACAAGAATTTGAACTAGTAAATACTGGCATTTTTGATAACAATGAATATTTTGATGTCTTCGTTGAATATGCCAAGAATTCAGATGAAGATATTTTGATTCAAATTAGTGTTATAAATCGTGCTTCTGAAACCAAAATTTTACATATTTTACCTACACTATGGTTTCGCAACACTTGGTCTTGGGAAGAAAATTGTAAAAAACCAATTCTTACTGAAGATTCTCCAGGTGTAATTAATGCATCTCACCCTATTTTGGGTCAGCGCTGGCTTTACTGTAAAAACTCTCAAGCTCTTTTATTTACTGAGAATGAAACAAATCATGAGCGACTATTTGGAATAAAAAATCATTATCCTTATGTCAAAGATGGGATAAACGACTATATTATCCAAGGGCGAACAGAAGCAGTAAACCCCAATCAAAGAGGTACGAAAGCTACAGCGCATTACGAATTAACTGTTGGTGCTGGGGAAACCCAAGTTATTCAACTTAGACTAGCTGATATATCGAATCTAGCAGAACCTTTTGGAGTAGATTTTGATGGCATTTTTCAGCAGCGTAAACAAGAAGCTGATGAATTTTATCAGCGGATTTCTCCAGGTAATTTTTCTGAAGATGCTCGTAACGTACAGCGACAAGCATTTGCAGGCTTGTTGTGGACAAAGCAATTTTATCATTATGTAGTTGAAGACTGGTTAAATGGCGACTCCAATCAACCAACTCCTCATAGAAATTACCGTCGTAACCAAGAATGGATTCATCTATTTAATGATGATATTATTTCCATGCCCGATAAATGGGAATTTCCTTGGTATGCCGCCTGGGATTTAGCCTTTCATGTCATACCTTTGGCAATGATTGACCCTGACTTTGCTAAACGACAAATGGATAGATTAACGCGGGAATGGTATATGCATCCTAATGGTCAAATTCCCGCCTACGAATGGCATTTTAGTGATGTGAATCCCCCAGTTCATGCTTGGGGAACTTGGCGAATTTATCAGATTGAAAAAGAATTTTATGGTCGTGCAGATACTAATTTTTTAGAAAAAGTATTTCAGAAATTACTACTTAATTTTACTTGGTGGGTAAATCGTAAAGATAATGACGGCGATAATGTTTTTCAAGGTGGATTTTTAGGGTTAGATAACATCGGGATTTTCGATAGGAGTTCAGAGTTACCTACAGGTGGGTATTTGGAGCAGTCTGACGGTACAAGTTGGATGGGTATGTATTGCTTGAATATGCTGGTAATTGCTCTTGAACTTGCAAAAACTAATCCTACGTATGAAGATATTGCTAGTAAATTTTTCGAGCATTTTCTTTATATAGCCGATGCAATGAATAACATTGGCAAAACAAATATTCATCTCTGGGATGATGATGACAAGTTTTTCTATGATGTACTGCATTCACCTCATAATGAACGCCACCGTTTAAAGGTTCGTTCAATGGTAGGTTTAGTTCCCCTGTTTGCAGTGGAAATTCTGGAAGCAGATGTGTTAGATACTTTTCCTGGCTTTAAAAAACGCTTTGAATGGTTTATTCAAAATCGTCCTAATCTTCAAAAAAATATTGCTTCTTTAGAAGCAACTGGAAAGGGAGCCAGACATTTACTTGCGATTGTTAATCCAGACAAGTTGAAAGTTATTTTGCAAAAAATGTTGGATGAGACTGAATTTTTAAGTTCTCACGGTGTCCGTTCAGTCTCTAGATTTCATGCTGATAATCCTTACATTTTTTATGTTGATGGACAGCAGCATCGAGTTGATTACGAACCTGCTGAATCAACTAATGGAATGTTTGGCGGAAATTCTAACTGGCGCGGCCCAGTTTGGTTTCCAATGAATTATTTGATTATTGAGTCTCTGCAAAAATTCCATCACTATTTAGGCGATGATTTTAAAGTTGAATGTCCCACTGGGTCGGGTCAATTTATGACTTTAACAGAAGTTTCTACAGAGTTATCTCAGAGACTAATAAGTATTTTTTTGCGAAATCGTGCAGAATATCGTCCAGTTCATGGTGGTCATTCTCTTTTTCAAAGTAACTCTCATTGGCACGATTTGATTTTATTTTACGAGTATTTCCACGGTGACAATGGTGCTGGACTTGGAGCTTGTCATCAAACTGGATGGACAGCATTAGTTGCAAGCTTAATTCATTATTGTAGAGCAGCTTAGGAAGAAGGCCCAGCTTTATATGTTTGATTGCATACTCCCCTGCTATTTAAATCACAAATGGCTCAAGTTCGCGGTTATGCCACTTTTCCCCAATACGTTCAGCTACTAAAGGTCTAACAACAAACTTGGGTGGACGGCCATCTAAAACATCAATCCGTACACATGAGTAAGGTAGTCGCTTTTGGAAATTGTAGTCATGGCGACCGACAAAAAGCATTGAATCAGCAACTTTACGAGTGGGTTTTCCGGCAATTTCTGCAAAAGTTTCTAGCAATTCAGTCCCCTCTTTTCTTTGATAGCGAGGACGATGACCACTCCCACCAGAGATAATGCAGTTGATGTGGGAGTCAGCAAATCCGGTATCAATTGTGCGGAGATATTCCAAACAGTGCGCGTGACCGTTTAAAATCAAATCGACTATTGAACGCTCTTTCACCAGGGAACCAAGGGTTTCAGCCACCTGTTCAAATACCCAGCGCAGGCGATGACGCACCGCTAAGGTTTGCGCCTGATCCCACTTGGTTGCTTCTGTGACGTAGGGGGGATGGTGGAAAAAGATGACACGTCCGCGCACCTCGGAAGTATTCCAAGACTCGATTAGCCTGCTTCGCAACCAGTCAAGTTGTTCAAAATCGATCGCAGGCATTTTGTGAGATGCTAGTTGTTTCTCAATATCGATTTTGATCTCGTTGATTTGGTCGAGTTTGGCACTAAGATCATCGAGTTGTTCAGCTTCAGTGGGTTTATCTGGATTGAGGCGATCGCATATTCCCAAAATCTGCAATTCTTCTTGATCTATCTCTTGGCGACGCTTTTCCAATTCCCGGCGGTAAATTTCCCCTTCTTGAGTTGCAGGTAGAGGCGATGGTGTATTGAAGGTGTTGGAATCTAAAGCGAAAAAGTCAATACCGCCATAACGAAAGGTGTAATAACGATTGGGTAAGCGGGTGAAGTGTCCAGGTTCGTAACGCAAACAGCGCCCTGTATCGGTCTTAGCAGTATAATGCTCATCTAAATGGTGTTCTAACTCTTCTGCCTTATAGTCCAGAAACGCCCGTGCATAAGCATCACCTTGATACGAACCATGCCAGCCGATCTCGATGTCTTTGTAGCGTAACATCCGGCGCAGTGGTAACGTAGTTCCAGCCACCCATCGATACATCAGTGGCACATCATAGTAATCATGATTACCAAGCACTGGTAGAAATGGCTGATTAAAGACCATGCGATCGTAGGAAATGCTTTTAGGATTCTCGCCACCTACTAGAAATTCCCGGTAAGGTTCGATAAAGTTTGTCCGGTAATACTCCTGGGAACCCACTACATAAATTACATCGCCTGTATGTAATACAAAACGACAATCATCGCGGTGAGGAAGCATCAGTTCCGCGACTTTTCGTTGGGGATGGTGTCCGTAATGCGACTTAGTACCTGAATCACCGATAACCATAAACGAAAATTCTGGACTATCTTCCCTGCGATCGTCCACAACCATGCAGGTTTGGTCAATTCCTCGTTGCACAATACTCGGATGCATCCACCGCACCCGTTCCTTCATTTTTTGAATTTTCACGGGAATTGGTGGATCAGAAATCAATTTCATGGCTGATAACTCTTGAATGCCTAACGCATAAGCAGATTGTAACGAAATAATAAGGGAGGTAGGAGACAGGAGAAGGGAGACAGGAGTCAAGGGTCAACAGTGCTGTTAGCGGATAGCTATGGTTTAACCCGTGCTGAGTAATAAGTCCTGAGTTATTATTCTCCCCCTGCCCCTCTGCCCCCCTGCCCCTCCGCCCCCCTGCTCTACGACTCCCCCACTCCGTACTCAAAACGCGCTAAGGCAAATTTTCTCGCAGTAATGCCCGAAAGCCTGCTTGTTGAAAATGCTCGTCAGCAGTTAAGGCTTCAGTAATTCCACTATATTCCATCACAATAAAAGATATGCAGTCAACAAATCCCCATTCTTTCTCAGGTCGTTCACGATATAGCTGGAAAGCACGTTCGTATAGTTCTTGGGAAAGGGGAACAATTTCTACCTTCGAGTCTGTTGCTAGGGAATCTAACAAGATGATTGCTGCATGGCGATGAGGTTTTTGGGATAAGGCATTGCCAATTTCTAACATCACTGCCTGTGTCGTCACTAAACGTGTTCCTGCTGCTTGTAACAGTTTAGCCAGATGTGAGGCTCGGTCATGCAAGCGATCGCTCGGTGCAGACAAGGCAATGGCAAAGGATGTATCCAGAAATACTTCAGACTGCATGGAAAGTTTACTGACCGTACAAGTACTTATTAATGTTGGTAGACCAGTCAGGCGGCCCCTCTAAATTGAGCGATCGCGCTGTTCGTAAAAATGATACCGCTTCATGTTCATCTGACGGTAATATTTCAATACTCATTTGTACACGGGTATTGGTTGGCAGTGCAATAGGTTCAGCCGGATAGAACACTTTGCCATTAAACACAGCGGCTATTTTTTTTACCATTGTCCTCAAAGAATACCTTTCGTTTATCCTAAGCTTTTTATAGCAGTACTAGTAGGTTATACGACGTACTGGTTAGTGAAGTTACTTATATTTTTATTCAACTAAATAATTAAAATAAGTCGGAATAAGAGTAAATAGATAGCCCTTTCAAGGTCTAATCTTGGTGTCTTAGTGTTTAAAGAATTGACTTTTGAACCACCAAGGCACAAAGGCACAAAGGTAAAAACATAGAATTTACCTTTAACCCTTACTCGACGTATTTCACCTAAGTCACCAACTGCACCACACCCCATTGTCCATTTGTCAACCAGGAAGAATCAGATTTTGCAACTTTTTTAACGACTTCAGATTTTAAACCTGCTGCTACTTCCGATTTAAGAGTGCGTAAAGCTACTATTGGCGCAGGTAAGTAGCAAACTATATCTGCAAATTTAGTGGTAAAATCCCAATGGCGATCGCCTAATAATCGCCGATAATTTGCATCACCTTTGACTATCATCAAACTAGCATTGGCTAACTCATTTTTGAGTGAGTCATGTATTTCCCAAAATGCTAAAGGTGATGTCCAAAAATAATCTTCAGATAATACTAAACGCCCTGATGAAATATTATCTTGTAACCTATGGGCAAAAGATACCACTTTTGGATAGCTAGTAGCATCGAGAAACTTGATTGTGTAATGTACATCTTTAATTAGGGCATCAGATACAAAAGTCGGATGAGGCTTTAAATGCAAATAAACCTGATTAGCTAAGCCGCTACTTAATAAGAAATCTACTAAACATAAATCACAGACAAGTTCAAAACCAGCATTATCTACAACAAAATCAATGCGTCCTCTAGGAGAATTGATTAATAATTCAGTAACTCGGTAGGCATCGTCTACTAATATGTGAGCTAGTTGGGTTTGAATATCAAAACGACTGCGATCGCCCTCGAATGCTGACCATAAACTCAAATCAACTCGATTTCCCCATAAAGCAAAATATAATAGTGCAACTAAAGCTGTTTGGTTTGATTCCCCCTCTAGTTGTGAATCATCCAACCATTTGTTAACTTGACTACACAGAGAGATAATCGAGTTAATAGATGCTTCTAAACCTTGAGATTTCTGTAATTTAAATGGATCGACACCTTGCCATGTACCAGGGCGAAAGTAATTAGTAATCTCTAAAATCAGTCGATAAAAATAAGTTTCGGCAAAGAACCAGGGAACATCGACCCAACGTTGACTTTTATAAGGTTCTAGATATGTATTCCAGGCGGGAAAATCTGCCCCACCATCATTTAAAAGAGGTCGTAAATATTCTGCTGACAGTTCTGTAGCCAGCCTTTCCAAGCTATTATTAATATCCGGTGAAAAATTGTTTTCACCGATAACCCGGCGTACGATCGCAGGCATCCGTTGCGTGACTGTAAACTCAGTAAAAGAACCAACTTCTGACCCCACAAGTGGCGGTGGTAGAGGTAATTTGGGGACGTGGGGCGTATTCACCACAAACTTTTCTTGCCCTCGTATTTTTAGTTATTCTAGCCTGGATGTAAAGCTGAGGTAAGAAAAGAGCAGAGGGAGCAGGGGAAGAAGAGAGGCAGGGGAGGAAGAATTACTAGACAATAACTCTTTTTCCTCGCCAGCTTCCCCAGCCTCCCCGTTCGCGTAGCGTCTCCCCCAGGAGAAGTTTGCTTGGAGGAAAACCCTCCGACGCTCAATGACTCGCTAACGCTGCGCTATGCCAACTTCTCTTCCTGCTTATCCGAACCACATTCCTTATCATTCCCCATCATTAAAAAATTAGGTGGAATTTTTCATACTCATCGTCTGCTAGCAAAATAAACTTATCAAAACTTCATACTTTTATCACAAAGAAGTCATCTTCATGTGATTTGATATTTTTGACAGGGCTGGTAGTGGAATATTCTGAGCTGTTATATGGGCATGGATAAAGAAACCACAAATACAGATTTGCAATCAACTGCTCCAGAATTACCAAGGCTAGATTCCGATTACAAAGCAGAATCTACTACAGATGTAGCATCTACGCCTAACTGGCAGAATCTATTACAAGGGGTGGCAAAAGCAACAAAAGCCTTACTTACGAATAGCAATCGCAATACTGCCATCAATCAAGCCTTAGCGATCCTGGGACAAGCTACGGCAGCACATCGGGTGTACGTTTGTGAGTATCATCCCCATCCCGTAACAAAAGAACTTGCCTTGAGTCGCCGATTTGAATGGGTACAATCGGGTATCAAACCTCAGCAGAATAACCCACTCCTACAGAACCTCAGTCAAAGTGAATTTGACTTGCAATCATGGTATCAACATTTCACTGCTGGATATTCTTTCATTGCGATCGCCTCTAATTTATCCCCATCACAGCAGCAATTTCTAGAATCTCTGCAAGTTAAATCAATTTTATTAGTACCGATTCCCGTTGAGAGTAAAATCTGGGGTTTTATCGGCTTTAGTGATTGTTACCACGAAAGAGCATGGTCGCAAGATGAAGAAGCAGCGTTGACAACAATGGCGGTGACTTTGGGTAGTATTCTAGCTTATCGTCAAACGTCAGATGTACTATATAGTGAACGCCAACAAGCCCAAGCCCAACTTGCCGAGAGTGAAGAACGATTCCGGTTGATGGTAGAAGGTAGCGAACAAGTCTTTTTCTATTTTTACGACAATGACTATATATTTCAGTACGTTTCTCCTTCAGTACATGCGGTGCTGGGCTACACTCCAGAGGAGTTAGTGGGTAATCTCTACAAGCTGGTATTCCAGAAATCATCCCAACCACTAGCTGATGATTTGACAGAGAAACGCATAGAGACTTACGCCATTCAAGCTCAACACAAAGATGGTCGATTAGTAGTGTTAGAAATTGCTGAGTCTGCGATTATTAGAAATGGTCTATTTGTAGGGATACAGGGATTTGGCCGCGATATTACTGATCGCCATCAAGCACTAGAACAATTAAAAGCGATTGCTAAACGCGATCGCCTTTTGAGAGGAATGGCAGAACGAATCCGAACTTCGCTGGATTTACAAACCATTCTCGACACCACTGTGGCAGAGGTGCGGGAGTTTCTCCAAGCAGACAGAGTATTTATTATCGACGCTAATATCCGTGGTTCTGATAGTGGAGTGATAGCTGAATCTGTTGCTGGCAATTTTCGCTCAATGCGGGAGTGGACAAACTGTGAAAACCATGCCAAAGCGATTCAATCTTACTTTGCAAATAGAAATATCGATGTAATTAACGACACAAATAAAATAGATGTTCCAGCGGCGATCGCCGAGGATTTTATCGACTTTCAAATCCGAGCCATTATCAGTGTACCAATTGTGGTTGCTGACGAGTTATATGGTTTACTAGTTGCTCATCAATGTTCCCAAGCGCGTGAGTGGAACACTGATGAGATTGGTTTACTTGAGAAGTTATCAACCCCAGTTGCGATCGCTATCCAGCAAGCAAAACTTTACGAAGAATTACAACGTCTCAATGCTGGTTTAGAGCAGCAAGTCGAGGAGCGCACTCAAGAGTTACAGCAAAAATATACTGAACTAGAAGAATTGCAGAACATTAAAGATGAGTTCCTCCAAGCTTTTTCCCATGACTTGCGAACTCCAATAATGGGCATCTTGCTAGTGATGAAGAATCTTTATAGCCTTAGCAACGGCAAATCAGCAACAATTTCTCTGGCAGTTTTAGAGCGAGTGATTCAAAGTTGCGATCGTCAGCTTCAACTGATCGAGTCACTATTAGAAGCACACTCCAGCGATGTCAAGGGATTAACAATCCAACAAGTGCCACTATCACTGCACACCTTTAGCCAAGCTATTGTCAAAGACCTAGAACCACTACTCGTGAAAAACCAAGCTACAATTACCAATCAAATTGCAGTAAATTTGCCCTTAGTAGCTGCCGATCCGCTGCATTTGAGGCGAGTGTTTGAAAATCTGATCGCTAATGCCCTCAACCATAATCCACTAGAGCTGAGTCTTACCTTAAATGCCGTAGTTGAGAATGGGATGGTTTGCTGCACAATAGCTGATAATGGCGTCGGTATAGATCGTGATCTATGCGAGCGATTATTTGATCGCTATATCAAAGGTAGTCGATCGCGAGCCACAGGTATTGGTTTAGGTTTATACCTTTGTCGGCAAATTATCACCGCTCACGGGGGACAAATTGGCGTTATTAGTCAACCGGGTGCTGGGGCAAAGTTTTGGTTTACCTTACCACTTGCGGTTGAGTCGGGGAGTCAGGGAGCAGTGGGAGCAGGGGAAGCAGGGGAAGCAGAGGAGAGAATAATTAATGACAAATAACTTCTATCTCCTATCTCCTGTCTCCTGTCTCTCGTCTCCTGTCTCCCATCTCTCATCTCCTACCTTTTCTATTCGCATATCAGCTTAGAAGCGATAGCCTAATCCTGCTTGGAAGCTCACGGCATCAGCATCACTGTTTCTGTAGGCGTCAATGCCCCATTTAGCATCACCATACGCGATGATATTTGGGCTAACTTCTGATTCAGCACCAAGAGTGATTACAGGTGCATTTTGATTGCCTAACGGAGTGTTTTGACCTTCGTCAGTTACAAAAGAATAGCCACCACCGAAGTAAACGTTAGTGTTTCGGGCTATAGGTGCATCGTAAGTAACCATAGGCATAATTGCGGCGGCATCACCACCATACAGCAGCGAACCCCGCAGTGAAAGAGGTGTCTGGGAAATGGCGTACCGTCCTTGAACATTGCCACCAAGTTGCGCTTCATCATTTCCTTGTCCACCACTAGTTGCACCAGCAGAAATACCAGCACCGATGTAGTTGCCGTTTGTGCCGATTGGTTGAACTGGTTGAGCTGAAGCAACTCCCGCAGAGAGGACAACAGAAGCAACAGCAAGTGCAGAGGCAGCTAATTTTGTAAATTTCATAGGATTCTTTTGACCAGAGTTAAGTAAAATCAATGTTCTCTAGTACTAGAATCTCTTTTTTTACAAAATGTAACCTCAGGCATTTGGGTCGCCCGACTGGCTGAATAACAATTCACCCAGTCGGGTGATCACACTTTACGTTCTAGACGGCGATCGCGGCTCAATTTTATGATTAGGCTGCTAAGACCCTTAGTGGGCATTTATGTATTAGATGTAGTTGCAACGATTTGCAAAATCAACTTCATCTCAAATCAAACGCTTCCAAAAAACTTGGCTTACTTCACCTCTATATAGGATATTACGTCATTAAAGTCTTTCCCAACAAATTTATGCTCACCAGAACCATACTCACGGCATCGACCACCATTGTTATGTTCGCATACACGTACTACTGTATCTGGTGGCACGCGTAATGAGCTTATACTGTCATTACCAACGATACTCAAGTCACCTTGGCTAGCTTTGTATATTCCTGGACTTGTAGGAAAAGATTGAGAAACTCCAGCAAAGTTCATGTGTTTGTAGACCTGAATCTGTTCAACTGATGGCGTATAGGAGAGCTTATAGATAGTGCCGCTGTAGTCGTCTGAGATTAACAAATTGCCTTGCTGATCTACTACCATATCTACGGGTCGTCCCCAGACTTGTTGGGTTGCTGTAATTAGCCAGCCGCTAACTAAATCTATCTGATCTCCTGGGATATTTGTTGTATTGTCCCAAGGAAAATAAGCTATTTTATAGCCTGTTTTTTTCTGCCGATTCCATGAACCGTGCAGCCCCACCACTGCCCCAGTAGAGTATAAGCTGGGAAACTTTGTATCTTGTAAAAAAGTTAATCCCAACGGAGCCGAATGCGCTTGGATACCCTTGGTAATTCTGTCCATTGCGTTGCAATTAACACGCCCATCAGCATTAAACTGAAAGTCGCGGTCAAACGGCATATCGTTGAAGCCATTTGGCTTGTCAGGATTGGGGTTGCAGAATGGCCAACCGTAGTTGCCACCATCTCGAACTTTTGTGAACTCTTCTGGTGGGTGGTCGTCTACATAGGATTGGATAACTTTACCGTAGTTGCCACTGCTATCGTTGAAGGGGTAGGCAATTCTGTCTCGATTATTAACAACTACCCAAAGGTCATTTGTCTCAGGCAAAAATGCCAGTCCTTCTGCGTTACGTAAGCCTTGGGCAAAAAGTCGCTGATTGGTTCCATCAGCATTGTATTGGTAAATCGCGCCCCGTCGTGGGTTACTCACAGTATCTTCTAAGCAGGCATTGCATGTAGAGGCGATGGAAACGTACAGTTTATGGTTGGCATCGAGTGCGATATTTTTCAGTTCATGACCATAAGCGCCTTTGAGTTCTTGTGTGCTGCTGTCTGGTAAACCAGTTATTACGACTTGGCGATTGTTTGCGGTTATGTCTCCAGATTTGTAGATGAAGCGGTTAATTTGATGAGTCTCAGAGATATAAACGTATGTCGTATCATCAATCTTGTGAAATACAATGTCGTGCGGTTTGCGTAGACCCGTTACGAAGTCAGAAATAATTGGGTCATTGTTGCCATTTGGCTGCACAATTAGCACTTTACCTGTACTAGGCTGCGAGACTAGAAGATCCCCATTGGGAGCAACTGCCATAAACCGCGCTTTGGGAATTCGCGCATAGACGGAGATGGCGAAGTTGGGCGGTACTTTCAAGTAACGGCTAGTATTGAAGGGCGCAGAGGTCATTGAACTAGGCACTTGAAGCTTGGTTTCAACTGACGCAGCTGGTGGGCTACCAAGCGCAGCGTTGGGAAGAACTTCGGAGGATATCACAGTAGTAAGCAGGGTGATCAAACTTACTAGCCGTGTAGATGCTATCCGTCCGAGCCACTGTTTTGGGTGTAGAGCAAACAGATCTAACATTTTGAACTTCCTTCTGATGTGGTAGTAATATTACGTAACTACATTAATTCTGAAATAAGTTGTCAAAAACTTATCTCAGCCTTCACAGCATAGTGTTGATAAGGCGTTAAGTTTATTTACCAATAATTCTGGTCGAAATGGATGATTGCAGTTAATCAGAACTTACGCACTCAGATCCCCCAACCCCTTTAAAAAGGGGGCTTTATAAATTCCCCCTTTTGAAGGGGAGCCAGCGCGGTCTTCTCTACTTTGAGGCTGCGCCAAGGAGGTTTCCACGCCACTCCCCACAACGGATAGCGCAGCGTAAAGCCTTCTCTTCTCCTATCGGAGACACTTCGTGAACGAGAGGCTTCGCCTTAAGCGAAGCCATGCCGCAGGCTTTACGGCATGGCTTCTCTACTTTGAGGCTGCGCCAACGCTGAGAGCGAGTCTTGTCTGCGACACGCTGCGCGAACGAGCGTCGAGAACCTCCGCAAGGGAGTGGCTCCCCATGAGCGACTGGCGTGGGCTAGGGGGGATCTAGGTTTCAGCCTTCAATGCGTAAGTCCTATTAATCCTGCCTCAAAAATGTTGGCAAGTCCAGATTTAGACGACTAGTATTGCAGGTCGCTAGTTTTAGCAAGTGATTTATGTTTGGTTACATCCTATTGAGGCGAAAGCTTGATGTAACTCGTATATTCACTAGTATTTAAATTTTATGTAAAAGTTTTTTTGGGAAATATACGTAAACTTAAATTTAGTATGATGTTTTACTAAAAAGTGGCGAAAAGTCAAATTTTTCACCACTAAGACAAGGGCAGCCGTGTGGGCGGGTTTCCCACGCCACTTGCCACAACGGGGGAAACCCCCGCAAGGCAGTGGTTTGACTTGAACGGACTGTCCGCACAAAGACACTAAGAAAAATACATCTTTTCTATCAGAACTTACGCACTCAGATCCCCCAACCCCCTTAAAAAGGGGGCTTTAGAAATTCCCCCCTTTTGAAGGGGAGCCAGCGCGGTCTTCTCCCAAAGGGAGAGGCTAGCGCCAAGGGGGTTTCCCCCATGAGCGACTGGCGTGGGCTAGGGGGGATATAGGTTTCAGCCTTCAGTATGTAAGTCCTATCTATTTAGACCTTGAAAGGCTACGTCTTGCCAGTTATAGATTTGAGTACTAACGCATATCCTAGCTTGCGGCTGTTGCTTTCTTTCCATTCGTGTTACTATCCACGCTGGCAATGAATGACGGTTGCTCAGAACTAGGAGTTGGCGACTCGCCTCGCAGTCCCCTGCGGCGTTGGTTTTTAGGAACTCCTCCCGCCATGCCATACTCTACGCTGCTTTTGCCATATCGAGTCGCAACTCCCAACAGTATGTGCTCTGCCATGTCTGCCAACTCTCGTTCTATTTCCAGCATTTCACGATACAACTTATCCAAGCTGGAAAGTGCACTGTTGTATGCATTTTCTCTAGTTCGCATCTTCTCAATCAGGGTTGAGAAGGCAAGTAGGGTGAGTTCATTGCCTAAATCTAAATTTGGATCAATTGAATGAACGCTAGAAGCACGACGTACTGCTCTTTTTAACACCTTAGAGGTTCTTTTTTGACGAGCCATAATATACACCTTGTAATCAATTACGGTTAATATTCTTTACCTTAAAAAACTTCCGTATCGATTAGCCTGAGAAAATTTTGGCAAATCTTCAATGGCTTTTGCTACACAGCGATGGTTTTCACGAGTGCGTGATTTACCGAAATGAGAAGGCAATCAAGCATTTTGAGTAAGCAATCAGCCTTTTTGCTTGCGGAAAACACCAAAATGAGTGCGTGATCTACTGAAATGAGAAGGCAATCAAGCATATTGAGAAGGCAATCAGCCTTTTTGCTTGCGGAAAACACCAAAATGAGTGCGTGATCTACCGAAATGAGAAAGCAATCAAGCATATTGAGTAAGCAATAAGCCTTTTTGCTAACTAAATTTGACTTTATCTATATTTTTGCGATGTAATGACCAGTTATGATTATTGTGAGGGCAAGCAATGTCTGTCTTGAAAAGTTCAGAGCGGCGGTTTCCGCCGCTCCGACTTTTCGCTACGACGGGCAACGCCTATGCAATGAGGATGAGTTTGTCTCGGTGCTGGAATTGCATGAGTATGCTGCCAGCATGAATGTGTATTTCGTGCTTTATGGTGTCACTTCGTTTGGAACGAACGCAAGGCAAGGAGAAAATCATGCTAGATGAAGCAACTCTCGAACGTCGTTTAGCAACTCTTGAACAGGAGGTCAGCGACCTGAAACGTAGAACTGATACCAACTTGACTTCTAGCAACTGGCTCGACAAACTTATTGGCTCGATTTCCGACGAATCTGCTTTTCTTGAGGCTTTGGAATATGGCCGCTCTTTTCGCGAAGCTGACAAGCCTGTTGATGAGAGTGACAAATAAGCGTGAAATACTTGCTCGACACTGATCACATTAGTTTCCTACAAAGGCGTACAGGTTCAGAATTTGCTAATTTAACTGCTCGAATTGCTCAATACTCACCCGCAGATTTTGCTTTATCCGTTGTCAGTTTCCATGAGCAAGTTCTCGGTGCTCACACTTTTATCAATCGCGCTTAGAGAAAGGCTGACGTCATTCGTGGATATACGCTACTGCTGGAAACACTTCAAGGCTTTTCAACGGCTCCAGTGCTCCCCTTCGATGCTGGAGCAATCGCAATTTTTGATGAATTACGAGTACAAAAAATTCGCGTATCGACAATAGATTTACGAATAGCCGCGATCGTGCTTTCGCGAAACTTAGTGTTGCTAACCCGGAATCTTAGTGATTTTAGTAAAGTACCAGAATTAGTAACAGAGGATTGGACGGTTTGATGTCGTTAGGTAAATTGCGTTAGCCATTAACTAAAAATTTCTTGGCAGCATCTTCATCTAAATTGTAAGCAACCCGAATAGTCTAACAACAGCTTTTCTTGAACTAAAACTAGTTAGGGCAGATTTTGAAATATTCTGCGATCGCCCTTTGGTGAGAGGATAGCTTTAGCTCAATCTTTTTGCTGCTGAGTTTGGATCGAGCTATAATCGCTGATTTTAACAGTTAAAGATTTATATCAAAGAGAGGTCTAAAATGACTGACAAAATAAAAGTTTGCTCGGTACCAGTACTATTAAATTCAGAACAACCACACGATGTATTCTCTGTTGTACTTGTAATTCGTTCTAGATGGGAGAATGGTAAAACTCTACGGGTTCGCTTCTTGGATGGAGATCCTGTAGTTCAATCTAAGGTTGAGTACATTGCTCATTAATGGAGCCAATTCGCTAACATCAAGTTTTAATTTGGGAATGATCTCGACGCAGAAATCAGAATTTCATTTCAAAGAGAGGGATCTTGGTCGAAACTTGGTACAAGTGCTTTGGAAGTGACTAATCATGATGAGCCAACAATGAACTTTGGATGGTTGAAAGCTAACACTGATGATGATGAGTAATCCAGAGTCGTACTCCATGAGTTTGGTCATGCTCTTGGTTTTACGCATGAACATAAGCATCCCCAAGCTAGGATTAGCTGAAACCGACAAGCCATTTTTGATTACTATCAGCAGACTCAAGGATGGAATCAGGAGGAAACAGAAAGAAATGTGCTGCAAGCAGAAAGTAAAGATGCTACGCAATTCTCAATATATTTTGATATTAAAAACGGAAAAATATGGCTTCAGCAGAACTTAACAGATCAGAATCCTGCTGAGGAATTAGTTAAGATGGATGTTCCCCAAGACGATATTGTTTTGGGATTGCAGGTTCCTTATAAAAGGCAGTATACGGATTACGGCGTTGCTTAAGGAGTTAGCGATATATGCACAGATGTGGTGCGTTGCGCGAGCGACAACACACTCTACTACTCTAATTTTGTTTGATTTTGTAATGATTGAAATCTTGCATTCCCCAACAACCGCCTAGGAATTCATTCCTAGGCTAATAGCAAAAGTCTTCTAAAGAAGACTGAGTTAAAGCTTGAGTTCATACTTACGTGGAGTTGTACTATGAACTGCTGCAATTGATTGCAGAGCAGGTAAGAGTGCTAAGTGCAAGTTATCAATGATAACCCAATAAAAATTATGGGCATTCTAGAGATGTGCAGTGCTACAATTCACTCCATCTCTAAGTCAATGTCACCTAACTCAAAGCAATATGCTATATCAGCGATTCAATCTTTTTTTTCCCAGCCTCGTCAACTAATTGTCATTACCCTAATTTTGGCGATCGCTCACTATGGGCTTGCAACCCTTTCCCAAGCTGTATCGTTTGAAAATTCGGCATCTGCAATTTGGCCTTCGTCAGGTTTTTTCCTGGCAATGGTTTTGTTATTGGGTTATCGCACAGGATTACCTATTTTTCTGAGTGCATTGCTCATAAATACGCTGCTATTTTACAAAGATTTACCCACGATTATTAGTATTTCTTTAGTAAATTGCATTGAGCCACTTGTAGCAGCATGGTTAATCAACCAGTTTATTCAAACACATGATCTACTTGGGCGATCGCTAAATGTGTTTAAATTTTTGCTCGTGATTATTACCAGTGCAGCAATAACTACTTGCTTTGCTGTAGTAATCTTGTGTTTGACTGGTAGCTTACCTTGGCAACTTTATGGTGCAGTTTGGCAAACCTGGTCAATGAGCGTTATTACAGGCAGATTGCTGATCACACCGATGATACTTGCATGGGCAATGCAATCTTGGCGATCTGTGCGATTCAATGCACAGTTGGTTACAGAGTTTGCTGTCATCGTAGTTTTGCTGGCAATCATTAGCAAGGCTTCATTTTGGGGTAACAATCCTGTGGAGTATATGATGATGCCACTTTTGCTCTGGTCTGCGTTTCGATTTAGAGCAACAGAGTCCACGCTATTGGTTGTGATTGTTTCGGCGATCGCTGTTTTGGGAACGGCTCATGACTTGGGATCTTTCGCTAGATCTTCGGTGAGCGAATCTTTGATGTTACTGCAATCCTTCATGTGCGTCATTGCCTTGACAACCTATTTGCTTGTATCAGTTCTCAATGAGAACCGCAAAGCAGCGTTAAAACTCAGAACAGTGAATGAGCAACTAGAGCAACGAGTGGAAGCACGCACCACTGAACTGAAGATTGCTAAAGAGGTTGCTGACAATGCGAATCAGGCAAAAAGTGAATTCCTGGCAAATATGAGCCATGAACTACGAACGCCCCTCAATGGAATCTTGGGATACGCGCAAATTCTCAGCCGTTCTAAAGCTTTACCTGAAAAAGAACTTCATGGAGTCAGCATTATTCACCAATGCGGTTCGCATTTGCTGACTTTGATCAACGACGTGCTGGACTTGTCTAAAATTGAAGCACGAAAACTAGAACTAGCCCCCACTGGATTACACTTGCCGGCATTTCTGCAAGGGGTGGTGGAAATCTGCCGGATTCGAGCGGAACAAAAAGGCATTGACTTTGTTTATCAACCCGATCCGCTGTTACCTGAAGGTGTGTTTGCAGATGAGAAGCGGTTGCGTCAGGTTTTGCTTAACTTATTGGGAAATGGTATTAAATTTACAGATAAAGGAACTGTCAGCCTGAAAGTTGCAGTTATTGAAACTGTATTAGATACTAACTATCGCCGGATCAATTTTCAAGTTCAAGATACCGGAGTTGGCATTGAACCGGAGCAAATAGATAAAATTTTTCAGGCATTTGAACAGGTAGGCGATCGCAAACGTCAAGCGGAAGGTACAGGCTTAGGACTAGCAATCAGTCAAAAGATTGTGCAGTTAATGGGTGGACAAATCCAGGTCAATAGTCAATTAGGTATCGGCAGCAATTTCTACTTTGAAGTTGATCTGGCGATCGCCACTGATTGGGCCAAGCAAACCAGCAGCACAGGTAAGCAAATCATCGGTTATGAAGGACAATCACGCCACATCATGGTGGTGGATGATCGCTGGGAGAACCGCGCCGTTTTGGTCAACTTGCTAGAACCTCTTGGTTTCACATTTACCGAAGCAGAAAACGGACAGGATGCCTTAGATAAAATGCGACGAGTTCAACCTGATCTGGTGATTACTGACCTTGCCATGCCTGTAATGAATGGTTTTGAAATGCTCAAACAAGTACGTTCTGCGGAGGATTTGCAACACTTAAAAATTTTGGTTTCTTCAGCATCAGTAGCACAAATTGATCAACAAATGGCCCTAGATGCGGGTGGTAATGACTTTCTTGCAAAGCCAGTAGAAGTCAGCGAATTGTTCCACCTATTAGAACGTTATTTAGAACTAAAGTGGAAATACGATACTACCACTGAAGATATATCACACACCGCCAATGAGCTTGTTTTTCCGTCTCAAACTGAACTTGAAAAGTTAATGGTACTGGCACAACAAGCCAACTTGAAGCGGCTGCGCGAACAAATAGAAAATCTGGTGCAGGCTGATCCGCGTCTGACTGCTTTTGCTGCACCAATTCTTCAGCTCGCTAAACAATTTAAGGCTGAGGAAATTGAAGATTTATTAAAACAACATCTGACACAGGAGAAGGGCAATGTCTAGTTCTCTTAAGATCCTAGTGGTTGATGATACTCCTGCAAACCTGGAAGTTATCTGTGAAACTCTCGGTGATGCGGGCTATGAAGTGATAACGGCCATTGATGGCGATCGCGCTCTCAGGCGGATACAAACCAATCTACCAGATTTGATTTTGCTCGATGTGCAAATGCCCGGAATCGACGGTTTTGAGACTTGTCAACGGCTGAAGGCAGATCCCACAACAGCCAATATTCCGGTAATTTTTATGACAGCGCTGTCTGATACCGACAGCAAAGTCAAGGGATTTGATCTAGGTGCAGTGGACTATGTGACTAAGCCCTTTCAAGAGCAGGAAATGCTAGCACGGGTGAAAACACAACTGCAACTATGGCAATTGACTAAGAATCTAGAACAACACATCAATGAACGAACTGCTGAATTAAAAACTGCTCTTGATCAACTACATCACTCGCAACTCCAACTTGTGCAAAGTGAAAAGATGTCGGCTTTAGGAAATCTAGTTGCAGGGGTAGCCCACGAAATCAACAATCCTGTCGGCTTCATTGCCGGAAATCTGCAACCTGCACAAGACTACGTGCAAAATCTGTTGCAACTCGTTGCACTTTACCAGCAAGAATTACCTCATCCAAGTGCAACCCTGCAAGCAGCCATTGAGGAAATGGACTTGGAATATCTGCAAGAAGACTTGCCTAAATTGCTCATCTCAATGCGAGAAGGTGTAAATCGCATTCGCAATATTAGCACTAGCTTAAGAACCTTTTCGCGGGCCGATTGCGATCGCCCGATTCCGTTCAATATTCACGAGGGCCTCGATAGCACGTTAATGATTCTCCAACATCGTCTCAAAGCCAACGAGTTTCGACCTGCTATTGAAGTGATCAAGCACTACGGTGAGATTCCTCAGATTGAATGCTATGTTGGTCAACTCAATCAAGTATTCATGAATATTCTGGCAAATGCGATCGATGCGTTAGAAGAAGTGACTCAAAAACGTAGTTTTGAAAACATCAAAACTAATCCCAATCAGATTACTATTCGTACCCAGTTAACAGATGATCCTCAACTAGTACAGCTGCGGATTCAAGATAATGGCATTGGGATGTCACAAGAAGTAAAGCAAAGAATCTTTGACCATTTATTTACGACTAAAGAGATTGGCAAAGGAACAGGATTAGGATTAGCGATCGCCTATCAAATCGTCACCGAAAAACATAACGGCTCGCTAGATGTCAACTCTACACTCGGTCAAGGTACTGAGTTTATTGTTACACTTCCCGTCAAAATTCAAGTTATCTATTAAATATGATTTACGCAAAAACTCTCTCAAACCCTCTTTGCTTCTCTGCGTTCGCCTGTCTTGAAAAGTGACGCTTTTGCGTCGCTCTAAGCAAAGCTATGCCGCAGGCTTTACGCTGCGCTAACAGATGCCTACGGCGGAAAACGACGTGATACACTTTTCGTTGCGGCAAGCCGCTCCGCATCTACGTTTTTCCGTTACTAGTGCGTAAGTCCCATTATTTCATGTTCAAATTCAGCAAACCTAGAAATTTGATAGGATTAATCAAGTGGGCGTAAGCTGTCTTTAGCAGATTTGCAAAAACACTATGGCAAAGCGTAAGAAAAGCAATCTCCAGTGGATTAAAGAAACGCTTGAACTAAAACCTGACCATCGCTGGGAATCTCCTTCAGGCTACAAGATTTTTGTCGCAGATCGGGGATCTGTTCGCTTCAATGTTCCCCAAAGTTGGATTTTAGAGCCACAAGAAAAATCGTTCAAGTTTCTCGATAAAAAACCACCTGACGATGATTGCTGCTTGGAAGTGTCTTTCAATCGTCTCCCACCCAATGACTGGAGCCAGTTTCCGCTAAAATCTACCTTGAAAAAAGCGATGGAAGACGATAGTCGCGACGTCATTGCTAGAGGAGAAATCGTTACCATCAAGCGCCAAACAGCCAGGATTGTGTGGACAGAGATAAAGTTTATCGACACTCAAGAAGAACCACGAGAAGCTTTTTCGCGGACTTGCATTGGTTTAGGGTCAAATGTTCAATGCTTGATTACATTTGATTATTGGGCAGATCAAGCTGAGCAGCTAACACCCATTTGGGATGAAGTGATCCGTAGTCTCACATTAGGGCTGTATATCCGTGATCCAATGACTGGTGTAGCTTTTCCAGATTAAACCACAAGTGTAAATTGTAAATATAAGTCAACAGTCAACAGTCAACAGTCAACAGTCAACAAATAGCTTTGTCTTCATAGGAATCCTTCTGTTATTCTTAAGCCTTCTTCTGAGTTACCAGTTGCAGCCTAGCCTTTCTCAACCCCCGACATGAATGCCAGGACGCCTTTCAGAATTCTTTTCAGCTCGGCGGAGAACTTCGCGGGTGACTACAGCAATATCACCTTCACCAAATAAGATAAAACGCAGTAAGTATTGTATGGGATTTCCCTCAACCCAGCCGAAGTAAGCATGAGGTATTTTACCTGTTTGGTCACGAATATAGAGCAGTAAAGCTGCGATCGCATTGGGTACTGCTGCGCTTTCAGCACGTAGAATGCAGTAATCACCAACTTGCACTCCTTTTACTTTGATGACATCAGCAAATTCTGAAGCATCGGATACCATAATCTCTAGAAAAAGGATTGGATCGTTAGGTGGAATATGGTTATCCTCGCGCACCTCTTTCTCTTTTAAAAAATACTCTTGGACATCGCCCTCATTTAATCGATTAGCAATCAGTCGTATTTCCCCCTGACTTTTTTCGGCAAGGAATTGGCGAGCCGTATCGTCAAATTCGATCTGCTCTACTCGCAATTCAGTTGAACGCCAAACGCGAGAAATCAGCGAGGTGAAAATGATCGCACCAATAAAGCAGCCAGCGATTCTAATCCCTTCTGGTCTTTCGATAATATTGACAACAGTTGTATATAGAAACAACAGTGTGATGGTTGCAAACAGAAGTGTTCTTTGCTTCTCTGTGCGACGGTGGGCTGATAGGGTTACAGCAAAGGCAGCTGAGGTGATCAACACAAGTACACCTGTGGCGTAAGCTCCACCTTGGGCTTCTACATTTGCCCGGAAGATAATTGTCACAACAAAGGCGATCGCTGTATAGACTAACACTAAAGGTCGCGCTAATAGTGCCCAATTGGGTGCCATGCCATAGCGTGGCAGGTAGCGAGGTACGATATTGAGCAACCCTGCCATTGCAGATGCACCTGCAAACCACAGAATCGAAATAGTACTCAGATCGTAAATTGTGCCAAAGCCATCCCCTAGATACAGATGTGCCAGATAAGCTAGAGCACGTCCGTTGGCTTTGCCTCCAGAGGCAAATTCTGCGGCTGGAATTAGTAGAGTGGTTATCAAGCTACTGGTAAGCAAAAAGAAGCTCATAATCACAGCAGCAGCCGTTAGTAGCTTGCGCGTATTCCGAATACGTCCTCTGGGATGCTCTTGAATGTCGCTGCTGCTACCTTTTACGAGAGGCATAACGGTAACGCCAGTCTCAAAGCCTGACAATCCCAGCGCTAGCTTGGGGAATAACAAGATAGCTATACCAAGTATTACAAAAGGGTTAGAATGGCGTGCGAAAAGTGCAGTCTGCCATTGAGCGATCACTGTTGAGTGAGTTAGGATCTGATACAGACCAACGCTAATCACAATGAAGTTTAACAGCAGGTAAATTGCAACTAAAAATACTGCAATACCGATCGCTTCTCGGAAACCTCTCAGGAAAACTGCGCTTAATAATGTAATTAATAATAAAGTAATGGCGATCGTTTGATCGTGAAATAAATCTGGGGTTAGGGGATTTTCGATGATATGTGCTGTGGCATCAGCAGCCGAGAGGGTAATAGTGATGATAAAGTCAGTTGCTACAAACCCAAGTAAGCACAGTACAAGTAATTTGCCTTGCCACCAGGAGAGCAAACGCTCTAACATTGCGATCGATCCTTCCCCGTGAGGACTTTCGGCAGCAATGCGCCGATAGATTGGCAATGCGCCAAAAAGCGTCAGCAAAACCAAAATCAGAGTAGCCAGAGGAGAAAGAGCGCCTGCTGCCAGTGCTGCAATACCAGGTTGATAGCCAAGAGTCGAGAAATAATCTACACCAGTCAGGCACATGACCTGCCACCAAAGATGCTGGCGATGTGGTTCTTCCTTACGGTAAGGTCCTTGCTTCTCTCGTCTGTCTTCTTCAAGTAACCAGTAGATGAACTGTTTACTAAGCCGTTTTGTTGAAACAATTGATTTAGACATTAAATACGGTTGTGTTGCAATCGGCTTGGTGATTTATTTGAAACTTCGTGGTTGATTAAAATTTTGAACTACAAAGATATAGCACTATCTATCATTTATTATTATGGGTTGAGCATCCTATTTGATTTACAAACAATAGAATTGCTCATAGTCGCTGAATTTGCGTCAAATTCTTGTCCTCTGGTTAGAAAGGCTACGGATAGACAATGAGAGCATGATCATCCAAATGCCTGTTAACAAAAAATTAATCCCTGCGAATACTCCCAGTACCCAAGCTGCGCTGAAAGGCCATTCAGACATAATCAACAATCCCCAAAATGATAGCCATAATGCCGCTGAACAGCACCCTGGGTCTGGACGCACTTGAAACGCTGTAATCACCTCAAATATACCCTCAACAAAAAAGAGAATTCCCAAGGCTAAAGTGAGGGAGAGTGCATCGCCAAAGATGTTGCTAAGCAGCAAAATCCCAGCAATTACGTATAGAATACCAATCAGTAGCTTTGACCAGAAGCTTCGTTTTCGCCAATATTGAAATGCGTGAACAATTCGGATAATACCAGCGCTCAATAAAATCTAGGAGAAGACGAATGTGATGGCAATAGTGGCAAAGAATGGTTCTGCGATCGCTCCAATGACTAGCAACCTGTTAATACACATTTACTAATATACATACATTTGAATTATTAGTATAATGTCGTAAAATAGATAGTAATATGGACAATTTTTTATAATACACTACCTGGGTTTTTACTTCCTCATTCTTTGGAAATAAAGCACTTCCTAAAAATTACTGATATTTAGTCTTATTCATTCTTTCCCTAGAGTGATGAAAAAGCGTTACATCAATTCTATAAAAGCTATTTATAGTTAGAGTAGCGGTATCTATCTTACTGCTAGTATAATTTGAAATAAATGGATTTTCTGAAAGTCAATATTAAGTGGTATTAGAGAATTAGTAGGGAATAATAATGCGATCGCGTGTGTTAAGTTAAGTAATAAAAATACTTTAGAAAAGAATAATAGCGCAAATTTACTAACTGCAAACAAAGAAATGAATCTACCTAACCTAAATCCTGAAACTATTGATCGCATCATTGAAATGGCATGGGAAGATAGAACACCTTTTGATGCTATTGAGGCTCAGTTTGGACTCCTAGAAAAAGAAGTAATTGCCTTAATGAAACATGAAATGAAAGAATCCAGTTTTCGGATGTGGCGAGAACGAGTTAATAAACGCAAAACGAAGCATCTACGTAAGCGAGGGTTTATTGCAGGTAGATTTAAGTCACAAAATCAAAAAACATGAATGTAAAAAACTCCACCCCCTTGTAAGTGGAGTTTTTGAACATGGAGGAGCCAGCTGCGTTGGCGGTCTCGACTTGAGTGGACTGTCGTGGGAACCCTCCGAAGTTCTGATGCGGCGAGCTGCACCAACGTTTAGAGGGGCGTAGGAGGTCGGAAGCCTCTCGTAAAGAGGCTACGCCAACGCGAACCGCTCAGACTTCTCTTTGCAAGGCAGTGGCTTGACTTGAGCGGACTGGCGTTATGGAGAAGAACCTTTAAAACTAGCAAACTGATTTATGACGAATTAGCAATCGCACCTTAAATGTTCTTCTAAGTACTATTTGATTAACGCTGGGCAGAAGAGAGTATAGTTTGTACAGTTAGCTTTTTACTAAAATTTGAGTTTGACACTGGAGAATTACAAAAATGTCTACTGATACAGTTGCTTACGTTGAAGAAAGTGAATTTGATACTCTTTTAAGTGAAGAGAAAGTAGTTGTTGTTGATTTTACTGCTACTTGGTGTGGCCCCTGTCGCTTGATCAGTCCGTTAATGGATAAACTCGCAGAGGAATACAAAGACCGCGTCAAGGTTGTTAAAGTAGACGTCGATAACAACAAGCCGATTTTTAAAAAATTCGGTCTTCGCAACATTCCGGCGGTTTTATTTTTTAAGGACGGTGAATTAGCAGAAACTATAGTGGGAGTTTCTCCTTACGAACAATTTACTGAAGCTATTGAGAAGCTTTTTTAGCTTGTTTTGGGGTAGTGGTAGATATATAGGGGAGTAGTAGAAAAAGTAAACTTTGCATCTCTCCATAAGCTAAAAAGATTCATAAAAAATCAGACCTTAGATGAATGAGGTTACTATGGGATCTACCTCATGCTAGAGATAGCAAACGTTGAAGTTTCATTTATAAATCAAAGAAGTTCTTACCTAGTAAAGGTGACATTCATTCATCAAAATGGTTAGACCTGAATCAAATCGAAGCTAAAACTGCATAGAGTGAGGTGTGAATAGTTTTTCAGCCTCTCTCTTCACTATTTTCCCTATTTATTAGTCAATACAATATTTGACTAAATCTCCACTTGATTTCCCAAAATACACAGCGTCAGGCTTGAGGAGAATTATTATGATGAGAGTAAATACAGTACAGCTACAGAACAGTTTGAACGAAGTCAGCTACCCGCTGAGTAAACAAGACTTGGTTAGGTACGCTGAAGAAAAAGGTATTGATGAGAGAGTACTGCGAGCCTTAAAGCAGTTGCCTTCAAAAGAGTATCAAACGTTAGCTGATGTAAGCAAAGCGATTAGCGAAAGCGAATAAGTGTTTGAAAAGGGTAATCACTTGTTTGTTGTAAAGTATTTAACGTTTTTGTGTGTAGTACCTCAAACATAGTTATTATGATTGCGATCGCCACAATCAAGCTTTCAGGAATTTTAGCAAGAATGGCGTTCAAGCGCATATTGTTTGATAGCAACCAGGTAAAGCATTACATTATTCTCCGTAGAGTCACGGTAAATTTTGTAGATTAATTGATTGGAGAACGATCGCAATCATAATAGCTAAAGTTAAGTAACGACGCAAATTTACTAAACAGCGGTATTCAATTTGTGAATGTACAGGTTCAAACCCTGGTATAAGCTTAAAGCCAGCAGTCGGATTTGAACCGACGACCTTCCGATTACAAGTCGGATGCACTACCACTGTGCTATGCTGGCGCTCATTGACTAATGCTTTCAAGCATTAACCGACTTCTTATTGTACCATAAGTAATTTGGTTGTCTACTATCTAGTACAGATAAACATTTTTAGCTCATTGCTTTTCAGCCCTCTGATAGTTGAGTAAGTGTTAAAAGTGTGGTAAGTAAAACTGGTTACTAAAAATTTTGAACTAAAGAAAAAATCCGCCCACTAAAGGCAAGGTTTTAACCAAATCTTAAAAGTCTCTAATTCTTAATAAACCCAAAAAATCAGTGATTGAAATTACTGATAAAGTTGATAAATTAATATTCATAGCAAAGCTATCTTACATCCTAGGCTAGGCGCAAAAATATTGATACAGTTTTAGAACTGTATTTTTTTTGCCACAGTTGGGTAAAGGAACAGAAATACGTAATTGTTCTTTACAGATTACAAGCATGGCAGCGTTGAGCGGACGAGATTTATTAAGTCTGGCAGACCTAAGTCCAACGGAACTTCAGGAACTTCTGCAATTGGCAACTCAACTAAAATCGCAACAGTTAAAGCTGCGATGTAATAAGGTGTTGGGATTGTTGTTTTCTAAAGCTTCAACTCGCACACGGGTGAGTTTTACAGTGGCGATGTACCAATTGGGTGGACAAGTAATCGATCTCAACCCTAATGTCACTCAAGTTAGTCGTGGGGAACCTTTACAGGATACGGCTCGGGTGTTGGATCGATATCTGGATATTTTAGCAATTCGCACTTTTGCACAGCAGGAGTTGGAAACTTTTGCTCATTATGCCAAAATTCCGGTAATTAATGCGCTGACTGATGCAGAACACCCCTGTCAGGTATTAGCTGATTTGTTGACGATTCAAGAAAGCTTTAACACCCTTGCTGGGTTAACTTTGACCTATGTGGGTGACGGGAATAATATGGCTAATTCTCTAATGCTTGGCTGCGCTTTGGCTGGGATGAATGTCAGAATTGCTACGCCTAGTGGATATGAACCAGATCCTAAGATTGTGGAACAAGCAAGAGCGATCGCTAATAATAAAACTGAGGTTCTCCTGACTCATGACCCAGAATTAGCAGCCAAGGGAACTGCTGTACTTTACAGCGATGTTTGGGCAAGTATGGGGCAAGAAGATCAAGCAGGCGATCGCTTTCCGGTTTTTCAACCTTACCAAATTTCGGAGCAACTATTGAGCCTTGCTGATCCAGAGGCAATTGTTTTACACTGCTTACCAGCCCATCGCGGTGAAGAAATTACCGAAGCAGTAATCGAAGGTTCCCAATCACGAGTTTGGGATCAAGCCGAAAATCGCTTGCATGCCCAAAAGGCTCTGCTTGTCAGTATTTTAGGGGCAGAGTGAAAGTAGTCAGGAGTCAATCGATTTTGGATTTTAAATTTTGGATTTTGGATTGAAAGAGACCACAATTCGAGAAGTTGCATTAGCGTACCCCACGGGGGCTGGGCATGAACCGAAATAATCTAAAATCTAAAATTGGCACGGTCAAGAGTCAAGAGTTAAGAGTTATTTTCTCACCTTTCTCCTCTGCTTCTGTGTTCCCTCACTCCTCCACTGCCCCTATCTTCTAACTCCCGACTCTTAATTCCTGGCTACTTCTTCGTAAAAAATCAAAAATAAATAGGCAAAAAATAAAAGAATTATCTTTCTTTTGCTTTTCATATTTTTACTTTTATCTTGTTATGGAGAGTTTTTTGTAGTACTAATGTTCTAGGGACATTTATAATTACTTCCCGATAAATTTATGGAACGTCTAACAGAAGCTCAACAAGAACTTTACGAATGGTTGGCGGAATACATCCGAACACACCAACATTCGCCTTCAATTCGGCAAATGATGCAGGCGATGAGCTTGAAGTCGCCAGCACCAATTCAAAGTCGCTTAGAACATTTACGCGTTAAAGGATACATAGAATGGAATGAAGGGAAGGCGCGAACTATTCGGATTTTACATCCTGTAAAGCAAGGTGTACCGATTTTAGGCACGATCGCCGCTGGTGGTTTAATTGAACCATTCACCGATACTGTAGATCATCTGGACTTTTCTAATTTCTCATTACCTGCTCAAACCTATGCTTTGCGCGTAGCTGGCGACAGCATGATTGAAGATTTAATTGCTGATGGAGATTTAGTATTCTTGCGTCCAGTAGCAGAACCAGATCATCTGAAAAATGGTACTATTGTCGCCGCCAGAGTTGATGGATACGGTACTACTTTAAAACGTTTTTATCGAAGTGGCGATCGCGTTACCCTCAAACCAGCAAATTCTAAGTACAACCCCATTGAAGTTGCAGCTATGCATGTGCAGGTACAAGGTTCTCTCATCGGCGTTTGGCGCGGTTACTGAAAAATGGGGATTGGGGAACTCGGGGCCCCCTCTGGGGATAAGGGGCAATGGGGACTGGGGAAGTAGGGTAAGCAGGGGGAGAATTCCTAACTTAGAACTCAGCACTCACAACTTTTTCCTAATCACCAATGCCCAATTATTAGGGTTCGTTACCATCTTTGTGCCTGACATTTTATGTATCTGATATCAAATCCAGTGCATCAACTGCCCACTTTCAAACTCAAATTACCATTTGTAAGGGAAAGTAAGGGCAGTTATCAGACTCAGCAACCACTACCAGGATGCCCGAAAATCCCTTTATCTCTGCAATTGAGGCAGTATCAGCGACAAGCTATCACTAGCTGGTTTGCTAACAATGGTAGAGGAACGCTAAAAATGGCAACTGGTAGTGGTAAAACAATCACAGCATTAGCGATCGCTTGTGAATTATACCAACAGATTAACTTACAAGTTTTGTTGGTAGTCTGTCCCTATCGCCATCTTGTCACCCAATGGGCGCGAGAATGTGAAAAGTTTAATTTGCAGCCTATTTTAGCCTTTGAAAATTTACGCGCTTGGCAAAGTCAACTTTCTACGCAGATTTACAATCTGCGTTCTGGCTCCCAAGGTTTTGTGACGGTGATTACTACAAACTCTACTTTAATTGGAGAAGGGTTTCAATCTCAACTCAAATATTTTCCCGCCAAGACTTTAATTATTGGCGATGAGGCGCATAACTTAGGCGCACCCAAATTAGAAGAAAGTTTACCGCGTCGTGTAGGGTTGCGGCTGGCTTTATCTGCGACACCAGAAAGGTATTTTGATGACTTTGGGACACAATCTTTATTTGATTATTTTGGCCCAGTTCTCCAGCCAGAGTTTACTTTGCGGGATGCGATCGCTCAAGGGGCTTTGGTGCATTATCAGTATTATCCAATTCTGGTAGAATTAACTGAGGCAGAAAGTATTGCTTATTTAAAATTAACTAAAAGAATTGGGCGATCGCTACTATATAGAGAACGAGAAAATGGAGAAGCGGGGAATTTTGAAGACAATGAAGATTTAAAGCCGTTGTTGATGCAAAGAGCAAGATTAATTGGTGCAGCGGAAAATAAATTAACCGCCTTGCATGAATTAATGGAAACTCGCCGCGAAACTACTCATACTCTTTTTTATTGCAGTGATGGTTCACAAGATGCGGGACAACGTTCATCTCTACGCCAACTTAAAGCCGTTGCCAAAATTCTGGGAGTGGATTTGGGGTACAAGGTAAGCACCTATACGGCTCAAACAACTTTACAAGAACGGGAAATATTGCGCCATCAATTTGAAAGTGGTGAGTTGCAAGGTTTGGTAGCAATTCGCTGTTTAGATGAAGGTGTTGATATTCCGGCAATTCAAACTGCGGTGATTTTATCAAGTTCTGGTAATCCCCGCCAGTTTATTCAGCGACGGGGGCGAGTTTTGCGTCCTCATCCTGCTAAAGAACGTGCAACTATATTTGACATGATTGTTTTGCCACCAGACTTAGACAGAGAAACTGTAGAAGTTGAGCGTAATCTGTTGAAAAAGGAATTACGTCGCTTTGTCGAATTCGCTGATTTAGCTGACAACGCTGGGGAAGCGAGAATGAAGTTGCTAGATTTACAAAAGCGATATGGGTTATTAGATATTTGATAAATAACCGCAGATAAATCTGCAATTCTGCATATAGTTGTATTATTTTATAAAATTTTTTGAGTTCTGAAAAAAAGAGCGTTTGATATGGGAAGATAATTATATGAAGCATTTTATAATGGGATATAGGCTGCTTTAAAAATTTTACTTATATCCCATTATAAAGTAAATCTTTATTAATAAAAATTATAGCAGAAAACCTTTCACAAATAAAGCGTTTTTTTCAAAAAAATGAGAAATTTAAAGATATAGTTTGCTGAAAATAAAGATAACACTAATAGTAACCTTACGGAGGCGATCGCACACGTAGAAGCAGTTAAAATATAGAAAAATAATATTTTAAAACCTGATATGTCACAAGAGGGAAATATTGATGATGTGCAGGAGCCAATAACCAGCGCTCCGCCGGAAGTGCGGCAAATTATTGAGCGGGTGTGGAAGCTGGAGAAAGGTAGGCTAGATAAGAAGATTAACAGCCATATAAATGATAATATTTTGGACATTGTGAAGGAAGAGGTGCGATGAAGCTGACTTCAATCAAGTTATGCAACTTTCGCTCCTTTTATGGTATTACACCAGAAATAAGCCTCGCTGGTGGAGATGTTCAAAACACAACGATTATTCATGGCAATAATGGCTCTGGAAAAACTAGTCTGCTAAATGCCTTTACTTGGGTATTGTATGAAAAATTTAGTGCGGCATTTGCATCGACAGAACAGTTAGTAAATAAGCGTGCGATCGCAGAAACTCCAAGAGGCCAAGCTGTAGAATGTTGGGTAGAGATTGGTTGGGAACATGAAGGTAAACGCTATCGAGTCAAACGTGCCTGTCGGGGTTATAAAAACGAAGGTGATTTTGATGCTGGCAAAACTCAATTAACGATGTGGGTTGGCGGAGACGATGGCAAATGGAATATCCCAATTCAGCAACCAGATGATATAATAAATCAAATTTTACCCGCTACTTTACATCAATATTTTTTCTTTGACGGAGAACGAATTGAAGAAATAGTCCGTTCAGATAAAAAAGCTGAAATTGCCGAAGCTACAAAAATTTTCTTGGGTGTGGAAGTAATCAACCGTTCCATCAGACACTTGGGAGATGCTAAAAAAACTCTAGAAAACGAGTTAAAAGCTATTGGTGATTCCCAAATTAAACAACTGTTACGACAACAAGAGAAGATAGAGCGAGAGCGTGAACGCATTACCAAACGGCAAACTGAAATTAAAGAAGAATTAGAATATCAACAAACTTTTAAAAAAGAGACAAGTAACCGTTTGCGAGAACTCAGTGCAGCTAAAGAATTACAACAAAGATGGCAGGATTTAGAATTGCAGAAAGCGACAAATCAAGAAGAATATAAAAAAACTAAGGAAGCACTGAAAAAAGTAATTTCCGCACGGGGTTATACCGTTTTACTCTCAGAAACTACAGCACAGTTTCGAGAAATTATCAATGATTTAAAGCAACGAGGCGAGTTAACATTTGGAATTTCGCGGGAATTTGTGAATGATTTACTCAATTCTCAACGCTGTATTTGCGGAGCAGCATTACACGAGGGCAATCATTCTCATACTTATGTAACTACTTGGTTAAATAGAGCAGGTTCCTCAGCAGTGGAAGAAACTGCAATTCGCATGAGCGCTCAAGTAGATGAAATCGATAAGCAAGCCATAGGATTTTGGGAAGAAGTTGATAGAGAACAAACTAGGATTAATCAATTAAGGCAAAGCATATGCCAAATTGAAGGCGATTTAGACAATATTCAAGAACGTTTGCGAAAAGATGCTAACGAAGAAATTAGCAGTTTACAAAAACGCTTAGATGAAATTGAAAGTAAAATTGATGAATTAAACCGAGAACAGGGTGCAAATCAGCAGCAAATTGCTCAACTCACAACTGAAATTGAAGGTTTTAACAAACAAATCAGCAAACAAAAACTGAATGAAGACAAGCAAACTTTAGCACAGCGCCGGATTAACGCTACTCAAGATGCAATCGAACGGTTAACAGAAGTCAGAAATCGTCAAGAACAACAATTTCGCTTGCAACTAGAAAAGCGAGTACAAGAGATATTTGCAGAGATTTCTGTTACTCCATACATTCCTAAAATTAGCGATAAATATGAACTAACATTAGTAGAAAATACCACGGGTATGGAAGCACTAGTTGCAGCTTCCACTGGGGAAAATCAAATTCTCAGTTTATCCTTTATAGCTAGCATTATTGACAAAGTAAGGGAATGGAGTGAGAAACGAAAAATGATGATGATTCCCGATAGTAGCACTTTTCCAATTGTCATGGATTCACCCTTCGGTAGTTTAGATGAAAGTTCGCGGCGACACATTGCTCAAATAATTCCTCAATTGGCGAATCAGCTGATAGTTTTAGTAACTAAGACTCAGTGGCGGGGTGAAGTAGAAGCAGAAATGACAGGTAGAATTGGGAGAGAATATGTACTGACGTATTATTCTTCAAAACCAGATTGTGAGCAGGATTATATTGAGTTAGGCAAAGACAGATATTCTTTAGTTAGGCAAAGTCCCAACGAGTTTGAATATACCGAGATTATTGAAGTTGAACGTAATAGGTAATCTATAATTGTAAGTCAAGACCAAAACTATATATCTCCCCAACAATACCTAGAATGGGAAGAACACCAAGATATTAAATATGAATATATCAATGGTGAAGTCTTCGCCATGACTAGGGGGACAATTCCTCATACTACCATTGCCTTAAACTTGGCTTCGGCATTAAAAAATCATTTTCGAGGGGGTGCATGTCGCGCCTTCATGGCAGATGCAAAAGTACGATTAACTGAGAACGAGCCGTTTCACTACCCAGATGTTATGGTGAGTTGTGATGAACGGGATAGACAAGCTATTAAATTTATTCAGTATCCTTGTTTAATTTTCGAAGTCCTCTCTGTTAGTACGAAGCTTACGATAGAGGAAAAAAATTTATGCAGTACCGCCGCATTGAGACTTTACAAGAATATGTTCTCATTGATGCTGAAAAAATTAGTTTAGATTGCTTTCGGCTAAATGATAAAGGACTCTGGGAGTTACATCCTTACGAAGAAAGGAATGAAGTTCATTTAACTAGCGTTGATTTTCATTTTCCTATTTCTTTAGTTTATGAGGATGTTCAGTTTCCAGCCTAAGTTTTGGAGAAACGTAGACACGTAGAGCCTTGTAGCAGGCTACCACATACAGAAGATATTGTTAAGTTAAGATTATCTCCAATTCATATCAGATTTTTTATGAATATAAAGAGTGAAGCAACTATTGAAGATTTATACAGCGTCCCTGAAAATTGTAAAGCAGAGATTGTCAATGGAGAACTACTGCTGATGTCTCCAACTGGATTTTTACCAGGACGTGCAGGAGGTGAAATTTATGCTAATCTGCGCGATTACAAAAGACTGACCAAAAGTGGTTATGCTTTACCTGATAACGTTGGTTTTTTTGTCAATCTTCCTAACCGCCGTTCTTTAAGTCCTGATGCCGCATTTTACACTGGCAAACCCACAGGTGGAAAGTTCCTGAATGGTGCGCCTGTATTTGCTACTGAGGCGGGAAGTGAAAATGATTACGGTGAGACAGCAGAGAAAGATATGGCTAGCAAACGCCGTGATTATTTTGCAGTTGGTACTTTGGTAGTTTGGGATGTGGATGTACTCAAAGAGGAAGTTATCAGAGTATATCGCGCCAGTTACCCCGAACAAGCTCAAATTTATCGCCGTGGTGAGGTGGCGGAAGCTGAACCCGCGTTACCAGGATGGACTATGTTGGTGGATAATTTGTTTGTTAGCGATCGCTTGATAATTAGTATAGAGTAATGTGGTTATAGGTGCGATCGGTTTTTGCTTGCCCTCAAGTACAAAATCATATTTTAGTTGGCTATATCCCAGGTAACTTTCATAATTCCTCGGTTATCATCGTAACCTTCAGCATGATCATTAATATAAAAATTAATTTCCTCTTCTGCTTCTAATGGTAAAACTGTATCTTCGCCTGCATGATAACATTTTCCTCTACGTATATATATTAATGCTCCTAGTTTTTGGTCTGGACATTTGAATAACTTTTTAGTAGATTCGTCAATCTCTCTTGTATAACCTTCAGCTGTGACATATTCAAATCCATCAGCCGCTTTACCAACAGCCCATTCTCCAGTAGCATGAAAGTGTGCTTTAACGTTATTCTTATTATTTAAAATTTTAAATTTACAACCATTTTGGTTATAAGCTTTAACCTCAAAAGTTGCATTATTTGCCTGTTGAAGACAAGTAGAAGTATTAGTTTGAGTCTGTGGTGGATTTGCAGAAGAAGCTTGGGTATTTTGGCTAGAAAATATACCAGTCGTATGAAGAGATGCAATCAATCCCCCCGTAGCTGTTATTATACCAGTTAATGCTGTAATTATTCCAGGTAACGTAGTCCAGAAATTGCTTTGCTTTTCATTTTCACTCATACACTAAACCTTTGTTGGTAAGACTTTTTTACTGAAGTAATGATTACAATAAACTACGCATGACTTGATTAAATAAACTTGATACGTATTTTATTATACTTTTTTATTATTGGCTACATAAAACTGAACTGTTGCGAGGCTACCAGTATAACCTCGCGTATCTTGTCAGTCACACCCATAAAATCATGAGTTTGTTGGGGTGATGGAAGTTTGCGCTGACTCATTTATTAGTATAAAATAATGCGTAATAGATGCTTTGACTCTGAATAGCTTACCGCTAGGCATCGCTTTTAGCTGTCGGTTAAGATGGCAACAATGTAGATATTAATATCATGGCTGCAAACAGAATCAGGGTTGCTAAAGATAAGGCTGAGTTTGTGAAATCTCTAGTAGCATCAAAAGAGACAACTGGCCCTTTTCAGACTTATGTAGAAGTTATGGCGTTTGCAGCAGCTTTAGGCGTTAAATATAAAAAGCGCATTCCTTTGGGGGAAACCACAAAAAGAGAACCATCTCCAATTCCACAAGAAAATTTTGCTTCATTGGGGTATGACCTAATTATTAAATTATTAGGAATCAATGAAACTAAAGATATCAACATCCTCTCATCTAGAGAAGAACAAGATGAAGATAAACGTACTCAAATATTTGAAGAGTATGCTAATGGAGGACTAGAAATTTTACAAAACGAGTTGCGAGGTTCTGTGGATTACTCAGAGCGACTTCTATTAGTTCTAATTTCTGAAAGAGGAACAAAAGAACAATTAGAAGAAGAATTTGACCTGAGTAAATTTTTAAATTGATTTTTTTACTTGCTTAATTAAGTTATTAAATATGGAAAATATAGCATATTACTGTCAACGCTTTGCTGAATTAAATGTGAGTAGTAACCGGAAGCATGGTAATGCTCAATATAAACCAATCTTACTTTTATCTGTAATTGATTTGATTGCGCTGGGTATTATTACTACGAATGAGATTCCCGTTTCCGACGAATTAATTAAAACTTTTGAGAGGTATTGGAATGTAATCGGTTCTCCATCTTACAAAGGTGGTTTACACTATCCTTTCTTACATCTACAAAATGAGTGCTTTTGGTACTTAAAATTTAAGCCTGAATTTAATGGGTTGCAGCCAAAAACAATTAATAAACTAAAAGAGGCTGTTGAATATGCATATCTAGACAATGAATTATTTAACTTTTTGCAAGATGAATTTTCTAGAAAAGAACTAATTGACGCACTTGTGACAGCTTTCTTTTCTGATAATGAAAATGATATACATAGAAGCTATTTTACAAATCAATCAAGCTTTTCAAGATGACTCAGTAGAGATAGAAAAATTAATTGAAACAGGAAATTTAGATACTAATCCCAGATGGAGGTGGAAACGAGCAGTTATTATAAATGCTTTTTTTAGGACAGCAATTATACATATTTATGATTACATATGTGCCTTTTGTGGACTCAAAGTAACTAGAAAAGTCAATCAAAATATTGTGGATGGCGCACACATCAAACCATTCTCACAGTTTTATGATAGTAAAATTAATAATGGAATTGCTCTTTGCAAAAATCATCATTGGGCATTTGATAGGAGTTGGTTCGCTGTAGATGAGCAATACAAAATCATAGTTAGTAATGATTTGGAAGAAGCATCTCCCCATTGCTAAACCAATGAAAAATTTTCATGGTGAAACAATACTTTTACCAAACATAGAACAACACTTTCCAGAACTGGAAGCGCTGCAATGGCATCGCCAAAATATATTTCAAGCATAATTACAGGATAGGTGGAAGTCCTACCTTTTTGGGTTCAACAAAATCGCCATCAAAGCCTATTGTTTTATTCTCAACAGTCCTAGCATCTGCCAAAGCCTTACGAAGTTCAGCACGTTCCATCTGTTCCTGAATTCCACCCAAGATGTAAACCAATAACTTCGCCGCTAAATCTCGTCCAGCAACCTGCACCCGCTTTTTATTTGGGTCATACAAAACCCCATACCAAAGAGATTGAGGATACTCCATACCACTAAAGCCGCCTTGCTGGTCAAACTTCCGCAGTTTCTTAAATATATCTGTTAAAGAAAAATCTTTTTTAAATACCAAAACTCCCAAAGCTTGCGCTAAAGCAACTTGAGCAACCGGACGAAAAAGCATATTTCCTTCACCTCCATCCTTCTCAAAGCTGAACCGCCGTAAAGCTGGTGTATCCTCGTGTTCTAAAATTTTATAACTAGAAAGACTAGCCAAATAATCAAATAAATTGCTAAATTCCTGAATTCCCTGCTCAAGTTCTTCATCCTCTGGACGCATGGGAATTAGACCTTTTTCTAAGGGTTTCCAGTAGGGGAACTTTTGACCCAAATATCGCTCAGACATATCTTGTAGAGCTTGCAATGTAGTTAAAACTGTAGAATTGGAAGCCACTGTTGCACTATTCCAATTAACACGGGGATTGCGTTCTTGTCGTTGTTCTAATAGTGGATGTGTAACGGCAATTTTTCTAGCAACGATCGCAAAACCATCATCTTCATTCAACTGTGTTAGCTGACCTTTAGTCAACGGTGCAGCCATCAGGTTGACATGAACAAAAATTGATCTCACCCTCCGCCTCGCTTGGGTGCGAGTTTCTCCAGCCGCTACTGCACAGATGAACTCAATACCAATTTTTTCCTTGGGTAAATTTTGCAAGTAAGCAAGGTCTACTTGGTATTTGTCTATCAAATCGTTTACTGTAATAAAACTGTCATCAGCAGCTTTATCTTTTTTATAACGCTGGAGTTTACGAGTTTTGATTAACTCCATCAATCCTTGAACCCCCATGAGTCGATGTTGACCATCTAGTGCATAAATAGTTACATCATCTTCAGAAATATTTAAAAGACCTGCCTTACCGTCTTTATCTAGGGGTATGAAATCAGTTGTAGACTTTGTGGCGCGTCCTTCGCTATCCCACTCAGCAGCTTTAGGATTATCCACCCACGGTTGATTAATTACTACTAGCACTGGCGGAAACTTGTGATTTTGTCGAGCTGCCAAATACTGTACTAGAGGTGCTTGCCGTGACCAATCAAGGGGACGTTGCTGAATTTCATCAATGCTATCCGCATCAATCTCAACATTCTCACTCTCTGGATTGTACTTTTTCTGAAACAGAGGTAGGCCAGAGGCAAAGTGAACACGACCTGCAAACCATTCCAGAGTAACAGAGCTAACATAAGCCTCAGTACCACCCATCTGGGTTTTTTGAACGAGAATCTGATCCTTTTTTTCTAAAAACTTGTCTAGCAGTAAAGCGAGTACCTGTTTTTCCTTGTTTTCCCTTTCCAGGTACTCTCTAGCAATGTCAGCAGTTGGGTCAGAGTCTTTCATGTTAATTTTTAAAAATAGAACAGTATTATGTAGTTTAATTATCCAAACAATTGAATATTAGTAGTAAAGTTTTTAAAAACTTTTATTCAATCCATGCAGGTGGGTTTTGCCTGTGCCCCGAATTCTATTCGCCCGAATATTACACCCATGTTTCCAGAGAGAAGGAGAAATGACTACAGCACAACAACCAGAAAATAAAGCGAAAAATGCGGTCTTGGGGAAAGCCCAAGAGGAGCAATTTTTCAAGACAGTTCAGCAAACACGTACTGTAGCAGAGTTAGTGGAATACATCCAAGCTCTCACCATTGAAATTCAAGAATTGTATTGTTTGGATCAGATACCTTGGGTAGTAGGCTATTCCGGTGGTAAAGATAGTACTGCCACTTTACAGCTTATCTGGAATGCGATCGCAGCACTACCAATTGAAAAGCGAAAAAAGACTATTCATGTTATTACAACTGACACACTGGTAGAGAACCCTGTAGTCTCTGTTTGGGTACGCAAATCCTTAGAAAGCATGAGGGCTGCTGCTAAAGAACAGAAAATGCTCATTGAACCCCACTTATTACAACCAGAAATCAAAGAGACATTCTGGGTAAGCTTAATTGGTAAAGGTTATCCAACGCCGCGAGGAAAATTTCGTTGGTGTACAGACCGTCTGAAAATTCATCCTTCTAACCGTTTTATACGTGATGTGGTTAGAGTAAATGGGGAAGTTATTCTGATTTTAGGTACGCGTAAGGCTGAAAGTATCAAACGTTCTATTTCAATGGAAAAACATCAAGTAGGTAGCCTAAAAGATCGCCTCGTTTCTGATTCAAGTTTACCTACATCTCTGCTTTACCATAGTCCAAGCTTGCCTAATTCTTTAATTTATAGCCCCATCGAAGATTGGCGTACTGATGAAGTTTGGATTTATCTAAATCAGTGCCAAAACCCTTGGGGGTATAGTAACAAAGACTTATTCACTATGTATCGAGGTGCTACAGCAGATAATGAATGCCCTCTAGTTGTTGATACTTCTACTCCTAGTTGTGGTGATTCTCGATTTGGCTGCTGGGTTTGCACAATTGTTAATAAAGATAAATCAATGGAGGCAATGATTCAAAATGATGAAGAGAAAGAATGGATGCAACCTCTATTAGATATTCGCAATGAATTAGATATTAAAGATGACCGTGATAAAAGAGACTTTCGTCGCATCTGGGGAGAAGTTCAACTTTTTGAGCGTCATGTAGATGGTGAAGCCTCTATTGAACCAATTCATGGCCCTTATACCAAATATTGGCGAGAACATTGGCTAAGACGGTTATTAGAAGCTCAAACAAAAACTCGTTGCACAGCGCCAGAAAATATGCGCGACATCACCCTAATTACTCTAGAAGAAATGAGCGAAATTCGCCGCATTTGGCTAGAAGATAAACACGAATTTGATGATAGTTTACCCCGGATTTATCAAGAAGTGACTGGTGAAGAATTTCAAGACCCGCGTCCTGGTGCTGACTATAGCCTACTAGGTCGTGATGAATGGATAGTATTAGAAGAAATCTGTGAAGGTGATGCGATGCACTTGGAACTTCTAGCGAAATTATTAGACACAGAACGCCAGTATCGCAAAAAGACTCGTCGTGTCGGAATATACGAAACTCTAGAAAAATGTTTTAATACGAGTTCTCGTTCACCAGAAGACGCAATTAAAAATGCTCGTTTGAAACGTGAATTAAACGAAGCAGTTAGTCAAGGTGATGTTGCAAAAGTCAAGCAGATGACTTTGGGCGATGTTGCAGCAATGGATGAAGTAGATGAAGGTGAAAGTGAAAGTGATGAACAGGTAACTTGGGCAAGTATGAAATTTTCAAAGAAAAATTCAGAAGAATAAAATACCCAGCCATTTGAAATTGCAGCTATACAGACAAGACGGAAAGCGACTTCCCGAAAGAGAAACTGCCTACACAAGTTGAATAAACATGAGGTCAAATTTTACGCAATTATATGTAGGTAAGTATAAATAATATTACGAAATGTAATAAATTTAAATTGGCTTGTAGTAAGGGCTTTAGCCCTATTTATTCACGTAACAGACGTACTAGAAAGCTGAAGCCCTCACTACAAACTTTTAACTGGTATTTAATAATCTTAGAAATCAATGATATTTCTTGAACTCGTATTACAAAACTTTGGCCCCTACAGTGGAAAACAGGTAATCAATCTTAACCCAAAAATTGATGAGGAAAACTCGCATCCAATTATCCTATTAGGTGGCATGAATGGCGGTGGAAAAACTACCCTTATGGATGCTATTCGTCTCGCGCTTTATGGACAACGTGCCCAATGTTCTACCCGTGGTAATTTAAGTTATAGCGATTTTCTTAACCAATGTGTTAACAGCAAGATAGATTCAACTACAGACACTCGGATTGAATTACTTTTTGAACATATCGAAAATGATAAGCCAATAAAGTACCGTGTTGTGCGTAGTTGGACAAAAAATCCTAAAGAAGGTAAAGATACATTAGGTATTTTAGGTGATAGTGATACATGGCCTGATGCTTTAGTTAATATCTGGGATGAATATATAGAAAATCTTTTGCCGTTAGGCATTTCTAATTTATTTCTATTTGATGGTGAACAAGTCAAAGAACTTGCAGAACAAGAAACACCACCACCAGTTGTAGTCGATGCAATTCGCGGACTTTTAGGTCTAGAGTTAGCAGATCGTTTAGCAGTTGATTTAGATATTTTAGTTAACCGTAAACTCAAAGAAATTGGTACTAGTAAGGATTTAGCAAATATAGAAGAAATTGAAACCAAGTTAACTCAGCAGCAAGAAGATTATCAAACAACAACAGAAGCATTAGAAACTCTAAAAAATCAGCTAGAAAAATTAGAAACACAGCAGTGTGAAGCTTTCGATAAATTTATTTATGATGGGGGTAAAATTGCGGCAGAACGCAATCAATTAGAACTAAAAAATAAAGAAATAACTACGGAAGTTGAACAAGTACGTCAATCGATGTCTGAGTTAGCAGCTGATGTTTTACCTTTAGCATTAATTCCCAATTTACTTACTCAGGTGCAAACGCAGGGAGAAAAAGAATTTCGTCATCAACAAATCCAAATTTCAAAAGATGTGTTAACGGAGCGAGATCAGCGTTTACTCACTTGGCTAACTCAAGTAGATATCACCCCAACAGAACTAGAAAAAATTCAATCATTTCTAATTCAAGATATAGATACTTTATATGCAAAAAGTAGACCAATGGAAGCACCTTGGTTATTAGCTGATGACGAAGCTTTAAGTCAGTTAGATAATTTCATCTATCACTTGCAAAATTCTAAAATTTCTGCAAAAGATAAATTGACTATTCTCAAAAATAAAGAAGAAGAAATTCATAGTCTTGAAAGACAAATGCAAACGGCCGCAGAACCAGAAGATTATACAAAGTTGCGTCAGGCACTAGAAGCAGCACAAAATCAAGTTGTTGAAGCTAAAGCAAATTACGAAACAATCCGCCGCCGTTTAGCTGAATTAGAAACTATTATTGCTAAAACCAAAAAAGAATTAAGTGAATATACTGTAGAAAATATCAAGCATAAAAATAACGAACATATTGTTACCTCTGCGGCTAAGGTTCAAAATACACTCAAGATTTTTCGTGAAAAATTAACTCTGAGAAAGCTTAATAAATTAGAAGAAGAAGTTAAAAATTGTTTTCTTTATCTCCTCCATAAGTCAGATTTAGTACATCGTATCGCTATTGACACCAAAACTTTCAGCCTATCTCTTTATGATTTCAATGGTAAACCAGTTCCTAAACATCGCCTTTCTGCTGGCGAAAAACAACTACTGGCGATCGCCTTTCTCTGGGGACTAGCAAAAGTCTCTGGCCACCGCCTACCAGTAGCAATCGATACACCTCTCGGTAGACTAGACTCATCCCACCGCAGTAACTTAGTTGAACGTTACTTTCCATCCGCCAGCCACCAAGTAATTTTACTTTCCACCGACACCGAAATCGGCAGACAAGAAGTAGAAACACTACGAGAAAATGAAGCGATCGCTCGCGAATACCTGCTCAAATACGATTCTGCTACTCGCCAAACAACAGTAGTAGAAAATCAATACTTTTGGTAGTAGATATCGGTTAAATAGTGAGCGATCGCTCTTTGTTTAAGCTTAAATATTTACAATATATCTAATGATGCTATTGCAGCAGTTCGAGGGTTTTCAACGAGTATTTTTATAATTTTATCAAATACTTAACTTTTCAGTATATTTTCTATAGAACTATCAGTAATCTTACTTTAAAAATGAATTAGTACTTAAATAATGAAATATTATGACCTTTCAAGAACTGCGTGAGTTATTAATTAAACAAACTGGGTGGAATATTGACCCAATAAATAACCTATCGTTTCTATTGATTAAGGAATTAGAAATAAATTGGGATTGTAATGTAGAGCCAAAAAATAATGAAAAAAGATTGATAAAATATTATATTAGTTTTGAAATTGACGATTTCTCTAGTAAAATCAAATCTTTAAAAATCAGAAAATTTGATAGTTTTCAACCTTATTCAATAAAAACTCGCATATTTTATATCAATGAAACATACAATATTGATACTATAGTTGATGTAATAAAAAAAGAAATACCTTTTGACAAAGCTGATCCTATTCCCAGAATTTTTTACTAATTAAAGATATGGAAACTTGGTTATTTTGTGCTGTTTTGGTTGACTTGGGAGATGCGGTTGTAGACGAACGAATTATATTTCCCCTTTTGACCGCATCTCTTAAAAAATGATTTACTGAGGTCTCTATCATTAATTTTTACCAAGATTATGGAATCTCCTATCGAAAGAATTAAACTCTCCCAAACAGCCAAAGACCAACTTACCAAACTCAAACGCAGCACCAAAATTGACCAATGGAACATCTTATGCCGTTGGGCGTTTTGTCGTTCCCTAGCAGAACCAACCGCACCTTCCCCCGTACCCATTCCCCAAGATAGCAACGTCGAAATGACTTGGCGCGTCTTTGGCGGCGAAATGTCCGATATTCTCCTCCTCGCACTCAAGCAACGCTGTCACAATGACGGTTATCCCACTGATAAAGAAACCCTCGCCACTCAATTTCGCCTGCATTTGCATCGTGGTATTGGTTACTTAGCAGGCGATCCAAATATCAAGAAAATTGAAGATTTAATTGAACTAGCCATTAAACATTGAAAGAATATTAACTACTGGGTGTCTTAATTACGAATTACGAATTACGAATTACGAATTAGTCTTATGCCCGAAGCGCTAGAAATCGAGCGTCATAGAGCTGCGATCGCCCGCACTGATCTATCTCGCCCTGTACGATTGGCAATAGAGTGGGCAATCTTGCATAAAGATACTACTTTTTTTGACTATGGTTGTGGCTATGGTGGTGATATACAGCGAGTAGAAAACTTAGGCTACACCAGTGCAGGCTGGGATCCTTACTACTATCCCAATGCACCCATCACCCCTGCCGATGTAGTCAACTTGGGTTACGTCCTTAACGTCATTGAAGACCCAGAAGAAAGGCGTCAAAGTTTAATCCAAGCTTGGGAACTCACGCAAAAAGTTTTAATTGTTGCTGCTCAAATACTGATTAACGCTCCCAGCAAAACTCAATTAGCTTACAACGATGGGATCGTGACTCGGCGCAATACTTTTCAGAAATATTACGAACAAGAAGAACTCAAAACTTATATTGATGAAGTGCTAAATGTAGATGCAGTACCGGTGGCGTTAGGCGTCTACTTTGTTTTTCGAGATGAAGCCGAAAAAGAGAGTTACAAAGCTATCCGCTTTTTTTCTAGAACTTCTACGCCGCGAGTCCGCGTCCCCAGCAAGCGGTTTGAAGACTATCAAGAACAACTCGAACCACTAATGGCTTTTTTTACTAAGCGCGGTAGACTACCTGTCAAAGGCGAATTAGACAATGAACAGGAATTATTGAGCGAGTTTGGTAACTTTCGCCGTGCCTTTGCTATAGTTTTGCAAGCTACAGACGAAGCCGAATGGGATGCGATCGCCTATCATCGTTCTCTAGACATCCAAGTTTACCTCGCACTCACCCACTTTGATCAACGCCCTGCATGGCAAAAGCTAGCGCCAGAAATGCGTCACGATATCAAAGCCTTTTTTGGTAGCTATGAGGAAGCCTGCGCTGTAGCTGACCAAAAGCTTTTCAGTTTAGGTAAACCAAGGGTTATTCAAACTGCTTGCGAAAAAAGCAAAATTGGTAAACATACACGTAGCGCCCTTTACGTCCATGTTTGGGCATTGGCAGCACTAGATCCCTTGCTGCGAATTTACGAAGGCTGCGCTAGCCGTACCATTGGGCGGGGAGATGGAGCCACGCTGGTAAAATATTACACTGATAAACCACAAATATCCTATCTGTTTTACCCAGAATTTGACACTGACCCTCATCCAGCCTTAAAAGCAAGTATAACTATTGATTTAAAAACCCTATTCGTCACTCACCGAGACTATGAAAATAGGGTAAATTCGCCGATTTTGCACCGTAAAGAAAACTTTGTTACCAACAACTACCCGCTTTACGAAGAATTTGCTCAACTTACCCAACAAGAACAGCAATTAGGACTGCTCAAGCAAAAAACCGATATCGGTACACGTGAAGGTTGGGAAAAATGCCTTGCTGCACACAGGGTAGAAATTAGAGGTCATCAAGTTTATCCAATTCAGGAAAGTTAAAAAATGGTTTTCGGAAAGTTAAGAAACTGTTGACGCTGTAAGGAAATCCTGAATTTCTATTTCAGCCAAGTAAATCTTGGTAAGTTGGCATGTTTACATATAATTGCATAGCAGCAATGGCAAAATATCTCAGTCATTGAAAGGGATTAATCCAGAACTACTGCCACCCTGAGAATTCAAACCCTTATAGGTATTAACATGATACACTTTCTCATTTACTCGTTGTATTTTATCCAAACTCCAATTACCATGACTGAGATTTCCTCAAAAAAGGCAAAAAATTGAAACTATGAGGGAAATTAAATCGCTGCTACAAGTTTTTGGCAGCCGCAAAATGGCGGCTTTATTGTTACTAGGTTTTGCATCCGGTTTACCATTATTGTTAATCGGTAATACCTTAAAGGCTTGGATGACCATAGAAAAGGTAGATTTAGCAGCTATTGGATGGTTTAGCCTCGTTGGATTGCCTTATTCCTTGAAGTTTCTTTGGTCGCCTTTACTAGATAGGTTCACCCTGCCAATTTTGGGACGGCGGCGGGGTTGGTTAATTTTGACACAGATTGCTTTGATAGTAGCGATCGCAGTCATGGGTTTTCAACAACCCAAACAAGCATTACAGCTTTTAGCTATCAACGCCATAGTCATTGCCTTTATTAGTGCAACTCAAGATATCGCTAGTGATGCCTACCGCACTGATGTTTTGGAAAAATTAGAAATGGGGGCTGGTGCAGCGGTTTTTATCTTAGGTTATCGAATTGCCCTCTTAGTCGCGGGTGCTTTAGCCTTGATACTTGCCGACAACCTGCCTTGGTCATCAGTTTACTTGATTATGGCAGGAACGATGGTGATCGGTATTTTTGCCACCTTGTTAGCACCAGAACCAGAAGCAATCAGCCCTCCAGCTTCCTTAGCCGATGCTGTCGTCTTGCCCTTTAGAGAATTTTTCCAGCGTCAGGGTATTATTCAAGCTATTTTAATTCTTGTGTTCATTACTCTATACAAGCTGGGTGACGCCTTACTGAGCAATATGACCACGCCCTTTTTGCTGCAAACTGGTTTTACTAAAACCGACATTGGAGCAATTCAGGTAGGCATGGGATTAATTGCTACCATTGTTGGTGCTTTAGCGGGTGGTTCAATTTTGAGCACAATTGGCATCAATCGCTCACTTTGGGTATTTGGTGTTTTGCAAGCTGTCAGTAATTTAGCGTACTTTTTTCTAGCATATATCGGTAAAAATTACCAAGCTATGGTACTTGCTATCAACGTAGAACAGTTTTGTGGTGGATTGGGGACAGCAGCCTTTGTTGCCTTTTTGATGAGTCTTTGTAACCAGCGGTTTTCCGCAACTCAGTATGCTTTGCTTTCGAGCTTGATGGCTGTTAGCCGGGATATTCTAGCATCTCCTGGTGGCGCGATCGCCCAAAGCACAGGATGGCCTGTATTTTTCTTAATTACCATCGCCGCCGCTATACCAGGACTACTCTTATTACCAGTGTTTGCCCCTTGGAACCCTCAACCAGTGGCAGTATCTAGACCAGGACTTGAGGAAGAAGAGGATATATGGGGAATCAAGTAGTTATTACTGTCGGCACATTGATCCTCTTACTCACTGGGTTGTTACTTGGCTATGTTCTCTCGCAGTTAGTTTTAGGATTTTTGGGATTCAACCTCCTAACTTTTTTTGGAACACTCAGCCTGATTCTAATTTTTGGTACACTTTATTACGTTTTATTTTGGCAGTTGAGGAGACAGACCCCAACCCCATCATTCAGAGGAGAGATCCCAAACCAAGTAGAAGAGAGTGCATCTGATAGCTATCTCAAAAACAGGCTGATCGCTAGATTATCTGGTGATACTGCCGCTGCCGAAAGGTTAATTGAGCAAGCAAAAGAGAATTATCCTGGGATGCCAGAGAATTGGTATTGTGAAAGAGTACTCGATGACTTAGAGCGCGATCGCCGATAATCTGTTATTTCTTCGCCTCGGAAAATCGCTAAAATAAATCAAGAAAACTTTACAGATATTTAGCTAGGTTCTCATAAAAGTCCCTAGCTTTTTGCAATCCAAAATATGGCTATTTTTCGTCAGTACATCGCCCCACTGCTTGCAGTATTAGTATTTTTCTTTGCCTTGGTGGCTGTCAGTGCCCGCATATTTTTACCCTCCGACATGGCAGCACCCGCACCAATTGAAGAGGTAGGCGTGAGTGTTCAACCCACTCCTGTCCCACCAACAGTACATAACTCAGCTAGCTAAGTGAATGAACGTCAAAAGTGTCTGAGCAACTACTACCGGGGTTTCATATTCGCCGTGGCTCAACTTTAGATCGGTCGCTACTGGTCAAGTTCATGCAACGGACTTACCAGGATATGTTCCCCAACCAAGATTTTGCCCACTTAGAGCAAACAGTTAAGCAATACTTTTCTGGCGACACACCCTTGTGGTGGGTTGAAGAAGAGAGGGAGGTAGGGGCAGGGAAGCAGAAACGAAATTTCTCCTCTGCCTCCACTCCCCCCATCGCTTGCCTCTGGGTAGGTAATGCCATAGACCAAGTGCGGGGCGATCGCCATGCTCACATCTTTATCCTCTACGTTGTGCCAGAATATCGACGGCGAGGTATTGGCACAGCTTTGATGCGATATGTAGAAAATTGGGCCACTCAAAGAGGCGATCGCCAAATCGGACTGCAAGTGTTTCAATCAAATACACCTGCATTGAATCTTTACAATCAATTGGGTTATCAAACCCAATCCCTCTGGATGATAAAATTCCTGAGTGCAGAAAAATAAACTAGTGCATAACGATAACATTCTGTAGCGTTTTAGTTATATCAGTTCTCGTGAACATCAAAATCAACCTGGTTGATGAGATGTACAATGATGTAACTGACATCTATCAGGGTTTTATCTGTTGGCATGGAGGGTTGTGAGTTAATCCCAGCTAGGGATTGAAATTATGTACGACGAAGACGACCTAAGCCTACTCGATGCCGAGGTGGAGCTAGAAAGCCCCCTAGATAAAATAGAGCCGCTAACTGCTGAGTCAGAGGAAGCAAAGCCAGATCCAGAAATGATGCTAGCCCTCCTAGAAAATCCTCAGCCCCAGCAAAGGATGCTAGCAGCTCGTGCTTTTTGTGACATTGAATATCCCCGCGCTACTCCTCATCTAATTCGTCTGTTAACTGATACTTGTCCTTTAGTTAGAGTAAGTGCTGCATACGGACTCGGACGTAATCCCAGTCCAGATGCAGTGGGCCCGTTAATTACCCAATTGCACCAGGATTGGAATGGCTATGTACGTAAAGGTGTAGTTTGGGCTTTAGGAAACTGCCGCGATCGCCGTTCCTTAGCACCCCTAGCAGACGCCTTAAGAACCGACATCTCCGCAGTTCGTTTGTGGGCTGCTAGTGCCCTAGCACAGATGGCAGACGTAGGTTATGAGGCAGTTTTAGGAGCGATACCGCCACTAATTGGAGCCTTAGTTAAAGACCCTGTAGCCGCAGTTAGGAGTAATTGCGCTTGGGCGATCGGACAGTTATGTCGGGAATTGCCTTCTAACGTAGTTTATGCCACAGCGATCGATGCACTAATTCAAGCCTTTGCTGAAGACCAAGATTTAGGAGTGCGCGAAGACGCGAAAGCCTCACTACTAGGAGTAGGTGATCCCCGTGGTTTGCAGCTAATTGAAACTCTAGAACAAGAAGGGTGGTTTTAACTTTTGAATTTCCAAAATTCAGACTTTACAAATCAATAGCTTTCTTTACTCTGTCTTTTAACTCCTTTGCTACCCCAACCCTTACTGAGCTTCAGTTGCAGGCTTGACTAAATTAAGGTCATAAGGTCGTTCTGTATCGTCCTCACCTAAATATTCACCATTTTGAATTTCCAAAATAATTAGTGGAATATGTCCGGGATTTTCTACCTTATGCAGTGTCGCTGCTGGAACAAAAGTTGACTCATTTCGATTCAGTAATACTTCTTCTTCTCCACAAGTCACCTTCGCGACACCAGAAACTACAACCCAATGTTCATTGCGGTGATAATGGATTTGCGGTTTAATGCCGTGCCTAGGCTTGATTTCAACACGACTAATTCTATAGCTTTCTCCCTCCTCTATCACCTCCACGTTACCCCAGTATCGTGTACCTGAATGTGAGGAAGGTTCGTTGATATTTGACTTAATATTATCCTCATTCTGAGTCATAACTAATTTCTCAACCAGATGACTATTACTATTATTCTCCAGTAATTTAACGTAACCAGATAAAGCTAGGGTTAAGCCACACAAAGAAATGCTGTCAACGCGGTCTACTTAGCGATCGCGTACTACATATTTAATATTAAATACTAGAAAAACTCTTTCCCAGTCCCCAATCCTTAGTCCCCAGTCCCTAATCCCTAACCCCCCGTATACTGAATCCGATAAATACGATTATTGGCTTCCTCCGTTACTAACAAACTGCCATCAGGTAATACGAGTAAACCCACAGGTCGTCCCCAAGTAGTTGGTGTAGAAGGATTTAGCAAAAATCCTGTGAGAAAGTCTTCGTAGTAACCTTGTGGGCGGCCTTTACTATCGAAGGGAACAAAGACAATTTTATAACCAGTGCCGCGATCGCGGTTCCAAGAACCACGAAAAGCAGTAAAAGCACCGTTCCGATACTTTTCTGGAAATGTCTGACGGTCATAAAACTGCAAACCTAATGCAGCTGAATGCGATTGAAAAAGCACATCCGGGGTTTGGGTACGGGCTACTAAGTCGGGGCGCTTACTTTTATTATTCGTCTTTTGACGTGGATCGAGGTTGCTTGGCGTCAGATAAGCATACGGCCAGCCATAGAATTCCCCTTGCTGGATGCGTGTTAAGTAGTCTGGCACTAAATCATCACCAATACCATCCCGTTCATTAACAGTAGTGTAAAGTTCCTTCGTTACAGGATGAAAGTCTAAACCAACAGGGTTACGCAAGCCAAAGGCAAAAGTCTGCTGCTGGGAACCATCCAAATTCATTACTTGTACCGATGCTCTTGGTAAAGGTTCCTCATCCACATTGGTTCCTGAACCAATTGAAACATATAACTTATTACCATCTGGCGAGACAACAATATTGCGCGTCCAATGATTGTTATAACCCTCAGCAGGTAAGTCAGCGATTTTTTTCCCCTTACCTGTAATTTTGTTTTGGCCCTGAGTATAAGGAAAACTTAGTACAGCATCAGTGTTTCCTAAGAAGAAGGAATCACCTGCAAAAGCCATACCGAAGGGTCTATTGAGTCCATTTGTCCTGTTAGCAAAAGTCTCTTGGACATCTGCTACGCCGTCGCCGTTACTATCACGCAACAGACGAATGCGGTTTTGCCCCGTTTCCGTCACCAGCACATCACCACTGGGGGTTAAAGCCAGCCAGCGAGGGGCATCTAAACCTTCAGCAAACACATTAACTGTAAATCCTGATGGTACACGTAATACGGGGTTTTGGGGAATTGGTACAACTTCGGGCCTCTTGGAAACACTGTCCGTAGCGAAAGGTGCTGGTAAATTCTTCAGGTTAATTCGGATAGGTGTAGGTGAAAGTGGTTCAGTACGAACGCTATTTTTCGGCTGTGTAGAATTCTGTGCCAACTGGGGCGAAGGTGCAGATACTTGCGTGGTATTGTCCAAGGAGGCGCGAGTCTGGTTACAGGCTGCTGCTGTAGTCAGTAACAAAACTAGCAGCAAGAAACGCGCAGAAACTTTCATAACAGCAAAAATGATACACAATATTCTTAATGTAAACCTGAAACTCGATAAATATCGCCAGTCTAAAGTCCGATTTTCATTACTTCTTACTCAAATCATTGCTTGCCCTTGTCTCATTACCAATAGATAATTTACTCCGGTAGGAGTTGTCTTCACCAATAAACTCTCCTTGTGTACTACATGGAAGCATTACCTGCACAATTGTTTTTTCTTTTGGCTGACTTTGAATTTTTAGTGTACCACCGTGCAATTCAACCAAACGTTTGGCAATAATTAACCCTAAACCTGAACCTTCTTGTTCGTAAAGTTTGCGCTCAAATTGCTGATAAGCTCCCAATTCAACAATCTGATCTGCTGTCATACCTCTACCGCAATCAATAAAACATAGATTAAAAGTATTGTTAACAAACTTACTAGTAACTAAAATCGGTGTCCCTTGTGGGGAAAACTTCAAGGCATTATCAATTAATTCTTCAATAATTTTATAAATTTTTGTAGGAGATATTTTTAGATGACATGCATGTAAATCTAATTGTAAATCTGCTTCCCGCCCTGCATGTTTAGCTTTTTCCATCATTAAGTTAGTTAACGCCGATGTCGGAAAGACTGTTTGCTGACTTTGCAGTAAGTTGATTTGCTGGGGCTCGGTTGCTATAATTTCAATTTCTGCATATAGTAAAAAGTTTTGGATTAATTTAAATAAACGTTCACCTGATTTATAAATATCTTCTGCCATTTCGCGAATTGTTTGTGAGTCAAGACTATCACTTTCTTCCATTAGCAGCTGCGAAAAACCTAAAATGCCATTTAGAGGTGTTCGCATTTCATGAGGAAGAGACAAAGTAATACTATTACGTAAATCATTTAGTTTCTTTTGAGATTGCTGATTAATTACTATTTGCTTTTCTAATCTACAGGTAATAGCTGCTAGCAATTCCGCCCTTCTAAATGGCTTAATAATGTAATCATCTGCACCTAATTCCATACCTTGACGAAAGTCCGTTTTGTCAGATTTTGCAGTCAGAAAAATCAATGGTATCATCGCAGTTAGCTGATTTTGTCGTAGTGCCTTCAGTACTCCATGACCATCTAATTCCGGCATCATCACGTCGCAAAGAATCAGATCGGGAATTTCCTCTTGGGCTAACTGCAAACCGAGAAGACCATTTTCTGCGCCAATTACCTTGAAATCTTCAGCATCAAGCAAATCTAAAATATTTTGACGTACGTTTATATCATCTTCAATTACTAGTATTTTGTTCATCTGTCTAAAACAATAAAGAATAAATTAGTTGTCTTTTTATTTTTAATTACTGTTAAAAATATGAACAAACTTTAATAAATAAATTAATATTATTGATCATTTAGTTTGCTCTTTAAGTCTGCATAATACATGAGCATAAAAATATTTTAATTAATTTTATTTATACCGATAAACATTTGTTAGTTAACAAAAAGTTTTCAAATTCTGCTGCTGGCAATGGACGACTAAATAGAAAACCTTGTATAGCACTACAATGATGTTGGCGCAAAAAAGCAAGTTCTGCTTCTGTCTCTACACCTTCAGCTACTACATGTAGATTAAGATTATCAGCCATTTGAATCAATGCTTTTGTAATTGCTGATTTTTGTGGATCATTGGCAACATTATGGATAAAATAGCGATCAATTTTTAATGTATTAATTGGTAAGTTTTTCAAATAAATTAAAGAAGAATAGCCAGTACCAAAATCATCAATTGCGATTTTAACACCCAATGATTGCAATTTATTCATGGTAGCGATCGCACTATTAATATCTTGCATAATCATACTTTCAGTTAATTCTAATTCTAAATAATGAGGTTCCAAATCATTAGCGTTTATAAAATAAATTATTTTTTGAATAAAGTCTGGTTGATTAAATTCAATTACCGATAAATTTACAGTAATACTCAAAGAATTAATTCCGGCATCACGCCAGATTTTAATTTGTTCACATACTCTTTTCAAGACCCATTTACCCATAGGAACGATTAAACCTGTAGATTCTGCTAACGGAATAAATTCTCCTGGTGTAACCATTCCTAATTCAGGACTGTGCCAACGTAACAAACTTTCAGCAGCTATTATCTTACCAGAAGCAATATCGACTATTGGTTGATAATAAACTTCAAACTCTTGGAAATTATGTTGTTTAATTGCTCGATGTAAGCTAATTTCTAATAATTGCATCTTTGGAGACAAATTATTAATAATATTTGGAGGAGATAAATACTTTTTCAAAGCAGCATGTTTTTCTAATCTATTCATAATTGCACTTAATAATTCCCCACGAGTAAATGGCTTAGTTATATAGTCATCTGCACCCATATTCATTCCTTGACGAAAGTCACTTTTAGCAGATTTTGCAGTCAAAAAAATGAAGGGAATAGTTGCAGTCAAAGGGTCTTGACGTAATGTAGTTAGTACACCAAAACCATCTATTTCTGGCATCATCATGTCGCATAAAATTATATCAGGAATTTCAGCAATAGCCATTTGTAAACCAATTCTGCCATTGGCAGCAGCAATAATCTCAAAACTTTCCGCTTCTAGTAAATCCAAAATATTTTCACGCACAGCTTCTTCGTCTTCAATTACTAAAATCTTAGGCATATTACCTCAGTTTTACTTTGGTTTTTTAATGGTAGAGTGACAATAAACTTCGTAGTAAATCCCAGCTTACTTGTGACAGTAATTTCACCTTGGTGTATGTCTACACACTTTTTTACAATCGCTAATCCTAATCCAGTTCCTAGGATATTACCGACATTTCTAGCACGATGAAAGGACTCAAAAAGTCGCGGGAGGTCTTCTTCTGGAATGCCAATTCCCTGATCTTGAATTGCAAATACAGCTCGCAGATCCTCACAGGTGAGAGTAAACTTAACAGTGCTACCAATTGGGGAATATTTGATCGCATTCGAGAGTAAATTACTCAGAATATGTCCCAGCAATTTTTCATCCATGTAGCATGGTACAGATTCATATTGACTAGTAAAAGAAATTATGTGCTGATTACTGAGATTTAGCTGTACTTCTTCTACTAATTGACGACAGTATTCTACTAAATCTAAAGATGTTGGTCTGAACTCTAATTTTCCTGCTTCCGCCTTACCAATAACCAACACATCATTTAACATTTCAGTCATTCGCTTGACAGCGCTTTGAATCCGATGCAGATGAGTGAGTTGTTTCTCTTGTGTCCATTTTTGGCGATAGTGTTCTAGTAACTCGCAAGAAGAAAGGATAGTACTCAACGGCGTGCGGAATTCGTGAGAAGTCATGGAAACAAAGCGGGATTTAAGTTCGCTGAGTTCTTTTTCTTTTTCTAGTGCAACTCTCAGTTCATGTTCCAATTGCTTGCGAGGTGTGATGTCTGCCCAGTAACCGACCATTTCCACAGATTTGCCAGCTTGATCCCGCACTACCTTACCTTGGTCGTGTACCCAACGATAAGTACCATCTTGGTGTAAAAAGCGGTATTCTAATGTATACTGCCCTTGCTCCAAAACGTTTGAGAGTTTGGCAAACGCTTGGGTTGCATCTTCCGGGTGGAGATGACTACCCCAAAAGCTAGGATTTTCAACCATTTCCCGTGCTTCATAGCCCATCATCGTGGTGACATTTTCGCTAACGAAAGTACCGCCAAAATCTCCATAACTCCTACAGGTATAGATCACAGCTGGGCTGGAGGAAAGTAAATATTGTAACCGTTGTTGGCTGACAAGTAGTGCTGTTTCTGCCTGCTTACGCTCAGTAATATCATTTTGAATGCCGATGTAATGGGTGAGATAGCCATCGATGTCATAGACGGGAGAAATATTTAACTCATTCCAAAACAGACTGCCATCTTTACGGTAATTGCGTAAAATTACTGTAAAGTCTTTTCCTTCTCGCATGGCAGCATTGAGTTCTTGTAACCCTGGTTGATTAATATCAGTACCTTGGAGTAAAAGAAAGTTTTGTCCAATCACTTCTGCTGCCGAGTAGCCGCTCATCCGCTCAAAAGCTGGATTGACATAGATGATTGGCCTCGCTGGCATGGTGACATCGGCGATAATAATGCCATTGCTGCTGGCAGCGATCGCGCGATCGCGCAATCGTAAACCTTCCTCTGCTTGCTTGCGCTGTGTAATATCCGTATAAATATTGACAGTTCCCACTATTTTGCCACTGTGATCTTTAATCGCATCAGTACAAAGATAAATTTGCAAGCTTCTACCACAGCGGGTTTGCATCATCACCTCACCACGCCACGACTCACCCCTTTGAATTTTAGCAAGTACTTTTTTACACTCTATTTTTTGCTTGAAAATAACTTTTACTCCTCCGGCAGCTTGCAATTCCTCCAAGGTATACTCAAACAGTTTGATAAATGCGGCATTGACGTAAATACCTTCACCTGTAATATCAGCCATGCCAATGGCGTCGCTTGTGCTTTCTATCGCTTTGCGAAAACGTAATAGCGATTCTTCGACTAATTTACGGTATGTAATATCTGTAGAGATGCCACCAACGGCATAAGAGATCCCATTAGCATCTTTTAAAGGAAACTTCACAGATAAATAAGTGTGTAAACCATCATTGAGGGGAACAACTTCTTCAGCTTCTATGGGGATACCACTTACAATGACCTGGTGATTATTAGCTGCAAAACCATCAGCAATCTCATAGGCAAAAATGTCGTAGATGCTTTTGCCCGCTATTTGGTTTTGAGTAATATTCAATAGCTTTTCAAACTGATGGTTGATCAACAAGAATCTATCTTGAGAATCTACTAGGTACATCACAGCTGAAGAATTATCTAAAATCGCTTGTAGCTGTTGTTGAGTCTCCCGCAATGCCGTTTCTGCTTGCTGGCGATCAGTGATATCTTCAAAAGTGCCTAAGATACCTACCACATTGCCTTCGAGATTATGAAGTGGAACTTTATTAGTATTCAGCCAAGTCTGTTTGCCGTCTGCTCTCAATAAAGGTTCAATTATGTGATACTCGGGTGTATTGCTCTGCATCACCCTAATGTCACATTCACGGTAGAAGTCTGCTTCCTCTTTCTTCCAAGGTAAATCATAGTCTGTCTTTCCTACGATCTCTTCTGGACTGTTCAAGCCACCAGCGATCGCAAAGTTGCGATTACAACCCAAGTAGACAGAATTTCTATCTTTCCAGAAAATACACTGAGGAATAGTGTCCATAATTAGTTGTAACATTTGCTGGGATTGCCGCAGTTGCTCCTCCACGATTTGGCGCTCGACAATCTCAGACAATAGCTGCCGATTTGTTTGTTTTAAAACAATAGTTCGCTCAGCCACTCGCATTTCTAATTCTTGGTTCACCTGTTGCAAAGCTGCTTGTGTCTGTTTGAGTTCAGTAATGTCTCGTGCTTCAGCAATCAGTAGCGCAACTTTCCCAGTTTCTTCTATCAACGGCTTCAAAGAAAAATCTATGGTTCGTACTGTTTGGTTTATACCGAGTACATCAACTTCGTAACGGACAAATTCCCCTCTAGCCGCAAGTGCTATTGCTACTTTGAGTTGATTCTGCGTTTCGTGGGAAATCGTCCACCATCGCGTCTCCCAGTATGGACGCCCAACTATATCTTCTGGCTGTAATCCTCCAAAATCGAGTAACGCTTGGTTGGCTTCTAGAACAATACCTGCTGGTGTTAGCAATCCGGTAAACTGGAATGTGCCGTTGAAGATAGCACGGAATCGTTTTTCGCTCTCATGCAGTGCTGCTTCTGCCTGCACGCGGTAAGTAATATCCACAGAAACTCCAATCATGCGAGCAATGCCTGTAGGATCTGTCAATACCATGCCGCGTGTGAGTAACCATTTGTACTCTGAGCGCCCTTTTACAAGTATTCGATGTTCTACTTCAAAAGAGCTAAGACTGGCGATCGCTAATTTGTGAGCATGAGCAAACTTTTCTTGATCATCCGTATGTACTAGCGCCAGGACTTCGCTGTAAGATATCTCTTGAGTTTCTCCAGTTTCACTAACCATACTCAAGAACAACATCCGATCATTATTCAAATTGCGTTCCCAATAAATTGTTTGAGTCGCTTCCAAAGCTAATATTAGTCGAGTGGCGCTCTCCTGCAATATCTCAAAAGCTAGCAAACGTAGTCGTTCTTGGGATTCCTCGAAGTCACCTCTAGTTTTCTGGGTTTCTTGTGCCAGCACTTGACAAATACTTTCAGAAGTGATCGTTCCGACAATTTGCCCTTGATCATCTACAACTGGCAGTATCAACTGCTGGTGCAACAGTAACAATACTGATGTGAGATCCGAAAATTCTGATATCTTCAGCATCATGACTGAAGTATGCATGACTTCAGAAATCTTGGCTGTTCTCAAGTCAATCCCTGAAGCTAAAAGCTGCACCAGATGCCGCTCTGTAAAGTACCCCAATATCTGCGAAGCTGATCCCACCAAGACATTCTTGCCCTGTGCCGCCATTAGTGCGATCGCATCCGATAATGGTGTTTCTGGCACAACCATCAGCGGTGAACAGTCAATTATTGACTCTAAGCTTTGTAGCCCGATAAGCTGAGGTAAAGCTTGCATAGATGATTACGATAACTATTATCAAAAAGTAGTTATCTCAAGTAGTTTATTAAGTAACCTCTAATATTTTGACGCGAACTAAATAATATTATCTCTGGATAAACACGGTAAAGCTTGTTTTAATAAATACAAAGCGTTTGATGCACAGAAGCAGGGGGGAAGAAATAATTGTCAATCAACTCTTTCCTTCCCTGCCTCCCTTGCTTATCCGAACCGTATTGCTCCCGCTCCCCCTACCTCTTCACTAGAACACCGATTTAGTATTCAAGATAAAGGCGAAAAAAAACCGATTATTTCGTAGAGACGTTGCAATGCAACGTCTCTACAGTCAACGAAAATTGGTCGTTTTACCGAAAATCAATCGGGTTTTTGCGATTACTAAATCGATACTCTAGGGACGTAACTGCGATGTCTCCGACGGGCTACGCCTACGCCGTTCACCGTAACGCAATAGCTTTTCTATAGTTGCAAGCCGATTTTCCCAGACTTTGACTTGATAGGAATTATCTATAACTTCTCGGCTCATCAATGCCCGAAATTGAGACTTTAACCGAGTTAGCGAGGCTCTCGCCGCTAGTAAATTACTGGCAGAAGGCGAACTGGCAAGCTGATTCAAAGCAGTTTGTAAAATTTCTGCCTGGTTATTAAAATCTGAAATCGTCTTAGCAGGCATTTGCAGTTGATCATTTTGCAAAACAAACTTCCATTCCCGTTGCAAGGCAGTATAACGGACAGCAGCGGTTTGAAAAGGCTGGCGGTGAGGAATAGGTTCACTGGTTGTAGGTTTTACCCTACCTTGGGTGCTACTAAAAAGTTTGTCTAGCTCGTTGTTAAAATTCTCTGCGGCAAAGAGTGCGTAACCACTTACTGGCAAGTCTCTTACCAATTGGAGCTGATCTAAGGCTCCGACTGGTGGTAAGGAAAGTAAACGAATTCCTGGTAATAACAATGTAGAACCTAATTGTGTAGAGGCAATCCAGGGTTGTGCCAGCCTTTGGAAGCGAGAAGTATCTAGGGCATAAGTCATAGGAACGATTAAATCTACATCCCCTTGGCGTGCCCAAAGTTCCCAGTGTTGTTGAATTTTCTGAATACGTTCTAGTTCCGGCAGAGGAAATACGGCAACAGACAAAATCAAATTTGCTCGTTTTTGCCGTAACTGTTGCGATACTTGAGCAACAAAGCTATCAACTTGCTGGGTGCGAAATGTCGTCCACTTTTGCCATAAATCCGGTTGGCTGGGGGATATATTCAGCGGATCTACACCAGTAAGTTGCTGAAACTGCGCTCTTGCAGCTTTACCATAGCCATAATATCGACCTGCAAACGGGTCTTGGAAAGGATAGCGAATGTAGTCTAGTTGTAGACCATCTACGTCATAACGCGTAACAATTTCTTCGTATAACTTGAGCAAGTACTGTCGCAATTCGGGGTTAGCTGGGTCAAAGAATGGCTTTGTCTGATTAACAGGAATCATATTGCCAAGATTGTCGTAGTTTGCCCAATCTGGATGAGCAGCAAGTACTGGCCCTGGGTAACTAGGATTGAGATTGATAATCTCATTGTGACGTTGATTACCAGCAGCAAAAGTCCAAACCCAAGCGTGTAATTCCATGTCTCGCTTATGGGCTAATTTCACCGCGGCTGCTAATGGATCCCAGCCGCGAATTAATGGGTTTTGCTGTGGTGCAACTTGACTGGGATAAATCGTATAGCTCGCATTAACAGTTTCAAAGAAGACGGTATTAATCCCAGCTTGGGCTAGTCGATCAAAAATTTGGGCTAATCCCTTCTCGCTACCAGCACGGACAATTGTCCCCCGATCTAACCATACAGCACGGATTTCAGGCTGAGCCAACCTCCGATCAACAGGAAACTGTTTCCACAGACTCGCTTTAGCTTCCAACCACTGCTGACGAGCCAGAGCGTAGTTTTTTTCTGCAATCAACTGGGGTAAGTTTTTGGCAATTAGCCTTGCTTGTGTTATGGCTTGCTCTGTGCTGGCAACTGGTGCTCCAAGTTTGGTTGAGGCGAATTGTGTCTGTTGTTCTTCTAAAGACTGAGCGCGTAGACGCCTAGAGCGGGGCTGCTCGTCAGACTTCGTTTCGCTGACGCTAGAGGCATGCGTTGAGGCTGCTAGATGAGCACTTTCTACTCTACCAATTAGATTTTCTAGCTCTTGCTGAAGGGCGATCGCTTGATTATGATCAATCGGCGTATTAGAGTTGGGCGCAATATCTAAACGCACTGCTTGTTCTAGTTCATCAATAGCCTCTTGAGCACGTGGGGGCGTGATGGGAAGAGGACGGGAGGATGGAGAGAGTGAAGGAGTAGGGGAAGAAAAAGATTTGGAGACAAGAGGACGGGGGGACTCAGGCAAGGAAGAATTATTTTCTCTTCCACTCTCCCTCTGCGGTGCTGTCGCCACCGACGTAGAGCAGCTTTGCGAGCCTCCTTCCACTTTATTCGTACCCTTTGGTAATGCTGTCAGATGACGATTGACGGCAGCTTTTAACCAAGCACTATCTAAATCTGCGGCTGAAGTTGCATCTGTACCCCAGCGCCAGCCCAAAAATGTGGAACGTTCAGTTGTCACTACTGCGGCAGGATTATCTTGAGAATTCCAAACAGCGGCAGATTGAGTCATGGCATCATTCGGAATCACAACGCCGCCGCGCACTTTACCAAACAGTTCAGCTTGAGTTGCCCAACCTTGTATTTTGGTTTTTGTGGGTTTCATCTGTTCTGTTTGATTGAGGCTGAATCCCCAATAACCCCCTAGGAGCGATCGCAATAATTGGCGTACTCCCGGTGCGGACAGACTACCTACAGGGCCACTGGCAATTAAGCGTCCTCCCTTGCTCATCCATTCTTCTAAGGCGATCGCTTGTGTTGGTGTTAATGTTTCTACATTTGGCAAAAACAATACTCGGCGATCACCCCAATCCGTTACACTCTTTACATTCGCCAGGGGAATTACACAATACTTTACTCCAACTGCCTGTAAGCGGTCAGTTATCCCTGTCCATTGATTAGCATTTTCTTGGCTATGGACTATGCTCAATACAGGTTCTTCTATCGCCGCTGTTGCTGGCAAAATCCCCAAACAATTAACTAATAAAAAATTAAATTTTAAAATAAAAAATCCAGTTTTTTTTAGGTTTAATTTAATATCTTTAATTATGTCCTGGTACTTCACTAGTTACTCCTATTTTTATTAGTTATTAATTCATCTTTATTGGCTATTAGTTATTAATCAGTGGTCAATCATACAGAACAAAGCTTCTTGCTAAGGAGATTTATAACCACTAACTACTGTGTTGGAAGGTTTTGATGTCTCACAACAAGCCTTTCTTCAAGCTTTTACACCGAAAGTTAGGGCTCAAACTTCCCAAGATAATGGTTTCATTTTCGTAACATTGGCTTTGACAAAAAATTTAATCTCAACTGACAGACCGCCAAAAGCTGACAGTTGTTAGTAGCTAATTGCTTACAGAAGCAATACAGGTATTGATTAAATCTTCAACTCCCGCTACTGGTAATATTTTTGTATTCAGTTTTTGGGCTAAATCTTCAATACTAATATCATCTAAAAATATCAAATCGCCATGTTTCAGCATTACATTTGGTAGCAAAATTCCTTCTCCCAAATCTTGCCCTTGTAAATTCAATAGCAAATCATGACCAGTTAATAACCCAGTTACAGTAATACTTTGTCCCCAGTAATCACTACATAAAGCACGCATATTTACCTCTAAACCATCAACAGAATTCAACCGTTTCAATATGGGTTTAAATGCTGTTTCTACTGCGTTGCCCACCACCCAAGTTAATTTTCTCTGAGGATAAACTTTTGGCGGGAGTAATTCTGCTGCCGCAGCTGCAAATTGCTTGATAAATAACTGAATGGAACCAACACCGTTATCAATTTGCGGATACTCTTCATATTCAGACTCACTTGGTAACTCCTCACCTGCAATCAAAAACCACTCATCGGCTAACCAAGCAACGCTGGAACCGAACTGTTGACGAAATTGCTGGGTAAGCGATCGCACTTGGGAAATCACTTCTTTGGCTTTTTCCCTGGTTACGGGTGTCAGCTCGTCTTCTGAGGGACGAAATCGTGTTAAACCCACTGGCACAACTGCCACCGATGCTACCGCAGGCACTTCACCAGTATAAAAAGACGCTAAATCTCTTAGAGTTTGTTCCAAGTGTTCGCCATCATTTATACCAGGGCAAACTACTACTTGAGCATGAATTTGGAGTCGCCTTTCTTGAAACCACTTGATTTGTTGCAAAATTTGCCCCGCACGCTGATTTTTCAGCAGTCTGATTCTAATTTCGGGTTCCGTAGCGTGAACAGAAACATATAAAGGAGACAAGCGCATTTGTTCAATACGCTGCCATTCTCGTTCTGGTAAATTGGTCAGAGTTAGGTAAGAGCCATACAAAAAGCTCAGACGGTAATCGTCATCTTTCAGGTACAAGCTGGTGCGCTTACCTGGTGGCTGTTGGTCGATAAAGCAAAATGGACAGCGGTTATTGCACTGAATTAAGCCATCAAATAGGGCAGTTTCAAATTCTAGCCCCAAGTCTTCGTCGTAGTCTTTTTCGATTTCCAGGCTATGAGTTTTACCAGTAGCATCTAAAACTTCTAGTTCCAAAACTTCATCAGCACATAAAAACTGATAATCAATTAAATCGCGGGGACGTGTACCGTTGATCGCAACGATCGCATCCCCCGCTTCAAAGCCAATCTCTGCGGCTATAGAATCAGGCGATACTTTGGTAATGCGGGCGGGATGAATGGTAGACATGGGGGATTGGGTACTTGTACTGAGCATAGCCGTAAAGCCTGCGGCATAGCTACGCTTAGGGCGCAGCCTCTCGTAGAGAAGTATTGGGCGTTGGTTATTTGTCATTTGCTTTGAACAAAGGACTATTAACTATTCTTTAACAAACCAGCTCCAATTGCCCCCAGTATTGCTACCCCAAATGCTAGTCGATACCAAATAAACACCCAAGTGCTTTGGGTTTTAAGGAAGCGCAGCAATCCGGCGATCGCTATATACGAGAATACTGTGGCAGAAATCACTCCGGCAACGAGGGGGATTATTCCTGCACTACTTAACCCTGCTCCTAAAACATCTCTTAATTGGACTAACCCCGCTAGCGTAATCGCGGGAATGCCTAGCAAAAATGAAAATCTCGCAGCTGTTTCCCGTTGTAATCCCATAAATAGCCCTCCTGTTAAGGTGGAACCAGAACGAGAAACACCAGGGATTAATGCTAAAGCCTGAGCTAAACCCATTAATACCCCATCTTTCATTGTCAGATTTTCAAAGTCTCGTTGACGTTTACCTAGTTGTTCTGCTAACCCCAGTAGCAGCGACATAACTATAGAGGCAATGGCGATCGCTCCTAAGCTTCTAATAGGTGAATTATCAAAGTCTGGAATGAACTTTTTAATCAAAAGTCCAAAGAAGACAATAGGTAATGTTCCTAAAATAATCCCCAGAGATAGCCGAAATTCATAGTCATCGTAATCTTTGAGGGCGATCGCTCTTGTCGTTCCTTTGATAATTCGCGTCAAATCCCCCCAGAAATACCACAGCACCGCTGCTATACTACCAAGCTGGATGATAGCGGTAAAAGCTACCCCCGGATCACCCCAACCAAGAACCACGGGCACAACTTTTAAATGTGCTGTGCTACTAATCGGCAGGAATTCAGTCATTCCTTGCACAAAGCCTAAAATAATAGCCTGCAAAATATTCATTTGTTGCACCCCATTTTCTCCTAGATTAGGCTGGGCGCTGAAAACTTTAAGCGGAAATGCTGCAATCGAGAAAGTTACTGATCCTGCACTTAAAAGCAAGAACCATTGACGTTTTGATAAAGCCATCAGTTTACCTGCGATCGCTGAGATTACAACCAATTACACAAACATCTACCTGGAAAACTTACCAGGAAAAGAGTTGAAGAAAACATCGGTTTTTCATTCATCTCTCACAGAAACGCGTCATTAATTTACAGAATAGTGTGGGAACGTTAAAAGTTTCTGAGTGTATGACTCGATACAGAGAAATATACGTACTTCAGAAGAGGTTTGCGGCTGAAGGAGACAGGAAAGAGTCAAAAGTTATTCCCCACTCCTCCTGCTCCCGCAACATCCTGCTTTCACGAAATGCAGGTGATACACAACCTGGGCAAGATTCTAGTAGAATTAAAATCCCCCCCTAGGGCATTTTGAAATGTGATACATTAAATAAGATAAAGTTTAATAACAAATATTAAAAACTTTGATTAATAATACATTGTCCTCCTACACAGCTTCAACCCCTTCTATTGATAGCAATTTGGATTTAGCTGACACTGGTAACAGAAGCATCAGAGAATTAGAGTCTACGCTTTCCTCATCTCCTTCTTTGCCTGTCTTTATTTCTTCTTACCAAAAGTGGTTAGTGTTTGCAGCGGCGGTGTTTTTGGTATCAGTACCAGTATTTATAGAAGCGCCAATAGTGCGATCGCTACCAAGTCTGAGTTTAGCGTTAACAGGATTTTGGGTGTGGTTGAGTTTTAGATTAATGTCGCGCCCTGCAACTTATGTTTGGGGGGATTTGCTCTTAGGGTTTAGCTGGAGTTGGTTAGCAGGAGCGATTTACTGGGGCTGGTTACGTTGGGAACCTTTATGGCATTTACCAGTAGAGACTATAGGCCTACCATTTGCCGTTTGGTGTCTGTTGCGGAATTGGGGCAAAGTAGGTAACTGGTTTTATTTAGGTTCTTTATTCGGTACAGTCTTAACTGATGTATATTTCTATTTAGTAGATTTGATGCCCTATTGGCGGCAAATCATGACAGTAGACGCTGATGGCGCACCACAAATTTTACAAAATGCCCTGACGCAAGTACAGACCCCTGGGGGACAAGCCTGGGCGATAATTCTTGCCCTAGTGTTGCTGACAGTTGGAGTTTTACCTTTACGCAACGAGCAGCGACATTGGTACGCTTTTGGTGGCGCAGTTTTAAGTACAATTTTGGTAGACAGCCTATTTTTGCTAGCTGCTATAGTGGCTTAGCTTAGTAAAGCTCATCGCTTCCTAAGCAGTATTCAGATTGGGTTAAAAGCCCACATTGTATTGCTTGCAATCAATGGGGGAGTATATCCCAAGTAATAATTAAACATTAGATGTATCGCGATCGGGCTTATGGCAATGGGCATTGAAGAACCCGTCGCATGGGCCCAAAGTTGTCTGTAGAATCTTGCAGGGTGCGCTGGCTGACGGCGATGGCGAGCCATCGCCTAGGGCTAACGGGGTTTCCCACGCCACTTGCCAGAAATTCCTCCACCCCAACGCCAGTTTTTTATTTGTGCGAACTGGGGTCATAGCAATTTAGTTAAGAAATATTTGGTATTACATCAACATAAGTAAAGGGAACACCCTCAAAAAATTTTGCCTAGACAGGGATGCTAACTGGGGTCTGTGGAAGGTGCAACGCTGTTCCAGCAATACAGGCAGCTTTCCCTCTAGAAATAATTTTTGGCAAAAACACAGTCAAACCCAGTAACGGCAAATATTGTGGATATTAATACGCTGTATATTAGTTTCTGATGACTGCTGTGTTGATTGAGCTATCAGCTTTTGTCCTTTGTCCTTGGTACTCTAACGAATGACCAATGACTAGTGACCACTGACAGCTGTTGGCTTAAAGCTTTTATTGTTTGATGCAAAGAGGTAGAAAAATCGTGAAAGGATTGGTGCGTTTATTAACAGTGTTTAGTTTGTTACTTGGCTGTTGGGGATGGCTGGGAACAACTCAGATAGCCCAAGCTGCTAGTTTCAACAGTTTTGCTTTTCCTCAAGTTCACGTTTTGGCAATTGAGCGCCAGAATCGAGCAGACGCTAAGCTAGGGACGGAATTCGGTAAAAAAATTGATTTGAATAACACTAACGTGCGAGCTTTTCAACAGTATCCAGGGCTGTATCCCACCCTTGCTAAGAAAATCATCAAAAATGCTCCTTACCAGAAGGTTGAGGATGTATTGGATCTTCCAGGATTGAGCGATCGCCAAAAACAAACTCTGCAAGCCAACTTCGATCACTTCACCGTGACAGAATTTGAACCTGCCTTCAACGAAGGAGATGATCGCGTTAACAACGGTATCTACAGATAACTGGATATTGCAGTTGATGTAACAAGCAACCCACTCCTAATCCTAGGGAGTGGGAATTTTCTATTACAGATGGGGAAGATAATAGGAGATAAGGAAGACAAGGAGGACAAAGTAAAATTTTCTCTTTTGTCTCTTGCTGCCCCCCTCCCCCTCTCTCCCCTTCCCCCGTTCCCCCCTCCCCTTACCTTGCCTAAGATAGATATTCCTAGCCAATTTGATGTTTTAGTAGTCGGCGCTGGTGCCGCTGGACTGTACACGGCGCTGTGTCTGCCAGAATCCTTACGAGTCGGCTTAATTACTAAAGAAACTGTTGCCTTGTCTGCCAGTGATTGGGCACAAGGTGGTATTGCCGCAGCGGTTGCCCCAGAAGATTCTCCTTCGCTGCACATTGAAGATACGATCCGGGCAGGTGCTCTTTTATGCGATCGCTTTGCCGTAGAATTCCTCGCCCAACAAGCCCCTAGCTGCATTCAATCCTTGGTCAACTTAGGCGTAGCTTTTGATCGTCATGGTAAAGCCTTGGCTTTAACTTTAGAAGCTGCCCATTCTCGTAACCGTGTCCTCCACGCTGCCGACACCACAGGTAGGGAAGTCACCACCACCCTAACTGCTCAAGTATTACGCCGCCAGAATATTCAAGTCATCCAGCAAGCTTTGGCGTTGAGTTTGTGGATTGAACCCGAAAGTGGCCTCTGTCTTGAAAAATTCAGAGCGGCGGCTTCCGCCGCTCCGACTTTTCGCTGTCAAGGAATTAGCCTGTTTTATCAAGGTGAAATTACATGGGTACGAGCTGGTGCTGTGGTATTAGCAACTGGTGGTGGTGGTCAAGTATTTGCCCAAACCACTAACCCGGCTGTGAGTACGGGTGATGGGGTAGCGATCGCATATCGAGCCGGGGCCATCCTCCGGGATTTAGAATTTGTTCAATTTCACCCCACAGCTCTTACCAAATTAGGTGCTGATCGCTTTCTCATTAGTGAAGCTGTACGCGGCGAAGGGGCACACCTGGTTGATAACGAAGGGCGGCGTTTTGCTTTTGACTATCACCCTGCCGGTGAACTTGCACCAAGAGATGTTGTTAGTAGAGCAATTTTCAGTCATTTGCAACGCACCGCCCTCGATCCTGCCACTGCCCATGTGTGGTTAGATATGCGCCCCATCCCCGCTGACAAAATTCGTCATCGCTTTCCCAACATCATTAAAGTTTGTCAGCATTGGGGCATTGATGTCTTCAGTGAACCAATTCCTGTAGCCCCTGCTGCTCATTATTGGATGGGTGGTATTGCCACGGATCTGATGAACCGCACAAATCTCCCTGGTTTGTACGCGGTGGGTGAAACTGCCAGTACTGGAGTGCATGGGGCAAATCGTCTTGCCAGTAATTCCCTGCTCGAATGTATCGTGTTTGGGGCACAGATGGCTAATATTGAGTTGACAGATGTTGGGCTACCATCAGAAACATCATTACTACCATTGCGAGAATTTAGTGTTGACACCAATGAATGGCAAACCCAGCAAGCACAGCTAGAAACACTAAGAGAGAAGTTACCACGTCTTGTGTGGCAAAGTGCTGGTATTTGTCGGGAACAATCAGGTTTAGAGATGGCGATCGCCACTATTGAATCTTGGCAGCAAGATTTCACTGCCTTGCCTCTGAGTCAATTTTTGCTTTCTTTACGTCCAAAAGAACCAGCTAATTTCAACTTACCAGATGTTGAACGGCAATTGCGACTTTGGGCAGAAACCCGCAATCTATTAGATGTGGCTCATTTAATTCTCAAAAGTGCTGCTTTTAGAACCGAAAGCCGTGGTGGACACTACCGTCTAGATCATCCTCAACCGGATTCAGACTGGCAAGCCCATACACTTGTGCAAACAAATAACTGGTGGAAATCTCCAGTCGTCAACAATTAAAAATTCTTTAAAGCATTTTGGTTGCTGATACTAAATTGCTTAAAGATATATTGTTTTACTAAGTGGTAAACGTGTTGTAAAGTGCCTGTATCAAGCATTTTTCCTATGTCTAAATTACTATTACTATCATACATTATTGCAATTTAGGTACAAATATCCTTACTTATTTATACCATTTATCCTTCAATTGGCTACACGTAGCAGCAGGAAATAAAAAGTAATTTATAGTTGTATTAGTATTAGCTTTGTTCTATCTTTCAAAACACAGCTTTAGTATTAAAAGATACGAAAAACTGGTTTTTTATCAGATGTTATACCAGAATTTAGTTGTACTAATCTCAAAAAAGTAGTTTGTAGAGAATATCAAATAGACTTCTTAGAAAAATGTGGATTTAAGTTAAAAATTAATTACAGGTAAACACCGATGAATTATTATTAATTTGTGATTTTCTCTCTAAAAGATAATCTTTTAGAGGAGACATTTATGAACAAGAGTAAGCGCAAAAAGCACGTTGTGTGACAACTCAGGATGAAAATTTCATTCTTTGCTACCTGATTGTCAAAATAGTTCTAATCTAAAACATGTTCAATCTGTTTTTGAAAAACTTGCTCAGCCTAATTATTAATTTTGTATGTATTAGCTAGCGAGTGCCGCTACCATACTGACTGTCAGGACTACCATAATTTGGTGGAACATATATGTCTTTTAAACCTTGAGGATTAACTTTGCTAGTTGTTGAACTATCGCTGCTAGAAGCATTAAAACTATTAGCAGTCACGCTACCGAAGACAACTGTGCAATCAGCAATATTCGGAATTAGGACATAAATGCTTATACAAAACATTACAAATCTTGTGATTCTGAGGTTAGTTTTCATCTTTTTCAGTAAATCCACTGTATTTTTATTTAAGTAAGTATTTTTTGTTAAAATCAGTATATTCACTTATTTGACTGCACCAATATTCCAACTTCATTCAATGTACGGTGGTGTAAATAAGTAATTGTGGTAGTAAATTGCAGAGCAGCGTCAATTTATTACTGTTAAATAGTCTTAACACCTAAGAAATATTCTTAATATACCCTTTTTACATCAGTCTAAAGTTAGAGATGTTAATTAATTGCCACGACTAAATTGCCAAACTTACTGCGTATTAATAATTTTTTAATAACTATGCGTATAAACACTATGTTCAATGAATAATAAAACTGAAAGAATATCAATATTACTTCAATCTTAGTATAGTAAAAATTGCATGGTAGTAAAGATATTTAAAGCTAAAACAGCAAAATCGCTATTTTGCAAGCATTACAGAACAAGTTATTTTAATAACCTATGAAAAAACCGAATAAGTACAAGTATATTTTTTTAAGTAATAATACTTGCAACCAAGAAGATAAGCTAGCTTATCTTCTTGGTTGCTAATTATTTGTCTAGGTTTATTATTGAGTTTAATCTTCAAAAAAAAAGTCACAAAGACTTGCTAGATATCCATAACAACTTAAAAGTAATGTTTTAAGTGTGTACGCAATGCATGAAACTCAAGCTCATTACTCGTAATTTAATGGTAAAAATATTAACCTGATTGAGAATGGTCTAAAAACTTTACTCTCAACTAATTAAGCAAACTCGTAGCGATTTTTACCTAAGCGCTTAGCGTAGTACATTGCGGTATCTGCCTGTTTAATCAAGGTTTCACTATCTTGACTGTTGTATGGGTAAACACTGATACCAATGCTGGCAGAAACTCTAGTAGTGTATCCATCCAAAACAATTGGCTCAGTTATGCTGTCTAAAATTTTTTCGGCAACTTTAGCAGCTACTTGTACGTTGGGAATTGCCCGTAAAATCACGGTAAATTCATCACCACCCAAGCGGGAAACTGTATCACTAGCGCGTAGGGAGTGGCTGAGTCGTTGGGCAATAGTTACCAGTAGGCGATCGCCCATCTCGTGTCCTAAAGTATCATTGACTTGCTTAAAGCCATCTAAATCAATAAATAGTAATCCCAGTAACAGATTATTGATTTGTGCCCAATGTAGGGACTCTCGAAGTTGTTCTACGAAGAATTTGCGATTGGATAGACCGGTGAGGTAGTCGTGATATGCCAGATAACGTAAATGATCCTCTTTAAGTTTTAATTCATTGTTGGAGCGGAATAACTCGGCAGCTGTACGCTTAAGTTGCTCCTCTATTCGTTTGCGCTGAGTAATATCTCGGATAACCCCAACTAAAAAGAAATTGCCAGCTGCGTCTTTGTGGAGCGATCGCTTAGTGGCAATTTGATAAGTCTGACCATTGGCATCGGTAAATTCTTCTTCATGTTCTTGCGGTTGTTGAGTTCGGAAAACAAACTCATCCTGTTGTCGAAATATATCAGCTTCATGTTTAGGAAAAAAATCATAGTCTGACTTTTCAATTAACAACTTATTGGGATAACCAATGAATCGACAATAAGCTTCATTTAAAACAATCCATTGATGTTGTTCATTTTTTACAAAAATTGGGTCAGGAATAGTGTTAATCACGTGATATAAAAACTCTTTAGAGCGTTTCCACTCTTCTTGCATATGAGCAATATGACTGGTCATCCAAATAGCGGAGATACCAAAAGTAAACAGCGGAGGAATAATTGGTATCCACAAACCATATAAGAAAGCAAGGTAAGCACTCAAGCTCAACACAGAAGAAGAAACTAAGATACTTATAAAGCTCGTAGTCGGGTGTCGTATTCGCCATGTCGTAGCTGCTCCCACATAAGACCAGACAAAAATCCATAAGTCTTCCACTAAGTCAGAGCATACTTCGAGTAAAGGTCTCCCTTTAACGGCAGCCGAGATTAACTCACTGATAAAATAAGCTTGCAGTTCGATACCAGATACAGGATTTGCTGTACCCATTAAACGGCTGGAATAGGGAATGAATACAAAATCCTGAAGACTGGGTGCGGTGGAACCAATAAGTACAATGCGATTTCTGATCAAGTTTTCTTCAACTTTATCTGCCAGTACATCTTTCATAGATACCTGGGGATAGCCACAGAATTCAGCAGATGGACTTGAACATCCAGGTTTGGGAAAGTTGGACAAAATTTGGTAGCCGCCAGCATCAGCTCTGACATAAGCACCATCATTGGGCTTAAAACGAGTAAACACCGCCTTACCCAACTGTAAATACTCAGAATTGCTAGCTGCTTTGGTGGGAGTAATTCCCTGTGATTTTAAATATAATAAAGCCAGCTTCAGGGCAAAACTTTCGTGTACCCGATGCTCATTAACATGCCAATACAACAAGCTGCGACGGATTTTGCCATCAGGGTCATACACTACATTATTAAAACCTACCTGATTTCGATTCAGCCCCAGCGGGGGTGCAACACCAACATTTTTATTTTTGCCATTTTTGTTTTTGTCGTTGGCTAGCAGCTCAATACCAATTAAGTTTGGCATTGACTTATACGCATCAAGTAGTTCTTTATTAACAGGCTTTTCTGCTAAATCATTATTAGGTACTACCAAATCCCGGTAGATGTCCAAGCCAATAGCTTGGGGTTTGTAGACGTTTAATTTTTGTAATAACTTGGCAATATCGCTATCTGGAATTGGCCAGGAACCAACTCTGCTTAAAGAAGCCTCATCAATCGCTACAATAGTAATGCGCTGTTCTGGCGGCTCATTGGGACGTAAGCGAAAAAATTGATCTAAAGCTGCCAATTCTAAGGATTGAAATAATCCGATAGCACGCAAAACCAAGACACAGATAGCAACGCTGGTAGCAGTAATAAATTCCTTTTGTCCTCGACTAAGCGGTTGTTTCAGTCCAAACATTAACTTCACAAAACGCTTGCCTAGCTGCTTATTCATTCCCATTACCTAGTGGGGAGAAATATTGTATATTTCATATAGTTATCAACTACTTGGCGAATATAGCTCACTTGGAAGCTATAGAGAATTTCTAGAAATCTTTTCAATGAGAGTGAGCTTCCTCAATATAATACTGGGTAGTTCTGATGTATTATCATTCATTAGTACTAATTATCTGCTCAAACGGCAACTGAAACTTTTGTATTTATCAGCACAAGTTCAGTATAAATATTGTTTAACGTGAGATCGACGAGTTCAACGTTAAAAGGCTCATCTGGTAAAATTTTCTTAATTAAACTCACAGATTTATTGTCAAACTGAAAACAAAAAAGCCAACTGGAAACAGACTTTGCTGTATTTATCCAGTTGACTGCCAATTTTAGATTTTGCGGAAAGTTTGAGCGCCAGATAGAGGTGAACAAACGCCACTTACTACCCTATGGGAACGTTAAGAGTGAACAAGCCGATGAACCCCAGTCTAGCAGTAGCTCAAATTTGCAAGACATAATTTGGTTTAAGGATATTTCTTCGAGTTCATGCTTCGTCTTTAAGAAGTCCGTTCGCCCTTAGTGTAATCCGCACATCTAGATGCCGTAGTAGACAAGACCCGCTCTAAGCGATGGCGCAGCGTCTCGTAGAGAAGGCTTTACGCTGCGCGATCGCAAATCCAAATCCCCAATCAGTTGACTATTAGTTATAAAATCCAAGTTGTCACAAAAAAGCTTTTTTAGGACAACTATTTGAAATACTTGAAGTTACGAGAACCTGTATAACCAGAAACTCTCGCCAGTTCTTCCAAGTTTTGCACTCCGCTATAGCTTTGACCGTTGATTATCCAAGTGGGGAAGCCTTCTATTTTTGCGGCTTTACACAGTTCTGGTTGAGCTTTTGGGCTATCGTCAGCACACTCTACCTTAATATTTTCGTCGATTATTTGTTCGGCTTCTTTACCGAAAAGCAACTTTTGTTCGTGGCAATGAGGACACCAATAAGCACTGTATTCTTTAGCGCCTATCTTGGCTAAGTGGCGTGCTAGAGAAATTTCTGCCTCACCAGAGGTGGTAGTAATTTCCCAACCAAATTCTCGATTAGGCTGTACCTGCGGAGTAAAGGAAATTTTTACAGGTTGTCCAGGTGCTCCGGGTGTCACAACTTGTTGATTCACGCCAGAAAAGACCCATAAAGTGCCAATCAGCGTGATCATCCCGACAATGATGGCGGTAAAGAAGATTTGCCCAATATCCTCCCAATCACGACCAATAATTGTCAGTACCAAAAGGCTGAGGGAGAACAAAGCTGAGGCGATACAGTAAAGACAGAAGGCTTTGATTTGGAATGCTAGCAGGTACATTAAGTAGCTGCTGAAAATAGACATGGCGATCGCTCCCACCAATAGCAGCAACCATGTCCAGTTTTCTAGCTTTTGACGCTTTTCCTTATTTTCCGCTGGTTTAATTGCTAAGGGAGCCAAAGCAAATACCATCATACTGGTGTACGCTAAAAACCCAAACAAGGCTAATGGCTGACCAAAAACCGTTGCCCAAGGGCTAGAAAGTACATCATTACAGCCTTTGGCACCAGCTTGTGCCAGACAAGCTGCACTGCCTCCTGTTAACTTTTCTATCGTGATATAACCTGTTGTTAGGACACCACATCCAGCGATCGCCCCCATCAATGGGCGCGACCACTTATGAATCCAAGGGGTAGAACGGCGGCGAATCATAAACTGCTATTGGGTATTGGGTATTGGTATTGGGTATTGGGTATTGGGTATATGGGAAGAATTTAGTCCCCAGTCCCCAGTCCCCAATCCCCAGTCCCCAGTACTTAATGTAGCTTTACTGAGGAAATCGATTTGCTTTCACCTTTGGAGTTCCAACTCCGACGTGCGGCTTCCACAAATTGACTGACGCGAATTGGATCAATTGGTTGCTCAATTCGTCCGTGGCGTTTCAGGGAACTAGAAACAATTACACCATCTGCTCCTTGCATCAGTGTATCAATATTTTCCCAATTAGCTCCACTACCGATGAACACTGGTGTACCACCTGCTGCACCACAAGCCAGTTCCAAATCGTCTAAGTTAGGAGGGCTACCAGTAGCCCAACCGGACAAAATTACCCCATCTGCTAATCCCCTTTCAATTGTGTCTTTCACGGCAACTGTGAGATTTGGAGAACTTAAAGGACGGGCGTGCTTCACCAATACATCGGCTAAGATTTTGACATCACAACCTAACTCCCTGCGATAGCGGAGTAATTGATAGGCTTCTCCTTCAATTAATCCCTGGTCGGTTGCCATCACCCCTGTGAGAACATTGACGCGGATAAATTGCGATCGCACACAGCTGGCGATCGCCATCGCACTTTTGGCGTCATTTCGCAAAACATTTAAGCCCACAGGCAATGTCACCAAATTCTGTATCCGCTGCACCACCACAGTCATGGCACTCACAACCGCTGGATCAACTTGATTTTTAGTAAACGGCGCGTCAAAAAAATTCTCCACAATTATCCCATCAACCCCTCCACTAGCCAGGGCTGTAGCTTCTTGTTCGGCGCGGTCGATTACCGCTTTTAAGCTACCTCCCCAACGAGGTGAAGTAGGCAGTGGTAGCAGGTGAACCACGCCAATTATTGGTAAGCGAGTTTTAAATAGCTGATATAAGTCCACGTCTTTAAATCCGCCTCGCGGAGTCCAGAGTCCAAAATTAAAAGTCTAGAGGAGCCAGGACATTGGCTCAACTTGTTCGCTTTTAGCGTTCCCGCTTTCTTAGCATCTAGCGTTCAAAAGTTTAGAGTCCAAGAGCTTTTGACCATTGACTCTGGACTGACCATTGACTCTTGACTTTTGACCATTGACTCTTGACTTTTAACGAACTAGTCAAATGTGTTTTCTGATGGTCGGTTTACTGCCTCCATCCTAAGACGGAAATTGGGGTCAAACCTCCCATAAGATATGTTAAGATAAAACCTGGCTAACAAGAGGAGTTTGCCACTCACAAGACGCGAGGCAGCTTTCCGTGGTTTAGGCGTCTCACCCACACATTTGTCGTTGGGGCCAGCCAATCGCCAGGGTAACATTACTGCTTTATTAGGCGTAGTCGCGTTCACAGAGCGTCTCGCAAAGAGCGCGATTTCCCTGAGGGTAGCGACTTCTCACAACAAGCCCTTTGGGCGGCTTCCCGATGGGTAAATTAACAACGCATACGCTGCGGTAATATAAAATACCAACAGGCGAATTGTTAAAAAAGATTACAAGTGTCAAATGTACCCAAAGACACTTCATTTTACCCTGGGGAACAGATTGATAAGAATATCATAACATGACCTCTATTTCTATATATTGATAGGGTCATTAGTCCACAGACGGTTGATGACAGTGGTAATCTACTACTGCACTGTCCTCATAAAGATGCTGATAGTAAAACAGCGGAGCTAGTGCTTGAATGTTTGATTACAAGAAAAAAAAACTGAAGATTTTTTCAAAATATGGGTGATAAGCCAACAATTGCAATTTCTCACCTAGGCTGCGAGAAAAATCGAATTGATACAGAACATATGTTAGGACTGCTGGTAGAAGCAGGCTATGGTGTAGATACAAATGAAGAATTAGCAGATTACGTTATTGTTAATACCTGTAGTTTTATCGAAGCAGCAAGAGAAGAATCTGTTAGAACTTTGGTGGAGCTTGCAGAGGCAGACAAAAAAATCGTAATCACTGGCTGCATGGCGCAACATTTCCAAGAACAATTGTTGGATGAGTTGCCAGAAGCGGTAGCTGTAGTAGGTACAGGCGACTATCACAAAATTGTAAATGTAATTGAGCGGGTGGAACAAGGCGAGCGGGTCAAACAGGTTAGTATCGAACCAACCTACATTGCCGACGAGACTACACCACGCTATCGTACTACAACCGAAGGTGTAGCTTACCTGCGAGTTGCCGAAGGATGTGATTATCGTTGTGCGTTTTGTATTATTCCTTATCTACGAGGAAACCAGCGATCGCGTACTATTGAATCTATTGTTGCCGAAGCCGAGCAACTGGTTAGTCAAGGGGTGCAGGAAATTATTCTAATTTCCCAAATCACGACTAATTACGGTCTGGATATTTACGGTAAGCCAAAGTTAGCCGAATTACTTCGCGCTTTGGGCAAAGTAGATGTACCGTGGATAAGAATGCACTATGCTTATCCCACTGGACTGACTCCAGATGTCATAGCAGCAATCCAAGAAACGCCCAACGTCTTATCATACTTGGATTTGCCCTTGCAACATTCCCATCTTGAAATTCTTCGCGCCATGAACCGTCCTTGGCAAGGACGTGTAAATGATGGGATTATAGATCGCATCAAAACGGCGCTACCATCAGCGGTGCTACGGACAACATTTATTGTTGGATTTCCAGGAGAAACAACAGAGCATTTCGAGCATCTATTAGAGTTCGTCCAGCGGCATGAATTTGACCATGTTGGTGTCTTCACTTTTTCGCCTGAGGAGGGAACCCCCGCTTACAAGCTACCGAATCAGCTACCTCAAGAAGTGATGGACGAGCGCCGATACCAGCTGATGGAACTCCAACAACCAATTTCTCAAAAGAAAAATCAACAGGAAGTAGGCAAAATTGTTGATGTCCTGATTGAGCAAGAAAATCCTGAAAGTGGTGAATTAATCGGTCGTTCAGGTAGATTTTCCCCAGAGGTCGATGGTCAAGTTTATGTTAAAGGCACAGCAAAATTAGGAGCGATCGTGCCAGTAGCGATCCACAATGCCGATACATACGATCTCTATGGTCAAGTTGTCAATAACTAAATCGTCATTTGTCCTTTGTTAAATGACCAATAAGCAATAATCAAAGACTAATGACTAACGACTAATCCAAAAAATCCAAAATAAAATCTTAGGAGATTTGATGAATCTTTCGTTTCAAGAATTAGGTATTTCCCAAGAACGCGTCGAGCAACTAGAAAAAATCGGCTTTACCGAACCAACTAACATTCAAGTTCAAGCCATTCCCCAACTGCTGGCGGGTCGTGATGTAGTGGGTCAATCTCAAACTGGAACAGGTAAAACAGCAGCATTTTCACTGCCAATTTTAGAGCGGCTGGATGTTAATCAAAGGGCCGTGCAAGCCATAGTTTTAACACCAACTCGTGAATTAGCAATGCAAGTTCACGATGCCATTGAGCAGTTCATTGGCAATGAAGGATTGCGGGTGTTAGCAATCTACGGTGGTCAATCAATTGACCGCCAAATTTTACAACTTAAACGTGGCGTTCACATGGTAGTGGGTACGCCAGGACGAGTGATTGACTTGCTAGATCGCGGTTGTTTAAAGCTCGATCAAGTCAAGTGGTTTGTGTTGGATGAAGCCGATGAAATGTTGAGCATGGGCTTTATCGATGATGTGGTGAAAATTCTTTCCCAAGCGCCCGTAGATCGCCAAACAGCTTTATTCTCGGCAACAATGCCACCATCAATTCGCATGTTGGTGAACAAGTTTTTGCGATCGCCTGCAACAGTCACCGTTGAACAGCCAAAAGCCGCTCCCAATAAAATTAATCAGGTAGCTTACCTGATTCCCCGCCACTGGACAAAAGCCAAAGCTTTACAGCCGATTCTGGAAATGGAAGACCCAGAAACAGCTTTAATCTTTGTTCGTACCAGACGCACAGCCGCAGAACTCACCAATCAACTGCAAGCAGCTGGTCATAGTGTCGATGAATACCACGGTGATTTGTCACAGCAAGCACGAGAACGATTATTGAGCAGATTCCGCAATCGCCAAGTGCGCTGGGTGGTAGCAACTGATATTGCAGCACGGGGATTGGATGTCGATCAACTGTCGCACGTGATCAACTACGACTTACCCGATAGCGTAGAAACCTACGTCCACCGTATTGGTCGTACTGGTCGAGCGGGGAAAGAAGGAACAGCAATTTCTTTAGTACAGCCTTTTGAGCGGCGCAAGCAGCAGACATTTGAACGTCATAACCGCCAAAGTTGGCAATTGCTGACAATTCCAACGCGGGCACAAATTGAAGCGCGTCACATCCTGAAATTGCAAGAACAAGTGCGAGAAGCTTTGACAGGCGAGCGTTTAGCTTCATTTTTGCCGATAGTTAGCGAACTGATTGAAGAATACGATGCTCAGGCGATCGCCGCAGCTGCATTGCAAATCGCTTACGATCAAACTCGTCCCGCTTGGCTGCAATCGGACGTGGAGATTCCCCAAGAAGACAACGGCCCTACTCCAAAACCAAGACTTAACAAGCGTCGTGAATCGAATGGCGATCGCACTCGCTCCTCTTGGAGCAAATCTGATACCAGTAATGGTGAAGAAGAAAGACATGGTACTCCCAAGCCCAAGCTGCGGACAAGCAGTCGCGAGTCTTCGGTGTCGCCTACAAATAAAAAGCTAGGTTCACACACAGCGAGGGAATCGGCTTCTTAGTCATTAAGTCACTTGTCATTAGTCATTTGTCATTAGTGAAAAACAAGGACAAAGGACTAATGACTTGCACTCAAGGATGGCTAATTTCTTTTATTAGTTTGTAGGAACATAATTAAAGATATATTTTCCGGCGTCTTATGTTCACCATTACAGACTTAGAGCAACTACAAGCAGAGCATCCCGAATGGCAGATGGAGCTAGTAGACGGAAATATACTTGTTATAGGCCCATCAGATTACGTTTCTGAAGAAATAGGTGCTGAGTTAATTAGATTGCTTGGTAACTATGTGCGCCCACAGCGGCTAGGACGGGTGACTGGTTCTAGCGCTGGTTTTATTCTGCATACATTAGAAACTGAAAACGGAACCGTATCCGATCAAGAAAAACGAAATCTTCGTGCTCCTAATGTGTCTTTTGTTCGTGCTGATCGATTCAAAAAAAGCCAGCGCGATTTTGTAGAGCTAGTACCTAACTTGATGGTAGAAATCAAATCCAAGTCAGACCGCATCAAACCACTAGTAGAAAAAATTCAGCTATTCTTACAACTTGGATGTACAGTTGGTATCTTGATTGACCCTGATAAATTGACGCTAACAGTTTATCGACTCAACCAAGAACCAGTAATCTTGCAAGATAACGACAAACTGACACTACCAAACTTATTACCAGGTTGGGAGCTAACAGTATCAGAACTGTGGCCCCCTGTATTTGAGTAAGAAATACTACAGCCAAGGGCGACTAACTTCCTCTAGCTGCTTAATTTCATCTTCGCTCAGTCTCCAGCCCAAAGCGCCAGCATTCTGCCGTACATGTTGGGCTGTCTTCACTCCAGCAATAGGAATGACGTTCCCTTGAGCAATTAACCAGTTGAGAGCAACTTGGGCAGGGGTGCGATCGTATTTTTCTCCCAAACTGCGTAGTAGAGATATCACAGGTGTAATTTTTTGCAAGCCTTCTTTACTAAACCGTGGGTCTATCTTTCTTGCTCCACTGGGAGTTTCAGCACTATCAGTGGTGTACTTACCTGTGAGTAATCCCTGCGCCAAAGGACTATATGCCAAGATAGTCACACCCAACTCACGAGCAGTTGCCATAATACCTTTACTTTCAATTTGGCGAGTAATTAAAGAGTAACGTACCTGGTTTACAGCTAAAGGCACTCCACGGGCTGCTAATATTTGGTGCGCGTCTCGCATTTGCTCTGCCGAGTAATTACTAACACCTACTGCGGCAATTCTACCCCGCTTCACCTCATCCGCTAAGGCATTCATCAGAGTTTGTTGACTTAAAAGAAAAGCAAAAGGCCAATGCACTTGATACAGGGCAATTCGCTCTAGTTGTAGTCGTTTGAGGCTTTCTGTTAGAGCATCGGAAACCGATTGACCTGTAAATCGCCACGGTAGAGGGCCAAATTTTGTAGCAATCTGTACTGGTTGTTGTGTTTGTTGCAGGAATTGCCCCAAAAATTTCTCGCTTTTTCCCATTCCGTAAATTTCCGCAGTGTCAAAGAAGGTAATACCAGCTTCTAAGGATGCTGTAAAGGCTTCTTGTAACTGTTCCTGACCATAGTCATCGCCATAGTTCCAAAAGAGTTTATCACCCCAAGCCCAAGTGCCAATGCACAAGGGTGTAACAGCTGGGCCATTCTGCCCCAATGTGATGGTTTCCATGTTGGCAAAATTTATTTTGTTTACATTTCTTTACTTTTATAGTGTATCGTTACAGGCAAGATTGGGCATTGGACACCATAGCTCAAACTGATCTAAATGAACCTCTTGCAAAAGTCCAAAAATCAGGAATGTCATTCTGTAGGTTTCTTTCCTACCGAACGCTACGCGAACCCGCAGGGTGCGGAACGCAGTGGAGAAAAGAATCTCAACAGATGTTTCGCTCCGTCAACATGACAGTTTAAGCATTTATGCAAGAGGTCTAATGTTGTGATAAGTCTTTGTTGAAGCTTTTTTACCATTTGCTACTTTGAGGCAATCGCTGTTTTACAAAACCAAGTATTGCTCTCTAACCTTGCTGGAATGCGATCGCTATTTTTTAGCTGGTTCCTGCTTTCTGTTGTGATAAGTCTTTATTCAAGCTTTTTGACTTTTATAGTGTATCGTCATGGACAAGACTGCAAATAGGGTATTGAGCATTAAGGATTTGATGCGTCATTGTTGAGTCACAAGTAAGAAATGCTTGTGGTATCAAAGTGAAAAGTATGCGATCGCAAGTGTTCTTTGAGCCATTACTAGGCAATTTCCTTGCTCGGTCGATGCTTCGCAAGCTGGAGAGACTGTCGTTTTACCTGCGCCATTTGGGCCAATCAGTCCATAAACTTCACCCACTTAGATCTCTAAATCAAAATCATTCACGGCAACATGCCGCTCAAATTGCTTAGTCAGGTTAAAGGTGCATCCAGGACGGCTCAAAAAGCTCAAGAGTCTAAAAACTAATTATTAAGCATTTATTAAATATTTACTTAACTGTCTTAACTGTCTTAACTGTCCTTGCATCTTGATTCAAATTTTGAAATCTTGAAAACACTCAAGTCTTCTTAGATGCATTTAAAGCTGATTTCAATCACCAGGCGTTTCTTTTTTGAAAAATTAACTAAGGATAAATATAATGACATTTAAAGTTACTGGACGAATTTACGAAGCTGAAAGCGGTTTAGGAATTCCTAACTTAATAGTTGAAGCATTTGATAAGGATACTGTCAAGAAAGATAAGTTAGGACAAGTTAAAACCAATAGTACTGGAACTTTTGAAATTAACTACACTGAAGCTGATTTTAAAGGTAAATTTGAAAAATTTGAAGGTAATCCCGACTTATTTCTTATTGTCAAAACAGCAGACAGTTCAAAAGTCTTGTTTTCCACAGAGAAAAATATTCGTCCTGATGCCACTACACATGAGCATTTTGACGTACCAATTCCTCAAGCTGAAATAGTACATAAACCATCAAAAAATGCTAAAGAATTCTTAAAAATTCTCATTGGTATTGCTTGGATTGATGGAGTACTAGAACCTGAAGAAAAAGAATTTTTACAGGGAGTTGCACAACAAAAAGGATTGACTGAAGATCCAGAAATTAAAACTCTATTATCAAACAATCAACCTGTCAAACCAGAAGAGTGTTATAGCTGGCTTCAAGCCTATTTAGGAAATTATCCTGACGAAAAAGATTTTCAGGAGTTATACGAAGCTCTCAACTCGCTGATGTATACCGAGGGTGTGTTAGATGCAAAAGAAAAGGAACTCATACAAACCCTCGCGCTCGCCACAGCAGCCCCAGCTGGTACTCGCCCTAGTACTTTGCAGCGGCGATTTATGAGCGCTTTGATGGATAGCAAATTCCTAGCTAATGTCTTACAGATGGAGCGGTCATCAATAGTCAATAAAGGGCCTTCGGTCACTGGCTACTACGCTCGTGTACCTTACCAAATCTTGAGTCGCCTCAGCACTACTGCCAGAGTTAATATCCTGGCAGAAGATATGGCAGATTTTTATTTGACTGATAATTTTGCCCCTGTCAAGCAAGAAATAACTGCCGACAACCTAACTGTCATTGGTGAACTACCCCAAGAACTGAATGGCATATTTCTCCGCAACGGCCCTAATCCCCAATTTGAGCCTATTGGACTGCATCACTGGTTAGATGGGGATGGAATGCTCCACGCAGTAAATATCAGCAACGGCAAAGCCAGCTACCGTAACCGCTACATTCGCACAGAGGGGTTTGAGATTGAGCAAAAACAAGGTAAGGCGATTTGGCCTGGTTTGCTGAATCTGCCTCGATTTGATGCCCCTTATGGCTTGATGATGAAGAATACTGCTAACACTTCGACTATATGGCACGCAGGCAAACTGCTGGCACTGTGGGAAGCTGGCGCACCTTATGAAATTCGTCTTCCTGATTTAGAAACAGTTGGGGTACATACCTTTGACGGTAAGCTTGCTTCTACCTTTACCGCTCACCCAAAAGTCGATGCTCAAACGGGTGAAATGATTGTGATCGGCTTTGCACCTATTGCTCCTCCTTATCTGGAATACAGCGTGGTTTCCGCAGAGGGCAAAATGTTGCGAACTGTACCTATTGATATACCTGCGCCAGTGATGATGCACGATTTTGCCATCACTGAGCACTACACCCTTTTTCTGGATATGCCGCTTGTCTTTAGTCCTATGCGGATTATGCAGGATCAGTTGCCCATTAAATTTGAGAAGCAAAACCCCAGCCGCATCGGCATCGTACATCGCCACGGCGATAACCGAACTATCCGCTGGTTCAATATCTCGACCTGTATGCTCTACCATGTTGCTAACGCTTGGGAGGAAGGCAACGAAGTGGTACTTATCGCCACCAGAGCACCCGATACCTATCTCTTTATTCCTCAGAAAGACAATGGTGAGGGGGGAGATACTGAATTTGAACACTTCCGCCTATATCTCTACCGGATCAATTTGGCAACGGGTGTTGTGAAAGAACAATTGCTAAATAGCAATGATACCGCCACGGAATTTCCTCGGATTAACGATGACCTGACTGGGCGAAAGACACGTTACGTCTACGCATCCCGACAGGCTACTTACATGAGACCTAGACTTTTGTTGGATGGTCTACTCAAGTATGACTTGGAGACTGGTAGCACTCAAGTACATGAATTTGGTCGGGGACGCTTTGGTGGTGATAGTGTCTTTGCACCTCGTCCTGGTGCTACTTCTGAAGATGATGGCTGGTTGCTAACTATGGTTTGGGATGCACTAGCGAAAAAGTCTGAGCTATTAGTCGTTGATGCTCGAAATATCACAGCTCCACCTGTAGCGCGGATAATCATGCCACAGCGCGTTCCTTATGGCTTCCACGGCAATTGGGTTTCTGAGGCACAGATGGCAACTCGATAAGGTTAATAGTAGGTTTATTTAAGTAGTGTAGAGGGCATGGTATTATTTGTGCGATCGCCCTCTACACTTCTGTCGGCTCAAATAGATCACTCCGACTTTAAACTAATTATTGCTGTACGAGCGCAAAGCCTTGCGTCCCTCTATTTCTAACTCAGCAACGCTAGTCGCCTCAACGGGGGTTCCCCCCGCAGGTGAGGCAGCACTCTTGGAGTTCAATATATAAGGAAAATATAAGGAAATTTATCTTTACAAGCCATTACCGCGCAATCGTGTGAGAGAATGGCTCTCAAAACCATTGACATGGCTTGCCTATGGTAACTAAAGTAAGAAATTTTATGTTTGATTTTCTTACTTTCTGGTTTTTCAAAGCTTTTTTACCATTTGCTGCTTTGAGGCGATCGCTCTCCTACCTCCTACAGAATCAAGCTTTGCTCTCTAACCTCTGTAGCTTCTGCTCTACAATGAAGTGAAGAATCTAACACCTTAAACAGGGGATTTATTTATGTCCCACCCTACGCTCAGTAGCCAAGAAATGTCCTGGCGTGGAAAAGAACTCTATAAAAGAAGTATCCGTGCCAAAGTTGAGACGGAAGAGAACATCGGCAAACTTATCTCGATTAATGTTGAAACAGGAGATTACGAAATCGGTGATGATTTTGTCGAAACGAGTCTTCGATTACGATCCAAGCAAACTGATGCAGCACTTTGGGGAGAAAGAATTGGTTTTGATGCCGTTTATGCAGTTGAGTGAGTGTAGAAGTGCTATGCAAACTTTAGAGACAGGAATTCCCTGCTACCAAGTCCCAATTCCGGTGAAGTTATGAGCATCTGCCTCACCGCCAAACCCAACAATTGACGCTCCCGATTTACTGGGGGTTTTTTTGTAATGTCGGATTTAAGTTTTAGCGAACGGTTTATCTTAAGTTAATAAGAGAGTAAACCATACGAAAAAGTAGCTATGGCAAGCGGTGATGTATTTGATGCCCAAACAAACTCTCTAGCTATGCCGAGGGTTAATCTGCTGACTATGTTTCGGCTGGGCTTATTCCAAATGGGTTTGGCCATGATGTCCATCTTGACTTTGGGTGTACTCAACAGAGTCATGATTCAAGAAATAGCAATTCCAGCAACGCTAGTGTCAGTAGTGCTAGCACTGCCTTTATTTGTTGCTCCTTCTCGTGTCTGGTTCGGGCAGATTTCGGATGCCAAACCCTTGTGGGGATACCACCGGACAGCTTATGTTTGGGTGGGAGCAGCGATATTTGCGATCGCTGCATTTTTAGCTGTACAAGTGATGTGGCAGATGAATAGTGCGGCTACTAGTGCAGGCGGCTGGGTATGGACAACCCAAACTATCGGCTGGATAGCACTTCTGGCTTTAGTTTTTGCTATCTATGGTCTAGCAATTTGTGCTAGTGGTACTGCTTTTGCGGCTTTGTTGGTGGATATATCTGAAGAAGATAACCGTTCAAAAGTAGTCGGTGTTGTTTGGTCGATGCTAATGGTGGGGATTATTGTTGGGGCAATTATCAGTTCTAACTTGCTGAAGGAATTAACACCAGAAGCCAGCGTAGCAACCTTGCAAGCAGCAGTCAACAGGCTATTTGTGATTGTCCCAGCAATTGTATTTGGCTTAGCGATCGCAGCGACATTGGGCGTTGAGAAAAAGTACTCTCTTTACTCTAGCCGTTCTACACTGATAAACCGAGAAGACAGCATTACCTTGGGGGCTGCTTGGAAAATCTTAACGGCAAGTCCACAAACAGGTTTATTTTTCACCTTTTTGGTGGTAATGACACTCTGCTTGTTCATGCAAGACCCTGTTTTGGAACCCTATGCTGGTCAAGTGTTTAAAATGCCTTTGGCGGAAAGCACCAAGTTGAATGTTTATTATGGCATTGGTCTGCTGATTGCCTACGTCATAGCTGGCTTTTTGATTGTGCCGCGTTTGGGTAAGCGCAAAAGTGCCCGCCTCGGTTGTATGTTAGTGGCACTCTGTGCAGCATTGTTGGGTATTTCAGGATTCACAGCTAATCCAGCTTTTCTCAAGCTAGGTTTGGTCTTATTTGGTTTAGCAACCGGTTTTTTGACCACAGCAGCAATTAGCTTGATGCTGGATCTGACAGCAGCAGAAGCCGCAGGTACATTTATCGGAGCATGGGGTCTGGCACAGTCTATCTCTAGGGGACTGGCAGTAGTCGTAGGTGGCACTGTTTTGGATATTGGTCGTAGGGTACTACCCAGTTTGGAACTAGCTTACGGATTAGTATTTGCCCTAGAAGCCGTGGGGATGGTGGTGTCGATTTGGTTTCTGAATCGGGTGAATGTAACAGAATTTCAAACAAGTACCAAGCAAGCGATCGCTTCTGTTTTAGAAAGTGATTTAGATTAAACTGGAGACTTCACTAGCCAAAACCTGAATATACCTAACTTGGCTCAGAAACACCTAAGCGCGAGAATTAATCAATGAGTGATTTTTGGACAACAGTTCTCGATTTTGCCCAAACCACCACTACCAGAGTGGGAAAGCAATTGATGCAGGATTTTGGGCAGGTGCAGGCTTTGCAAAAAGCTGATGGTAGTTTGGTAACGCAAGCCGACAAATGGGCAGATCAAGAAATTCGGGATGCGATCGCTTCTAATTTCTCTGGTTACGGAATTTTGACCGAAGAGAGCGATCAGTCATTTCCTGGTACAGAATGGTGCTGGGTAATTGATCCTTTGGACGGGACAACAAACTTTACGCGCGGCATTCCCATCTGGTCAATTTCTCTAGGCTTACTGTATAAAGGCACACCAATTTTTGGTTATGTTTACGCGCCGCCATTGGCTCAAGCTTTTCATGGTTTTTGGGCAGGTTCATCTGGGTTAACAGTACCAACAGGGGCATTTCTCAATCACCACCCCATTCACACTAGTGTTGACAGTCCCAGCAACAATCACTTTTTTAACCTCTGTTCTCGCAGCACCGAAATTATCCGCAACGGCTTTCCCTGTAAAATTCGAATGTTGGGTGTAGCTAGCTATAACTTTCTGATGGTTGCTACTGGTGCAACACTAGGCGGTATTGAAGCGACACCCAAAGTTTGGGACTTGGCAGGAGCTTGGGTGATTGTCCAAGCAGCTGGCGGCGTCTGGTTATCACTTAATTCAGACCCGTTTCCTTTGTCGCCAGGAGAAGATTATAGCGATCGCTCCTTTCCCTCCCTTGTCGTTAGTCGTCCAGAATTGATTCCAGTATTTACACCATTTCTCAAAGACGTAAAAATTTAAAGAGCTGCTTTGTTGCTAAAAGGTAAACAGTAATTTTGTTAACTAGCCTTTTGAGCGGCATACCCTAATATTAAACGAAGATTAAGTATAAATAAAACTTGTAATAATCCTGAATCGAGTTAAATACTAGTGTAGTTACTAATTTACATAGTGTTGTAGTTTCCATCACACTACTTAACTTAGTATAAATAATTTTATGTTGTCTAATTTAGATTTAATTCGAGAGTTTGTGCAAAACTCCATCCAAAAAAAAGACGTTTTGTTGTCAAACCCTGCTTTGACAGCGCAAACAGTGTATAAATTAAACCAATTGACAGCCAAAACCGAAGGGGTAATTGCCACTGCTCAACTGTCTCATAAAATCCCTGAATTTTCGATTCACGCAAACTCATCTCATTGGGAATCAATAAATCAGGTATTAGCAGAATCTAGTTATCTTCTTAAAGGAGAAGTAAATAGTCGTGGTTTTTATCAATATCAATACTGCGAAGTTCCAAAAGGCTATCAGATGCAGTGTACTAAATCTGTCCTCCTATGGCGAGCTTGGTGGAAATATCGTAAGTATGCTTTACGACCAGGAATTCCCTTAGAACTTCTGATTAGGACAAGAGACTCATGGTATCCAATCAGAGATTTAATTATCAGCGACGGACTTCTTTATATCAAAACGTTAGGAAGCGAAATAGCACTTGACTCTAATGATTTGGTTACTTGGTTAAGCAAAGTTGATTAGGACTTACGCACGAGTTACAAAATAACCTAGACGCATACTCCTACGGGGATCTTGCTACGCGGAGCATCTCTTAGAGAAGCGGCTTGTCGCAGGCTACCGCTCCAGAAACAGAGGACGCAAAGAAATGAGAGTTTGAGAGATCTTTTGCGTAAGTCCTATTGATGCAAGTTTTTAAAATTAAAGAAATATTTACTACACATACATAAGCATGGGTAGAAGCGTACATCTGTAAATAGGTGCTAACTTAAGCTAAAACTCCTTTAAAACCTTGTTTCCAACAATAGACTAGAAATGCATCAAAAGTGGCTCTGCTGCTAGTCTTGAGGGGCAGCCCTCATTAGGCATTCCCAGTTGGAGACTCTTGAGAAGACAACCTCTAAAAGCTTTTTCACTTACTGGCTTTCATGTTAAGTTGACACCAATGGCATGTGTACGCCCCTACAGCTGATTCATTATATTGCAATTATTTTTGAAAATGGTATGACAAAATATTAGGCAAAGAACGTGAATAAAATGAAAGGACTCTGGCTCGAAAATAACCAGTTGCAATTACGCACAGATATTCCCATGCCTGAACCACCACCGGGAGAAGCCTTGGTACGCGTCCTGCATGCGGGTATCTGTAACACTGACTTGGAACTCCTTAGAGGCTACTATCCCTACACTGGTATTTTAGGTCATGAATTTGTCGGCATCGTTGAACAAGGGCCAGAGTGCTTAGTTAACCAACGCGTAGTTGGAGAAATCAATGCTGTGTGTGGGCATTGTCGGTTTTGTCGCCACGGACAACCAAGTCATTGCGAAAATCGCACCGTTTTAGGTATTGTCAATCGCAACGGAGCCTTTGGTGAATATCTTTGTTTGCCCATAGAGAACTTACATTTAGTACCTGATAATGTGCCGACAGAAGTAGCAACATTTACCGAACCTATAGCAGCAGCTTTGGAAATTCAGCAGCAAGTGCCATTGCGTCCAAATGATCGGGTGCTAGTGGTTGGAGATGGCAAATTAGGGCAGTTGGTAGCCCAGACACTAGCCCTAACGGGCTGTGAACTTTTAGCTGTGGGACGGCATCGAAACAAGCTAGCTAACTTAGAGGCACGGGGGATTAAAATTGGTTTAGCTGATGCTGTGAAAGATGGATATTTCGATATCTCAGTAGAATGTACTGGCAACCCAGAAGGATTTGCTATCGCTCGCCGCGCCCTACGTCCCCGTGGCACATTAGTACTTAAAAGTACTTATGCTGGCAACCTCAGCCTAGATGCTTCTTCTTTAGTAGTGGATGAAATCACCCTCATTGGCTCCCGTTGTGGCCCCTTTCCCCCAGCACTCCAGTTGCTAGCAACGGGACAAGTTGACGTGCAACCCCTGATTCATGCCACCTACCCCCTGATTGAAGGGCTTGCGGCTTTTAAACACGCTCAGAGTCAGGGTGTTTTAAAAATCTTGCTAGAGATGAGTAAATAGTCATTGAACATTAGAGAAATTCTTTCCCAGTCCCCAATCACTAATACAGATAAGGATTAGTCTTCGGTTGATAGTCAATACAGTTGATAGCTTCTTCTGTATTGGCAGTGGAAGGGTGTACGGTACATTTGAGACGGTAATCGGTCGTAAAAAATTGGCAGTTAGTACAAGGGATTTGATGCATCTGCTTGGCCGTGCTGACACTATCTCGCGCTGCCGTCCAGAGACTCAAAACAACGAGAATAGTTATAGTCCAAGCAACTATAAAGCAAATAGGGATTAAAAATGGTTGAATCCCATGAATGAGGAAAGATATCAGTTGTAACACGGTAAGTCCTGATACAAATTAGCAGCTAGAAGTTATATTAACTCCTAACTTCTCATTCTTAACTTCTGACTACGGAGGTATTAAGTTTAGTAGTGCTGAGTCCTGAGTTCAAGAAAGGAGTTTATTCAAAACTCCTGTTTCTTGTCTCGTGTCTCCTAACTTCTTCTTACGAAAGTATTTTAAATGCCAGCATGACCAAGTGCTAAACCAGTGACGAGCATTCCCAAGACAAGGAACGGTTGGGCGCTGGCTTGGTACTTAACGTCATTACTCACGGGATCACGTAGGAAATACATATCCTGCAAAGTAATTTGCGGGATGATTAATAGTATGAGAATTGTTGCGTACAAATTCTCATGGATATAGACAAGATAAGCTGCAATCAATCCTTGAAATAAATCAATCATCACTACACAAATCCAGGCGGCAGTGTTGATACCAAACACGACGGGTAGTGATTGTAATCCTAGCTGGCGATCGCCCTCTACACTCTTAAAATCATTAACAATGGCAATCCCCAATCCCGCTAAGCTGTAGAACATTGTCAAAATCACAATTGTGGGACTAAGGTCGCCAAACAAAGCTTGTCCTGTACACCAAGGTAGAGTTATGTAACTTGCACCCAAGGCATAGCTACCCAGCCAGCCGTTCTGCTTGAGTTTCAAGGGAGGCGCAGAATAGATGTAAGCGATGAAAGAACCGATTAAGGCAATCACTGTGATTGTGGGGAATTCATGACCAGCCCACATATCCAGAACAAATGCCAGACTAATACCAGCAATAAGTAATACCCATATCTGCGTAATTACTTGGTTTAGGGGAATTGCCCCAGAGGGAATAGGGCGATAGGGTTCATTGATCGCATCAATTTCGCGATCGTAGTAATCATTGAGAATTTGGGTGTAACCTGTCATCAACGGCCCAGCTAGCAACATACAGGTTGCTGACTTCAAAATATTTTCTAGTGTCCAGGTATACTCACCAGAAGAAGCCGCACCACAAACTACACCCCAAATGAGGGGAATCCAGGTGATGGGCTTCATCAGTTGCAAGCGGATTTTCCAAATGGAAGTTTCCCCTGAGGCTGCACCTTTCATACCCAGTAATTGCCTAGTTTTAGCACTGCGATCGCTTCCACCGGGGCGCAGCCCATCGCCAATGGCTGTTGCTTGCTCACTAGGATTTGTTGCTACTGAGTCTAGTGCCTCAACAGGGTTGGGATCTGGGGTAATAGGAGATGATTCAGACATAAGGTGTACTTATTAAGGAGTTCTGAATTAGGAGTTACGAGTATTAATTCCTAACCCCTAACTTACTTAAAACGAAATTATCAAATAATTATTCTGAAACTTTGCTCCAGTAACGGATCTACCAATCAAAGCAGGGGGTAGGGAGATATTCCGCCGCTGATCTCCTGCTTCCACTGTGACTTCTGGGCCATACTGAGTTAGTTTGACCTGTTTTTTGTCAAATCCTGGCAAAAACAACCGTACTTGGCGATTGTGGGTGTCAATTTCAATTGGTTTGGGAGCTTGTACTGCTTGCGCTTCAAAGTTGGGCAGGGAGTCAATTAGTGGTTGCCAGTCACTTGTTGATGAATCAGTAATAATACTAACAGGCAGAGGTGTAAATTCCTCTGACAGGTTGGCGTTTGCCTCAGAAGATACCAGAAGAACCCCGCCAACAGTTAGACCGACTTGTTGAGCGCTACCCCACAAATAACGGGTACTTGCTACCTCAATTGGGTCTGCTGTTGTCACTAAAAAGGCAGCGATGCGCTTAGGGTCAGCCAGAGCAGCTTTACCCTTTTCTAGGAAATTATTGGCTTGATTGGTGGGTTGGGCAAAGTTATCTGCCGTCCAGTTGATATTGAAAAAAGTACTAATCAGTGGTTGAATCAAGGGCGATTCTGAAATTGTTTTCCCTAAGTCAGAGTTGACAAACAATTGCCGAAATCGCCGGACATACCAACTGAGAGATTCTGGTAGCCCCAAAGTTCTGATAGTAGAAGCGTCACCTGCGCTATCGTAGACGATCGCATCATATTTGCCACTGGCATCATATTCGCGGATGGCATTCAGGGCAAGGGCGCTGTCCATTCCTGGTAATACTACCAGTTCTTGACCAAAAACCTCTTTAATGATAGGGGTGCGGAGGTACTGCGCCTCAAGTTTTTTCACTTCATCCCAGCTGCGTTCTAGCAATACAGATGCTTGAAATTGCACAACTTGTAAGTTGGGAGCGATTTCCTGGGGATCGGGAGCAATTGTACTACCTAGCAGAATTTGAAATGTTGGTTCTGGATGTCCTGCTAGAAGTACGCGTTTACCTTGGCTTGCCAATAATTTGGCGGCGGCGATCGCAATTTTGGTACGAGCGACGCCGCTTTTGCCCAAAAATGTCAATATCAGGGCCATTACTTGATTCCTATTTTCACCGCCGGTCTTTTCAACCTTAGCACTCAACAAATACTCTCAGCTTCCGCTTTAAGTTCTATCTACTACACAGGTTTGATTTCATCTTCAAAAAACCAAGTAGAAAAACCGTCATCAAACTGCACGACTACACCGATACCGCCACCATCGGTGACTTTGTAACCTAAGACGTTGCCTACTTGTCCTAGCCTTTTCACAACGGGAGGAGAGACGCGATCGCGCAAACGAAAAACTTTAACCTTTTGTCCGATTTCCATGCCTACTTACAATTCAGATAAACCAAGTCTCAGTGTAGCTGAATCCGGGACTCATCAAGTTGAGTTTTTGTCAGCAACTTGTCGCAATCGAGCAAATCAGGAAATGAAGAATGAGGAATGATAGTTCAGCTTAGTCATAAAGGACGTTCCAGCTTACGCGATCGCCGCAGTAGTTTCAGCAAAAATTATTAGATAGATGAGTGCCTACGGTGATGTGCTAAAGTTTGATGCTAATACGTATGCGATCGACTCCACAGGAGCCAAATATCAAAAAATATCAGAAACAGAAGTTATGAGGGTTGCATGAACCAAACTAATATCCCCATTCTCGATCCCACCCAGTACGACTCTCTCAAATCTGAGATTCAGGTTGCAATCTCTCGTGTTTTAGAATCTGGTTAGTTCATAATAGGCCCAGATGTCAAGCTGTTTGAGCAGGAAATTGCTAAGTATCTGGGGGTACACCATGCGATCGCTGTTAACTCTGAGACAGATGCTTTAGTTCTAAAAAGACGTCGGGAAAACCCATTCCTTCTCGGTAGGTGATGAAAGATGCCTTTTTAGGCCGTTGATAGTTGACGGTTAACAGTTAACAGTGAACTGTCTTTCGTGTTATCCCATCCCCTTTTAGGGGTGGTATGAGCTTAATACAAAGGCAAATACCCTGTGAATCCAGTTAGCGATCTATTGGCAACTTAGGTACTCAGTTTATCAATTTGACTAAAACTTACATGACGCAACTATTGAGCAAGTAGTGCAAACTATTAGACAAACTTTAGATTTAGAACCTAAGAATTCGTAGCAGTAAAGAATAAATACAAAATCAATTCTTGTAGTTTAATAGTTCTAATTTGTTGACTAGGGAGTGGAAAAGTTATTAGTTATAACTTTTGTATTTTATTAGAAAGTGCTTTTTACAATAAAATTTTGGTGATAGGCTAATGCAGCATATGCTCCAATAATGTAAAATGCGCGAATAACTTGCCTGTGATGTGTGATGGTGTGTAAGGATGAAGCTTTCAGTCAAAGGGAACTCAACAACTTGGTTGCAAGTGCGGCGGTACTGGGAATTACTGCACGTATTAGTAGAGCGTAATCTGAAAGTGCGTTACCGGGGTTCTTTCTTAGGAGTTTATTGGTCACTGTTGAACCCGTTGATTATGACGGGATTATACACTGCGATTTTTGGGGCAACGTTTGCGTCATATTACGGTAACTCAATCTTGAACTATATGTTGGCAGCGTTTACAGGGTTGGTGGTAATCAACTTTTTCTCTGCTTCCACCTCCCAGGCATTGAGTAGTGTAGTGAGCAATGGCTCACTTTTGAATAAAATTCGCCTGCCAGTCAGTATTTTTCCTCTATCAATGATTGCAGCAAATATATTTCAGTTTGCGATCGGGGTGTTACCGTTACTGGTAGTCATGACTTTCGTCAATTCCAAAAGTCTAGTCAATGTCCTGGCACTACTATTCCCAATTTTAGCGCTAATTTTGGTTTGTATAGGAATTGGGTTTTTTGTAAGTGCTTTATATGTATTTTTTAGAGATTTACCTTATTTTTATGAGTTAGTTGTATTTGTGTTGTGGATTAGCAGTCCTGTATTTTATCCAGCAGCTATTGTTCCAAAGGTAGTACAGCCTTTTTTAGGTTTAAACCCTTTATCTCCAATTATCGAAAGTCTTCGTCAGATTACATTATCTGGAGCACCACCGGATTTAAACTTAGTTTGGGGTGCTTTGCTCAGTAGCGTGATTATTTTATCGCTAGGATGGGCTTGTTTTCAGTTGTGGCGACATCAATTTATGGATTTGCTGTAGATGGAAGTAATTCGTCTAGATCAAGTTTCGCTGTGGCGAAGGACACAAGAAGAGTTTTCTTATGATCTTAAGAAGACAGTTTTGTCATTTTTCGAGGGCAAATATCGTAAGCCTGCGAAAAAGTTGGTACTAGATGAAATTAATTTGGTTGTAAATACAGGCGATAAATTAGGAATTATTGGTGCAAATGGTTCGGGAAAATCAACACTCCTAAAAGTTATTTGTGGAATTTTGCAGCCGACAAGCGGTGTAATCAGGGTACGCGGTCAGATTGCACCCTTGATTGAACTTGGAGCAGGGTTTGATCCAGAAGTTTCAGTGATGGATAATATTCTCTTGTATGGAGTGCTGTTGGGTTTTTCTAGGGCAGAAATGCGAGAAAGAACACAGTCAATTTTAGAGTTTGCAGAATTGCAAGATTGTGCATTAGTGCCTGTAAAAGCTTTATCTTCAGGTATGGTGGCACGGCTAGGGTTTGCTATTGCTACTGATGTGCAACCAGATATTTTGATATTAGATGAAGTGTTATCGGTAGGAGATGAAAATTTTAAGAATAAAAGTAAGCAGCGGATTGAAAAATTTTGGGACACAAATGTAACAGTTTTAGTAGTATCGCATGATTTAAGTTTTATAGAACAATCTTGTGAACAAGCAATTTGGTTGAATAAAGGACAGGTAATGTTTGCAGGCCCGACTTGTGACGCTATACAAACTTACCTAGATACAGGGGTTGAAGGCCCATAATTAAATTATGAGAATTTATGAAAAATTATGGTTGAAATACTTGCACATCGTGGAAATATTATCGGTTCAGACTATCAAAGAGAAAATCAGGTTAGTGCTTGCAAGGAATGTCTTGATTTAGGGTTTGGTTTAGAATTAGACGTGCGAACTTATAAAAATAACTTGTATGCTAAGCATGATCAAGTCACATCAGAGCAAACACAGTCTTGGACTGAAATAGTTGAAGTTGTAAAAAATTATCCCCAATTAACTATAGCTATTAATATTAAAGATACTGGCAATGAAAATGCTTTAATTAAAAGTATTTTTCAGTTAAATTTGTTGAAAGTATTCTTATTTGATTTAGAGCTAGTGGTTGGAATAGAAAATTATGATTCTTTTACATCTGTCTATAAAAGTCTCAACTCACAACTTGAAATAGCTATCAGAGTTAGTGATAAAGGCGAAACCTTAGAACGAGCCATTGAATCAACATCTAACGTGGTTTGGCTAGATGAGTTTGATAGTTTTTGGCTTTCTCAACAAGTGATTCATAAACTGAATTTGGCAGGCAAAAAAGTCTATGCTGTAGCACCAGATTTACATAAACATTCAGCGAATATATCTCTGGCTAGATGTCAAGAATTTGCAGCATGGAATGTAGCTGGAATTTGCACAGACTATCCTATAATGTTGAGGGATTTATTAAAGGAGATATAAATGAAAAAGGTTGCTGCAATTTTATTTGATCTTGATGGAGTGCTTGTTGATGCTGATGAGTGGCATTTTGATGCTCTAAATCATGCTTTGCAACCCTATGGATTAACAATTACAAGAGAGCAGCACATATATTTTTTTAAAGCATTACCAACAAGAACTAAATTAGAAATTCTTTCTATAAGATACGATCTGCCTAGAGGAGCGCATCAAGAAATTAATGATAAAAAGCAAAAATATACTTTTGAAATAATTAATGAAAAATGTCAACCCCAGCCTGATAAACTGGCAATGATGGAATATCTTCACAAACGATACCGAGTTGCAGTTTGCTCAAATTCCAGGCTGGAAACTGTGAAACTTATGCTTGAGAAGTCAGATTTAATTGACTATTTTGAATTCTTCTTAAGTAATGAAGATGTTAAAAACGGTAAACCATCGCCTGAAATGTATTTTTCGGCAATGGACAAGATGGGTTTAGATGCTGAAGAGTGCTTAATTGTAGAGGATTCTGAAGCTGGTCTAAGAGCTGCTCAAAGTTGTGGAGCACATATTTGCAAAGTCAGCGAACCATCAGAAGTAAATCTTGAGAGAGTCATGACTAGTTTAAAAAATGTAGGCAAAATCAAAGTTGTGATTCCAATGGCTGGTGAGGGAAGTAGATTTGCCAGAGCAGGGTATATTGACCCCAAACCAATGATTCGTGTTTTCGGTAAACCAATGATTCAGTGGGTTGTAGAAAATATGAACCTGGCCAACAGCTATTTCATATTTCTCTGCCGTAAGCAACACCTCGACAATTATAAGCTTAGTTCCTATTTAAAATCTTTAAGGCCTGACTCTTCAATTGTTTGTGTGGATCAACTAACTGAGGGAGCTGCTTGTACTGTTCTTTTAGCTGAGGACTACCTAACGGATAATGAAGAGTTGATTGTCGCTAATTCTGATCAATATATAGATGCTTCTGTTGCTGATTTTGTCCAAAGAATGAGAGAGTTAGATGCAGACGCGGGGATGATTACATTTGAAGCATCCGAAAGTAAGTGGAGTTATGCTGATGCTGACGAAAACGGGTTAGTCAAAAGGGTAGCTGAAAAACAAGCAATTAGTACCCATGCCACCGTAGGGATTTACTATTATAGGCGTACTTGGGAATTTGTCAAGTATGCAAATTCAATGATTAACAAGAACATACGAACAAATAATGAATTTTATATTTGTCCTATATTCAATGAATATATTGAATCTGGAAAAGCAGTGTATATCTATGAAATAGATAGAGATACAATGCATGGTTTAGGAACTCCAGAAGATTTGGAAATGTTTTTAAAGCTCAAGAGTTCAACTTAGATCTGTCGTGTTTGCCTGTTACAGCATTTATTGTTGATGAGCAATTATTATGGAATTTGAATTTTTAGAAGTCTTTTTGCCATCAAACTTGAATGATTTAAGGAGAGTAAGATATGAATTATTACTTACTCAACTTAAATGTGTGCATACATCTCTGGAAAAGGTTGAATCTCCAGAGGCAATTGACGAGTTAGATTGTTCGTGGAAACTCAGAGAAAAAGCATTTCCCTATTCATGCACAGATGAAGAAGGCTTAATTCTTAACTATGTTATTGCTGCAAACCAGCTAAAAAGTGGTTTTGAAATTTCTACTGCTTTTGGGTTTAGCAGTATGTACATTGGACTAGCTCTTAAACAAAATGGCGGTCAACTTGTAACTATGGACTGTTATGTTGAAGAGTGGAAAGAGTCTTTTGTATATAATCCTGAAGAAATGGAATCTAGTGTAGAGTGCAGCAGAAAAAATGCTTTAGAAAACATTCTTCCAACAGGCCTACATTTTGCTAAAGAATCTGCAACTAAGTTGGGATTGTCTGATGTAATACGTTTTGAAATAGGTATTAGCCCAAAAGATGTTCCAACTATTGTAGGCGATCGCAAGCTTGACTTTGTCTTTATCGATGGCGGACATTTTGGCGAGCAACCGCTTTTAGATTTTCTCGCAGTTTATCCCTATCTCTCAGAAAAATGTGCTGTTTTCTTTCATGATAACCACTCTGGTACTACTGTTGCTCAAGCAGTATCCGAAGCAGAAAACAAGCTAGGTGCATCAGCACAAAAGCTTTTGACCCGTTGGAATCTTACCTTAGTAAGTCGTGGTCTAAATAAATTATCTCTAGCAACTCTAGACTACTTGTTAATTAGAAAGCATCCTAGTTATTTAGAGTTATCTCAAACGCAACTTCAGCAAGCTCAAGATGAACTAAAACTTTCACAAACACAGCTTCAGCACACTCAAAGTGAACTAAAACTTTTACAAACTCAACTTCAAAACACTCAGAGTGAACTAGAACTTTCACAAACGCAACTTCAAAACACTCAGAGTGAACTAGAACTTTCACAAACGCAACTTCAGCAAGCTCAAGATGAACTAAAACTTTCACAAACGCAACTTCAAAACACTCAGAGTGAACTAGAACTTTCACAAACGCAACTTCAGCACACTCAGAGTGAACTAGAACTTTCACAAACGCAGCTTCAGCACACTCAAGGTGAACTGGAGATAGTAAAGTATAAAGCTGCTCAAACTGAGGCAATGATTAGTGCAATGCAGTCTAGTAAGTTCTGGAAGTTGCGGATACTATGGCTGAAGTTAAAAAAAAATTTAGGGTTGGTTAAGGAGGTTCAAGAGTAATGTCTACCGTTAAGCCAATCTCATTATCTGAAAATAAAATACTTAAAATAGGTCTATACTCTTCCTCTCTATTGAGTAAGAATCACATAGGTGTCAGTAGAATGATACGCAGTCATATTGATGTTTTGCAAAATAACCTAGGTGATCGATGCGAGTTTTATATTTTAAGTAGAATATCTGGTGTTTCCAGAACATCTTTATTTGTCACACTTCCGGCTGAAGAGTTTTTTAGAGAATATGACGAGACTACTACAACATCTCAGACATCAGTAAAAGTTTATAAAAATACTACGCCATTGATTGACTCCCTCTCTCATAATGTAGTTCGTAGAATTTCTAATAAATTACGTTTTAATAAAATATCAAATTTAATTAAAAAAGTAGCTAAAAAATTAAGAAATAAAGTTGCTCCTGCCGAAAAATTACAATTAAGGCAACCAGCTAAATGGAAGTTTTTAAACTTTAAACTAGATGTTCTAATCATGGCGGAACCTTGGGATGGAACATGGGTTTATCCTATAGAGGATTTTACTCACAAAATTGTGATGATCATCTATGATTTAGTTCCAAACCTACTGGTATGCGATCGCAATGATAAGGATAAATATTTTAAATTTTATAAAAACAATTACCACGTAGACGATGGTACTAGAATTTTTGCAGATCAACACTTTTTGGGGTTTTATCATGGCTTAACGAAAGCCGATGGTGTCGTCTGTATTAGTGATTGTACGAAGAGAGACTTGATTGAGTTATTTCCAGAATACTGCGAAAAGGCTTGCATGACAGTATATCCAACTTGGAATCAGTCATTCATGCCACTATCGCAGTATGAACGTGAGGAAATAGAAATTTGTGATGAACTAAAAGCAATGCGGCTCGATTTTTCTAAGCCAATTGTCTTTGCTATTAATGTTCTCGATTCTAGAAAAAATGGTCTGCTGCTAGTCAAAGCATTTGCTTTATTACTTGAGCGTCAAGCGGTAACTTCAGATGTACAACTAGTGGTTTGTTCTCACGCCCGATGTAGTCACGAATATCTAATTAATTTTTTGGACATTGCTAAAGATGTAAACATTACATGGGTGCAGAATTTGAGTGATAAAGCTATGTGCAAACTGCTAAATCTAGCTACTGTATTTGCTTTTCCAACACTCTATGAAGGGTTTGGTATACCCGTACTAGAGGCAATGATCTGCAAAACCCCAGTTGTTACATCTGATTCTAGTTCTATTCCAGAAGTTACAAACGGCAACTGTTTCTTCTGTGATCCTACCTCTGTAGAAAGTATAGCTTCAAGTATTTTAGAAGCATTACAAATGACTCAGGAAACAAGAGAAGAATTAGTTAACAGGGCATTTGCTTATGCCAGTTACAACTTTTCTCAGGAGCAAATCTATTCTTCCTACATGAAACTCTTTTCAAAGATTGGCATAAATATTTAAATTTATGAAAACTATCAAACAGCTTATTGAAAAGTATTCATTAGAATTGAGTATAGATAGCCTTTACCTTGATTGCTCTCAAGAAAAGTATTTAGTAAATTACCAAAATGCTGTAGTGATTCATAGTCCTATATTACAAACAAATTTATTTGTTCTTAATGATTCACTAAAGAATCGCTATGCAAACCTTATATTTGTCAAAGGTAACGACATTAATAGAAGTAAATTTTCATTAGTTATCTTGGATGAGTTATGGAACAAATTAAGCCCCAAAGGATACTTGGTTTTAGATGAATTTGTAGAAAGTCGTAATTTGAGTATCTATGGCTTAAAAAGCTTAATATATGATTTTTCTGCTGGGACTGCTGAACTTTATTATGAAAATAGAAGTGGAAACACATACGAGCTAGTCTTTAAGAAATCTGAACAAGACGAACCACGTCATGCTGGCAAGATAGATGCTTGGTCTTTTGGTGTAATTACACAAGGTAAACGCCAAGAGTTTGTAGAAAAGCTTTTAGATTCTATTATTGAGCAAAAAATTCCAGAATTTGAAATTATCCTGGTTGGTAATTACACATATCCTATTAATGAAAAATACATTGATAAAGTAAGAATTATTCCGTTCTCACAACAAGATGAAAAAGGATGGATAACAAAGAAGAAAAATATAATTGCTCAAAATGCTATATATGAAAATCTGTTAGTGGTACATGACAGATTTATTCTCGACAAAAATTTTTATTCTGGTATGTGTCGTTACGGCAACAGCTTTTCAATCCTGACATGCAAACAGGAAATGTATGATGGATGGCGAACACCAGACTGGGTTTCAATCAATAATTCTCATGCTTGGGCTACTCCAGCTTGTATGGAATATGAAGACTACTCTCCGCTGGTCTACTGCAATGGCGGCTTAACTATCATTAAGAAAACAATTGCATTACAACATCCTTGGAATGAAATGCTATTTTGGAATCAAGCTGAAGATGTTGAGCTAACACACAGGTTATTCAGACACGGTTATTTTTTACGTCTTAATCCTTACTCAAAAGCGATAGTTTTGCACCAAAATAATGTAAGAAATGTATCTGGGGGATTTGATCCTTTTATAAAAATAGCAGAAGTAAATCCAAATAAGTTTATTTATGCTGATGAACCAAAAGGTCTGGCGCAAAATACTTATGTATCTAATTCAGAGCTACAGAAATTTGACTTACTAACAGTTGAATTAATTCAAGCTAAATCTAGGATTGCAGCAATGGAAAGTAGTAAATTTTGGAAGTTGCGAAAAGCATGGTTTAAGCTGAAACAAGCGTTGGGATTAAAAGGAACCGAGTAAGAAGCTTGTTAATATATAATTTTTTGGCTATATAACTATTCATTATTCCTTTATCTTAAGTTGTATTCGTAAATGCTGTTATGCAAAATTTTCGAGATTTATCAATGTTAAAAGCAACTATTAGCATTCATAATCCCTTGATTGATGCAGAAGAACTGTGTAAGCTCATTCAAGCTGGCATAGAGTTGAGAAATATAAAGTTAGATGAGGTTCAACTATCTTTTAAATTTAATTCTATGCAACATCGCGCTGCAATAGCAAGTCAACTTAAAGAACTTGACGCATGGCGTATAGAAAAAGCAAGTTTAGAAAATAAAGTAACAGAAATGGAGCAAGAGTTAACCAAGAGATATGTTAAACAAGATAGTTTGCTTGCTGAAGCACATCAAGGGTTAGGTTTAAAGGGTCTGTTATGGTTGACTGCTAAGCAATCTGTAATTACTACCAAGAATTATCTCATTAAAATAATTGATTTGCTCAAGCGCACTCCTGTTCAATCTTTATTACTAAAAATATTTAAAAATAAACCTGTAACTTCTCAAGGGATAGTGATACCAGAATATAGCCTCACTAATAATGAAAAGAAAGATACACATGATATAGCACAAGAAATTAATATAAACGAAAGTTCAGATCCTTTACTTTCCTATTTAGGTCTACAGCAGAGTTATAATTCAATTTTAGAAAAAAGAATAACAGAACTTGAGCAAGAGCTAAAAATGTTAAATATCAAAGAAGAAACATAAGATAAAAAGTAGAAATGTCATACGTAATTAATCAAATTCTTCCACGCTTGGTTCACGGCGATGCTGTTGTGAATGTAGGCTTTTATATCAAGAATATATTAACATCTCAAGGACATAATTGCAAATTATATTTTCAGGATGCTGATCAAGGTTTGACTCTAAGTAAAGAATTAGAGGTACACAATCTACTCAATGAAGCAACAGACATTCTGATTTATCATGTTTGTACTTATGCTCCAATATGTGACAATGTGTTTCTAAGTAGTTCGGGCAAAAAAGTGATTATTTATCACAACATCACACCTTCTCACTTTCTTGCACCTTATGATTTGGGTTTATCTAAAATAATAGATGAGGCTTCTCAGGGAGTAAAAAATTTTAAATATGTAGATCTAGCGATCGCAGATTCAGATTTCAATGCTATGGAATTAAAAGAGTTAGGTTTTACAAACGTTTACACTGTCCCCCTATTTTTTGAAGAACATCAATGTATTCCTGATGCAGAGATATTGGATGGTTATAAAGATGGCTGGATAAACTTTTTATTTGTGGGTCGATTAGCTCCTAATAAATGTCAGGAAGATGTGATTAGAGCTTTTGCTTATTACTGCAACTATATTAATCGTCATTCTAGATTAATTTTGGTTGGTTCAACTACGTTTTCAAGTTATACAAATTTCCTAAAGCAGATCGCTGAAATTGAAGGGGTTCAGCAGCATGTAATTTTTACCGAAAAAGTTCCGTTCAGTCAGTTAAAGGCTTATTACCAAGTTGCTCATATCTTCATGTGTATGAGTGAGCACGAAGGGTTCTGTGTGCCTTTATTAGAAGCAATGCAACATGACATTCCGATTATTGCCTATGCAAGTTCAGCAGTACCCGAAACCCTTGGAGAAGCTGGGATTTTAGTTAACCAAAAAGATATACCTGTAATTGCAGAATTAGCTAATGTGTTAGTTAATAATCAATCGTTAAGATCGAAAGTAATTCAAAGTCAAAGGTTGAGATTAGAAAATTTTAGACCCGAAGTATTTGCTGATAATTTTATGAGTGTACTGAGAAAAGTATTTTGAGTTTTTACTTAAGTGTAGTTATAAATAATATATAACTTTTCATTAGTAGATTATATTCCTGATGAGCATAAGCTTGAGTATGATTATAAATTAATATAAACATTCGACAAATACTGTAAAATTATCTAAACAAATGAATTGATAGAACCCGTTTATCCATTGAAGAAAATAAATATGAGTGAACCATTTTTAGAACCGATATTACGATACCTCCGGCTTCAAAGAGTAATATCGCATATTCCTAAAAACTCTGTTGTTTTGGATGTGGGTTGTGGCAGTTGGGCAACATACATCTGTTTTTAAATTTTAAAGTTTTTTCACAGAATATTTATAAAAATTACTTTTTAATTTTTACATTTATAATATTTATTCTTCTTTATGAATTTCTGACTTTTCTATTATTACTTTAATGATTTTCAATGTTAATTTCTTGTTATCTTTGTTAAAAAAATTGCAAAAACAAATGTGAAAATAAGTTATTCTTTGACTTTGCTATTTGCAAATTTAGTTGGAGTTTTTTTATTATCTATGCAAAATCAAACTCTAGTTTTCACTATTTTGAATATACAGGCTTAAATAATACAGAGGAAACTTGGTTTATTGTCAAAAAAATAATAGACAATACGAAGAATAATATATTGTTTCAAAATAAAAACTTTTTCCTAAACTTATGGACTATCTGAGTTTTTATTTTTACTATACTTATAATTTATGTATATCTTTTAAAAAAGATAAATTACCAAAAGATACCCAAACTTTTTTATATTCTTATGATTAACGCAATTTTGGGTTTATTTATAATTATTCTGTTCAAATGGGTATTTATAAACAAGGGTGATCCACGTTATTTTATTCCTATATATATTAATATGGTTGTCAATTTTGATGCTAATAAAATCAACATAGAATCAACATAAGGTATAATCCAGAATAAGATGTATGGCATTACCTTGGCTATTGTAATTATTTCCTGTTTAACTTTGCCTAGCTATGTCTTTAGCTTAGAAAAAGCTGAACCTAAAATTAAACAAATGCAAGAAATTAAAACATTAAAATAAGTTGGTATCATAGGCGATTATTGGACTTCATACATGATTGGAGCAATTAATCCAGGGTTACTTGCTGTTACTCCACATGAAAAAGCTACTGTTCGATGTTATAAATGTGTAGATAGAGTAATTGAATCAGAAACGATTTATCTCGTCAAAGAGCAATGGCTGGAAAAATTTCCCAATCAAATAAAACAATTTAATCGTGATTTAGAAAAAGTAAGTTCTCGAATAAATTTAGGTGGTTATACATTGGCTGCATACAAAAAGAAGAATAAAACTAACTAGATTAAAGTTTATATTGCGATCGCAGATATAATACTTTTAAATTCAGCCTAGCCCACTGTTTCAGCACCTTACCTTGGAAAGCAGCATTTTTGGCGATAAAATGCTTTGTACCATATCGCCAAAAAGGCGGAACTAAATGATCGCCTTTACCAGACTTATATATTGGCGATCATGCTGCGATCGCGAACATGATACTTTTAACCAAAAACCTTAATCACTACCGTATTTATCTTCCCGCATTAGGATTAATGGCTCCAGAATATTAATCATTGAATAACAGATGACACCTAAAAAAGCCCTAATCACCGGCTTAACCGGACAAGACGGATCTTATCTTGCTGAACTGCTCTTAACCAAAGGCTACCAAGTGTTCGGCTTAGTTCGCCGTTCCAGCAGCAGCAACTTAGAACGTATTACCCACCTTTCAGGCGATATTCAAATCTTATCCGGTGATCTTTTGGATCAATCTTCCTTGATGGATGTGATAGCTGAATCACAACCTGACGAAATTTATAATCTCGCCTCCCAAAGCTACGTACCCCTTTCTTGGACACAACCAGCTCTCACTGCTGAATACACAGCACTTGGTGTCTCTCGTTTACTAGAATCCATCCGTCGCTGCAAACCGGATGCTAAATTCTACCAAGCCTCCAGTAGTGAAGTCTTTGGTCAACCCGATGACTCGCCTCAAACTGAACGTACTGCTTTCCGTCCTCGTAACCCTTATGGTGTTGCCAAAGCTTATGCTCATTGGATGACTATCAACTATCGGCAAAAATATAATCTTTATACCTGCTGCGGTATTACTTATACTCACGAATCACCTCGACGTGGCACAGAATTTGTATTTCGCAAAATCACACATGCAGCTGCCCAAATTAAACTCGGTCTGGCAAATGAACTAAAATTAGGCAACCTAGATGCTCGCCGTGATTGGTGCTACGCAAAAGATGCTGTTTATGCCATGTGGCTGATGTTGCAGCAGGAACTACCAAATGATTATATCATTGCCAGTGGTGAAACCCATTCTGTAAAAGAACTCGTTGAGTGCGCTTTCAACAGTGTTGGTCTAAACTGGCAAGATTATGTTTTAGTTGACCCTACTTTCTACCGCCCTGATGAACCCGTACAGTTGGTTGGCTGCATTGATAAAATTAAAACCGAGATAGGTTGGGAGCCTCAATATTCCTTTAATGAATTAGTTGAGTTAATGGTTGATTATGACCTCAAGAAATTGAGTAGTTAGATAGGCTAGCTTCCTAATCTCGCTACTTAACTATTTGGCCCAATACATAGCCACAGAATATCCTCAAGAATAAAATTCTAAAGTTTTCCAATTATGTATTTTATTCTGAAGTTTGTCATGTCTAGATTTAGGCACAAATGAAAACAGAAATAAGCAATTATAACTAGAGTCTCAGATGAGAATATTTATAGACTGCACTCATACGGCAAAACATACATATAAAAATACTGGAATACATCGAGTAGTTCGTGAATTGACATCTGAAATGTTGAGATTAAGTTCGACTAGTCCAGATATAGAAATAACTGCGGTTATGTTTGATAGTAAATCTATAGTCAGGGTGAATAATCTTAACCAACAAAATTACAGTCAAACTACTAAGAGTAACCAGTATCTTTACACAATAACCAAAATCAATAGAAAAATCAAAGTGTTATTTTCTAAAGTAAAAAATAAATTTATAAATTCATTTTCTAATATATTGGATTTAGCCGATTGGTTAAATTTAAGTAACCAACACAAAAATATTTATCTTGAATTAGATGGTTATCAAATTCAACCAGGAGATATATACATCATAGCTGATGCAAATTGGGATTTACCTAAAACATACTATAAATTTTTACAGATTCTAAAAAACCATCAAGTTACTATTGTAATTATATGTTATGACCTCATACCTATAAAGTTTCCCGAATTTTCTTCAAAGAGATTTACTGAGGCTTTTACAAATTTTTACAGAGAGTATTCAAACTTATTTGATCAAGTTTTATGTATATCTAAAAATAGTGTTGAAGATTATAAATACGCCCAAAAGCAGGGGATAGTAGCCAGCAATAATCCTGATTTAATAGTCAAAAGCTTTCGTTTAGGATCTGACTATTCCAATCATGATTACTCACTCAATATAGAACTTAATAATTTTGATGAAAATTTGAGTGAACTACTAAGTAAAAAATATATTTTAGTAGTAGGAAGCTTAGTTCCTCATAAAAATATTCAGGCTATCATAGCAGCGTTTGATTTGTTGGTATCAAATCATGAAAACATATATTTACTTTTTGCGGGTAATAGAGGTTGGCACTCAAAGACTGACGCGCTAATAGAATCTAATAAAATGTATGGCAATCTTATACATATACTAGGTTCAGTTACCGATGCTCAGCTAAAAGCTCTCTATCAAAACTGTTACTGTTTAGTTCAAGCTTCCTTTTATGAAGGGTTTGGATTACCAGTTGTAGAAGCACTACAATACTGTAAACCTGTAATTGCTAGCACTGGTGGCTCTTTACCTGAAGTAGGGGGCGACTTCTGTATATATTTTGATCCTACTCAACCAACTGAACTTCATCAAGCTTTAAAAAAGCTACTTGATTCAGATATTTACTACAATCATTTGGTTGATCGGATCAAAAATGAATATAGACCATTCTCTTGGAAAGAATCCGCTGAACAATTAATCTCTTATTTATGTATTTAAATTAAGTTTCAACAAAAGCTGAAAAATTTGTTAGTTAATCTCTCTTTTCTGTCAACTAAACCTACAGGTATAACAACCTACGCTTTAAATCTCCTTCCAAATCTACAATCTCTCAAACTGAAGTTATTAACTTCGCAGATCATTCCAAATTATGATTGCTATCCAATTTTAGCAAATTTAACACCAGACCAAGGGATAAAAGGGCATTTTGACCGCCTTGTTTGGACTCAATTTCGATTACCGCAAATCTATAAACAGTTAGAATCACAACTGTTATTTTCTCCACTCCCAGAAGCACCTCTTTATAGCAATTGTCGGTTTGTTGTGATGTTTCACGACTTAATACCGTTGCGCTTTCCTAAATGCTTTTCACCGTTGACAACTTACCATCGATATTACATTCCCCAAGTCCTCCACCAAGCGCAACATATTATTTGTAATTCCAAGACCACAGCTAAAGATATTATTGACTTTTACCAAATTCCAGCTAACAAAATTACCTCTATTCCCCTCGCTCACGATCGCAATCACTATCGTTTTCTCAATCTACCCACCCGTAACTACTTTCTCTACATTGGACGCCAAGATCCCTACAAAAACCTACATCGGCTGGTTTCTGCCTTCGCTACACTACAAAATAGCAATGATTACGAATTGTGGTTAGCCGGTTCAATTGATCAGCGTTATACGCCAGTTTTAAAAGCACAAGTTGAGGAACTAGGTATAACTAATCAGGTAAAGTTCCTGGATTATGTTCCTTACAACGAATTGCCAAAAATCATCAATCAAGCGATCGCTCTTGTCTTTCCTAGTCTTTGGGAAGGCTTTGGTTTTCCTGTCCTAGAAGCGATCGCTTGCGGTACTCCTGTAATTACCTCCAACATTTCTTCTCTTCCAGAAGTTGCTGGTGACGCAGCGATTTTGGTCAATCCCTACAATATAGAGGAAATAAGTAAGGCAATGCAAGTAATTGCCACCGATTCAGCATTGCGATCGCACCTTTCCCACCAAGGAATCACTCGCTCCCAACAATTCAGTTGGGAAAAAACAGGAAAAGCTACTGTCGAAGTTTTATCACGCTACCTGTAAGCCGATTTTTTAATACCTGGATATACAGGTTCACAGTAGAGGAAAAAGCGCCTCAATCAATAACAAATAGAGACACGAAATTTCGCGTCTCTACAAACCAACTGCTGAGTTTTCAATAATTTTGAATTCTCTAGAGGGGTTGACTTTTTAAAACTCCTATTTCTCGTTGTATGGGCAAAACATCTAAAATATCAGTTTGAGAACAATATTTTAAGTCTTCATGGCATTCCAGGCGCAATAGTCGCTGACCGTGACTAGCTTGGTGTAACAATCCCAATAAATCGCTTTGCCATTGAGAATAAAGAGCGATCGCGCTAATTACTTCATCATTACCAGCTAATTCCTCCTGCGACAATTTAGTTTGCTGTACAAGACTATGGGCGATCGCGCCTGCACAAACTGTATCCTCTAAGGAAAAAGAGCCTTCCCAACCTGAACCAACAATCCATACTGTTTCTGGTTGCTTTTCCAAGAGATACTGCACTATCGCAGCCCGGTTGATTAAGGCTGCTGCTAATACAGCTGGAGATTCTTGTACTCTTTGTAAGGCGCGAGTGCCATTAGTAGTACTGATAAATAAGCGCCGTCCCGCCACTAATTCTTGTGTGCAATCAAGGGGAGAGTTACCTAATTCAAAGCCAGTTACTTTCGCGCCGCCGCGTTCTCCAGCTCGTAGGCGTTTTTCTGAAGGCCATTTTTCGCTAACTTCGATTAGTTGATCTAAATCACTGAAGACTTGCACAGCTTCGCCTCCAGCCGCTAGGACAGTCGCGATTGTGCTAGTGGCTCGCAACACATCGACTGCGATCGCACAATCTGGCGCTTTATCCATTGGAGTCAATTCCGGAGTGTGGTATACGAATAGCTTCACGCGCTGGACACACCTGCTCTAATACTATTGCCGCAAATAACATTTTACCTACTTGGTGTCACTAACTACAGTTACAGTTGACCATAGAGCGTTTTTTAGCATTCAAATCCACGATACATACCATTCATAAAATCCTAAAAAAGTCTAAAAAAGCCTGCTCCCATGCTTCTGGACTTTTATACTTGCTGCACTATCTTGTAATCTGAAAGAATAAACCTTCTAAGGCTGTGTTTGACGCTTCAAGTTGGTACAACTCCCTGACGCCTGCTAACTCCACTCCGCTCATCCCACCAAAACTGATATGGCACCTTTACCCGATTACCGCCCTAAACAATTGTCTGTAGGCCCGTTGGAAGCGGAAATTTTAAATATTATCTGGGAACTTGGTTCAGCAACAGTCAAGGATGTACACGATCGCATTCTGGCTGATCCCAACCGAGAATTAGCTTATACTTCTGTAACTACCGTTCTGCGTCGTCTCACTGATAAAGGTTGGTTGACATGCGACAAACAAGGACGGGCATTTTACTGGCGACCATTGCTGACTAAGCAGCAGTCAGCGGTAATCAAAGCACACGAACAGTTGCAGCGATTTCTCGCCGTTGGTAATCCTGATGTGGTCGCTGCTTTTGCTGATAGTCTCGATGAAGCAGCTAGCGAGCAAATAGAAGCGATCGCCAAACGAATTCAATCTGCACGCCAAGCCAGGGAGGAAAAATGATGCATCTAATAATGATTTTGATTGCTTTGACAGTTGCCTGGTGCTTAAGATCCTCTTGGAATCAACCCCAAGGTAATTGGAATCTGCGGTGGCAGCGATCGCTGTTTTTATTTCTCTTCCCGCCCTTGCTAATTTTCATGACTGCGATTTCTGTGCTGTTCATGGGGCCTCAAGGGCAAATGGGCGGGATGTATACAGGCTCTATCAGCTATGTAGTAGCGTTAATTTATTTGGCATTTTTTGTCATTTCATGCATTAAACTTGCTTTTCAGGGTTGGCGGTCTGTGGAATCTGCTCGTAACTGTCCTTTGGTGAATTTGGGAGATAAACAAGCCAGGTTACTGCAAACGGGCGCGTTGTTTGCGGGTCAAATTGGTTTTTGGCAACCAGAACTAGTAGTTAGTCAAGGATTACTGCAAACTCTCTCACCAGATCATTTAGAAAGCGTCTTAGCCCATGAGCAAGGGCATCACTATTATAGGGATACATTCTGGTTTTTCTGGCTGGGTTGGGTGCGTTCCTGTACTGCTTGGTTGCCAAATACAGAGCTTTTGTGGCAAGAACTGTTGGCTTTGCGCGAACTCCGTGCCGATAGCTATGCAGCATTACAGATAGACCCTCTATTGCTAGCAGAATCACTCTTATTAGTAGTTAGTAACAGCCCTGTTATATCAGAAATTTGCTGTGCTGCATTAGGTTCCCCTAGTGTAGGCGATGCCTACGGCGTACGCTTAGAGCAGAGAATCGAAGCCCTATTAGCGCCACCAGAACCAAATCCAGAAGCTCGATTCCAGTCCTGGAATGGCTTTTTATTGGCCTTGCTGCCTTTAGTTACAGTAATATTTCACACTTAAAAACTTAAAAGATTAACGGGTAATCTTAATTACCTATTATTAGAATATGGTTAATTCCTAAGCCATACATTAAGGCAACCAGTAATATTCGACGTTAGGTTGGCCGTTGATTGTATTTGTTGACAATTTGCTAATTTTGCAACCGTGCCGTTCATAAAATGCACGAGCTTGCATATTTTGTTGTAGTGTGTGCAATTTGAATCCTTGCGAACAAATTACTTTTACTTTTTCAAGTAACGCCGAACCTATGCCTTGATTCTGGTAGGCCATGTCTACAAAAAGCTGCTCTAAGCATTGTTCTTCTTGCATCACTACAATAAAACCTACAATGCGATTTTCCACTTCAGCAACCCAAACATTTGCTCTTACCGCAAGCTCATCATGGAAGCGAGCTTCCCATTCAACATAAGATTGTGGGTGTTGAATATAGGGAAATGTCTGATGCCATGTTTGATACCAAACTTGAACGGTATCTTCTAAATCGTTTAGTTGATAGGGACGAATTTTTACCACGAAACAGAGCAACTATTCATAAACCTTATATCTTGAACCAGTAACCACTGGTTCAAGATATAAGGTTTTTTACTTTTCATTTCTATTTCTTATTTAACTCCCCAGGCTGGATTCGAACCAGCGACCAATCGATTAACAGTCGATCGCTCTACCACTGAGCTACTGAGGATCACTCACGATTTATAATAGTAAGGCTAACGGATAGGATTTGGCAAGTACTTCCGCCAAAATATTTTTTTAGATGCTTAATAATAGGATTTTTGCAACCAAAACCCTTTCTGAAACTCAAACTCAGACTTTTGGATACTAATATCTACTGTAATCCCATTCGCAATTCAGCCAAACGCTGTCGTGCTTTAGCATCAATAGCATTGGCCAAAAATCTACTCTTAGATTGTTTACGTGTATGATACTTCTGCCGCATCCGACAAACAGTAGCTTCCACTTCACCACATAGTTGTTGTGCCGATAACCATTCAGCCCCATAACCCTGTACCATCAACTGCTGTGCCCGATCTGAGGTGGCAACAATCACACGAGAAATCAGAGATTGGGCAACTTGCTGCCGCATAGACGCACAGGATTTTTCAATGTAGGTATCTGCTGTCTGTCCAAAATCGGTGTAATAAACTGATAAAAGCTCAGTTATCATTTCTTTATTGCTAGAGGCGTTATGGTATTGGGCATCAAAAACTATTTGAGTTACATAACCTTGAAACGCACTATAACCCGTCATCGCTTCAACAAGTTCTCCCCGTGCTGCCTCTAGTCCAGCGCTATCACGGGTTTTTTTAAGGCAAGGCCAAGCGCCAATTATATTGTAGCCGTCCACTAACAAAACGGCTTGGAGTAAGGAACGGGGCATGGTTTTTAATCACAATTTTCTAGAGTTAACAAAATTCATTCATAAGATTTATAATAATTGATGCATTGTCTGTAACACTATGTTACAGAAGACAAAAATGCGCTATGTTCATAAAACTAACCCTAAGACAGACGCACCAAATGAAAACGCGCCTCTTCAAAAAGGCGCGTAGCAGTTTTATTAATAGTACTAAGTGCTGAGTATTTACTTCTTCCTATTCAGCACTCTTTAAACAATTAGCACTCAATCAAGAGGCTTCGCTGTTTACCTCCATTAGACGTTGTTTGAGGCGCTGGGCTTCACCCCAATCTACCAAAGAGCCTTTTTCTAGCAAAAAAGCGCCATCACAGTAATTTAACTCGTCTAATCGATGTGTCACCCATAGAGCTGTAATACCTCGACTTTTGACGAGGCTGCGGACACCAGCTACTAAATCCAGTTGGCTATCTGGATCTAGTAAAGCAGTGGGTTCATCTAATAGTAAGACTTCACAGTGACGAGCGATTGCACCTGCGATCGCTACTCGCTGTTTTTGGCCCCCAGAGAGCGCATATATAGGACGTCGTTGTAGGGCACGCAAATTTACCGCCCCTAGCGCCTCTTCAACTCTTGCTCTCACCGCAGCAGGTGGCAATTTTTCTTCCACCAATCCAAACGCTACATCAGCACCAACTGTTGGCATTACCAGTTGATGATCCGGATTTTGGAAGACAAAACCAACAGGATGCAAAACCCGAATTTCGCCAGACTCAGCAGATAATAGCCCTGCCAATAGTCTAAGTAACGTTGATTTGCCACTGCCATTTGTGCCCAAGAGCATCCAAAACTCACCCTTGGGTACTTCTAGTGAGCAAGATTTGATTGCTGTTTCGCCATTAGGCCAACTGAAGTTTAAATTCTTGACCTCAATGCCCACTTCCGCCATTTATATACCTTGGTTACTCAGCCGCTACTGCAAAAAACCCAGGTGGTCTACCACCAGCAGTGGTTACACCATCCTTCTGAACAATCTGTACTCCAGAAATTTCACTAGCACGAACAGCGATTTTTTTCTCTGTCTTGCCCTCACACTTTAGTTCCACAATGTCAGGATTGCCAGAACGTATTGCAGCCAAAATTAGCTGATAGACAGCCTCAGCATCCTCGGCTGACTTACGTTGTACTGAAATGGGGAAAGCAGTGTTCCTGATGCTTAAGTCAATGGTAAACATTTAGCATTAATCAAATTTAACTGTAGGATTCATTTTAGCGTCAGCCGGCTGATTCCAGGGGGATGGAGAACAGTAAGAGGGCGGATAATAATTCAAAATTATTCTCTCTTCCACTCCTCTACTATTCCTATAGTGCGATCGCATCTGTATCAAAAGTTAAATTTAATGACAAATCCTCTAGAAAAATTAGCGATTTGCACCTATTATGATTAAAGGTACGTAAAAAATTGTAAACTAGGTAGACAACCTGGTTAACTTTCTGCTTATAGATAGCTGTAAAATAGTTATCTATATACAATACAGATACGACCTGTACTTATAACATTTGGAGATTTGCTCTCATGACCATCGCAGTTGGACGCGCGCCCAGTAGAGGGTGGTTTGACGTTCTAGACGACTGGTTAAAGCGCGATCGCTTCGTATTCGTAGGATGGTCAGGGATATTATTATTCCCCTGCGCCTTCCTAG
>NZ_VJXY01000076.1 GCF_014831675.1 Komarekiella delphini-convector SJRDD-AB1 | reverse complement strand
TAGAAAATGCTGAAGCAATTTTGCACGCTAGATGTCAATGGGCGGCGGGAAGTTGGCTAACTTTTTGTGATTCCATTTTGATTGCTAGACTTTATCCTGCTTGACCCAACTTTTTCGTGTTGCACCCTTTCAGCAGCAGTCCTGAAAATTGGCACTTTGTATTACTCGCTCTCACTTTGGAGTCAAGGAGCGATCGCGGCTGCGGATTTCGTCGTAGCAACCAGTCTGTCGCTGTTAATCATTAGTGAAGCGCGCAATTTAAGTAAACGGTTTCTAGAATTTTTTGAACATATCGGCAATATTGCTAATGGTGTCTTCACTATCGTTCAACCCCACGAAATCATTGATCAAGATAGTGCGATCGCCCATTCAATCACTCACGGACAGATTGAGTTTCGCCAAGTGAATTTTAGCTACTCCCTTGGGAAAAAAGTATTCGACAACCTTTCCATCACCATCCAACCAGGCCAGCGTGTCGGACTGGTTGGCTTCTCTGGTTCTGGAAAATCCACTTTCGTCAATCTGATTTTGCGTCAATTCGACCCCCAATCGGGAGAGATTCTGATTGATGGGGTGAATATTCAAGATATGACTCAAGAGGCCCTACACTCTCAAATCAGCTTGATTCCGCAAGATCCCTCTCTGTTCCATCGGACATTGATAGAAAATATTCGTTATGGACGACTGGATGCCACCAACGAGGAAGTGATCGAGGCGGCACGTCAAGCATATGCTCACGATTTTATCGCCCAGATTAAAGAAGGTTATGATTCTCTGGTGGGTGAACGTGGTGTCAAACTTTCAGGAGGGCAGAGACAAAGGATTGCGATCGCACGAGTTATCCTCAAAGATGCGCCGATCCTGATTCTAGATGAAGCCACATCTAGCCTCGATTCCATCACCGAAAAAGCGATCCAAGACACCTTAGATTTAGCGATGAATGGGAAAACGGTGATCGTAGTAGCTCATCGATTATCTACTATCGCCCATCTAGACCGTATTTTAGTGTTTGACCAAGGTCGCATTGTCGAAGATGGTAGCCACGCCAAATTACTGGCACGTCATGGTGCTTACTACAGATTATGGAAAATGCAGGCAGGTGGATTCTTACCTGTAGAAGCCAACAATCAGAATGTATCCGAACTGCACACCACAGGTTAACAATTCAAAATTCGTCTTGAAAAGTTTGCTCATGCACAAGATTGGTAAGTGAGCAGAAGAAAATCCTCAAGAGACAGCAAAACTGCTTGCACCTGAAACTAAACTTGCTCTGGATATCCAAGAAACAGTGGTTCGTCGTCGCACCTTTCAATTAAGTCCAATGGATGCTGGACGCATCAAGGAACAACAACGAGTCATCGATTATTTTTACAAAAATGGCTTGTTACCTAAACCTCTCGATATTCAAAAAACCTTGCTGACTCCTGAATAATATGCGGCGATTACACCAGCCTCTCTTATTAGTCAGCGATAGTATTCAACTTTGCTTCAATACTCTACAAATGAAGCAGTTTCAAGATTATTGTCAAGTAAAACCTAATAGACTATGATTCCGAATTTTAATCGTCGTCGATTTATCCGAGTTATGACACCAGGTGTGCTGGGACTATCTATGGCATTTGCTCTAGGTAGTTGCAATCAAAATCAGACAACAGAAACTTCATCTAATACTAATATTGCATCCAGCAGCAACACCAGTAGTACTACTACAGGCATCAAAACAAAAGTGTTGCGGATGGGCTACCAACAAGCTGGTGATTTAGTTCGAGTTACAGGAGTATTAGAAAAACGTCTAGAACCCTTGGGTATCAAGGTGGAATGGGCGCAATTTGCTCAAGGGCCCCAGCTAATGGAAGCTATGAATGTGGGCAAAATCGATTTAGGTTCTGTGGGAGAAACTCCTCCCATCTTTGCCCAAGCTGCTGGCGCTGATATTGTTTATGTGGTTGGTTCACGGCGCACAGAAAAAAGTGGTAGAGCAAGTGCTATAGCTGTTCCCCCAGATTCTCCTATTAAGAGCGTCAAAGATATTAAGGGACAAAAAGTAGTCTTCCAAAAAGCTTCTGCCTCTCACTATTTCATTATCAGAGAGTTAGAAAACGTAGGTTTGAAACCAGAAGATATTCAAGTTCTAAGTATACCTAATGTAGAAGCTAGTAGCGCATTTCTAGAAGGCAAGATTCCTGTTTGGGTAAGTGGCGATCCTCATTTAGCCAGAGCTGAAAAATTGGGTAAGGTGCGGATTATTAAAACTGCTCAAGGGCTTGACACTCCCGGTGGATACTATATCGGTGGAAGACAGTTTGCTATTGATAATCCAGAACTGCTGCGGATTGTGATTGAGGAGATTGATAAAATTCAACGCTGGGCAGAGGCTAATCCTAAAGAGACAGCAAAATTAATTATGCCTCATCAAAAACTAGATCCAGAAGTGATGGACTTAGTGCTAAGTCGTCGTAGTTATGGATTAAGAGCTATTTCTCCAGAATTAATTAAAGACCAACAAAGAGTAGCTGATTATTTCTATAAGAATGGTTTGCTCCCTAAACCTGTAAATATTCAAGCAGCTGTGCTGACACCTGAACAATATGCCGCCATTACTCCTTCAACAATTAGCCAAAAATAGACGATGACAAAGATGAAATAGACGAGCTAGGACAATGGACTGAAAGCAACCGCAGCGAAGTTGTTAAAATTTTAGCCTCTGAATTTAAGTTAGAGATATCACTTTTAAAACAAGTGGTAAGCCGACGTATATGCAGCGATTACATCAGCTTCTCTCATCAGTCAGCAATGATATTTGAACTTTCCTTGCTTGAACTTTGCTGAATACCACATTTTCAAGGGTTTTAAGCTAGCTTTTTGATAACGCTACCAAAAAACTCTCGTAGTTATCGTAGTTTGGAAAAACATCAGTCGCCCCCTCCTTGAATAATGCTTTAGCTTCATCATCGGAGGCAATACCAATAAATGAATATCCTAACTTTTTAGCTGAACGAATATCCCAAACTCCATCACCAATATAAACAACGTCAGAAAAAAGCTGACCATAATATGTTTCGGCTCTAGAACGTGCAATTGCCATTATTCCCTCACGCGAATCGTCATCATCCGAGAAAGCATAAGGAATGTGATCAATGGGAAGACGAGCGGATTTTAGCTTGAATATCGCTGATGTTGCCCAACCTCCTCCAGCATAAGCTATTTGATAATAGGGAGATGCAAGTAGCTTATTCAACATATATGATGAGCCTGATATCGGCTTTACTCCTTTGCCTGCTTCTGCACCATCAATGAGTAATTCTAGAAAACGCTTTTGAAATGCCTTAAATTTTTTAGCTGAAGGAACGCGACCAAGTTTACTTTGACAAACTTCTTTTAAAATACAAGCATCTGTTACATGAGTGTATGATGTCCAATCACTTGATACTTCTGAAAAGCCGAATACTTCATGCAATGCCTGTAAATATGATTCATCGTCGAGGTTATTCGACTCAGTAAGAGTGCCGTCAATGTCAAACATCACCAATTTTATTTTCATCTTCAGGCTAATTCAAGCAATTCTTCTCATACTCTTGCTGCAACATAGACATAATAATTAGAGAATCATATCTACCCTCGACTTTCAAACATTCACGGAGTGTCCCTTCTTCCACAAAACCTGCTTTTTTATAGACAGCTTGAGCAAGTTTGTTTTGTACTTTTACATCTAACCATAATCTATGAGCATTGTAAGTCTCAAATGCTAACTGTTTAACTATTTCAACTATTGCTTTGCCATAACCTTTTGCTTTTTCGGTAATCACGATTCGACGAAATTCAATGGTGTGGTTGGGATTTAGTAACCCCGCCAAAATAACGTAACCAATTCTTGTTTCGTTTTTAACAATCAGATGAGCGATGTCAGGGTTTACCATTGCTTGGAAATGTTTTTCGCGTGACCAAGGAATTACATATTGGCGATTTTCATCATCGGTTTCAGCAGCCAGAATGTAATTAAGGTCAGCTTCTTCAGTTTTGCACAGGCGTAATTTTGATTTATCTACCCTCATATTCTTGTAACGCTCCTAACTTGGCAATACCCGGCCAAATTGCAGCTACAGCAATTACGACTGCAATCGTGCCAATTCCACCACCAACTACAGAGACCACTGGGCCAAATAAAGCAGCCGTTAAGCCTGATTCAAAGCCTCCTAACTCGTTAGAAGCACTAATAAATACGCTATTAATAGCAGCAACCCGACCGCGTAAATGATCTGGAGTTCTAATTTGCACTAAGGTGTGGCGAATCACAACGCTAATAGTATCTAGTGCGCCACCTAGTATTAGCATCAATAGTGACAGCCAAAACCAACGAGATAGCCCAAAGATAATTGTGACAACACCAAAGCCAACTACTGACCAGAGTAATGCTGGCCCAGCCTTGCGTAAAGGTGGTAGATATGCCAGTACAACCGCCATAAATAAAGCACCAATGGAAGGGGCTGCTTGTAGGTAGCCTAATTCTAATGGCCCTACCTGCAAAATATCTTTGGCGAAGATGGGCAGTAGGGCGATCGCTCCTCCCAACAACACCGCAAACATATCTAAGGTAATAGCTGCTAAAATCAATTGATTTTGCCAGACAAACTTAGCCCCGGCCCAGAGTGCTTTGAGTGAGATTGGTTCTGTGGAACGAATGGTTTCTTGTTTTGATATTGCCACCGTTAAGATAAAACACAGCAAACCTGCGATCGCAGCCAGTAGATATACCCCTGTCGCACCTCTCAAGAAGGCAATACCAAATCCTCCCAAGGCTGGGCCGATAACTGAGGCTAACTGAAAACTACTACTATTCCAAGTAGCTGCATTCGTAAAGGCACTGACAGGTATCAATTGCCACATCAAGGCATCACTGGCAGGTTTCAAGAACGCCCTGGCAATACCTGTGAATACCAAGCAGGCGTACATCAAGATCACTGCTCCTTGAGTCCAAGAAAGTACAGCCAAAGCTAACGAACATAAGGCTAACAATAGCACTGACAGTAACATTGTTAGTTTGCGATCACGGCGATCGGCTATATCTCCAGCAATCAAGGTGAGGGCAATCATTGGCAAGACTTGTGCTAACCCAACACCACCTAATGCTAAAGCTGAATCCGTGCGCTCATAGAGTTCCCAGCCAATGGCCACAGTCTGCATTTGTGACCCGATGAACAGGAGTACACGTCCGATAGTAAATAGGCGATAATCTCGAAACCTCAACGCTGCAAAAGGATCGTGTTTTGCAGACTTAGTGTTGCTCTCGTTTAATTTCCGTTTGCTCGAAGACATTTTTTAGTAGAGCTAACCCTTCTTCAATGTTGGAAACTTATTTTATTGTTACCCGTACATAAAGTCGTCCACAAATCAGGGTTAAGCCGATATAGCGATCGCTTTACCGAAGTAACGTGTCATACCATCTCACGAAAACCTTGCTTGATACACATAGATTTCTCGTAGGGGCATGACATTGCCATGCCCTTGAGCTGACAAATCAGTGTTTCCCGTCAGTCTGGTCACGAGTTGGATGCACTTTTAATATTTAGATTTTCTAATTATTAGCTTCCCATATTTTATGGTAAAGTCAAGATTCTGGTTTGTGGTGGACAAATTCTGCTATTTCTATGCGATTTCCACCAGGATCGCGGATAAAAAAGCGGTTGTATCCCGGCTGGAGGCGATCAGCTACGCTGGGCGGTACGCGATGCCTACGGCGGGCTGCGCCTACGCTAATAATTTCTACCCCATGAACTTGCAGATGTTTGGCAAAAGCTTCTAAGTTGTGGACTCGGAAACATATATGCCGTCTAGATACTTCGTTATTAGCCGGCTTCTCTATACCTACGTGGATTTGAATATCCCCCAGCACATACCATGCGCCTCCATTAGCTTGAAGAACCTCTGGTTTACTAATTTCAGTGAGTTCCAAAATTTGGCTGTAAAAAAACAGCATTGCATTTTCTACTTCAGGGGGTGATGTCACCTGAATATGAGCGATTCCATTCAGCCACACTCTGATCTCCTCCATTTTTTATGCTTATTGCAACGTCAGTGCTTGTTTATCTTGCATTCAAGCACTGGAGTTAATGAATTGTACGGACTGCGGCGGGATTAGGAGCAGCTATCGGCTGTGGTTTATGGCAAATGGGATTAATAGGGGGATTACTGACCCTTATTACTCTAAGTCAGGTAAAACGGCTCAACCGCTTATTTGAAGTTCTCGTCGGTGAGAGCAAACAGGGTAATGCTGAGTGTTCAACCATTACTGATGACGATGATTGAAGCTTAAAAGTTTTCTTTAAATTTGATAACTAACTTTTTCCTGCCTGCTTTTCGATATATCTTTCTAGCAGGAATTGCTTGAGATGTGGCTGCTCTAAATTAATTCCTAAATCGGCGGCTTTTTGCTGAATTTGCTCATAAGTCAGACCTTCTTGAATCGCATTGGCAATCAAGGCTATTCCCGATGCTCTAGCACCAGCAGCACAGTGAATTAATATCGGCTTGGGTAAATCTGCAATTTCTTCTAGTGCTGCTTTCGTTAACTCTTGATTTGGTTCTGTAGGTTTTAAGGGGACGTTAGCGTATTGTAGTCCAGCCGCTTCTGCTTGTTGCTGTTCGTCGCTCAAAAAACCCTGCTCATCGGGCGATCGCAAATTAATTACCGACTTGAAACCCTCATCTGCTGCTTGTTGTAATTGTTCTGGGGTTAGTTGTCCAGATGCACTTAGATCATCGCTAATCTTTTTAGAGTTTGTCATTTTAGTACACTAAATCGATAAGTTTATCGTATTTTAGCAAAAATACCATCAGAATTGTCCTAATCCCTACCTGGGATCTTAGTAATCTCACTTGCCTTTATTACTTAATTGTGGAATGATGCTTTATGTAAAATACGGTAATTAGATTGATATACCGTAGTATTGATAGAGATCAAGAACAATCCACCATCAACAAAATGACAAGCACAGAAATTCGCACAACTCAAGTTAAAGTCCCAAACAGTAATTTGCAAATTGATGCTTACTTAGCTGAACCTGCGAAAGAGGGAAAATTCCCCGCCGTGATTGTGATTCAGGAAATCTTTGGAGTAAATATTCATATTCGAGAAGTTGCCGAAAAGTTCGCCAAGGAAGGATATGTAGCGATGTCTACGACGGGCTGCGCCTACGCTCCCGCACTTTATCAACGTACTGCTCCCGGTTTCGAGGCTAAATATACCCCAGAAGATATCCAGCGTGGTAGAAGCTATAAAGAGCAGACTACAGCAGAGGAAATATTGAGCGATATTCAAGCTGCGATTATCTATTTGAGAACTCTGTCAAATGTCCAAAAAGATGCAATCGGCTTGATTGGTTTCTGCTTTGGTGGTCATGTTGTCTACTTAGCAGCCACTTTGCCAGACATTAAAGTTACAGCTTCCTTCTACGGTGGCGGAATTACCAACTCTACACCCGGTGGTGGTGAACCAACTATCACCTTGACTTCTAAGATTAAAGCCCCCATTTACGCCTTCTTTGGCAGCGAAGATCAAGGCATCCCGCTAGAACACACAGAACAAATAGAAGCCGAATTGAAGAAACATCAAATTCCTCATAAAATCTTCCGCTATGAGGGCGCAGGGCATGGCTTTTTCTGCAACCATCGCGCCAGCTACAATCCCGAAGCTGCCGCCGATGCTTGGCAACAAGTCTTAGAACTATTCCAAAAAAACCTCCAACTGCAAACAGCCTAAACCTGAATGAAACCTCAGCGCCTCTCCGCATTTAAAATTTCATTCAGCACCCAACACTTTTCTAACGCAACTCAAAACCCAAATTTTTCAAAGCTTCCCGCAAGCGATCGCGTCCCGATAAAGATTCAGCAAATGCTACTCGTTTAGCTGAGTGTTCTGACCAATCACCGGCAACATTCATCTTTTGAGAACTGTAGAATGCTTTCATGATTTGGTTGTAAACAACGATATCCTTGTCTTGTTTCTCTAATTGGTAAGTCTCCCGATGCAATACAGCTGCTTGGGGTAAACGCGGTTTAACTTCCACATTTACGGATGAATCGGCGTAACCAACGCACAACCCAAAAACGGCAAACACATGAGGTGGTAAATTCAAAACCTCTGCTACTGCTTCTGGACGGTTACGCAATGCACCAATATAAACTGTTCCTAAACCCAGAGATTCAGCAGCTACAACAGCATTTTGCGCTGCTAATGCTGCATCTATAGCTGCCATCAGAAACATTTCCAGATAATCTAAACCTTCGTGGGGTAATTCTTGATTTTCAGCGACGTATGCTAATCTCGCCAAATCTGCTAACCACACCAGAAATAAAGGACACTGGCGAATATGCGCTTGATTATTCGCCAACTCCGATAACTTCTCCTTACGTTGTGTATCTTCTACTGCAACTACACTCCACGTTTGGAGATTTGAGGAAGTCGATGCAGATTGTGCTGCTGTTACCAAGGTTTCGAGAGTGTTTGATGGTAGGCGATCGCTCAGATAAGCGCGGATTGAACGGTGAGACAGCAAATTAGATATTGTCTCATTCCAAGGAATATCTGCATTGAATGCGTCTACACCATAACGACGATTTAATAACTCATTAAGATTGGTCATAATTACGAATTACGTAAAGCCTGCGGCATAGCTACGCTTAGAGCGTAGCGGGGCGTAGCCCATTACGAATTACTTAGTTTTAGGTGAAAAAGCAGCGTATTGCTCAGGCGTAAGCATCGCTTCTTTTACATTAATTTGTTTGGGAATCAATTTCAATTCATAAAATTTATCGGCAACTTGCTGCTGGAGAGAAATTAAGTCTTGAGTAACTGGTGTAATGCCAAACTTTTTTCTATTAGTACTTTTTTGCATTGTTTCTAAATCAATGCCTAAGATAGGAGAGAGAGTAGCTGCAACTTCATTGCGATTTTGGTCTGACCATTGTTCAAGATTTTGAATTTCTTCCAGGATTGCTTTAATAGTTTCTGATTGCTGGTTAGCAAAGTTTTTACTAGCAAGGTAATAACCTCCTTGTCTATTAATTCCTGTGCCATCAATTAATACACGAGAATCGGCGGATTTTTCTGCTGCTGCGTAAAATGGATCCCAAATTGACCAAGCATCAACACTACCCTTGACAAAGGCAGCCCGAGCATCGGCCGGCGGTAAATATATAGGTTGAATATCACTATACTTTAAACCAGATTTTTCTAAAACTTGCACGAGCATATAATGGGCGCTAGAGCCTTTTTGAAAAGCAATTTTTTTCCCTTTGAGATCATTGACGGTTTTAATAGCAGAATTTTTGGGAACAAGAATTGCTGAACTCGCAGGACTGGGTGCAATTCCGGCGATATATGTGATTGCAGCACCGGCTGCTTGGGCAAAAATTGGTGGTGATTCTCCAGTATGTCCTAAGTCAATACTGCCAACATTCATAGCTTCTAAAAGTTGTGGCCCAGCCGGAAATTCAATCCATTCAACAGATACACCTTCAGGTTGTAGTCGCTTTTCTAAAAGCTCTTTACTTTTTAGGAGAATTGCTGATTTTTGATAGCCTATTCTGACTAATGATGCTTTGGTTTGATTGGAATTATTAGCAGATACAGTTGTAGTATTACTTGGATTATTTGCTGTACAAGCAGCAAATAGCAAGCTGACGCATAAGCCAGTAATGAATGCCATAGTAAATTTTTTAGGGACAATAGATAATAATCGCTTTCGATTGGCAAATCTGAAAATAACCCATTTTTGCCAATAGACTATGATGCGCTTTAATCCAAATTTGAACATTAAGTTTTACCTCTTTTTTGAGTGAAATACTAACTTGTTCGATTGACAGTATTTTTAAAGCAAGTAATGATGATAAATCGGCTAATTTATGTTTTATCACAAACTACGGTAAAACGGTCAAGTTATCGTACTATGTTCTTTATTAAGATAGTAGCATCTAATCAAAACTTTAGTAAATATGTGTTTAGTGTTACAAATTAAATCTAAAAATTTAATTGCTGCTCTCAGAATAATCTGGTATGCTATCTTTTTTTAGATTCTAATCACAGTAAATCCGCACAATTGAAGTACCTTACCAAAGTTGCCGTAGTTTTAAGTTTTTTTGTTCGATTTTCTCAAGTGAGATTTTTGTCGCTCGGTGAGTTTTTACTATTACTTAACAATTTTGTTTCATCAATTTTAACTTTTATTAAGATAGCCCTTGATTTTCCAAAAAAAGTGTGCGAAGCTTTTCTGTATATAAACTACGGCAACTTGATAGATAAATAGTAGTAAATATTGGAGTGCGTAAGCGTACCCCCTCGTAGCGAAAAGTTTGCGCGTCCGGGTTTCCCGGCGCAAAACTTTTCAAGACAGCGAAAAGTTTAGCCAGACAGACATCGTCTGCGGTGAGGAGTAGTTTATTGCACGTAGTCATCATTGCTACTGAAAGCTTTGCTTTTTTGAGTCAAGCACTAAGTTGCAATGTGTTAGATGGGGATGGATACCTCTTATGGCAGTTGAGGCGGGTGCGAGAATGTCATGGATAGAATTTTTAAATCTAGGCGATCGCCGCACCTGCTTTTTTATTTATCAACAAAGCTTAATTGTGAATACAAACAGGAGGAATAGGGATATTGTATCTTTCTAATTTCCTATCTCTAATTCAAAAGGCATGACAGACTGGAATAATATCTGCAACGAAATGCTTAGATGCACTACTGAAAATTTATGACAAAGCGACGTCAAGGGAGTTGTCAGCTTTGAAAATTATTCTACCAACAGACGTAGCCACAGAACTAGAGGCTCATCTACCTGATGAGGTAGTAGTTGTGCGTGTGGACAGCGAAGGTAACTTGGATGGTGATGCTACAGATGCCGAGGTTTACTTTAGCTGGTTTTTCCTCAAACCAACAACATTGCATCGAGTTTTAGAATCTGCGCCACAATTGCGTTGGCATCATGCACCAAATGCGGGTGTAAATCACATCCTTACACCCAAATATGTAGAACGCAACCTCATTTTGACTAACGGTGCGGGAGTTCACGCGATTCCTATTGCTGAATTCGTCATTGCTTATATGCTATCCCATGCCAAACAACTACCCAAATTACACCAACAACAGACTCAACATCGTTGGCAAAAAGGTCTGCTAATTCAAGAATTGCTAGATAAAACCTTATTAATTATCGGTGCAGGTGGAATTGGACAAGAAATTGCGTCCCGTGCTAAAGCTTTTGGGATGCGGATTTTTGGGAGTCGTCGTCACCCGCAACCACTACCTAACTTTGACAAAGTAGTGGGTGCAGATGAATGGAAAGCACTTTTGGGTGAAGCCGACTATGTTGTGATTGCCACGCCTTTGACCTGGGATACTAAAGGCATGATTGATGCTGAAGTACTGCATCTGATGCGTAAGAGTGCTTATTTAATTAATATTGCTCGTGGTGCAATTGTAGATGAATTTACACTAGTCAAAGCATTACAGGATGGTGAAATTGCCGGGGCTGCTTTAGACACAGTGTTTACAGAACCACTACCAGCAGAAAGTCCATTGTGGTATTTGCCCAACGTTTTTATTACGCCGCACTGTTCTGGTAATTCTCCCAGAGTTAAGGAGCGATCGCTTGCTCTATTTTTAGACAATCTTACCCGCTATCGCCAAGGTAAACCTCTGCGTAACATCGTAGATCAAACAGCAGGTTATTAATTCATTTGGATTACTCTGATGATTCCTCTCTCACAGTCCAGATCACAAAAAATCGGTAGCTTGTTACTAACAACTTTGGGTAAATATTGCAGCTGCGGTTTGTCCTTTGAATAGTGCGAGTAAGTAGTAAGTTTATCTGCCTTTAACGAACCGCAAAGGGCACATAGATGCTGCTGTGCATATCATTACTGGTGGTAGTGATGCTGAGCAAAAACGAGATGGTGACTGGCTTGATCACGATAGCCGCTATCGGCGTACTGATGAATATCTGGATATTGTGCGGCGAGTGTGGACAAGTGAAACACCTTTTGATTATGAAGGTGAGTTTTATCAAGTCAAGCAAGCATTTTCTGAGGTAAAACCATTACAGAAACCCCATCTTCCCATATATTTCGGTGGTGCTTCCGGTGCAGCCGTAGGTGTCGGGGCAAAACATAGTAGTGTGTATGCTTTTTGGGGAGAACCGATCGCAGCAATTAAACAACGCATCGCTGAAGTTAAAGCTGCTGCACCATCAGAAAAGTCTTTTGGGTTTAGTGTGTCTTTGCGTCCGATTTTAGCGAATACGGAAGAGAAAGCATGGGAAAAAGCGCGATATATTCTCTCGCGGGTGAAAGAAAACCTTGCCAAAGCCGGGATTCAACTTCCATCTGGTGCTTCAGCCAGACCGCAAGCTGTTGGTTCAAGGCGGTTGCTGGATTTTGCCCAAGACAGTGAAATTTATGATAAGCGTCTGTGGACACCGATCGCAGCTGCAACAGGAGCCTATGGTAATACTACAGCTTTGGTGGGGACTCCAGAACAAGTAGCAGAATCGTTATTTGATTATTACGATGCTGGAGTGACAACACTTTTGATTCGCGGTTTTGACCCGGTGGAAGATGCGTAGACGCGAAGCGGCTTGTCGTCAGACATCGCTTATGGTCGAGATGTGATTCTGTTGGTAAAAAAAGAAGTACAGCGAAGAGAACAACAAACACTCACCGTTGCCTAGTTGTCTATCCTGCGAGATCCCCGACTTCTTGAAGAAGTCGGGGATCTGACCAAAATTTAAAATCTAAAATCCTATGCCTCACACAACTGCTCTCGAACCCCCAGAAACAGACCAATGGTTTGTTGATAGTCCTGAATTATCTGAGTTTGTAACTACTGCCAAAGAAATTATTGCTAGCACAAACCGTAATCACACAGAAACCCTCAATATCCTTGAACCTTATTTTGCCGCCCTACTCCAGAAACGGGATTGGCTACCAGAACATTTTGCTCAACCAAATCCTGAAAGTGGTTTGGGTGGTGGTATCGGACAATGGTTGCTGTATCGTTCTCAAGAGCTAACTATTTTTAGTTTAGTGATTCCTCCTAATTCCATTACCCCTATTCATGACCATTTATCTTGGGGACTTGTCGGCTTGTATCAAGGCAAACAAGAAGAAACTGTGTACCGTCGCCTAGATAACGGTGAATTAGAAGGATTTGCTCAGTTAGAGATTGTTGGCTTGTATCAAGTAAAACGCGGTGATATTTACCGTTTATTACCTCCTGATGGGGATATTCACTCTGTGAAAGCCACTACGGTATTTACGCCATCCATCTCAATTCATGTTATGGGAAATGATACTGGCAGCATTTTAAGAAATAAGTATAATCCAGAACAACAAAGTATCCAGTCTTTTTGCTCTGGGTACTCCAATGCTCCTTAATTACGAATTAGTAAACTCATGCCAAAATTCGATAGACCGCAACCGCCAGTCTTTGAACGAGTCGAAGATGAACGCCTTTACCGTAAACAACACTTAGCTGCGGCTTTTCGCTTATTTGGCCGTTTTGGCTTCAGTGAAGGAACAGCAGGACATATTACAGCCCGTGACCCAGAATTTACCGACCATTTTTGGGTAAATCCTTTTGGGAAATACTTCGGTCAGATCCGTGTTTCTGACCTGATTTTGGTGGATAGTCACGGGGAAGTTGTCAAGGGTAATGCACCAGTAAATCGGGCAGCTTTTGCGATTCATTCCCAGATTCATGAGGCGCGTCCTGATATAGTTGCGGCGGCTCACGCTCATTCTCTTTATGGTAAATCTTGGTCAAGTCTAGGTCGTCTACTTGATCCGTTAACTCAAGATGCTTGTATCTTTTATCAAGACCACGATCTATTTGATGATTATAGAGGTGTTGTTTTAGCTCCTTCTGAAGGAAGAAGAATTGCTGAGGTTTTGGGGGATAAAAAAGCTGTTATTCTCCGCAATCATGGCTTTTTGACTGCGGGGCCAACAGTAGACGCAGCTGCTTGGTGGTACATTACTTTTGAACGTTCAGCTCAAGCGCAACTTTTAGCAGAAGCAGCAGGTAAACCTGTTCCTATTGACCATGAAATTGCAACGTTAACACACAGTCAGGTGGGAACTGATTCTGGGGGTTGGTTTAGCTTTCAGCCACTCTATGAAAGGATTGTCGAGGAAGAACCAGATTTGCTGAAGTAGGTTTTTTGGCCTTGCTGAATCAATTGTGAAAGTCTTACGCAAAATCGCACACAGAGATGCAAGGTTTGAAGTCTGTTTTTCCTTTGGGGTGTTTGTTGGTTTTGTTGACGGCTTGTTCAGAGGTTAGGTCTACGAATCCTGTGACTGTACTGAAGTCAGCAAAAGATATTTTGAGTGGTAACTTTGTGATTATCGCTGCTCCCAAAGCAATTGCAGATCCCCAAAAGAAAGGAGCGATCGCTGATTTTCTCTGTCGGTTACAAAAAACTCAAACATGGCGGGAATCTTATCTTAAGGATTGGGCAAAGAGTTATGCCGATAATATCAAAGTTGAGGAAGCGATCGTTTATCAGGATGCCATAGAAGGAGAACAACAGCGTCCTTCAGAATTACTTCCTGTTTCTGATCAGGCGATCGCATCTCAACAACAAGTTGCTGATACTTTTTTCCAAGCAGGTGTGATTCCCTCACAAGTTGATGTCAAGCAACTATGGGACAGTAGTTTTAATGAAGATATCGCCAAATGCAATTAGCGCTGTCTCCAGAAGATAGAAATTGAGAGTCAAATGTCACAATCACCTGTTTTAGAAGCTAATACAGCAGCATCTTCTATTGATTTGTTTGAGCTTGTCGAGTCGCTAGCGGCTGATTTTGCCACTCGCGCGGCTGTCCACGATCGCGACAGTTCTTTTCCTTTTGAGAATTTTCAGGCTCTCCACCAAGCAGAATTGTTAAGTCTCACAGTTCCCAGAGAATTTGGTGGCCAAGATGCAGGCTACGCTACTGTCTGTCGAGTAATTGAAAAGATAGCCAGTGGTGATGCTTCTACAGCGTTGGTGTTGACAATGCACTACTTACAACATAGTAATGCAGCCCGGACTCGTCGTTGGCATCCCGCAGTTTATGAGCAGCTGTGTCGGGAGTCAGTCACAGGTATTGCTTTACTCAATGCTGCCCGTGTGGAACCAGAATTAGGTACACCCGCCAGAGGGGGATTACCAGCTACAATTGCCAAACAAATAGATACTGGCTGGCTGATAACCGGTCACAAACAATACACCACCGGCAGCCCTATGTTAAGTTATTTCGTCGTTTGGGCGCGAATAGATGAAGAGGAACCACGAGTAGGTAGTTTTCTTGTCCCGCGCGACCTTTCTGGTGTGAGGATTGTGGAAACTTGGGATCATTTAGGGATGCGAGCTACTGGTAGCCATGACCTAATTTTAGAAGATGTCTTGATTCCTCAAGAATACGCTTTGGATGTGCATCCTCTGAACACTTTTTTAGCATCAGACCCTCTAAAATTAGCAGGTGGTAGTTTGTGGTTGAGTGCATTGTATCAAGGAGTAGCCACAGCAGCGCGAGATTGGTTAGTTAAGTATTTGAATGAGCGTCAGCCTACTAATTTAGGTGCAAGTTTAGCAACCCTACCCCGATTTCAAACAGCCGTTGGTGAAATCGAAGCATTACTGTACGCCAATCAGCGACTCATTTACAGTCTGGCAGACGACATTGATCGAGGTGAGTATGACGCCAAAGTTGGTTTACAAGCGCAAACAGTGAAATATTTAGCTACAAATAATGCCATTCGCGCTGTGGAAATTGGATTCGAACTGATTGGCAATCCTGGTTTATCCAAGAAAAATCCTCTGGAAAGACATTATCGAGATGTACTTTGCAGTCGCATTCATACACCGCAAAATGATGCAATTTGTTTGTCTTTAGGGAAATCAGCACTAAAAATTACAACCTAATTACGAGCAATTAATAGTCACAGCTTACGCCTATCAACGGTGAGCAGATGTTTAATGGACAAATTGAAAGAGAGTTATTAGATGGAGTACCTTGGTTATTTGGGCAACAGCCCCAACTACCAACTCATCTTCAGTTATCAGCCGATGAACAACAGCAAAAACGAGATATCTGGGAGTTACCAAAAGAAAATAGCCCCGAACCGGGGCCAACAAAAATACACTTCCATGATTCAAAATCTTCTTAATCATTCATGAGCATCAACACCATAGAATTGTAAGCGAGCAGTCCCAATGATTGGATTATATGTTGACTTGCCTGTAGATAGAGTCTGCACCTGAAATTGGTACACACCGTCGTACATGGGATTACGAAACGGTTTCAAGCCGATAATGATTGTTTTGCCGGGTGCAACTGGTTGAGCAAAGCTAACAATGACAGTTCGTGGTTGATTTTTGCTGTCCGCTAGCGTGATTCCTAATTTTTGTCCTCTACGGGCCAACTTGTCAGCAGTCTCACCTTTTCCTTCAAAGGCGAAACTTTCTTGAGAATTGAAGCGAATCGCTTCTAAACCTTGTATTTGAGTCAAAGCCACTTGTTGCAGTGAATCAGTAGCGGATGCTGGTACTGTTAAGGTGAAATAATAAGTTGCTTCCCAAGCACTTACTTCATTGTAGGTTGTCATTGCAGACAACAAACGCGCTGGCTGTGCTGAAACGACTGCATAAGTACCAGGAATCGACAATAAACACAGTCCTGTGCTAACTAATAGAGTTTTACACAAAGTTACAATGTTCTTCATGTTAGTTGGGGATGGATATTTTCATTGTTGCTTTTATGTTGGTAGTACCAATTCATAATTTGTTTTGGACAGTTAGGCAGGACGGAAACCAACACTGTCTACTTGCCGCAAAATTAAGAGGGCTCAGATTTTTCTAGGTTTCTAGCTTGAAATCTATTGCCCTCTTTTAGAAAATTGGCATCATTTATCAACATAAAATGTCGAATTGGCAGATGAGTTGATGTCCAAAGACTAACTGAATACATAGATACAACAGTTTAAATCATTAAAGACAAGCAAAAAATCTTGCTTGAATTTCATAATCTATACCAATGAAACATGTACTTCAATTAGACTTAAATAGGATATCTATTATTTTTAAGTTTTAACTTAATTTTTCAATTTTAGCAAATTGATATTTATCCAAAATTTAGATATTAGTTAATTTAATTTCTACCTAATCCGATGTGCTTAGGGGTATTTACATTTAATTTTTCGGACATTTATTATTAAATTTTTAGTATTTCTTACACGGATTTTCATTACTTAGTATACTAAATTAGTCCATCAAAAAGATTTAAACTTTTGCTGGGCAATGAGAGTGGTCATTATTATTAAATTTCTCAGCATTTGAGCGATATTTATGCTTTTAAGCTTGCTTTTAAAATTAACTATAATACTAAAGAATCAATAATTTTTCAATCAAAAATGTTGGTATTGATACAAAACTTTACATAATTAGTCATACTAACTTTAAAAAGCCTAAATTAGTTAATAAAACATGATCTGTTCAAACCAATGAACATAACTGGTTTTCTGACACATACAAGATTGTAAATAGCGGGATTTATCTAAGAGTGTATGTCCCAATTGTGCGGGAATAGATAAAAGCTGTAAAATCAGATAAGCTATCAAACTAACGTAAATTTATCTGGTATACTATTGACATTTTTGGTAATTAATTTGTCAAGTTTAAAGTGCATTTCTAAAAACTTCCACAATAGTTGAACTCCCTAACGTAATCGATAAATATCCCTAATTTTATCATCACTAACGGCTGCATCTTCCGATGAAGGTAAATTAGTTAATAGGCGAAACTCAGTTATTGTTTATAAATCACAAAAATTAATCACTATATAAGCTTGGGCATCATCAGATGCACAACTTTGATTAATCCAGTCGCATCCTCAACTTCTAGTTTCCAATTGTTTTTAATCCGCAAAATAAAGTCTTTGTGATCTTGTACCAATTCTTGGATAAACTTTAATCCCGCAAAGCCTCTATACATTACCCTAACAGCATTATTTTGTAGACTAGACATAATTTGTGAGTTGAATTTATAATCATGGTTATACCCAAAGTTGATAAATTTATCTTCTAGACTTCCGGTAGCTAGATTTAGAAAACTGAAAAGTTTCACTTGATGATAATCCAAAATCCATAACAATTTACTGGTCAAAGTAATAATTGTTGAATCAATGGGACAAATAGCGTGTTTATCGTGTAACTTTCTGTGAGTTTTCTTCTGTACTACTTCATTCAATTTCTGATAAATTTCTTGAAAGGTTTTTTGGCTACGGTGAGAATTCGCTTTGGAAAAAGTAGAAATATTTACATCAAATCCTGTGTTATTTAATCTTTGAAATAAACTCTCTTACTTGTTAAATTGTTATCCAGTGTATAAGATAGCTAGTACTCAAAGAACAAACGGCTATTCAATACTGGATAATCCTTTTTTGGTAGGAATTCTTTACGCATCAACCCTAATCGAAACATTACATTTGAACGACAACCGCTCCTAACAGCATTTTCTAAAAACAGAACTGTACCAAAGCACAGTTTCGATTCAGCAGTAACTCGACCTTCGTTAGACTCGGAGTAATCCACTGTTTGGTGGCAATAAAAGGCTTTATCGTGAGTGATTCCGTGTAGAATATCATGCACTTTTTCAGGCGAAAGCATATAAGCTACAGATTTTTGGAATAGACAATCTTTACAGGGTTGTTTCATCTTTTTTATTTGTTGGATAGTAGGTAAACATTTGAAAGCCAAATGCTTACCTGCAATAAACTATTAATTCACAAGCGCAGCATTGCAGCATCAGATAAGATGGTGCAATGCTTCTAGTAATGTTTCAGCTTCATCTACAGTTAGCCCCTCTAATTGAGAGCAAGTATCATATAAATCTTGTGGTATGCTATCGTAAATTACCAACTCACACAGCGCATCTTCTAATGCTGTCTTCAATGAATATTTACCAGGGATTTGTTCCTCCTGCATAAATACATAAATTGATAAAGTTACGCGAAGTAAGAGTATAGTCTCTCTATTCAGTTGCTCTAAATAAGCTCCATATTTCTCAACCAATTTATCAATACGTTGGTTTGACCGTAGTAAGTAACTAAGTCTGTTGTTGCCATTTTAATTGTCCCCTTATATTTTCACGTCGAAAAAGCGTAGCTCTCTTATACTTTGAGACAAGAGACTACGCTGTTTGAAATCACAGTTAAGTTACACAATCACTCAATAAATCCCTTCTTTACGAACCATGCGGGATTGTTTGTTGATTTTGGATCTTCCCAAATCCGAATTTTTTTTGATATGCTGTATGTCTCGAATAACTCGATAGATTATCTTGTTTTGCAATTTGATGGGTCTTTTAACAACAGGCGATTTGTATATCGACATGACTCAATGAAGTTGTTCGAAGCAATATTTAGTAGCAGTAGTATTGCAAGTCATTCCTACAACTTCCGAACAGCGAATCATTAATTTATCTCGATTCATTACCAAGTCTAATTTCTGCTTTTGCCCTGGTATTGGTAAATGACTAAACGCATATTTCGGATGAGTGTTACTACCTGAAGAATGTAAATGTTGATAAAAAGCTCCATCAATTTGGTATACTTTTGTTTGATTAACTAATTTGGGATCGTAAACAGAATTTAGTTCCATTTTCATTATCCTTATTGAAGAGACAAATACTTTCATCTAGATGTAAAGCGTAGCGATCGCTATTGATTGAACTAGCTGTATACTTTGAGCGACACGGCTTTTCGTTTCACGTTCCCGTTACCATCATCACCGTTAGTTGTGATTGTCGGTTGAGGGCATTCAAATTTTTTGCACTGATAATTCCAATGATTAATCTGTGTTTTCTACCGATGTTCTACAAGGACAATAATATTTTTGTACTTTAGGTCTTTACCACTGATTAAATAGGCATCACCCAACGTATAAAAACCAGTTGAAACATAATGCCGCTTGTTGAGAGACATTAGTGTATCCCAGGCTTGTTGATGCTGTTGTATTTTGCTCATTAGACTGTCCTCCCAGGGTAAACGCATCTAAGTATAGTACATAAATACTAAGAGAGATAAAGGCAGCGATCGCTCATGGTATAGAGGTTGAGCAATAAGGCTTTGATGGTAAAGTCATTGTAAAAGTAGCAATATTGCC
>NZ_VJXY01000075.1 GCF_014831675.1 Komarekiella delphini-convector SJRDD-AB1 | reverse complement strand
ATGAACTCGTTAACTTTGGGCAAAAGGTTCTTGCTGGTACAAAGTTAAGTTCAGAATTACAGACAATCACAGTTGTACGAGGTGTACAAGCGCTGTACCCAGAAATAGCTCCGATGGCAAATGAGTTGGTCGGAGCAATTGGGGAAATTATAGCGACTCCCGATCGACATTTGTCCCCAACTACAATTGGTGAATTATATGCCGAGCAGCAAGGACTACCCAAGCCAATTAAACCCCAAATAGTTAATCGTGTTTTGGAAGCTGCTGGTTTGCAGACTGAAGAAGTCGAAATCAAGATCAACTCTGCTGGTAAACAATGCCGCAAAAACATCTGGCATCTGACTCAAGCTGGTAAGCAGTGGGGAACTGTGACCCGCGATAAAGCCAGGACTCACGACAAAATTGTTGAACACGTTCGGTGGTTGCCAGATGTTCTTGAAGTTGTTGATTTGGGTGTGCAGATCTAATTTATGCTCCCATCTAAATTTTGTGAATCTGCCGGATTCCCAGATCGCTGGCAGGAACGAGACTTACAGCAATACCTGAGCGATCGCCTAACCCAACGCGGATTTCAAGTTCAACTAGAAGCTCCTGCTAACGGAGGACGGGCCGATATAGTTACCAACTGGCAAGGTGGAGCGATCGCAGAGGTGAAGAAATACCTCGACCGCGACACCATTTACCAAGCTGTCGGCCAACTCAACCTTTACGGCTTAAACAATACCCATAAACTCGTTGTGATGGGTTTTCTCACACCTGATGCAAGGGCGCAATCATCAGCCCTCAGGACGGCTTCAATGGTTGAGCAGAATCCCCGTGTACAGGTGGTTTTCGTCAATCTTGATGAAGAGTGGCTTCCCGGTAGTAAAGTGCAAATTGGCTTTGGAAATTTCAGCTTTTGGAATTTACGACTACCTCAAGTACCAAACTTCAAAGATTGGCGTTGGTGGTTTAATTTGGCGAAAACTAATCCTTTGATTTTAGTTTTTGCAATTGCTTTAGTTTTTATCACCGCATCTCAAATGAAGCGGGAGCTTACTGCTTGCCAACAGACCAACCAAGTATTGAATTGCTTGTTTTCTCAAAAACCTTAACAGATTTGAACAAGATTCCGTCCTGCATTCCTCGTCCATGTAATCATGGGCGGGTTTAAGGACAGGCAGTATCTAAAAAATCTTAACCCAGTTTACAGTCAGAAAAACAAACGTAACTTGCAGTGTGATATAAGCCAAAAATTTTCCCTTCCACTCATCAGTTTCCATATCTAAGTCCAGCAGTTCTGGCATTGATTGTAAAGATGTAAGGTGGCATAAACAACAGAGTAACCTGTACCTAATTTCTTTCATAGAATTACTGGTTAAAAATAACTCTAAAGCTTCCCTAGTAATTTTGCAGTGCAACTGCCAATGACTTTTGTTCTCTTTTAAAAAACTATTAATAAATGGTTCGATTTCAGGAGAAACTGCTATCCTTGAGTCTTTGGTTTTGAGTAATGTTTCAACTCTTGGTAAAGTGTTATCTAAGATAAAGTTAATATTTCCATCCAAATTTTGCATTCCATAGTCAATAATTTCATTCAATAGTTTTAATTTTTTCGCGTCCTGGGTATATTTTGACCAGCTTTTCAAGTCAATGGTCAAATTATATTTAAGAAACTTCCAGAGAGAAATTCTTAACTTATCTAATCTCTGCTTCCTAGCTGTAGTGGCGATCGCTTCAATATCTTGTTTCGTGTACTTGCCCACTCTTAATTCACAAATAGAAATTTCAGGAACGGACTTATGATGCACAAACGAGGAAGGTACTTGTGTATTATTCCTGATATGAGACTTTCTTAAAAATACTGGTTCCTTGCAGATGGGGCATTTGAGAAAGCCCTTGTAATCTTCATAATCGGCATCTTCAGCTGCAATGATTTCGCCACCAAGCCTAACTAAAATCGCATATTTCATGCTTGCAGTTTTTTAAATCACCAATAATAACACGCTTTTCGTTTTAGCGAAGCAAGAGAAGCTTCGCTAAAAAATTGTGAAAGTTAGAGTTTTACGGAGAACCGCTATATTGATTTATTGTGGCTCCTGAATTCTTCTTCGATTTTTTTTGATAAGTTTGCCTTTCCAAAGCGCAATTTTGATGATCCGTGCAGTACGGATATATCGAGCCAGCCCTAAGAGATTTTTCAACACCTTGATTGAGGCAAACTAAACAAGACAAGTTTAAGGGGCTGAATCAATTTTGATAATCTACTTTGAATAGTGGCGATCGCTGCTTTGATTGCGCCACGTTGTTTCATAGTCAAAGTGAATAGTATACATATACATAAGAATTTCCTTGGGATAGTATTTCTTGAGACTTTGGGCTTGCATCCCATTGCCTCATATTTATATTCAATCATTTAATATGTCCGGTAAACTATAAAGTGTACGGACAATTATTGAAAAGTGATTGTTTGACTTGGTTCTACAGACAGCTGAGGTTAGAGTAGTTTATAAAGCATTATAAATCACAGAAAAATACACCCTATTCTCCTGCCAAGTTCTTCCGTCCGAATCCACATCTACCAACGGAATCCCCCAGTCAACACGAGCAGTAAAGCGATCGCCTCCTCTCCACTGCAACCCCAATCCTACAGAAGCCAGAGTATTCGAGTCGGGATTTTCTGTACCAGAATTCCACCCAATCCCGAAGTCTGCAAAGGGGATCAACTGCAATGTACCACCAGCGCGGAGAATCGGTACTTGTATTTCAGCTGAAGCGAACACGCCATTGTCGGACAGCAAGAAATCCTGGCGATAGCCCCGTACGCTCTCCTGCCCACCAACGCTAAATTGCTCGAAAGGCACGAGTGTAGTAGTCGCTAGTTGCGTGTTCAGACGGAGTAACGCTATGGTTTCAGGAGCCAGCAGGCGTACCCACTGCGCTTGACCTTGCCAACTAAAAAAGCGACTATCTGGCCTATCGGAATTTATCGTCGCATCGAATGCACCCAGTCCGAGGCTGAACTGTGATCGCGGGACGATGAATAATTTGACAGTACTTCAAATATTTTGACGATTAAAATAGAACCTTGCATAAACATACATAGTATCAAACGTTACTTTTTCAACCTATATTACAACTTTTTACTAATATTAATTTCCTATAATTTGCATAGAGAAAATACAGATTACAAGGTATGGCTGCTACATCTAGCTCCGACACGGGTAATTAAAAAGTTGACCGAAAAGTGCTTTGGTTCGTTGCTAACTAAGTAGTACTTGGTGTGAGAAAGAGCTATTTTAACCTCAAGCATGAATCTCTCAAAGCTAGTAATATCAAGCCGTTTAGCCTACTAAGTTCAACTTTTAATACAGGCGATGGATTTTCAAAATCGCCTTGATTTTTAGAAACTAAAGTGCTTGTTATCAGGCTAATAGTCATTACGATAGTGGTATTTTTCTACTTCCAAAAGTATTGAATATGCTGCTCATTGCTGTATACTATCAATGTTTTGTGATTATAGGGAACTTTGCTCGCTATCAGCAGCAATTTAGCAATCTAAAAAGGATAAATCTATACAAAGTAACAAATGCCCAAATACAGATTCAGAGTAAGGGAGGAAAATTTTTAACGCCCACTAGGCAGTTTATTTATTGGATCTCTCTTAGTGATATTCAACGACTCACACAACATCACGTCCATGTTCTCTGAGCATAATGTGATCGTTTAATTTTTACTTTTACAATTCTTTGGAAAAAACATCTAATGAATCAAGACACTTTACTAGAAAACGTAACAGACGCTCAAATCAAAAATTGGGAAAATTTTTGCCATTATCATGGTGGAGAATGGCATGGAACTTGGAATATATATAACCCAGAAGGTATATTAACTCGCGCATATCAGTGTATCAGAAGTTTTTATGTAAGTAGTAATGCAAGCGAAGTAAGCCGTCAAAATTACTATATTTATGCAGACGGCACTACTAAACTAGAAAATTTTGAAACTCGGAAAAAACCTCTTATAAAGGGACTATTTTTAGACAACAGCTTTTCTTGGGGTTCCACAACAGTAAACCCTGGTTCAACGTTTTTTTTCGAGACTGGTTTTAGGCATGAAGATAGGCGAGGAAGCGCTGTTGCTAGGTATAACGAAAACGGCACATTAGATGTTTTAATTATTCCCGAACATCTGAGTAGCTTTGCTGATACTTCTCCTTATTACTCGGTGAATGAATTTAGTAGTAAATGCCAAGGAACAATTAAAAGGATGACACCGGATTGGATAGTGTCGCCTATAGTAGCAAACTCATGGATGCAATTAGAAAGATTAGCTGAAGATTACCTAACCTTACATTTAGCTGACAACATATCTGTCAATATTCCAAGACAGATAGAAAGTGGAAAGGAGTTTTGCCTGACAACACAGTGGCTAGTGAAGCCTACGTTAATGTATCGAGGTACTCGTCATTTTGATGCATCTGGGTTCACAAGATTCACTTTAGAAGTTTTCAAATGTTAATTACAGACGTAGAAAAAGGGAGACTAAATGAAACTACATACTGTACCATTATGGAATGTTAAGGGTAGCATCTTGCTTTTCCTACTGCTAGTCTCTTCACCAGTAACAGCACAAGTGATACCAGACAAAACGTTGCCTGTTAATTCCCTTGTTACCAATCAAGAAAACACTAGTCGAATTGAGGGAGGAACCGAAGCAGGTGGTAACCTCTTTCACAGTTTTAAAGAGTTTTCTGTTCCGACTGGCGGTACTGCTTACTTTAACAATACTGCAAATATTCAGAACATAATCAGCCGGGTTACAGGCTCGTCAATTTCAGACATAGACGGACTGATCAAGGCTAACAGCACAGCCAACTTATTTCTGATTAATCAGAATGGGATTTTATTTGGTCAGAATGCCCGGTTGGATATTGGTGGCTCGTTTTTTGCCAGTACTGCCAACGCTGTGAACTTCGCTGACGGATCTAAGTTTAGTACGAAGAATTCCCAAACTGAACCCTTACTTATTGTTAGCGCACCTTTAGGACTACAAGTTGGTAGAGATTCGGGTGCAATTCTAGTTAAGGGTACAGGACAAGGTTTGATTGCTCCAAGTTTAAGAAACTCCCCAACTATACGAAACACTAATGTGACTAGTTTGCGCGTACAACCAGGCAGAAACATAGCTCTAGTAGGGGGCAATGTTACCTTAGAGGGCGCTACTTTGACAGCAGAGGGAGGCCGAATTGAGATTAGCAGTGTTGACTCTGGTGTAGTTAATCTTGATTCTGACTCCCAAAGCTCTACTTTGAGTCAAAGTGTACAAAACTTTAAAGATATCAGTCTTTCTCAACAAACATTGGTAGATGCCACGGGAAATAGTGGCGGCTCTGTTGTCCTAAAAGGAAAAGTCGTATCCTTAAATGAAGGTTCAACAATTCTCATTCAAAATCAAGGTTTGCAACCTTCAGGCAAAATAGATATTAATGCTATTGAGGCAATAAAACTGAGCGGATCTTCCTCTAATGGCAGGTTCGTTAGTGTTTTACGAACTGAATCTCTGGGATCTGGAAATGGAGGAGATATCGACATTTCTACAAAACAGCTCGTTATTGATGAAGGAGCAAGTATAAACAGTAGAACCTACGGTGCTGCGGGTGGGGGATTAGTGACCGTGAATGCTTCTAAATCAATTCAATTGCTCGGCTTTTCAACTCTTAATCCTTTTTATACTAGCGGCATTATTACTAGTACATCAGGTTCTTCAGGAAAGGCAGGAGATATTACGTTGTCAACAGGAAACTTGCTAGCTCAAGACGGGGGAATAATTACATCTCTAAGTAATGGTGTTGGCGCAGGAGGAGATGTAATTGTGAATGCAACTGATTTTGTAGAATTAAGCAATTCCCAGGAATTGATAAACTCAGGGATAAACTATGTTGCCAGCTATTTTTCCTCTGGGACTGTCAATACTGGAAATGCTGGCAATTTGACGATCAACACCCCAAGTTTGGTAGTGGGGGACATGGCAAGGGTTAGTACTTCTACCAGAGGCTTTGGCTCTGCTGGAATTGTTACTATTAACGCTTCCCATGTAAAGGTAAAGGGTTCAGTAGAATCGTCTGCGGTCAGAGCAAGTACTGACACCCAAAAACTATTCGGCGCTCCTCCAGTACCAAGTGGTTCCCCTGGAGAGGTAAATATCAATACTGTAAGTTTACTTATCACAGATGGTGGACAAGCTAGCGTTACGAATGAGGGAACAAGTAGTGATGCTGGAACGCTTACAATTAATGCTCGGTCAATCACTCTAAATAATAAAAGCTCTATCACTGCTACAACTGCTTCCGGCGAAGGCGGCAATATCGACATCAATTCACAGAATTTACAGTTACGCAACAGTACAATCAGTGCAACTGCTGAAGGTAACAGCAACGGCGGCAATATCGACATCAATACACTACTCCTAACTGGTTCAGAAAATAGCAGTATAAAAGCTAATGCAGTTGAAGGTAATGGCGGCAATATCAACATTAATACCCAAATACTTATCTTCTCTCCTAATAGCTTTATTACTGCAAGTTCGCAGTTGGGAGTTGATGGCACAGTTAATATCAACTTTACGAATCAAGATCCTACCCGTGGTGTTATGACAGTTCCAAAAATAGTTCAACAACCCCCTAAGATGGCTTCAGTTTGTGTTGCACAGTCAGGCACGGGGAGAGAGCTATTAACTGTCGCTAAAAACAGCCCACCACCAAACTTTGACGAGCAGCTATATAGCCAACCTTTTGTGCAAAGGAATTCTATTTCAGTTGAGTCCACTGAACCTCCAACTAAATCACAGTCGTCAAAGATCAAGGAGACTACAAAAATTGTAGAAGCTCAAGGTTGGGTAATAAATTCTAAAGGAAACGTCGAATTAGTCGCAACAACACCTAATCAAGCGGCTCATAATAGCTTTTTAGCTGCTAATTCGTGTTCTTCAGTCGGTTCTGTAGCAGAAGTGTTCCCATCATTAGAAATAAAATAGAGCAGAGCAATGATTAAATGGAAACCTTGGCTAAAATACGTTCTTTTAGGCATTATTCTAGCTTTGTCAATAGTTTTGAGCAAATCATCCCTGTTGCTGGCTCAGTCCGCTAAAAAAGAAACACCTCTGCAACAGGCTGAAGTACTAATCCAAACAGGTAGAACACAATTAAATCAAGATCAGCCAGCAGAGGCTCTCAAAAGTTGGCAAGAAGCGATGAAACTTTATCGCCAACTCAATAATTCTGAGGGCATTACAGAAAGCTTGATTTATCAAAACTTTGCTCTGCAAAAATTGGGCTTGCACTCTCAAGCTTGTACAACCCTTTTGTCAGCTTTGAAGTTGGGTGATTGGATTTGTGCCCCAACAATAGTAATGCAGTCATCTGAATCAATAAAGGAGCAAGTAAAAACGGAAGTTCATAAGCTAAATCTAACGCCACTAAATCTTCTTGGATTACAGAGTTTAGGAGAAATATTACGTCTAAACTACAAGTTAAATGAATCTGAAGCAGTTCTAGAAGAAGCGCTATCATTGACTCAAAAGATACCTTCAGATAACGTTAGTGATATTGTGCTAGCACTGGGTAATACAAAACAGTCGATCTATCAAAAAGCGCGGGATGAGTATAAATGGATAGAGGAACCGCTATTTAGAGACACAATTGTAAATCTTATTCCTCAGAAAGCACAGGAGTCACTTAATAATTATCAACTTTTGGATAATCAAGCGAGTATTCCAGTAGGCGTAAAACTTCAATCTCAATTAAACCGCTTGAACTTACTGCTGGACTTTGACGAATGGCTAACAGATAAACCTAAGCTAGTAGATATTCATACAAAAGTTAATCAGCAGATTCAACCTCTAGTAAATCTGATACTGCAAAATCATGAAGCATTTTCTCATCTGTCGGCTGAGCAATCCATTCGAGCTCGGCTAAAATTTGCTAACAATTTAAGTAAGATTCAAGGTAAATCATTGCAGTCAGTAGCTATTCAGTATGCTACATCTGCCTTAGAAACAGCTAAAAGCATTAACAGTCAACGATTAGAATCTAAAAGTTTGGGAACCTTGGGGAAGTTAAGTCCAGAGAAATCACAAACATATTTTGAAAAAGCTCTAAGTTTAGCTCAGTCAATTAATGATGTAAATATTGCCTATGAATGGCAACAGCAATTAGGGAATTTGTATCAGAGACAAGGTAAATCTGAAGCAGCGATTCAAGCTTACGGTGCAACTATTGACAGCCTTACACAAATTCGTGATAATTTTTTGTCCAGCAATTCAGATGCACAGTTTTTCTTTTATGAAAAAGTGGAACCCGTGTATCGGACTTACATGCAGCTGTTAGCGGCAAGCCCTTCTCCTAATTTAGAGTTAATACGCCAAACTTACGAACAATTTCAAGTAGCAGAGTTAGAGGATTATCTCAAATGCGGCAAACTCAACCTTGTTGCTTTAAATGAAATTCAAGACTTGAGTACCGTCCCAGCAATAATTCACATTATTGATTTGGCCAATACCATAGAAGTAATTGTTCAATCCCCAGGAGGCTCTCCTCATCATCACTCCGTTGATTCAAAATTAGTTAGAACTCACATCGATGCCCTGTTAGAGATTTTACAAAACGAAAGGCTTGTTTCCACTAAAGAACAAGTGATTACTTCGCATTATCAAGTACTTTACAAAGAGTTAATTGCACCTTTAAAAAGATATTTGCCTGACTCCGGCACTTTAATCTTTATTTTAGATAAATCTTTCCAAAGTCTACCAATGAACTTGCTGCATGATGGAAAAGATTTTTTAGTGAAGCGTTATAGTTTTTCAGAAACTTTGGGTTCGAGAGTCCGAATCCCTAAGTCTTTACGACAAGACCAGATGAAAGCTCTCATCGCTGCTCTATCTATACCTAGCCCCAGCTTGACAGATTCAAATGCTCCTCCTGGGGCAGAAGCTTTACCCCAAGCAAGGCAAGAAGCAGAAGATATCAGAAAACTAACTAATTCTTCACTTACGCTACTAGATAAAGAATTTACTAGTTCTAGTTTTGGACAAAAAATAAGTAAAGAAACTTTTCCACTTGTTCATATTAGTACTCATGGACAGTTTAGCTCTCAACTTATGCGTACAGGATTTTTAGCTTATGATCGGCAAATTAATATTAGAGAATTTGATACTTTAATAAGAAATAAAACTCAAGCTAGTTCCGATATAATTGAGTTGTTAGTTTTGAGCGCCTGTCAAACCGCTAAGGGTAACAGAAGATCATCTCTAGGAATTGCTGGAGTTGCAGTACAAGCGGGAGCAAGAAGCACGTTGGCAACCTTATGGTTGGTAGAAGCAGACTCCACTGTTGTACTGATGGAAGAATTCTATAAAGGATTGAGAAATGGTTTAACTAAAGCAGAGGCATTAAGACAGGCACAGTTAGCATTAATGAAAAATCCTAAATACACTCATCCTTACTACTGGGCGCCTTTCCTTTTGGTAGGAAGTTGGTTGTAAAAATCTATTATTTTTAATCCTGATTCCACCTTTTTTAGCTCAAATGAGTTGTTACTATTTTTCGCTAATTCAGATGCTATTAAATATTGGCGCTTAGCTTCGTCTGGTAAACCTGCCTCAAAATAGCGCTCACCTAACACTCTATAGATAGTTGGATTTTTACTACCTGCCGTGGCTACCTTGGTTAATATTTCAAGGCTTTCATCTAGGAAACCTCTGGACGCATATACAGCATCTATGTCAAGAGCAGCTTCATCTTGAGGTAAGCTTAAAGAATTGATTTGCTCTACTGCATCTAAAACTCGTTTAATTTCCTGTTTAGAAAACAAGTTAACTACAAACGAATCCGCAGTTGGAGGATAATCTTTTCTATAAGCAATAACAGAGATGTTGAATGCTTGGTCAAAAGCTAATTCTTTTTCTTCTGGAGGGTAAGTAATCTTAGTTTTATCTACAATTGTTTCCCATTCAAATTCAGACCCCTTTACCCTTACTTTATAAGAAGTAGCACCTGGAACAGGACGCCAAGCTATGTCTGGTCTGGTTTTCATTAGTGAACTAGTGTAGGGATAAATGATTGTAGGCTCATCATCTTGTCTGTTTCCACCCTTTCGGATTAAGCACACATGTATGTTACTGGGATTGCAAGTCGATGCAGACGTATCAGTTATTGCACATTTGTCGGGAGGAATAGCTCCACTTGATAAATTTAAAATATCTCCCGAACTCAGGCATAAGAATTTTATCTGACCACCATTCAAAACTTCTAATTGCTCTCCCTGACAAACCAAGCTGCCTGGTTCAAAACGTTTGTCTCCTTTATTCATTACTCTTCCAAGTGCCGGATTACAGCGAACCTGATTTCTTCTTGCTCTTATAAGAGGTACACTTGCCAACAATGGCACATCTTTAATAAGAAGGAAACTCAAACAGGACAATATAATAATTTTTGTACTAATTCTCACTTTTTTTGCTAATTTATATTGTTAACTATTAGCAGATTATCACTTTTTGAGAATACGATCTAGCAAATCTTCTCTCCACATAAGAACTTCCGGCAGACCAGACTTGCCTAAAATACACGCTGATATAGAAATTCTAGCATCATCGTTTTCACCTAAAGCTTCTTGTACTTGAGATAACAGGCAGTAAGCATCTATTCTCTGACCATCTAAATCAATTGCTTTTTCTAAATATTTCTTGGACTCACTCAATCTATTTTGCATTAATTTTGCCCAACCTAAATCTTTGTAAAACGAAGCTTGCAACTCTCGATTCTCAGTTTTACTTAAACCTTGCAGAGCTAAAGTAATGGCGGTGTTATAATCACCACTTTTATTCTCCAGCCTTGATAAAGCGGCAATAGCAAATATAGCTTCACTACTGCTTTTTATAGCTAACTGATATTGTTTTTCAGCCAAATCATACTTCCCACGCTCATCATAAAAAGTTCCCAATCCGTAACGTGATTCCCATGCATTGGGCTTGAGTTTAAAAATTAATTCATAAGTATTACTAACGCAATTATAATCTTGCAATTGCTGACATGCTACTGCCAAATTGTTATAAGCAACATCATCTTTAGGATTATATTTGATAGCTAGCTCATAGTTATTTCTAGCAAGCTGAGGAGCGTCTTTATTCCGAAAACCTAGATCAATATAGAAACTAGAGACGGAGTAAGTCAAGTCAGGTTGATATTTGACCGCTGCTTGGAAATACTTTTCAGCATCAGCAAATCTATTTTCCTTGTGAGCTTTTTTGCCTTGTTCAAAAAAATAATTGGCTACTATAGGGGATAGCTTAGAATCAAATTTAATAGCTGTTTGAAAATCTCCTTGAGCATCTGTAAGACGATTTTCTTGTTGAGCTTTTTTACCTTGATTTAGATAATAATTAGCTATGACAGGAAGTGATATGTAGAATAAGCCAAACAAACTTAAAGCCCCTAAAACACCCGCACCAATTTGAAATGACTTCGATGTGATTACACGGTGAAGCTTTGATTTAAATGGTAATCGCTCCAATCGTTGCAAAATTACTCTAGTAGTTTGCGGACGCTGCCCTGGCAGGGGAGCCATTAACTCATCAATAAAATCAGCAAAAGGTTTGTCAATTTGCTGAGCTTCATTTCTCCAGATTAGTCTTCCTGTTTGTTCGTCCTTGGGTAAATCCATAAGTTGAACACCAGTAACTAATTGTATAAAAGTCCGTCCCAAAGCAAAAAAATCTGACTGAGGTACTGCCTGTCCCTCAATTTGTTCTAGTGGAGTGTAACGCGGCGTGACTACTGCTGTAATTTCATATCGTCCTCCCCTACCGTCGTTAGTCCCCCCACTTCCACTAACTTTCGCTAAATAAGTGTTAGTCAATCGTCGCACAGTACCAAAATCAACCAATGCTAGTTGACCGTTTGGCTGAAGAATTATGTTAGAAGGCTTAATATCTCGATGAAAAAAATCTGAACGGTGTACTGTATCAAGCATTTCAACTAATTGTTTTAGCCATTCTAATGCTTGAGATTGTGAAATACGTCCATTAGATTCTATCCATTGCTCCAAGTCTTGTCCCTCAATTTTATCCATTACTAAGCAATGTAATGTTAGAGGACTTGTAGGAACAAAAGTGAAAAAGTCATCTAAAGTGCTTTTAGGAATATTGGGATGTTGGATTAGTTGTAAAGCTAAAGATTCTTCTTCAATAAACTTACGTAGCTTAGGCGTACTCCATTTTAGAACTTTCATAACTCGGCGCTCGCGTACAAGATTTTCCTGAGTACCAATGTCATCTACTTCAAAAACATCAAAATAGTTATAAGGATCATCCGTAAGCGCTTTTAAAGGCTTAACTAGATAGATGCGGTCATTAATTAACAGTGAAGTACCACAAGCTAGACAATTTTTAATATTGTCGGGATTCTGGCGATGGGAGCACAAGGGGTTGATACAGTAACATGACATATTTAAAAAGCTTATATAAATTTGTTGGCAAAAATACTACGTATCAGCCAACCTACCAGAGTATTTCATAAAACTTGGAAAATTAAGTATCCTACTGATAGGTGTTCAAACATTAAAATTTTCGCTACTGTAGAGCAGTTTTGCTAAAGCATTACATCTTCCCCAAACTAGGTGAGTTTCAACTATCTAAGTGAGTAAAAGCAATAAGCTTAAATTTATACCTCCTACAAGCTACATTAGAAATTTGTATGATACTACTATGTAAGCAAGCAACCATGAGCGGAAAAGTCTAGTAAAATCAAATATGACATGCTCCTAAGATAACCCTAATATGGGAAGTATCCCCTACAGGAGTCTGCTACACTCATGGGGCAAGTGCAATTTATGGATTTTATTGCTGGGCAGGAACCAAAGATCCCAGACCCTTCCCTTTCATCCGTTATTACAACAGAGCAACAGATACTAGGGCAGACTTTCTCAGCTACAGTAACTTTTGAAGAAGCTTTGGCGTCAGTAGACAACCTGGTATTTGCAAGGATAGCTAGACATTTGTCCGAAGCTGAAATCACTCTTCTGAAGGGAGCATGGAATGATTGTGACTACGAGGAGATAGCACAAAACTCACCCTATAGTGTTAATTATTTACAACGTAACTTAGCTCCTCAACTATGGGATCTATTATCCGCAACAGTTGGAAATGGTGAGCGGGTTAGCAAAAAGAAGTTGCGGGATTTTTTAGAAAAAATTACATATAAAAAGTATCTTACTACTAAAGCAGCGTTGGGAGAGGAAGTATCCCTTGATAATAACTTCGTACAAGTCAGTGGAGGTCAAACACCTGATGTATCTAATTTTTATGGACGCACACAAGAACTATCTCAATTAAAAGAGTTAATAACCAAGCAACGATGCATAGCATTAGTAGGAGTACCAGGAGTTGGCAAAAGTACATTAGCAGCAAAACTGTTAACAGAACTTAGTACAGAAGCTCAACCGAGATTTGATTGCCTAATTTGGAAATCCGTAGCTCACGCACCATTAGTTCAGGACTTAGTAGCTGAGTTAGTAGAGCTAATCCAACCTGTTAAGATTTCCTCAAGCTTGCCTACGTATAATCAGGCAATGATTACATCATTGCTCAAACAGTTGGAATTACGCCGTTGTGTATTGGTATTGGATGAATTTGACGCATTATTTCAGAGAAACAACTTTGAGCAGCGACTAGAGTATAGAATGTTTTTTCGTCGCTTATTAGAGGAGCAACATCAAAGCTGCTTGCTTTTAACTGGTAGAGTTTTACCTAATGAGTTCGATAGTTTGATAAGAATTAAACTACCCATTCAGTATTTCAAAATTAAAGGTTTAGAAGCAGACGCCGCCATGCAGCTTCTTTCTAGCAAAGGATTGCTTGATCCTAAAAAATGCGAAGATTTAATTAAAACTTACCGTGGTAATCCTTTAGAATTACAAGCAGTCGTCAAGAGGATTGACCACTTCTTTGGCGGTAAAACTGAAATATTTTTTGCAAATCAAACTACCTTCGTTAGCAGTGAGTTCCAAGCAATTCTGAATGAAATGTTTGGTCAAATATTAAACGGCATTCAGAGACAGATAATGATTTATTTAGCGGAAGAAATAGCTTTAAATTACCAGCCTGTTAGCTTCGTTAAGCTTTTAATGGATCTAAATGAAACTTTAGAAATACCTATATCAACTTCAGAGCTAGTTCAGGCATTAGAAGAACTTGAAAGGCAATCATTGATTGAAAGTAATAAAGACCCACTTACAAAAGAAATTAGTTTTAGTTTACAACCAGTAATCAAAAAATATATTAAGACAGATCCGATGGGTTTGGTGCGTGCGTCTGATGCTTCCCAAAAATTAGTGATCGCATCATAACAGAGGTAGCTATGATTGCAGGCAAACTAGAAATCACAATTAAAATCAACGAACTTCCACAACCCAAGACCATAGAGAACGGTTGGCAGCAGTTTGAACTAGACTGCGACGGACAAATCATTTCAGTCACAGTTAAACCCAAAGTTTGGAAGAAACTGACCGACGCTGCAAGCAATTACCCACAGTGGGTAGGAGCAATTGCTGGTAAACTCGGTCAGCAAACTGACAACGGTTTCGTGTTAGAAGAACCCAATATACAAGTTTTCGAGCGCAAGCCAAAAGCTGAGGCGACACCTACGCCAGGTGCGGCTTGAGCATGGGTAATCACACGCTACACAGAGAGAGGTGCAACCAAACCTCGATTACCCCTAAAGCAATCCTTAGCAAATATGGAGGTCACAAGTAAAAATCAAAACGACGTTAGATACCAGATGACTAGAAGTTCTGTAAGATCAAGGCTAATTGAAGCGAAAGTATGGAGGTCAAAAATTTAAAGGACAAAACGTACTAAGGAGTACCGCTTCGTCCAAATGGAAAAATTGAATGACTTCAGAGCGGGGTTATCTCAGAGAAACCAAAGCAGTGGCATTTAAAGTTTGGCGACTTTTTCACTGACTGGTCAGAAGAGATTGAATCCGCGCTGCTTCTTGTATTATACGAGAAGCCACACAAAACTTGCTAGTTTGTGTGGCACTTTTAGCTGTTGAAATTCCTTAATTTTATAAAATATCAAGTTTTGTAAATAAAACTCCCGAATTTCGTAGTTAAAAATCTGTAGCAGCGCAAAACCCCCTCTGAAGCTTGAAAACCAAGTTTTAGAGGTGAATAACGTGAAAAATGACAAATGCCCAATACAAGAGGGTGTCGAGGTTAGGCTGTCGGGGGTAGTCTCAGTCCCGCACACCCCACCCCTTAATTCCGATGCTTTAGAGAAGTGGATTATTAGCTCTTTCAAGGAAACTCGCTTTAAAAATGTCTTGCAAAGAGCGAGGATGTTACCGCAGACAAGCTGGTTCTGGCATAGAGAGAATAACACGCAGCTGTCTGAGCTAGCAATCGCAATCGTTAGTGCAACAATCAATGACTACATACAAATCTTAACAAAGCGGTATCAGTTAGCCCAGGCGGTACAGGAGTTAGATCCAAAGTCGGAGCTATTACTGCTGATTGCTCCAGACACAACGTATGTGTTTGGCACAGTGTTGTCAACTCTTGAGAGTTTCAGCACCCATATCCTTTTCACACACAAGAAGCAAGAGAAAGCCCTTTGGACAGGAAAAAGGGATGAAGAAAGTCCCGCTTTTCCCTTCGCCTTTAACCCTTTGCCAAGCAAAGCTTTAAGCGCACACCATCAAGCCAACGATTTGGCGTTGTATTCCAACCCAAATAATCGGAGGTATTGATTGTGTTAAACAAAAATATCAGTGTAGATCGCAATCAAATAACGCAACACCTAGCAGCGTTGGGTTACAAGCAAGGAGACACAATATACCTACGCAGTTTTTACCCCAGTGATGACCCCCGCAAACTAGAAGATAAAGGCAGAAGTGCAGAGATACGCAATCTCAAACAGTTAATCAGAACAGTCACCGCTTGGCAGTCAGATGGCAGGGGTGTTTACTTTGTAGTCAACGGCGGCGGACAAGCTGACAAAGATGTGACCAATTGCCGCGCCATTTTCTACGAGCATGATAATCTCGACAAGGAATTACAACGAGAATTATGGCGCAGTCTTGAACTACCAGAGCCGAGTTTGCAGATAGACACGGGCGGGAAATCAATTCATAGCTACTGGATATTTAACGAACCAATCAGCCCCGAACAGTGGCGGACATTGCAAACTGATCTACTAGAATACGCTTCGGGCGATCGCTCCCTGAAAAATCCGTCACGGGTAATGCGGCTGGCTGGTTGTTTTCATTTTGCACCAAATAATGTGCCAAATGCGATCTCTCAAATCATTCTCAACGGTCAAAACCGCTACAGCTACGAAGAATTAAGGGCAATTATTCCACAACAGGAGAAAATTACTCCATCCATACCAATTGATTTACCAGCAGGTGATATACCAATTGAATCCTGCTTGACTAAGACAGACAGAGTTCTCATTGACTCTGGTGCAGGACTTGGTGAGAGAAACAACAAAGGTGCAGCGCTGGCCCGTAACCTGATTGGTACAGCAGCTAGACTCACTCACCTGGGGTATCGCTACAAGGGAGATCCTAGAATACTGTTTGATGAATACTGTGATCGTTGTTCACCTCCTTTACACACCAAAGAAGCTGAAGCAATTTGGAAGTCTGCCCAAAAAGACAATCCCACCGCTACACTTACGGATGATGCTTTAAATAATTGTATAAAAGCGTGGCAAAGACAACAATCAGCACATTATCAACAAACCACTGTTAATGGCAAGAAAATGAAGAGTGTCACCAGTGACAGTGCCATCAAGGGTGACAGCTATAATCAAGAACTGATGGGCATTACATCTACTGTCACCACTGTCACCGACATTTTGCAGTCAGGGTTGACTGACTATGAAGAGACGCAGAAACTAGAATCAGTTCTAGATAGTAGTGTTGTTAAAAATGCTGCATTCAAACAGCTAGTCTCCTCAGTTAGAAGTCAACTAGATGATGTTCAGCCCGAAGATGAAATACGCTTAGATAATTTAATCAATTGGCACAATGCCAAGTTGGATTTTAATCAAGCCTTGCCCAGCATGGCGGCAGATCTGTTGCACGATGCAGAGATTCTCAACATCGAGCCGATAGTAATTTGGCAACCACTGATGGCAGCTGTACTATCACTGGTGGGCAAGCGGTTAAAACTGAATGTGGAATCGCATAATGTTCCAGCGATCGCCTGGACAGCCACAGTGCTGGAATCTGGAGGTGGCAAAACCAGAGCTGACAGCTTAGTGCTGACACCAATTAAGAAAAAGCAGATTGAAGCTAGAAGGCAGTTTGAGAAAGAAGTAGAAGAATATCAGAACTGGCAGGGAGATACGGACGAACGCCCCCCCTATCCGTTGGAGCGCAAATATATGTTTGAGATGGCGACAATTCAAGCCGTCATTAAACGATTGTCAGAGCAGAAAGACAATGGTGTACTGTGGGCCAGGGATGAATTAGCAGGATTATTTAAATCCTTTGGGCAGTTTGGCAAGGGAGAAAATGAAGGGCTAGAATGCTTGCTCAAACTTTGGGACGGCGCACCAGCCCAAGTTGACAGAGTAAGCCAAGTTGACTCTTACGTGGTGGAAGAAACAGCTCTGTCATTAACAGGTGGGATTCAGCCGGGGATGTTCCGCAAAATCTTCAAAGACCCCGAAGATTCACAAGGGATGCTGGCGCGATTCTTGGTGGCCAAAGCCAACGCCTTAATGCCCAGACGTGTAAAAGGTTACTGTGTATTAGCTGACAAGTTACCACCCTTCTATGACTGGCTGGAGAATTGTCCAATGGGTGTAGTCAAGCTCTCAAACAGTGCAGATGCCTATTATACAAAGCTTTGCCAAGAAATCGGGCGGCAGGCATGGGCAACAACACAACCGGCAATCAGGGCGTGGATGTTCAAATTACCAACGCAACTATTGAGGATTGCCCTGGCTTTGCACTTAATTGAATGTTACGGCAATCCCAATTGTAATTTTTGGCAAATCGAAACAAAGACGTTATCTAGAGCGGTGTTGTTTGCTCAATACTACCGCAGTGCTTTCAATGTGGTGACTGAAATGACTACTGAAAGTGACGATATCAGCTCTGTGTTGCTGAAAATCTGGGACGCAGCTGTTACTAAGCACACAGATGGGATTAGCACTAGAGATGCTTACAGGAATATTAAGGCGATTGGGACTCGTGCTAAAGAGGCTTTCAGAAATGTCAGTGCCTACACCACAGAACTGTTTGGCAAACTAGAGCGCATGGGTAAAGGCACAGTAATTAAAGTTGGCAGACAAATTAAGTTTGTAGCCAATTTTCCCTCCAAATATGATCCACCACCAGAGGAGGCAGGGGGGCAGGGAGCAGGGTGCAGAGGAGAAGAAATTTCCCCCTTGCCCCCTGCTCCCTGCTCCCTTTCCTCCTCTCAGTCAATTGACAGTGTGCCAATCCCTGAGAGCCATGAACCGCAAGGGATAGAACTGTCACCGACATCGGAACTGTCACCGGTGACAGTTCCAAATAATGGGAATTATCCCAGCAGTAATGTTGTGATTGAAGCTACGCATGTTACTGAAATTGCTGACAATACACAGGAGAACTCCCTAGAGTTACAGACTAATCAAAGTGCGAACTTTGCCGAACGAGGTAAAGCTGACCACTCTAACCAATGTTCGCCAGTAGTTGAAACTGCCTCAAGTCAGCCTCAAGCAGATGTGCCCACGCCAGAAATCACAAAAGGTTTAAAGGTGCAAGTTCATTTCCCTGGCAGCAAAAGGCACGAGAAACAGGGAGTTGTCGCGCGGTTGGTTTATGAGCATGGGGTGAAAAAAGCTGTTGTCATCCTGGAGAACATCGAGGCATCGCTGAAGCATTTTCTCTGTCCACTCCCCGGCACTGACCTCATGCGATTGGAGGTGATCCAACCATGCTGACATTAGATAGACAACAAACGACATCAGCAATCGATTACGGTGTTCTTAACAGCAGCGTCAAAGAAAGCTTCACCGCCATCGACAGATTTGAGTCCCAGGCAGTAGAGGAAATTCTCCTTATGCGATCGCAACAGGTGTATAAGGGCGCTGGGTATAACAACTTTGAAGAATACTGCCAGCATGAACTATCTGCTTGGGGTGGGTATCGGCGGATCAATCAGTTGCTAGGAGCGCATAAGGTTATTGAAGCAGCTGGTGAATTTGGCGAACACATCAAAAATGAGCGCCAAGCCCGTTCACTAGCTCGGCTAGCCAAAGAACCAGAAAAACTAAAATCTGCTGTAGAGTTGGCTTTGTCAGAGAACCCCTCTCCAAGTGAATCAGATTTTGCAGCGGCGGCGAAGATTGTCCTTCCCCCGCGTCTACGCAAAAAGTCATTTAGAGAGGAACCATTGGTTCCTGATGGTGACGCAAATGCGTCATTGACGATTGAGCGCAAATATCCAAAAGAATACGAGGACGTAATCGCGGCGCTCAAAGAACAACACAGGCAAGAGATGGAGCGCCTGGAGCAAGAACTGAGGATTGGCTTGCAAGCAGAGACTAGGGCCAGAGTAGAAGAACAAGTAACAGAACAACTCGAATCATCTCAAAAACTTAACAAGGAGCAGAAACAAGAGATTATTCAGTTACGACAGCACATTCAAGAAATTGAAGGTTTACGGCAACTAGAATTTGAAAATCAGCGACTCCTTTCTCGTATTCAGGAATTGGAAAACGCCCTTGAACAACGTCCTGCCCGACAGTGGGACAATACGATGACGACCCAGGCGACCAAAGCACTGAATAAGCAGGTCAAACTTGCGCTGGAGAAGACTATCGATCTGCGATCACTTGCCACCGAACCACCCAAGGAGAATGCCACCGAATGCTTACGCTTGATGGGCATGGCATTGAAGCAGATCGCCACAGCTATGAACAACACCAAAGCGATGGAAGCTGCGGCGATAATTCTGGGCAGTAGTCCAACACCGCAGGCGATCACCATAAGGACGGAACAATTGCAACTGCTACCCCATGCGGTTAGTGATATTAGACGGGTGTTGTTAAAGCCTGGGTGTAGCTGGCAGGACTATTGGGCAGTGGCGCAAGAGTACGAGGTAATCAAGCAGGACATTAGAGCAGAGTTGACACCACAACAGACAGAGCTAATCGCGGCCCTAGAGAAAGCTGAATCCTCCAAAATTGCGGAACAGACGGTTTCTCACAAAAGTCTTGCCGCATCTGGTTCTTCTAATTGCGAATTGATTAAAGTTGGTTCCATTGTTGCCCACGCTGACCCTTACCGTACTTTGTATGTCGAGAAGGGGGAAGTCATAGAGGATTTAGGATATGAAGTGATAGTGGCTTGGGATCGCTGGCGCAATGAATCCAAGAAAACTGATAGGTATTTCAAGTCGGAGTTGCGGTTTTGGCTCCCCGAATAAAAGAAGTTAACCGGGAGATCCAACTGATAAAACGGCGCAGATTGTCTATCCTCAAGTGATGGGCTGATGAGTGGTGCTGCTCCTAGTTGTGCTGGAGTTGAAAGCAACCGCGGCGAATGAACTGCGCTCTTTGGAGCAGGCAGTGCCGGAATTTTACGCCTTGCTTAGTGAGGAGGTGTTGCCAATGTAGGTGTGAGCTAAATTATTTCCAAAAGACCAGCTACGACTTTAGAGCGTTGAAATAACTAAAATAACTATCCATCTGAAGGCGAGGTATGACAACAAACTTTAGTCGGCGTGAATTTATCTTGTTTGGTTCAGCCGCGTTTGCTACCAGCTTAGTGGTGCAAGCTTGCAGTAATAAGCCAACGACACCAACAGCGACAACAACGGGTGGTACTGAAGGGTTTAAAATAGCGATCGCTCTGCCTGGAATGATTACCGACAAAGGCTGGAATCAATCTGGTTATGAAGGAATCAATCTAGCAAAACAAAAGCTAGGTGCAGAAACCGCCTATGTAGAAAAAGTGGCACAGGCAGATCAAACAGAAGTATTAACAGATTTTGCTCGTAAAGGCTACAACCTCATCTTCGCGCATGGCGGACAATTTGATGCCGCAATTGAACAAGTCGCCTTACAGTTCCCCAACACATTTTTTGTGGGAGTAAATGGTAATCTTAAGGGTGAGAATATTGCTTCTTTACGAATAGATCATCTACAAGCTAGTTATTTGTGTGGCATTATCGCTGCTTCTGTTACTAAATCTAATAAATTAGCTTATATTGCTGGAGAGAAGTTCCCCGCTACCGAGGGAGAACTGCGAGGATTTGAATTAGGAGCAAAGTCTGTTAAACCAAATATCCAAATTACTTCTACTTTTACAGGTGATTGGAATGATGTTGCCAAAGCCAAGGAAGGGACTCTCGCTTTAATTTCTTCCGGGGCTGATGTCATCTATCAATGGTTAGATAATGCCTCAGCCGCAGTTTTGCAAACAGCAGGTGAAAAAGGAGTATATGCTTTTGGTAACACCAAGGATCAATTAGACGTTGCACCAAAAGCTGTCTTAACCAGCGCTGTCAAACGCTTAGATTTAGCCATAGCTTATCTAGTAGAATTAGCCAAACAAAAACAAATCAAAGGACAAATATATACAATTGGTCTAGAAAGAACAGATATATTATTTTTAGGGAAATTCGGAGCAATCATACCGGAAGCAGTAAAGCAAAAGGGGCGTTGCATAATTGCGGGATGAATTAGGCTGAGATGGGTACAACCCCGTTCTTCAGGTAGTGCAGTAACAATTTAATAGATAGACTCAGCATTTCTTTGGATTTAGAATAACAAAGTGTGCGACGATGTCGGCGTGCTAAATAATGTCTTAATCTTGTATTTTCTCCTTCAATTCGTGTCATGTAAGTTTTCTTGACTAAATGGTCGCAATCATCAATGAAAC
>NZ_VJXY01000016.1:124093-159764 GCF_014831675.1 Komarekiella delphini-convector SJRDD-AB1 | reverse complement strand
CCCCAGTCCCCATTTCCCATTCCCCATTCCCCATTCCCCAGTCCCCAGTCCCCAGTCCCCAATCCCCAATCCCCATACCATGCAGACTCAAAAACCATCCGTCAGTTTAATTCGGGCTACTTCCTACGAACAAGAGGCTTTACGAGAATCTTTAGCTACACTGCTAGAACCTTTAGGAGGAATGGCAGCTTTTGTTAAAAAAGGCGATCGCGTCTTACTCAAACCTAATTTACTTACAGGCTCGCGTCCTACTAAAGAGTGTACCACTCGCCCCGAACTGGTTTACGAAGTAGCCCAGATGGTAATTAAGGCTGGTGGTAAGCCTTTTTTAGGAGATAGTCCGGCTTTTGGCAGTGCTAAGGGAGTAGCAGTAGCAAATGGCTATCTGCCTATTTTAGAAGAACTGAATTTACCGATTATTGAGTTTCACGGCAAGCGGTATCAAACTGTAAATGAAGATTTTAATCACCTGCGGCTTTGTAAAGAAGCGATGGAAGCAGATGTAGTAATTAACTTGCCTAAAGTCAAATCACACATGCAGCTAACATTAACATTGGGTGTAAAAAACCTGTTTGGTTGCGTTCCCGGCAAAATGAAAGCTTGGTGGCACATGGAAGCTGGGAAAGACGCAAACCGATTTGGTGAAATGTTGGTAGAAACCGCTAGAGCAATTAACCCAAACTTAACCATTTTAGATGGGATCATCGGTCATGAAGGTAATGGCCCTAGTGGCGGCGAACCTCGTCAATTAGCCATTTTAGCAGCAGCATCAAACGTATTTGCCTTAGACCGGGCAATGATAGAAATTCTCAATGTCCCACCCGAACAAGTACCTACTGTTGCCGCTTCTCAAAGACTGGGAGTTTGCCCAGAACTTGCTGCTATAGAGTTTCCTCACTTACATCCTGACTTACTAAAAATAGAAGATTGGCGGCTACCAGACAAGTTAATGCCCATTGATTTTGCTATGCCCCGCGTAGTTAAGTCTACGTTTAAGCATCTTTATATTCGGTTTATTAAAGAACCAATGAGTGTTTATGGTAAACGTTAGTTTATCTTTAGGTTTAGGCTAGCAATAAATGCAAATGCTACAACAATTTTACTTACCAGCAGAGTAACCTGTAATTACCCTCCGATTGCTTAACCAGACCGCCCTACTCTAGTGGCGGTTTTTTTGGGTTAATTTGTTATAAGATTTATATATAAAGTCCGGTTAAATAGTTTTGATTCCAAGGTAGCGTCGACTACAGGAGAAAGGACTGAAATATTCAATCTTGATTTACCGAATAAAGCTCATAGTTAAGCAGTTTTAGGAATTGGAATTGGGTATTTATCTAATACAAAAATTGCCTACGTTCAAGATATTTTTACTCTACCTATATACAGATTGACAAAATTGCAGTCATATTAAATAGATTTATGAATTTAAATTTCAAAATATTTGTTTGGTATTATCACTGAATTAATTTTGGACAATACGATTAATGTATCTGTATTTATTCGGTAGGGACTAATGGTTTCAAAAATTATCACTACCTGGTTCTTCATTTGTCTCAAATATTTTTATGTATATCTACTGTTGAATAATTGAAAACACAGATATATGTTCAGTATTTTTGCGGGAATTGTATTCTGTATCACAAATTGCTAATTGCGTCAAAATGAAGTGAGCAAGGGCGTTGTCAGATGTTATAATTGGAGAAGTTCAGAAAAACACATTTTGCTAATTAATCTTTAATCAGCAGAAAAAGGTAATTTATAATGCTGTTATCATCAGCCATGCGTAAGGTATCTGTTACATCATACTGTGAAGCATCTGAAAATATTAGTCACAAAATAAAACCTGATTCGTTAGCTGATGATTTTGTATCAGAATGTTCATGTATAAAAATAACATTATGACGCTTGCCAAACTGGTTGAATTTCTTGACAGCTAAACATTTTACAGTTAAAAAATAGCTAAAATAGCATCAAGACTCTCACTTAGAGAGTAGACCTACAAGTGATCCGACGAACTTCAATTTTTTGTATGAATTCAAATAGCCAGTCTGCCAATGCCGACACATATTCCCATCGTTTGGCAGACATTGTGGGAACTGCGATCGCACTATTGACCCTAACACTACCAGTGTTTGTCATCGCCCACTATTCTTCACCCGATGTTCAGAATAATCAACAACCCCTGACCTACAACTTAGAAAGAAGTGAAGATTAGACAAAACTTCCCAATAACATTTCACCAACAGAAAACCTCGAAAAAGGAGAAAGCAGATTTTGAAACAATGTCTGTGAACTCAGTTTATCGAGAATAAATTGCATCCGTGTTGCTTGACCATATAGCAGTGGAAAGGCTTGAAAGTCTCTCAGCATGAAGATTTTATGATCAGATGATGTCCCAAACTACATAGCAACAGCTATAGTTTAACAATCTTGATTGAGTAAGGGCAAAAACCCCTCTAGCGGCAATCAAGGGCGAGGGAGAGCTATACTAATGTCTTGAAAAAAGCGTTGCGTGAAAACTTTGCAACGCTTTTTTCATTCTTTGGTTATTCAACGTCAACACTTCTTGGTTAAAGGACAATACGGTTCAGTTAAGAATTTCTTCCTCCTCTTTGCGTCCAACCCTGCGGGTACTCCGTTGGAGAACTCGTAAGAGTAGCCGCTCTGCGTCTATGCGTCCTTCTGGTGCGTCCACTACGCGTTGGCAAAGCCTCTGTCTACGACACGCTACGCGAAAGTAGAGAAAGCAGTGTGCCTCCGACACGCTACGCGAACGTGAAAAAATTGAATTTGACAAATAGTTTTAGCCTTAACTGAACAGTATTGGGTTAAAGGAGAAAGGAATGCATGTTTGAATTTACCTTTTCCTCAAATCACAAGGTTTTATTTAAAAGCGCGTTTGATACTCCACAATTGCACGACTGTCATCAGATAAATTAGTGGAAGCACGCGCTCGAAATTCATCATTTATCCGGTAATTTACACCCCACTGAAAGGGATCATCTGCGGTCAAAATCTTGATGCTGGAAACGGAAACTTTGGGAGAAATATCAATCCCGGCTTCTGCTGCTAACTCTAAACTTGAGCTGCTCCTTCCCGCTTCGGGATTCTCAGAGATAACGGTGGGAAATACACGCAGTTCACTTAAACCCAAAGCACCACCAATCTGGTTAAAAGCTGACTGAAAGTTGTTGAACACAGCTGAGCCTGCGATGTTTATTAAACCCAAAGTACTATCGCCACGTCCTTGAGTATCTACAAACCCACCTCCCAACAGAGCTACAATTTCTGTTTGACCACGTGACGGACTACTGGTTAGTTGCAGATTTTCGTTCAATTGACTGGCAGGGCCTTTGATATTGGCTTCTACTCGCACAGTTTCTAAGGCTGATAACCCAGTGGAATTTGAGCGACTGAAGTCACTATTCTGAATGATATCTAGTACCTTAGCAAATAGCTGAATATCTAAATCGGGGTCGCGGGGTTGATTGGCTGTAAAAGTTGCAGTGTGTTCATAGCCACGAGCAAGACTAAATTGGGTAGTAAACAAATTTACTCCACCTGCTTTTAGCCGAATAGTACCATCAGGTATAGGTTGACCGAAGGAGCCATTAACTGTCAGATTACCAGTTGCTCGGAAGCTGAGAATCGGTGGACGGGTAATTTGGACGTTTTTCCCTAGTTCTAGTTCTAGATTATTAAACCTTGCATTTTCATTACCCGTTTCAGCTTTACTTTGCTTGTTGGCTTTAGTGAGTGACACACCGATACTACTATTTGAAGCTTGCGTAGTGTTGGTATCTGCCAGCAAAACTTGACCATCAAACAAATCTACTTTACCGCCAACTAATGGGTTAAGGGCAGAGCCAGTAATCTGCAAATTGCCGTTAGCGCCTCCTTGATATAATCCCTTCAGGTTCACCTTTAACTGATCGAGGTTAACAGTCAGGGGATTGTTGATACTCACTTTGTCATTGTCAAAGATAGGAATCTCTCCAGCCGCTTCTACCTGACCCCGGCTAAACCTACCTCGAAGATTTTCTACTAAAACTCGGTCAAAATCAAACAGTACCTTACCTGTGACACGTCTCACCTTTCCTGGTAAAGCCTGTGCTGAAAAAGTAGCATCATTAATCGTGGCAATTCCATTTACCTGTGGCTGCTGTCTCGTACCGCGCACCTGAATATCTATTTGTCCTTCACCCCTCTCAAACGCCACTTGGTTAGTCAACAGGTTTAACAGTGCCAATCCTTCATTTTCCACTTTCACATCCAAACTGATTTGCTCGCTGTCTGGCACTATGGAAGCAAAAGGCAACTGGTAAGGTATGCTGCCAGTAATATTAACTGGTTCTGGCCCGGCAACTGATACGTTGCTGCCAAAGTTCAAGCGTCCATTAGCATAACTGAAACTTGCTGTTGCTGACTCTACTGCTTTTTGATTCAGCGTTCCTTCTGTAATTTGCAATTCGCCTTGAGCTTGAGGATTGGCAATGCTACCTGCTAAAGCTGCTGTAGCGTTAAGATTACCTGTCACACCAACTGGGAGTTTGACGAAATTATTCAATACTTGTAATGGAAAATTATTTACCCGCAGTTGACCAGACTGTTCATTACCGCCAATGTTACCTGCAAAAGCAATTAGTCTATTTTGAGACTCAAACCGTAAAGGCCGCAACCTCAGTACTCCGTTCTCAAAGTTGCCTTCGGCAATTACTCTATCAGCACTATAGAAACGACCTGGTTGTTCTTCTTTACCCCAGACAAAATTTTGACCATTTAAATTAAATTGCACTGAAAGTCCGTTAGCTGTAGCAGTATCTACAGCCACTTCCCCGTTGAAAGTCCCTTTTAAGTCTGCTAAATCTGGTATGGGACTAGATGTCTGCTGTTGTTCCTGTTCTGCAAGGAGGGCGTCGATTTCATAAAAGCGCTGGAGTTGGTTCAGTAAAGGCTGATTTGGTAAACCTTGGGGAGTGGTGGTCAAATCTGCTGCTGTACCGTAGGTTGGCTCTGCCGAACCGCGTTGTAAATCTTGTAATTCAAATACCTGTGCTACTGCTAGGACATCTTGAATATTACCTTGGTTAACGTTAAGTTTACCTTGTAATTGAGGCCCTTTGGCAGTTTGACCAAAAGTACCAGCAAAGGCATAACGACTGTTGCCTTTGACAAATTCGCTATTGGTGAGTGTTGCTTGACCATTACCATAGCGGAACTGAGCAGCTACACGATCGCCTTTAATATAGCCAATTTGCGGATTAGCGATCGCTAAATTCCCGTTTGCTGCTAATGTCTGCTGATGAACAAGTAAATCCCCAGTTAGTAACCCAGCTAGCCTACCAGCACCCAAACGCAGGTTTGGCGGCGCAGTCAAATTCAATATTTTTAACGGGAAGTTTTCCACTTTAAGTGCCAAATTATCCCCTTGAGCTTGACCTGATGCTAATGCTTGTTGCCACTTGACTAAAAAGGATTGGGGACGATTATTAGCATCCAAGTTGAGAGCAATACGGTCACTACTACCAGTCAAGTCTAAATTCAAACCGCGTCCCTGAGCTGACTGAATATTTCCAGTTAATAGCGGCTCAAAAGCAATATCTTGAACTACAAAGTCTCGTAACTTGATTTGCCCTGTGACATTTGGCAAGGGCAGCTTACCAGTGATTTGACCGTTAAAATCAGCTTTCCCAGCCACAGCCAACTGATTAGGCAGATTAATCGGCAACTGTTTGAGATTATAATTCTGCGCTTGGACGTTAAGATTTAATGCAGTAATTTCTGGTATGCCTGCTCTCTGTGCATTGGCTAATATGTCACCAGTGATATTTAAACCTGGAGCAGTTGCTTGCTCAATGGTAAGCCTTTCACCATTCCAAGCGATCGCAGCTGTTAAAGGTTGCTCAAAACCAGGGATACCTTGAGACAACTGCACCTGACCAGCAGCACGCACATCAGCTAATTTGGACGCTCCTAACGTGCCTACTACTTGCACCTTCCCGCCCAACTGACCTCGTAACTGCTGATTCAACCGAGCTAATTCCACGCCTGAAGCATCGACCACAGCTTGATAGCGACCATTCACCAATTGGATATTAGAGGCTGTAACTGTGCCACCTGTAACATTCACCTGTGCTTGACCGCTGGCTTGGATATTTTGCGGTTGGAAAGACTCCACAGAACCCGCTACATTCAATTGAGCATTCAATGCTCCTTGAAACTGCGGTGGTATTGCTGCCAATTGTTCCAAAGGCACATTATTTGCTTGAATTTGCGCCTGATAGCGACCATTAGCCAGTTGGATATTTTTGGCTGTAACTGTGCCACCGCCAATATTCACCCGTGCTTGACCGCTGGCTTGGATATTTTGCGGCTGGAAGGACTCTACAGAACCCGCCACCTTAAAATCACCATTTAACGCTCCTCTAACCCGTGGTGGAACTCCTGCTAACTGTTGCACAGGCACGTTATTTGCTTGAATTTGTGCTTGATATACACCATCAGCAACTTGAATATTTTTGGCTGTAACTGTGCCACTAGCAACAGCAAGGCGAGCCGTACCAGTACCGCGCAGGGTTTTGAGGCTGAAATTATCTCTGCTACCTGCTATTTGAAATGTACCCGCCAACGGCCCAGTTAAAGCTGGGGGAGACTTTTTCAAGATTTGCCCCAGCCGTACACCATTTGCAACCAATTGAGCAGAAAAGCTTTGGTCTTGCAACTGGATATTAGAAACTGCAATTGTGCCGCCAGCAACTTGAACTCCTGCTCCTTCAGTGCGAATTGTCGCCACTTGGAATGGCCCTGTAGTTCCTGAGAGAATGAGACGACCATTAAACTGCGCCCCAGCTAAAGAAATGTTTTGCAGTTGATTTTTGTTAATGAAGGGTTCTAACTGCACACCAGAAGCTTGAGCAACAGCTTGCCAACGTTGATTAGCGTAACTGCCACTTCCCCGTACTATACCACCAGCGACATTAAGGGCGACATTGCGAAAAGAGATGGTACGATTTGGAGCGATGCCTGCGGCAACCCCAGAGGGGAACACAACTTCGCCAGTTCCGGGGTAAGTTCCGCCAGGAGCTTGGAACTTTACCACAGTCTGGACACTGTTAGGAGCGCCTCGCAGTTGAGCTGTAGCTGAGAGAGTACCGATTTGAAAGTTAGGTTTAGTTTCGTAAACTTTAGCGATCGCATCCCCAGGAAGGTTCTTTGCGGCGAAATTCAAATCCAGTTGGGGAGCTTTACCAAGTTGGATTATACCAGCACCCGTAATTTCACCGCCAACTGTAGTTTTACCTTGAATATCTCTAAAAGTAATTCTAGGAGAATCTGTATAAAAATCGAACTGGCTACTGATGCTATTAAAATCAACTTTGTCAATTCGCGCAGTTTTAATCGTGGCAACTGTGCCTGAGAGAATTGGCTTAGTGGTTGGCCCTAAAATCTGCAAATCTGCTTTTACTTGCCCGGTGACAGGCACAGGCAGTGTTATCTTGAGAGCCTCTTGGGCGTTTGCCAAACTCACGGCATTTACACGCCCTGCCAACTTAAAGCCTGCTTGAGAGTCGATAATCCCCGTAGCTACTAAGGGAATTTTGCTGTAATTGGTAGCAACATTGTCTAGCTGTACTTCTGTTCCTTGGAAACGGATGTTGCCTTGGATGTTATTAAATAGTTGTGGTACGCGGGGCACTTGAAGCGTCACCCCTTGTAAACTGGCACTGCCAAACAATAAAGTCGGCTGTCCTGGGACTAGTTGAACCTGCTGCAAGTCGCCATTAACTCGACCCGCCTGTAAGCTAAACGGCAACTTGATTAAGCGGGTAACATCCGCAGCCAGCAAGCCTTGTCCTTGTAACTGTAAGTTGCCAGCTAGTACCTTGGAACGCGTCTCTCCCTGAATGGAAATGTTACCACCACTATCCGCTTGACCTGCCACGTCAAACTTGATCCGTTGGTTATTTTCTAAAAGTTGGGCAGTTCCATTGAGTTGCGAAAACGTCACAGGAGATTCCTGAGCGCTTTCTGAATCCTGAGTTCTGTTAGCGGATAGCTGTGGTTTAGCCCGTCCTGAGTTAGGAGTACGAAGTTCCTCCCCTGCCCCTCTGCTCCCCTGCCCCTCTGCTTCCCCTGCTCCCCCTAATTCTCTCTCCTGCGGCATCAACGCCAGCTTGCCATTACGAAACCGCAGTTTATCCAAATCTGTTTTTATGCTTCCGCCTTTACCTGGCGGCGCTATATTAGTGGTAATCCAGCGCCCTTGGTCGTCTTGTTCAATGTAAACATCGGCGTTGACTAAGGTGACATCTAGTTTTAGTTGGCGGTTAAAGATTAATTGCAATAGGTCAAAACCCACCTCTACAGAATCGACATCTACTCGGTCTGGATCTGTAGGTGTTGCTGGGATGGCTGAAGCCCCAAACTGCACTCCCGTCAAGGAAAACTCTCTGACATTTCCTAGTTTTACTGGACGATTGAGTGTAGTAGTAAGACTTTGTTCTGCCAGTGGCGTTAACTCTTTTTGGACAAAAGTCCGCAACCGCCAAATACTGCCAAAAATTCCAATGAGCAAAAGTCCGCCCAAGGCAATGCCACCGCGACTCAACACGAGTAACCACACACGTTTGCGGACAGGAGCAGAGGGGTGATGATCTAGATTGGGAGATTTAATCATTTGCTTTCACTGTATCAATTGCTGGATGTAGCTGGCACACCACAAGCATTAACTGGCACAATAATTTACTATGCCATTTCCAGGATAAGTCAACAAAACCCAAGACCTTATCGGTTGAGTTACGGCATTTGCACTACTCGTTATTTATCCTTAATAATGTTGGTGCTCTCAGGAAAATCCGCACAAAGTGAAAATTGTCGCTGTGACTTTCCCTGAGGGACAACCTAGAACTTTAATATGAATAGACTTTAAAAAGGACAGATGATTACACCTATGCGTGTTTTTGTGTTAATTTTTAACGCTCGAACTGAAAATGAAGGGATTCACACGATTCGAGTAGGCGATCGCAATAAAATTCTAATGTTCGAGTCAGAAGACGACGCTACGCGCTTTTCTTTGCTGCTAGAAGCTCAAGATTTCCCCGCACCTACACCAGAGCCAATTGATGCTGAGGAAATCAAAGAATTTTGCGAAAGTGCTGGGTATGAATGGGAAATTGTCCCGGAAAACAGCCCTCTAATCGAAAAAGTTCCCGAAATTAACGTAGAAGAAACTGATTGGCAACCAGATGCCTCGAAGGAGGATACTGATCAATACACTCGACCCAACCAACAACTAGAAGAACCAGAATTGTCTGATTCTGAGCTTGACAACATTCGTCGCAAATTAGAAGGATTGTTGTAATGAATTCAAGTTGCTAATTACCAAGAATCGGACAAGGGAAATATAAATAATACCCCTTGTCCACTCAGTTTAAAAAATTAATATTTAGGGAAATAAACAAGGTTTTGTCGATTGCAAAAAACAATAACATTTCTTAATCATAATCTTCTGAGTAGGAGAAAGGCATAAGCAGATTATGACTATATAAATCTGTTGCTGATAAATGGCGGCTTTCACTAAATAAGGTTATAAATTTGACGGCGATCGCACCAATAATCGATTAATATCTTCTTGAGAGCAATCTATACGACTGCTGATTAAATCTACAAGCGTTTGGCGATGATTTGCAGTCCCTATTGGTAAGAGATTCTGAATCTATATTTTTTAAGATTGATCAAAGTGCTCCCGAATTCACTTGATATAGAGCTTTGATAATTGCAAACAGTCTAATGTTTGTTAATATATTGAATGATATGTGTAAAGAGCAAAACTTCTTAATACTATAGTTAATATTTAATTAAAAAACCAGTTATTTATACTTGTGTAATTATCAAAAATAAAAACTAAATCATCGGGAATAAATCAAGATTTTATACTTGCTAATTTTTAAGCATTTGGATAAATTCACCTATGCCCAATGATAGAGGTAAAAATTATTCCAAGCGATTGATGAAAAATTTTATTTAAAAAGGTATAAAGGGGATTATTGACAACTATAAATTTGTGAATAATTGCTTTTTAGTGTTGGGAGAAAAAACATGGTTGTAGGTTTACATAAACGTGCTGTAGGGGTATTTTCTAATCGTCGTGATGTTGAACAAGCGTTGCATGACTTAAAAAATGCTGGTTTTAGTATGGATAGAGTATCTGTCATTACGCAAGATGGAGAGCGTGATGATATTGCTGGGGCTGAAGTACGTGATCGCGTTGGCGATAAATCTGACGAAGGGGCCGCAGTTGGAGCAGCAACAGGTGGTGCTTTAGGCGGATTAACTGGTTTATTAGTCGGTCTTGGTACTTTGGCAATTCCTGGAATCGGGCCAATCATGCTCGCCGGAGCCGCAGCAACTACCTTAGCTACCACTCTAGCTGGCGCTGGTATTGGTGCAGCAGCAGGCAGTTTACTGGGTGCATTGATTGGGTTAGGAATCCCCGAAGAACGAGCCAGAGTTTACGATGAACGAGTCAAGCGGGGACATTATCTAGTCATCATAGATGGCACAGATGCAGAAATTGCTAGCGCCCAAGCAATTCTAAATCATCGAGGTGTTGAAGAGTTTGGTATTTATGATCACCCAGATGCTAAAAATGCAACAACTGGTTATGTAGCTCCCACTTCTACTACTGCAACTTCAACTACCGCTCGTAGAGATTTTGGCAGACGCGCTATCGGAGCATTTTCTCATCGTCGAGATGCAGAAGCAGCACTTACAGAATTACGAGATGCTGGTTTCGCGATGAATAACGTCTCTATTATTGCCAAGGATGCAAGCGGTCAGAATATAGCTGGTGTAGATACAAATACTGGTGCAGGTAATAAAGCAGGCGAGGGAGCAAAAGCTGGAGCAGCTACAGGCGGCGTTTTAGGCGGTTTAGGCGGTTTATTAGTTGGATTAGGCGCTTTAGCAATTCCTGGAATTGGGCCTGTAATTGCAGGTGGTGCAGCCGCGACTGCTTTAGCGACAACGGTAACTGGTGGTGCTATAGGTGCAGCCGCCGGAGGTATTGTTGGTGGACTAGTAGGCTTAGGAATTCCTGAAGATCGGGCGCGAGTTTATAGCGATCGCTTTCAAAGAGGCGATTACTTAGTAATTGTAGATGGTACGGAAGCTGAAATCCGTCATGCTGAAGGGATTCTAAAACGTCGAGGTATAGAAGAATTCGCTATCTATGATGCTACTGATGTAAGCGAACATCGCTCTGGTTTCGACCGAGTTACAAAGTCTGATACCGTTCGTACCAATTACTCAACAGGAACTCACGATCCTTCTGTAATCATTGTTGACCGTCGAGACGAAACAATTTAACCCAAAAAAGTTGTCACTCACACTCACCCTAAAAAATTGCTAGAGCAAGAATTTCGTAACCTTGCTCTCTCTTAAAACACTTGCTCCTTATTACTGCCGTAAATATTAACAGACTTCTTTCGAGCCAGAATCAAACATATGCAAAAGCTAACTCCTTTCCTAATTAGTGGCCTTTTAGTTTTTGGTGCAGCCGCTTGTCAAGATCCTGCTAGAACCAGTGTAGATGCGCCCGATACAGTTAATGCTAGTCCACAAGCGCCGACTGCACAAACAACACAAGCTTCTAAAGAAGATGCACAAAGTGAAGTCCGCAGAAGACAACTAAATGCAGATATTCGCGCTCGTGAACAGCGAAATAATGCAACTGGTGGCGATGCAAATAGAGCGCCAGCTGACCTAGCCAGTGAAGTTCGCTCTAAATTAGAAGCAAATATACCTGGTGGACAGTTAACAGTTAATGCAGTAGAAAATGGTACTGTGACTGTAGCGGGAACTGTAAATAATCAGGATCAGTTGTCTAAAATTGAACCTTTAGCTAAAGAAATCAAAGGTGTTACAGCCGTAGTTAACAAAGCAACTGTTGCTCCACCAAAAAGCTAAAGTGGCTATCAACAAATTTATAGAAGTAGGTAAGCATAAATAAAACTTTAATGCTCCTACTAAATGGTGGTGGTCAGTTGTATTTACTACTGACCACAAATAATTGACAATTGACGACTCTCAAAATAATGTTTATTTAAGCCAATCACTTAAAAAACTGTCGTAATTGCCGAAAAAAACTATGGAATCCGAACAGCAACTCAATATCAATACCACTGCATCACAGGGTCTACTAGCACTTGAAGGTGCAGAAACTACGAACTTACCAAAGTTACCACCTGCTCCTGAACCGGAGCCACAATGGCAGCAAGTTAGCAGACAAATTGCTCAATTTTTAGAACAACTACCTGATTACTTAAGTAGATTTTTTAATGAATACAGTCAGTCTTTAATAACTGTAGCTTTAATTTTCGCAGCGATTGTTACAGTTAAGGTGGTGCTAGCAATACTGGATGCAATTAACGACATTCCACTGTTATCACCAACTTTTGAGTTAATTGGAATTGGTTACGCCACGTGGTTTACTTCGCGTTATCTTATAAAAGCTTCAACTCGGCAAGAATTGGCTGAAGAAATTCAAGTACTAAAAGAGCAAATTGTAGGCTAATAAATTTCAAACCTATTAACTTACTTTCAATGCAAAAGTTGATATTGTTGAATATTTGATTATAGGATGGAGATTAGCCATCCTATAAACTTGGTTATATTTTGTTAGAAGTAAATTACTTTATTTAATTAATAAAAATAAGCAATTATAGCCGATAAGTTATATTCTAATATAGCTAGATGACTTTGATCAGCTTAATCATCTTTAATAAAAACTGTGTATTACTTTGCTGGACTGCATTGTTGTTCTAAATACATCCAAAGACAGAGAAAACAATATGTCTTTTAATACAAATCACTTCTAAAGATAGTAGATTACACATGAGAAACCGCCTAATCTAGTTCTCGAAGTTATTCAACAAAAATATTTAACGAAGCGAGGACATAATTCATGGCTAATCAAGCAGATAATAAATCAATAGACTCATCTGATCGGGCCGAAGTAGATACGTATGATCGTGGAATTATCCCAGCCGAAACTGCTGCTCGAATGGAAAGAGAAGGAAATCTTTACAAAACAACTCCTACAGAAGAGAGAGAAGCAAGCGCACCTACTGATGATCAAACCGATGCTGGAAGCATACGCACCACTGATGGTTACACCGTAGACAAAGAAGGTTTGTTGAACAACTATGCAGTTGAACCGGAAATGTACTATGAAGAACCAGGTGATGCACGGCAACAAGCAGCAGAAGATACCGCTGAACGTGTTGAAGAACTAGGAGAAATTAATCAGGACGAAGAAGGTAAGTTGACAGAAAAAGGTGACAAACGAGGTAAAGGCCCAGGAGTAGTTTAGTTAATATCTCTTACTTTTTCCGATTTTCCTAGGTGCAAATACACGTAAAAGGGCTAACGGCACAGGTTGTACAGACGCGATTAATCACGTCTGTATTGCTATTTGAGTAGACCAATGAATAAAAAACCACGCCCACAATGAGCGTGGTTTTTGGGCATGGTAGAGACGTTGCAATGCAACGTCTCTAATCATTAAATTGAATTGGTATAAGAATTTGCGATCGCCCATGTCAGAAAAAAAGCCCTTGGTTATCACCAAAGAAGATGAAATATTCCCACTTTACCCGCGTCTACCAATTCTCACAAGCCTTCAAGCAGGTTGGCGTGGCTTCTCATTTGGATATATGTGTCAACCTGCTTCTGCATTTCCTGAAGTTTGCACTCCCCGGTGGCACTCTCTTGGCATTTTTACTCATGGAGAGCGAGTAATTTATGCTGAGCGGAAAATGGATGGACGCAGACATCGTGATGCCGTATGCGGAGGCGATATAGTTATTACTCCCGTTAACATCGGGCATGGGGCTTCTTGGGAAGCTGAAGGAGACTTTATCTTACTTGGCATCGAACCGCAGATTGTGGCTCGTGCGGTTGACGCAGCAGATGCCGAACAGATTGAACTTGTGCCATACTTTGCCACACCAGACCCCCTGGTGTATCAAATAGGGTTAGCACTAAAAAGCATTTTGGAAAACAATCCTTCAGGGAGTCGTCTTTATGCAGAGACAATGGTGAATGCTTTATCAGTACATTTAATGCAACACTACTCTACACGAAAACTGATATTAAAAGCATATAAAGGTTTGCCACGGCGTCAATTACAGCAAGTTATTGATTACATTCATGCACATCTCGACCAAAATTTAGGTTTAGCTGAATTGGCAGCGTTGATACCAATGAGTCCTCATTATTTTTCTCAGCTTTTCAAAAAATCTACAGGAATGACTCCTCATAAATATGTAATTCACTGTCGGGTGGAACGTGCCAAGGAATTATTGCTGAAGGGAGAAATGGCAATTGCTGAAATTGCTCGCTTGGTTGGTTTTGCCAGCCAAAGTCATCTGAATTTTCAATTTAAACGTCTATTGGGTGTAACACCGAAAACTATTCAACAAAGATAGGGCAAATATGCAAAAAATCGGACGAATTTGAAAGACTTTAGCCCGTAATCTTCCTACACTATCCACATAGTTAAAGATTAAGGAAACTTTATTATTTATGGGCAGAATTGAAACTAAAACCGAGCCAATGGTGATTAACATTGGGCCCCATCATCCCTCCATGCATGGGTGTTTTCGGATTGTTGTCACCTTGGATGGAGAAGATGTAGTAGACTGTGAACCTGTCATCGGCTACCTGCACCGAGGTATGGAAAAGATTGCTGAAAATCGTACCAATATTATGTATGTCCCTTATGTAAGTCGATGGGACTATTATGGCGGGATGTTTAATGAAGCAGTAACAGTAAATGCTGTCGAGAAATTAGCAAATATCTCTATCCCAAAACGTGCCAGCTACATCAGGGTAATCATGCTGGAGTTAGCCCGAATTGTCAACCATCTGCTGTGGTTAGGGCCTTTTCTAGGAGACTTTGGCGCACAAACTCCAATCTTTTACACTTTGCGCGATCGCGAAATGATTCTTGACTTGTTTGAAGCTGCCACAGGCTATCGCATGGTCAACAATAATTATTTTCGCATCGGAGGGGTTGCTGCTGACCTGCCTTTCGGTTGGGTAGATAAATGCGAAGATTTTTGTAACTACTTTGCCCCCAAAATTGATGAGTATGAAAAATTAATGACCAATAACCCCATTTTTCGCCGCCGAGCTGAAGGCGTGGGAGTTTTAAGCCGTGAAGATGCTATTAACTGGGGTATTTCTGGGCCTATGTTACGGGCTTCTGGCGTGAAGTGGGATTTACGAAAGGTTGACCATTACGAATGCTACGACGATTTTAACTGGGAAGTACAGTGGCATACAGCAGGAGATTGCTTTGCTAGATATCTCGTCAGAATTGGTGAGATGCGTGAGTCAGTCAAGATTATTCAGCAAGCACTCAAAGACTTACCTGGTGGTGCATACGAAAATTTGGCAGCACAACGCATGGTAGCAGGTGCTAAATCTGAGTGGAACGGGTTTGATTATCAATTCATTGCCAAAAAAGTTGCACCTACATTTAAGATTCCTCAAGGCGAAAATTATGTTCGTGTAGAGTCAGGAAGAGGAGAATTAGGAATTTATATCATCGGAGATGATCATGTCTTCCCCTGGCGTTGGAAAATTCGTCCAGCCGACTTCAATAATTTGCAAGTTTTACCTCAGTTAATCCGGGGTCAAAAAGTAGCAGATATTTTCGTCATTCTAGGAAGTATTGATGTTGTGATGGGATCGGTAGATCGTTAAATGAGGAAGTGGGCAGCAGGGGAGGCAGGAGAATTTTAGATTTTAGATTTTGTACCAATTTAAAAAAAGAATGTGACAGACAGACCATGTAGAGACGTTGCACTGCAACGTCTCTACCAAAGGATTTGTTGCAATCATTAATTGAATCGGTATTAGATTTTGGATTGAACAATCTAAAATCCAAAATTGTAAATCCAAAATTGAGGGAATAGGGGGAGGAAATTCTTTTATCCGCCTTTAAACTTCACAACTTCCAATGCCCTATTCGTTAGATAATTAACGGCTCAAGTTCAGGATGATGCCACTGTCGGTGATACCATTCGGCAACTAAGGGACGGACAATGAACTGGGGGTGATGATCGCCTTTAACATCAATGCGTAGACCTGAGTAAGGTCGGCGTTTCTCGGAACCTTGACCGTTGCGACCGAGAAAGAAATGCGATCGCGCTACTAATCTACTCTCTTGTTTATCTATACCGCCAAAAGTCTCCATCAAATCTGGCCCTTCAGTTCGCTGGCGTCGCAGACTATACCCACTACCTCCACAAACAATCCAGTGGATATGCGAATCAGCATGTCCTGTGTCCATTGTCTTCAGGTATTCTAAGCAGTGCGCGTGACCATTTAATACCAGATCTACTAGGGGATGCCCCTGAGTTAGAGAACCTAATTTTTCAGCTACCGCATCCAACACACTACGTAAGCGGTGACGAATTACTAAAGTCTGTGCCTGTTGCCATTTCGTTGCCTCCGTTACATAGGGAGGATGGTGGAAATAAATTATCCTTCCCCGAACTTCGGCGGTGTTCCAAGATTCAATTAGTTTCTGCTTTAGCCAGTTTAGTTGTTCAGTGTCAGTTAATGTTTGTTGGTCAGAACTAAGTTGTTTGTCGATATCAACGACAATTTCTTCAATTTGTGACAGCTTGCCTTGCATGTCATCTAGTTGATCAGCTTCTTTAGGATCGTCGGGATTTAGCTTTGCTGATTCTTCCAGGATTTGTATTTTTTCCTGCTGTAAATCCTGACGACGTTTTTCTAGAATTCTCCGATTAGCTTCGCCTTCTTTTGTTTTAGGCAGTGGCAATGGATCATTAAATGTATTAGAGTCCAAAGCAAAGAAGTCAATACCGCTATAGCGAAAAGTGTAGTAGCGATTAGGGAGGCGGGTAAAATGCCCAGGTTCATAGCAAAGACAACGACCTGTGTCTGTCTTGGCAGTGTAGTGTTTATTTAAGTGATTATCTAAGTCTCCTGGAAGCTGAAACGCTTTGAGATAGTCCAAAAACGCCTTTGCGTAAGCATCACCTGCGTTTGAGCCATGTAAGCCCACATCAATGTCTAGACGCGATCGCAACAGCTGACGAATAGGTAATGTTGTAAAGGCTGCAAAACTCAAGAGTATCGGCAAATCATAGTAATCATGATTTCCAGGTACAGGCAGAATGGGCAGACTGAAAACCATCCGGTCGTAAGCTACTTGTCTGGGATGCTCTCCACCCAAGATAAACTCTCGGTAAGGCTTGATAAAGTTCTGCTGGTAGTACTCACTCGACCCCACTAGATAAATCACATCACCTGTATGCAGCATAAAACGGCATTCATTGTGATGGGGCAGCATGAGTTCAGCCACCTGCCGCTGGGGATTGTGTCCCTTGTGTGAGCCAGAACCACTATCACCTACAACCAAAAATGAGAACTCAGAATCATCTGCTTGACCATCTTCCAGCACTAGCCGAGTTTGATCGATGCCTCGTTCCACAATCAACGGATCTTGCCACCGCACCCGCTGATTCATCTTGCGAATTTTTTTAGCGATCGCTGGATCAGATACAAATTTCAATGCCACTTACTCCTGAATCTTTCACTAGAGATTAGGCAACAGCCAACAGTCAACAGCCAACAGTCAACAGTCAACAGTTAACAGTCATTAATTATTCTCGTCCCCTGCTTCCCCCCACTCCTCTTCACTCCTCTTCTGGCTCTTTCATCTCAACAGTCAAGTTAGGGAGTCCATTGAGTTTTTCTGTCGGCTCTATTTCTTCTACTAATGGCACAAAAATCTTCAAGCCGGCTGGTACGCATTTAATTTCTATCGGAGTTGTGCCTGCGATTTCACCATCCAAGACAACCTTTTGTGGTGGGTCTGTTGTAATTTTAAATTGCTTGGCTCGCAGGAAGCCAATGTCATCTCGCTCTGCGGCGTTACCTGTAGAGGCTGTTTGAAATAGATGGAATGTCGCGGCTATCGCTCCGGCTTTGCTAGTTGGAGCTACGATCGTCAAATCTAATAACCCATCATCATAAACCAGACCTGCTGGCCCCTGAGCTAAGACTGAAGTTGGCGGTGCGGCATTTGCTACTGTTACTGCCACAGCGCTAGTTTTAATTATCTTGTCTTCAGTTTCAATTTCAACATCAAAGGTTTTTAAGTTTCTTAATTGCTGAATTCCTGCTAGGACGTACGCCATCATTCCAAAGCGATTTTTTGCTTCCCGATCTGCCAGTTCTACAGTTTCAGCCTCAAAGCCAATACCTGCAAGTAGCACCATTGGCTGATCATTGCAATAGGCTACGTCTACACTGCAAGTACCTCCTTGCAAAATTGTTTGACATGCACCTGCGATCGTGTCAGGGATTCCTAAAGCTGTGGCAAAAGCGTTTGCTGTTCCACGGGAAATAATCCCAAATGGAATTTCTGTACCCACTACAGCGGTGGCGGCGGCTGACAGCGTGCCATCTCCCCCGGAAGCAATGATTGCATCTACCCCCCGTTCTACTGCTGCATGGGCCAGTGCGTCAGCGTCGATTTCTTCTGTTGTCAGATAAATATCCAGGTCAATTTCTGGCTCTAATATTTCCCGAATCTGTGCCAGTTCTACTTCTGGATCACCTTGACCCGCAACTGGATTGAAGATAAGGCAGGCGGAACGGTTCATAAAATATGAAAACTAAGCTTAGATTTATAAAATACCAAATTATTCTTAACATTCCTGGCAAACTTCAACTTCCATCTGACGACAGGTTTGCTTTGTTTATCGCCATTGCTTTATCTCAGTTCAGTCATCCGGTACTTTGATTGCAAATCATCCACAGAATGCCAAATTGATCAACCAGCATCCCAAAACGGTAAGCTAGCAATGTGGCGGGGATCAGATTGAGCAAAAGACAACTATCCCAGCCTTGTAATGCAAGCTGATGAATTATCTTGGTTTAGTGAACTGAGTAAGAAATATAAACGTCAGCCACCTACTGATTTTTCAAACCATTGGAGGAATATCATGGTTTGGCAAGAAGTGATTGAAGGCAGCAACGTCTGGGTTTACGAGTATGTTGCAAATGGTTACAAAGCAAATGCGATCGCGCTTTTGCTTAATCAAAATGCTTTGGCGATCGTCAGTCCCCCGATTGGGCTATCGGAAGCAGATTTTGCTGTGATCGACACAATGGGACAAGTGACAGCGCTGATTGCTCCGCACTCAGGACATGATTTGGGTCAGACAAAGTGGCAAACCCGCTATCCCCAGGCAATCCCCTATGCTCCAACCACTGCATTAGCTCAACTCAAGCCAATTGGATAACCTTTCATGCCGTTGTCCAAACTTTCCGCGCCGCATCTGGAATTTCGAGAAGTTCCTAGTACGAAAAAAGGAGGAACCATTGCGATCGCTCGACAAGGTGAACGACCCGTTGTGTATCTCGACGAGTTAGTGATTAATTGGGCATCGTTACCAAACTCCTGGACTAAGCTATTGTTTTGGCTAACGGGGAGCGCGCCCGGACTCAAGGTCAATCGAGTGTACTCAAAAGTGTTTTGCTCGGATATACAGGCTGTAGCTCAGACCGTGCTAGATGCGTTGGAGGATAATCCGGCGATCGTGCCAGCTCATGGAACGCCCTTAGTTCATGTAGGCGATGTAGCACGGGTGCGGGCACTGGTGGAGCCGTTGGCAAAATCGACGACTTGAACAATCAAGAGAATCGAAGGAGCGAGGAAGTTTATGATTAATTTAACTGAGGCGAGCATTGCTCAACATTAGTGGTGGGCGTAGAAAGTGTGATCGCGAATGCTCCACTCACACACAATAGTTAGTTATCCTTAATAACTTAACAACATGATTTTTCAACTTTAAACCTGGAAGGATTTTCAGTCCGCCTCGTCAGAAATAAATCCCGTCTCTTTGAGCAGCAATTGTAGTTTTGCATGATCAAGTTTCGTATCCTTGTTGTTGTTTCCCCACATATTAGAAAAAAAGTCTTGCATCAGCGCAATGATGCTGCGATATTTGACGATGCTGGCAACATAGAAATCATCTAACTTCATGTCTTTTTCAGCATGGATCTGCTTGATGTTGTCGAGTAACATTGATCGCACTTCGTAAGGCTTTAAGCCTTCTTTAATGCCATATTTTTCCATTATTCTGCGTTTATTGTTCTCTGAACATGAATCATACGAAAATTGAACCAAGTGACCAAGATTCCGCAGAACTTCTCCGTAGTCGTAAAAGATGTGCTGCTCAAAGAAAGACTTTTCACCTTTCGTCAAAGTAAAACTCTTATCAAGTACCAACCCAAAATCGGTCAAATATATCAGCTCGCCGTCGGTGAGGATGTTACAAAAATGCGCGTCGAAGTGAATGATTCCCTTCGTCCTCAAAAAGTCAATTGTCGTGCGTAAGTCATTGAGAGGTTTCTGGAGTTTGTTGGGGTTTTTCCGCAGCCATGTTTCCAAAACATCTGGGATGTACTCTAGAAACAGAACCAACTCATAGTTAGCGATCGCTCTATCTAACGCATAATTCCCGGCGTTTGCACTATTGCCCCAGTACTCTACATAACTTTTTAGACGCGACCTATCCACATCCGCACGCCGCCCAGAGAATGGAATAATCCGATAATGGTACATCAGTGGGAAGGTGGCGATCGTCCCCTCCAATACCCAGTTTGTAGTCTTAATATGGGTCACGAGTTCACGGAAGACCCCAAAACCAGTGGAACCGAAACCGTAGTTGCAGTAAGTCGGCAGATTATAGAGGTTTCTGGTGGAGAACAGGTTGTCAAACTCGATGTTTGTAACCGGAACACGTTTCACAAAGACTTGGGATTCCCCAAGGAAGATGGCGTGATTCATCCCCCAACCCGTACTCGACTCATTCAACTCGCTATTGTCAAACAGAGAGCGCAATTGTGCATTATCCAACTGAGCGATTTGTGAACTTAGCTTAAAGTACTTCTTTTTTCTAAGTTCTATAGGGTTATTAGCCATTTTCCCCAATTCGAGCGAGTACCTTGATAGCACCTTCTAAAGTGAAGTTATCGCGCTTACCTTTTTCTAATTGTGAGTTTGAAAAAAGTAGATACGAAGGTGTAAGTATTATTCTTACTATCTATTTTACTTGCTTGAAAAAGACCACAAAACAGCGCACCCAAAAATTACAGGAGGATCTCAAACCAGACCTATAGCTAATGAGTAGAGACGCAAGTCATCGCGTCTACACAAGAGTCAAAATTAGAGACGCGATGAATCGCATCTATGTTGAGTAACAAGAAAGAATGTAAAAGTATGTAAAGAAAAACAAAAATAAACTTTACCATAATTGGGCAAAGGCAATCAGATGAGTCACTCACTACGGTAGTCTAGATGAGAGTGAATTTATCGCCTGGTTTGACATAATTTTTTATGACTTCAGTTGTTGCTAGCCCCACACGCACTATTCGTATTGGTTCACGCAAAAGCCAACTTGCTCTTGTTCAAACATATTGGGTACAAGAGCAACTCCAGAAAAGTTTTCCCGATATCACTTTTGAAGTCCACACAATGTCTACCCAAGGCGACAAAATCTTGGATGTAGCATTAGCCAAAATTGGCGATAAAGGACTATTTACTAAAGAACTTGAACTGGGGATGCTCAACAAAGAGATTGACTTTGCAGTTCATTCTTTAAAGGATCTGCCGACTAACTTACCAGCAGAGTTAACACTAGCAGCAATCACAGAGCGGGAAAACCCAGCAGATGCGCTAGTTGTCCATGAAAAACATAAAGATAAACAAATCGATACTTTACCAGAGGGTGCGGTAATCGGGACATCTTCTCTGCGGCGGTTAGCACAGTTACGCCACCATTTCCCCCACTTTACCTTTAAAGATGTGCGGGGAAACTTAAATACACGGTTGGCAAAACTGGATGCAGGTGAGTACGACGCTTTGATTTTGGCAGCAGCAGGGTTAGAGCGATTGGGAATGGGCGATCGCGTTCATCAAATTATACCCAAAGAAATCTCCCTCCACGCCGTTGGGCAAGGTGCTCTAGGTATAGAATGCCGTGCTGATGATAGTGAATTGCTATCCTTACTCAAAGCGATCGAACATCCCCAAACACGCGATCGCTGTCTCGCTGAACGAGCATTCTTGCGCGATCTGGAAGGCGGTTGTCAAGTACCTATTGGTGTAAATACAGAAATTATTGGTAATAAATTAACCTTAACGGGTATAGTTGCCAGTGTTGATGGTCAAAAGATGGTAAAAGATACCGTCGCTGGAGAAGCCAGTAATGCCGAAGCAGTAGGCACAGAACTAGCGCACCTGTTACGGCAAAAGGGAGCAGAAGAAATTTTGACAGAAATCTTTGCTGTGATTCAGCGGGGTTCCTAGGCTATTGGGTGAGGTGATGTGGTTAGATAAGTAAGTAATTAGTGAACAGTATCAGTAGCCAGTAAACAGTGAAGAACTGATAACTGATAACTGATAACTGTATAGGCATAACCGGGGAAGCAAAAATTACCATGCGGATTCTATTTGTTGCAGCAGAAGCAGCACCCATTGCGAAAGTAGGAGGAATGGGCGATGTTGTTGGGGCATTGCCCAAATTCTTGAGAGAAATGGGGCATGATGTGCGGATATTCTTGCCTTACTACGGCTTCCTGCCAGACAAAATGGAAATTCCCAAAGAACCTGTGTGGCGCGGATCTGCCATGTTCCAGGACTTTGCTGTCTATGAAGCCGTTTTGCCTGGTACTGATGTTCCTTTGTACTTATTTGGACATCCCGTCTTCATGCCCCGCCGCATTTACTCTGGAGAAGATGAAGACTGGCGGTTCACCTTTTTTGCCAATGGTGCAGCTGAATTTGCCTGGAATCATTGGAAACCGGAAATTATCCATTGCCACGATTGGCACACGGGAATGATTCCTGTGTGGATGCATCAAGATCCTGATATCACCACTGTGTTTACCATTCACAACCTGGCTTATCAAGGCCCGTGGCGTTGGTATTTGGAGAAAATTACCTGGTGTCCTTGGTACATGCAAGGGCACAACACAATGGCAGCTGCGGTGCAATATGCCAATAAGGTAAATACAGTTTCTCCAACTTATGCTGAGCAAATTAAAACACCTACTTATGGTGAAACATTAGAAGGTTTGCTGTCTTTTATTAGCGGTAAGTTATCTGGGATTATTAACGGCATAGATACCGAAGTTTATAATCCAGAAAATGACAAATACATTGCCCAAACATTCACTGCTGAGACTCTGGATAAACGCAAAGCGAATAAAATTTCTTTACAAGAAGAAGTGGGGTTAGAAGTTAATTCCAATGCCTTTTTAATTGGGATTGTGACGCGATTAGTCGAACAAAAAGGCATTGATTTAATATTGCAAATCCTTGATCGCTTCATGGCTTATACAGATGCACAGTTTGTGCTGTTGGGAACAGGCGATCGCTACTACGAAAGCCAAATGTGGCAATTAGCATCCCGCTTTCCCGGACGCATGGCAACTTACCTACTGTATAACGATGCCCTGTCTCGCCGGATTTATGCTGGTACTGATGCCTTCTTAATGCCTAGCCGTTTTGAACCCTGCGGTATTAGCCAAATGATGGCTTTGCGTTACGGTTCAGTACCCATTGTTCGGCGTACAGGCGGATTAGTTGACACCGTATCGCACTACGACCCCGTAAATGAAGTAGGCACAGGTTATTGCTTTGACCGCTATGAACCCCTAGACCTCTTTACCTGCATGATCCGGGCTTGGGAAGGCTTCCGTTTCAAACCCCAGTGGCAAGAATTACAAAAACGCGGTATGAGCCAAGACTTTAGTTGGTATCAGTCTGCTAAGCAGTATGTGAAGCTGTATAGATCAATTTACGGCTTGCCAGAAGAAGAGGAGCAAACACCACAACCAGAGTTAGTCTTAAACGAGGCAGTAACTACTAGTAAATCCTAAATTTCTTAAGTAAGTAGGTGTTTTTATAGCTCATGATAGCATTGCTCTAATATGCTAATCATGAGCTTTTTTGTTGGCGCGATCGCTTTTGATTAAAGTAAGTCTAATCAGCCAAATAGCTCTTGCAAAATCTGTTTTCTGAGTATTAGCCAAGAGGCGTGTTGCAAATTTGAAACTAGCTGAATAAGTATGGTATCCAGCATCACTAGTTCTTGTTTTGGAGCCAAATTAAAAAAGACTAATAACTTTAGCAGCATAATTACTGAAATTAACAGCATAATATATTACTTTCAGAATTGTCGTATTACTTAATATTTATATTGCATATCAGTTTCAAGAAGCTTTGGTAAGGCTTTCTCCTCAATTTCCCTAATTCAATCTTGTATAGAATATAACTGTTTTATGCGGAAATAATTTTAAATTAGGGGTTTTGATAATTACGTGTCCTTGCTTAAGCTAGTACTTCGTCATAATCCCTTTAAGACATATTTAGGAGATGTCTATTATGTATGACTTGCAAAAATTTACTTTAAGAGATATGTCAGAATGCGGTTTAGCTCTACGTCATTTAGGCAATAAAGCTAACAGTATGGAGGAGGCTAGCAATTATATTATCCAATATCTTTATGAAAATTTAATTGAGAAGCAATCTGGTAAAAATTCCTGCGTACTTATCCGTTTTTTCAAAACTCACTCTTACGGCGAACTAACATCAGAATTGCAAGAGTGTACACAAGATCTGTTAGGTAATCATCTACCAGATGATAGTCTCAAGTGCTTGACCTTATTAGCAACGGCTGGGGAACAATCAGAATGGAACTCGCGGTATAAATCTGGGGGACACAAAGCAATTCCCCTAGCAAATGAAGAGGCGATCGCCCGCATACCAATGATTTTTCAACTTATCCAACAGCTAGGGTTAAATCTCGGCACTATAGTGCAACCAGACTCCAATTTATTAACTGATTTAGAACAGCGGATGTATAACGTCTTTTATATTCCCGATGCCTTGGGTAGCCCCTACATCCCTTCACAAACATCGTTTGTAATTCCATTTAATATCAAGTCTGTGGTTGGATTTGGAGGATTATTGCCATCAGGAAATATGTTTGTAGTTCTCATGTTTTTGAGAGTAGTAATTCCTCGGATAACTGTCGATTTGTTACGGCCGTTAGCATTAAATGTAAAAATGGCAATCCTACCTTTTGAGGATGAGAAAATTTTTATTGAGCAAAGTCAATTTGTTGTGAGTAATGAAATTTCAACTGCAACAAATAAGGATGATAACTTTCAGTATCTCAACTCAAAAATTGCAACACTCACTCAGCTATTGGATGTTTCTGAGCAATCTACCATCAATCAATCCGATCGCCTTGAACAAACAAACGCCCACCTTCAAAAAACTTTAGATAAACTTCAGACAACTCAAATCCAGCTAGTTCATACTGAAAAAATGTCTAGTTTAGGACAACTAGTTGCTGGTATTGCTCATGAAATTAACAATCCTGTTAATTTTATTCATGGTAATCTCATTTATGCTAAACAATATACAGAAATTTTACTAAATTTAATCCAAAGCTATCAAGATTGTTATCCAAATCCACCAAAGGAGATTCAAGAATTAATCAAAGAAACTGAACTAAGTTTTCTAGCTGAAGACCTAACTAAAATTATCAATTCCATGACAGTGGGAACGAAACGAATTAGCGAGATCGTTAAGTCACTGCGAAATTTTTCTCGTTTAGATGAAGCAGAAGTTAAAAACATCGATATTCACGAAGGTATTGATAGTACTTTAATGATTCTGGAACACTGTATGCAAGCTAGACAAGGATATCCAGAAATTAAAGTTATTAAAGAATATGGTCAATTATCTTTAATAGAATGTTATCCCAGTCAACTCAATCAAGTTTTTATGAATATTATTGCCAATGCCATTGATGCATTACAAAACATTAATGAGTCACGGGTTATAGGTAGTATAGAAGAAAAATATAACTATCCATTACCGAAAATCCATATTTGCACAAAGGCACTTGATAACAAATGGATAGCAATAAGCATTGCCGATAATGGTTGTGGAATCAATGAGGAAGCGCGTTCTAGGTTATTTGACCCCTTCTTTACTACTAAACCTATAGGTAAAGGCACTGGAATAGGTTTATCAATTAGCCATCAGATTATAGTCGAAAAACATGGCGGAAAAATTAGCTGTATTTCTATTCCAGGGCAAGGGGCAGAGTTTCTGGTTGAGATTCCTGTCAAGATTAAAAACTAGCTTTTACCTCTGATTAGCTTTACACGATCGCCTAACTCAAATGACAGATAATTATTACCTAAAATAATATTTTCTAGTCAAGCTTTAATAAGTTAAGTAATTTTGCACAATTTCCAAAATGTACTCCGCTGCATGACCATCACCAAAGGGATTAATTGCATTTGCCATTGCTTCATAAGCCGCTGGGTTACTGAGTAACTCACTAGTAAGAGCAAAAATTTTCTCACTCGTAGTTCCTATAAGTTTAGCTGTACCTGCTACAACTGCCTCTGGTCTTTCTGTGGTGTCTCTGAGAACTAATACTGGTTTTCCCAGACTGGGTGCTTCTTCCTGCAATCCACCAGAGTCAGTGAGCAAAAGATGCGATCGCCCAATCGCCCCTACTAGTTCTCCATAGTCTAAAGGTTCTGTCAAGAAAATCCGGGGATGATTTCCTAAAAGCGCCTGCAAAGGTTCACGCACTGTCGGGTTACGATGCAATGGTAAAAGCAATGCTGTATCGGGAAACTTATCTAAAATCTGTAAAAACCCTTGAGCGATCGCTTGTAATGGTTCTCCCCAATTCTCTCGACGATGTACTGTTGCTAGCAAAACACGATAGGAGTCCCAGTTTAAGCCTGGTATATTGCAGGCTGGTTGGGTTGCAGCCACATTTAACAGCGCATCAATCACCGTGTTACCTGTTAGGTGAATTTCACCCAAAACACCAGAACGTTGCAAGTTTTCCACAGCCAAAGAAGTTGGTGCAAAGTGCAACTGAGTGAGTTGAGAAATTAACCGCCGATTAGCTTCTTCTGGGTAAGGATTAAAAATATTATCAGTTCTTAACCCTGCTTCTACGTGACCTACAGGGATTTTTTGATAAAAAGCTGCTAAAGTTGCGGCAAAAGCAGTAGTCGTATCTCCCTGCACCAGCACCAGATCTGGCTTTTTTTCCTGAAATAATACTTCTAAACCTCGCAAGCTACGGCAGGTAATATCACTTAAGGATTGCTGAGCCTGCATGATCTCCAAATCATGATCTGCCTTTATATTGAACAATTGCATGACTTGCTCAACCATCTCTCGATGCTGTCCAGTTAAAATTACTTGCAACTCAAAGTCTGTGGACTTTTGAAAGACTTGAATCACTGGAGCTAGTTTAATTGCTTCTGGACGAGTACCCAAGATAATGCAAACTCGTTTTTGGTTAGTCATTAGTCATTAGTAATTAGTTATTTTAACTATTAGTCAAGAGCCAATATAGCAGTTCTGGTTTGGATGCAACACGTGTTTAGATCACAACATTTTCCAATTTGTAATGAGTTACGCCCTGCTTTTCTAAAAGACGCTGTGTGTAACTTGCTTCCTTGTAGAGGTACACTAACGTAATTTGTAATTAAAAAACTCAGATTTACAGCGCTTTTCAAATGATTAAACAATAAATTGTAAGCTGGGCATTGTTCACAAAAGGCTAATATAGACATTTAAGATATTAATGATAATGCCTACCCTACAGAAAACCTTGAAAATCGGGCATGGAGCATTGGTTTTTAACAAACGAAAAGTTCTGCGGGAGGGTTTCCCTCCGCAAGAAACTTTTAAAGAGAGGACAAATGATAAATGACAAATAACAAATAAGCATGAAAAAACCCGGCTTAACCGGGCAGATGCACTGTTTATCGAATTTAGCAGTGATAACTACATTTTGATATCACAAGTTAAAGGACAAGCGGCATAAACAGTAGTCTGCATTTGGTCTGCCTCTCCATGAAGCCAGCTTAACCATTTGATTTCGCTAGGATGAACACCCTTAAGAGTTAGCACACCCGCAGCAAAGACAACCGCCATGACATTAAACATTATTAAACCACCTGCTACGAGCAAAACAGCACTAACAGGCATCACAGATTGTAGAACAATCGACAACAGACATCCGACCGTAGCCATCAACACAACTAAGGGGAAACCGACAACCAACAAGCATACTGCCAACGTGAAAGTCCAGATCAAAAAGCTTTTGACCTTTAATAAGGAGTAGGTCTTTCCTAGATTAGAGCTTTGAGCCGAAACCATGACTTTTCCTCCCAAAAATACACAGCAAATGTAATTTCAGTAAAATCTCGCTTTTTACGAGCAAACTGAACTTCTTCAAGTGAAATTTAGTATATAAAAACCAATAGAGAAAATGAGCATTTATTTACTAAAGTTTACAGTTAATCTTTCGTAATTATGAATGTAAACTCAAGTCCACATATATTTAAGAAGCTAGTTTTAAGCATCTGTCTTGAGGAATAGAAGCTAAAATACATCAGCTTTCAATGCTTATCTTCAGGACTTTACTTCTGTCCAACTTAACATTTCTTATAACTAAGAGGAAGACTTCTCATAATTCACAGATAGGCTAAAGAAATTATCTGCTGCTGACTGTGCTGTTAATTGCTAGCAATTTTTGGTTTTTGTCTGAGGTAAATTTCTCATCTAACAAGTTGAAGTGTTAACAACAAAATATTAAGTACTAAAATATACTAATTACTAAAGTATAATAACTGAGGCTTTTTAAGGTCTTATGTATGTTAAACAAGGTTATATAAGTGAAATATTTTCTATAAGACTACTAGATAGTGGCAGTTAAATAAAAAAAGATACTAGTGGAGGGTAATGAAATAGACTGACCGTGGCTTTAGAATTCCAATTACTTTTTACCGCCCATAGAGCGTCCACACAAGCATTCTCCAGAAGTCATCAACAAAAGTGACTGCTTTGTAACTCAACTTTACTATCAGCCAAATTTTAAGATATATGACAGAATCACAGCATCCACTAAATTCCAATGCTGCTAGCCGTAATTTGCCGCCAGTACCGCCACCACCACCAACGTTTAGTACACAGCGCCAGTTTACACAAACATTAGACATGTCAATGGATAGGAGCACCAACGCTCCTGTTATTAACTCTGCACCACCGCCACCGCCAGCTTCCACATCGGTTGCAGCTCATCGTCCGGGTAGTCCACCACCAATGTCTACATCTCGTCCCAAAAACAGCAGTCCGGGACTTACTTTAGCACAGCTAATCAGGGAAGCTTACGATCAAGGATATTCTGACCTTCACCTGGGTGTAGGTGAAGTACCCCGCTTTCGCAACCGAGGAGAAATTCAACCAACGGATTATCCAGAAACGGATAAAGAGACTTTGATGAATTGGTTGCGCGAGGTGATGACCGAGGCAGAAATTCAGCGCTTTGAAGAACATCTAGAATTTGACGGAGCGACTCAATACGATTTTGCTCGCGTGCGGATCAATGTTTTTGGCTCTCTTAAAGGGCCAGCAATGGTATTACGGTTGATTCCGCTAAAAATCTTGACTATGGAACAGTTGCGCTTACCGCCAGTTTTTCGAGATATTTGCCATCACCATAAAGGTTTAATTTTGGTCACTGGGCCGACTGGTTCTGGTAAGTCTACAACAATGGCGGCGATGATTGACTACATCAATAAAGAGATGGCTAAGCATATCATCACCATTGAAGATCCAATAGAATTTGTCCACCAAAGCCGCAAGTCCTTAGTTAAACAGCGGGAAGTGGGAATGCACACCCGGAAATTTGACAACGCTTTGAAAGCGGCTTTGCGGGAAGATCCAGATTTGATTCTAGTGGGAGAAATGCGGGATAAAGAAACTGTCAACACTGCTCTAAAAGCGGCTCAAACTGGTCACTTGGTAATGGGAACACTGCACACGAATAGCGCTGTAAAAACCATTGAACGGATTTTGAATCTTTACTCTGGTGAAGAACAGGATGCAATGCGGGTAGCTATTTCCGAGTCTTTAGTAGCAGTGATTGCTCAGGGTTTGTGCCGTACAACTGATGGTAAGCGGGCTGCTTTCCACGATGTCTTAATTAACACTGAGGCAATCAAGGAATGGATCAAAGACGGTAAGTATGATGAAATTACCGAGTTGATGAAGCAAGCTAGTTTTGACGGCATGATTACGATGAATCAATCGCTGCTCAACCTCTATCAAGATGGGCGCATAACTGAAGAAACTGCTTTGGAAATGTCACCAACTCCTAACGAAATGGCGCAATTTCTCCGAGGTCGAGTTTAACGGATTGGGGACTGGGGGCTGGGGACTGGGGTCTGGGATCTGGGAACTGGGGACTGGGGGCTTGGGACTTTTAAGAAAAACCAGTCTTAATCCACCCATACTCAATTTTTTTCTGCTGGGAACTGGGGACTGGGGGCTTGGGACTTTTAAGAGGGGGAAAAAGTTAAAAAGTAAAGGGTAGGGGAATAATTTTTCCCTTTGCCCCATACCCAATGCCCAAATATTTTATGTTCCTGGTTGCGGTTATAGCTAAGGTAAAAGATAAAAGACAGAATTTTTTACTTTTTACTTTTAGTTCCTTAGCCTCCGTGAATAACTTGACGACAAACAATCTATCTAAACCCCAGTTGTTCAAGGGCATTGCGCTATTTACTCCTGGAGGAGATTTGATTTACTGTATCGACCCTAGCAAGCAAGGTCGATGGCATTTACATTTGTGTAATGCTTTGCAGGAAATCTTAGACTTACCAGAGCCGCCACATTTTTTAGTGCCTTGCTATACTGCAACCATTGACCACTGGTTAGATCCTCGTACCCAACGAGTGCGAACTTTTGCTGAAGCTTATCCGGCAGTAATCAGGCATCAATCCTTGCTTAACGCCATTTTTGGCACAAAAGAGCTAGTATGGCAAGCCGCTCCCTGGCAAGATGGGTTGTGCGATCGCATGGTGTTAACTACTTATCGTTCCTCATTCCCGCAACTTTGGGAAGACCATGATTTAATTGTGCGCTTAGACCTTTCCGAACCAGTACCAAAATATCATCAACCAGTAATAACCGCCCCAAAAGAGCAAGTAACAACACAAGGCTATGTCCTGCGCCTGTTTGTTGCAGGGCATAGTGGAACTACCGAACGCATCCTTCAAAATCTGCACGAACTGTTAGAGCGATCGCTCGGACACCCTTATACTTTGAAAGTCATTGATGTTTTAACTAATCCAGAACAAGCGGAAATCAATCAGGTTTCTGCAACTCCTACCCTTGTTAAAGTTTGGCCTCACCCGATTCGGCGAATTGTTGGCGATTTGGATCATGTGGAGAAAATTTTACAGATGTTAGCCACCAAAGAAAAGCTTTAAATTTGATTAAGACTATTAATTTGTCAGATGCGACAATTAAGTTGGTCATGGTTTGGGGTGTGAGGTGTGTGTAGTTTACCACCATAGGCATTGCCCCAAAGTCAGCTAAGCTCATTAATGATATGCTTTGCAGTCAGACTGGTTTTTGCCGAGTGCGCGGATGGGTAGGTGTTGGAGAAGAGGCGACAAAAAAATGGCTGAATTCCCTTGTGTGTAATAAATTGATGGCGAATTCAAATTAACTAAAATCCCTATTAGGGATTGAAACAGAGGGACAAATATTAGCCGACGCACCAGTGAAATATTCAAATTAACTAAAATCCCTATTAGGGATTGAAACTTATCTTCACTGCGTAAATCTTTGATTTCAATTGAATTCAAATTAACTAAAATCCCTATTAGGGATTGAAACTCACAAATAAAACCTTAAAGGAAATAAATAACTTATTCAAATTAACTAAAATCCCTATTAGGGATTGAAACAGCAAAAATGGTGCAATTGGAATTAGTGAAATCACATTCAAATTAACTAAAATCCCTATTAGGGATTGAAACAGGCGAGTACTTTTGATTCATGGCAAACAAAGCCACCACACATTCAAATTAACTAAAATCCCTATTAGGGATTGAAACGGAAACAAAATATATTCTGTTGTGCAAACTTACAATTCAAATTAACTAAAATCCCTATTAGGGATTGAAACTTCCTCCAAGCAAACTTCGCTTAGGGTTTCCCGACAGCCAGATTCAAATTAACTAAAATCCCTATTAGGGATTGAAACAAAGATTTACGAATGCTAGATTATGCTTCTGTAAAAGGCGAAAAATTCAAATTAACTAAAATCCCTATTAGGGATTGAAACAGCTGCATTTAAGTTCATTGAATTAAAAGTGTTAGCATTCAAATTAACTAAAATCCCTATTAGGGATTGAAACCCTCAAATACAGACACTACGTGATTTTTTAAAAGAATTCAAATTAACTAAAATCCCTATTAGGGATTGAAACTGAGATTACTGTCTCGCTGAACTTTAGACCATTCAAATTCAAATTAACTAAAATCCCTATTAGGGATTGAAACAACGCAACTAGTACTGAAATTGTTACAGCTACTATATTCAAATTAACTAAAATCCCTATTAGGGATTGAAACCTGATTTTGCTCTCAGCAATAGCAGCCAATATAAAATCGGATTCAAATTAACTAAAATCCCTATTAGGGATTGAAACTACACTAGGATTACACTCGATAAAAAAACAAAAATATTCAAATTAACTAAAATCCCTATTAGGGATTGAAACCACCATTAACTAACGCAATTGCAATATTGTTTCTATTCAAATTAACTAAAATCCCTATTAGGGATTGAAACCTACTGCCTGCAATTTGTGTCCATTTAAAAACCGTACTAATTCAAATTAACTAAAATCCCTATTAGGGATTGAAACAACGCTAACACGCGGCTATTAACTATATCCAGAGGATTCAAATTAACTAAAATCCCTATTAGGGATTGAAACAAAAAAATTGGCAACGATGCATTGTATGAAGCAAATTCAAATTAACTAAAATCCCTATTAGGGATTGAAACAAAATTCGGGTTTTGGTTGTGGATGCTAGTATAGATTCAAATTAACTAAAATCCCTATTAGGGATTGAAACAAGCCTGGTAGTGGTGAGATTATTGTGCGACTCAAATTCAAATTAACTAAAATCCCTATTAGGGATTGAAACCGAATCCCTCCCTCTCCGTAGAATATGTGAGCAGATTCAAATTAACTAAAATCCCTATTAGGGATTGAAACATGCTATACGCAAAAGGCATTGATTCCCTAGCATAATTCAAATTAACTAAAATCCCTATTAGGGATTGAAACAGCAACAGAAAATGTTGTTGACAGCAAACACTTACTAATTCAAATTAACTAAAATCCCTATTAGGGATTGAAACGCAATCGCTATCTTCTTACACACAAAAAAAGGGATAATTCAAATTAACTAAAATCCCTATTAGGGATTGAAACAACAAAAATGACAGCACAAGAAACAGGTATACACTAGGAATTCAAATTAACTAAAATCCCTATTAGGGATTGAAACGTAGCAAGTGTCAGCAATCCTATAGCTTTGTCAATATAAGATTCAAATTAACTAAAATCCCTATTAGGGATTGAAACAAATGCACTACCACGCTCGCTTCCACAAGCAGCAGATTCAAATTAACTAAAATCCCTATTAGGGATTGAAACCAGAGCACAACGGCGGAATTTTTTGAGTCTCTTGAATTCAAATTAACTAAAATCCCTATTAGGGATTGAAACTTGGAGGTGACTGCTCCAGGGCAACAGTCTACAAGATTCAAATTAACTAAAATCCCTATTAGGGATTGAAACAGCTACGTATTTATTACAACAATACTACTGAAGCTTTCAAATTCAAATTAACTAAAATCCCTATTAGGGATTGAAACTTAGGGTATCCAGGAGGACAGTATCAGCAAGGAAGATTCAAATTAACTAAAATCCCTATTAGGGATTGAAACGGTATTATTTAGGATTAGTACCTAGGTTTTCTAATCAAATTCAAATTAACTAAAATCCCTATTAGGGATTGAAACTGAAACTCATACTACAGCCAATGGCGAGTCAATGCTTATATTCAAATTAACTAAAATCCCTATTAGGGATTGAAACAACAGTGACGTAAGAACCTCTAATGTAGGTGTTGCATTCAAATTAACTAAAATCCCTATTAGGGATTGAAACTATTCTTTATATTTGTGATCCTCACTATGATATCGGATTCAAATTAACTAAAATCCCTATTAGGGATTGAAACGTTAACGGTGTAGTTGATGTGAGGTTTTGATATATTCAAATTAACTAAAATCCCTATTAGGGATTGAAACACAGCTGTAGCGGGGGTGCATGGATGGCTAACAAGGATTCAAATTAACTAAAATCCCTATTAGGGATTGAAACGTTTGGCTTTTTCACTGAAAGTTACCAAAATTGAAATTCAAATTAACTAAAATCCCTATTAGGGATTGAAACGGATATACCTGGGAGCCTGAATCAGAGGACGAGCATTCAAATTAACTAAAATCCCTATTAGGGATTGAAACCAGTTAATTTTAAGTGTTTGGAATGTGGTGAAGATTCAAATTAACTAAAATCCCTATTAGGGATTGAAACTTGAAATATATTCCTAACACATTTTTAGTAGAAAATTCAAATTAACTAAAATCCCTATTAGGGATTGAAACAATTCCCTCAAAAATCAGGTAAGTACTCTAGGAAATTCAAATTAACTAAAATCCCTATTAGGGATTGAAACTTGAATATAAGATGAAGAAAAAATTTGCATAAATTTAATTCAAATTAACTAAAATCCCTATTAGGGATTGAAACAACGGCATGATTGAAGCTGGTAGCAGTAAGCAAGCAATTCAAATTAACTAAAATCCCTATTAGGGATTGAAACGCGAAAATGCAACAGCTAGCCGTTATCGTTTTGATTCAAATTAACTAAAATCCCTATTAGGGATTGAAACACGACCAACGACATGACGAGCCCTCACGAACCTTTATTCAAATTAACTAAAATCCCTATTAGGGATTGAAACATTATCGAATCCTTTTACACTCACCTCGCCACATTCAAATTAACTAAAATCCCTATTAGGGATTGAAACGTTGCTACAGACTTTGTTGATGATTGAATACCAGAATTCAAATTAACTAAAATCCCTATTAGGGATTGAAACCTTGTACCTGTTCTTCCACAACTGCCAACAGCACTACACGAATTCAAATTAACTAAAATCCCTATTAGGGATTGAAACATGAGTGCCATAAACGACCAGTGGAAGACTTGGGAATTCAAATTAACTAAAATCCCTATTAGGGATTGAAACGCCAGTGAAGCCGAGAACCTCAGTGACGATCGCGCATTCAAATTAACTAAAATCCCTATTAGGGATTGAAACAACTCTCTCAAACAATTACTTCGCGACTCTCAAAAATTCAAATTAACTAAAATCCCTATTAGGGATTGAAACTGGAGACTCATTAACGATTCGTTTTCTGTGTGGAATTCAAATTAACTAAAATCCCTATTAGGGATTGAAACTGCGATAAGTGATAATCCAAGCAGCGCGGAGAAGATTCAAATTAACTAAAATCCCTATTAGGGATTGAAACACAAGTGCAACTTTTGAGCCAA
>NZ_VJXY01000016.1:0-123993 GCF_014831675.1 Komarekiella delphini-convector SJRDD-AB1 | reverse complement strand
GGACAAGAAATTTGATTCAAATTAACTAAAATCCCTATTAGGGATTGAAACTCACAGGTTCTCAAATTGAGGTAGAAATCGCTGAAAGATTCAAATTAACTAAAATCCCTATTAGGGATTGAAACGATATTCCTGCCAACGATTGGTAATGCGCTCAGGAATTCAAATTAACTAAAATCCCTATTAGAGATTGAAACACAAGTGCAACTTTTGAGCCAAGGACAAGAAATTTGATTCAAATTAACTAAAATCCCTATTAGGGATTGAAACTCACAGGTTCTCAAATTGAGGTAGAAATCGCTGAAAGATTCAAATTAACTAAAATCCCTATTAGGGATTGAAACGAATTCTTTGCAGTGTGCGACGGGTGCGACGAGAGGCTAGAATTCAAATTAACTAAAATCCCTATTAGGGATTGAAACTTACTGGTCACAGTTCCCACTAAATCAATCACTTATTCCAATTAACTAAAATCTCTATTAGAGATTGAAACGGAATTGATAAATACAAACGTTTGTTAGCAGAGGTATATTTCAATAACCCAAAATCCCTATTCAGAAAGTTGAGGCACAGGTTTTTATCATGAATCAGGGGTTGTTGATTCTCGAACCTGACCCTCAATCATCTGAAGCGATCAAAGCTCTAGTTTACAACCGTTGTAGCAGACTTAAACCGTGGGTATCAGTACCACATGTATTGAAAAGAGAGTATTCACCAGCTAACTCTTGCATTTGCTGTGATTCCAAAGCGCTGGGTTGCCAAGGGTTAGGATTATTGTAAGCGTAGAAACTTTCAACGCCATCGATACCCTTTTGGGCTGCTGCTGGAATTAGGTCGAAATGCGATCGCTTGTACCGAGCTGGATGAGCAAGTACTGCTAATCCTCCAGCTTCGTGAACAGCTGCAATCACGTTACTTGCCTGATATTCTTTACCTGTAGTAGCCTTTTTTTGCAGATAGGGTTTCATACTAGAATGTTCTGGCTCGAAAGCATAAGCCAAAATATGAACTTCTATATCCAAAAGATTGGCATTGATTTCCACGCCACTCCACAGGTGAGGAGTCCTTGCGCCAGGGTTATTCCACTTCCAGTCTTCCAACCAAGTTTGTGCCAGTTGATAGCCAGCAATACTATGATGGTCAGTGATCGCGAATCCTTCTAGACCAATAGCGATCGCTTGCTCCATCAATCCGTTCGGCTGCAACCTTCCATCCGAGTAGACGGTGTGCATATGGAAGTTGAACAACCTCGGACAACTTTGTGCATCAATGTTCTGGAATACTTGTTTCAAAAGCTCTGTGGAAGCAGTAGTCCGAGCAAAATTTACAGCCATAACCCCCTCTGAAGAAAAATACGTAATTTTTAATACACCAACATCTCAAACTTACAGATGAGAGATAACCAGCACGGTAAATTAGTGTTGGCAATTAATTTCTCAGCTTCATGAGCGAATTTTTTCAATATGTTAAGACTACGTTAGCAAATCTAAACGCAGACGGTTATGAGCATTTTCGATTGCTCTTATAAGGCTTAGTAAAAAATATTGTTAATAAAACTTTTAAATACTGTTATTACATTTGCTGAATAATTGCCTAAAATTCAGGCTTGTAGAGTTATTCTCTCTACTAAGCCTCAAGTAAACCTCTGATTTGATGTGTAAAAATTATCTTTTATCTAGATAATCCCACTAATTCACCCGAACCAGTAATGACTTCACCAATTACATAAGTAGGAATATCCTCTGATTGAAAGTGGGTAATTGTCTGCTCTGCCTGATGAGGTGACACTAACAGTACAAATCCAATTCCCATATTGAATGTATTGTACATGGCTTCAGGACTGACCGCTCCGGCTTCAGCTAGCCATTGAAATGCGGGAGGGATAGTCCAACTGCTGAAGTCAATTTTAATTGCTTGACCCTTCCCTAAGCATCTGGGCAAATTTTCTGGCAATCCACCACCTGTGATGTGAGCCATACCGTGAATGTCCAACCCTGCTTTTAGTGCTGCTAGAACAGGTTTGACGTAAATACGGGTGGGTTTGAGGAAAGTTTCGCCGATAGTTTCACCATTTAAAGATTTTGGGCGATCATTCCAAGAAAACCCGCGATCGCTAACAATCTTTCGTACTAAACTCAAACCATTACTGTGTACACCAGTACTAGCAAGAGCGATCGCTACATCCCCTACTTGTGGCTGCGAACCATCCAGCATCCGGCTTTTTTCCACAATTCCTACACAAAAACCAGCCAAGTCATACTCACCTAGCTGATAGAAACCAGGCATTTCTGCCGTTTCTCCTCCCAGTAAGGCACAACCCGCTTGCTTACACCCAGAGGCTATACCCGTCACCACCTGAGTTAACTGCTCTTTGTCCAGCTTACCTGTGGCCACATAATCTAAAAAAAACAGCGGTTCTGCGCCAGATGTCAGCACATCGTTTACGCACATCGCTACTAAATCAATGCCAACGGTGTCATGACGATTGAGAATGTGAGCGATTTTTAGCTTTGTACCCACACCATCCGTCCCAGAAACCAATACTGGTTCCTTAAAACCCCCTGGTAATTGAAAGCACCCACCAAAACCACCCAGTCCGCCAATTACTTCCGGTCTAAAAGTGCTGTGAACCAAATTGCGAATTTGATCTACGAAGCCTCGACCAGCTTCAACATCAACTCCTGCATCCCGATAATCCATAAGATTTAGTCAATAGTCAATGGTCAAAAGTAGAGACGCAACGCCAGTTGCTACAACGGGGGGAACCCCCGCAACGCGCTGGCTCATTAATCGCGTCTGTACAAGAGCGCGATTAATCGCGTCTGTACAAGAGTCAAGGGCAAAAATTAATTTCTTTGAACTTTGGAATTTGGACAATAGACTGCTAACTCTTGACTTATTAGAATACTTCATCTTCAATGCCTCGCCACCATTCCCCCAAATTCATCAAGTCTTGGTAAATATCTTCTAATTCTTCGGCATAGATATCTTCTGAAAGGGAGGCTCGACGCTCTTGCAGTTTCTTAAGGCGTAGTTGTACTAATAGCCAAGGTTTAGAGATGCTATTTGTTGCTTCGATGTATTGCGCTAGTTCTTCGCTATCCATAAATTTGATATTTTGCTTTTATTAAGCTCATCCCACCCCTAAAAGGAGATGGGATTTCACGTTGACAGTTGACAGTTGACTGTTAACCGTCAACCGTCAACTGTCAACAGCCTAAAAAGGCGTCTTTCATCCCATCTAGAAGTAATGGGTTTTCCCGACGCCTTTTTATAACTGTTTGCTGTCTCTTGCCTGTTTCCCCCATTTCCTATATACCCAGCCAATCAAAAACAGCCACGATACTAGTCGTGACTGCTGGCGATATTGGTCAATTAACTAATTGTCTAAGCTTTACTAAGCTTAGTAAAAGCCACTATTACAACCAGTTTACAACTGGTAGCCAATTAAGCTTTAGCTAAATTTTCATTAGCGAAGTCCCAGTTTACTAACTGATCCAAGAAATTCTTGATGAATGCCGGACGAGCATTTCTGTAGTCGATATAGTAGGCGTGTTCCCAAACATCCAAGGTTAGGAGCGCCTTTTTGCCATGAGCTAGAGGGTTTTCAGCATTCGGTGTTTTGATCACCTTCAGAGTGCCACCATCATCAATCAACCAAGCCCATCCGCTACCAAATTGAGTTGCAGCAGCGTTAGAAAATTCTTCCTTAAATTTGTCGAAGCTACCAAAATCTTTGTTAATCTTAGTTGCGAGTTCACCTGTGGGTGCGCCACCACCGGAAGGCTTCAAGCAACTCCAGAAGAAGGTATGATTCCAAACTTGGGCAGCGTTGTTGAAGATTCCGGTCTTGGAGGAGTCTTTGAAGGAAGTTTGGATCACCTCTTCTAAAGACTTATCAGCAAGTTCCGTACCTTCAGTGAGTTTGTTTAAGTTGTCTACATAAGCTTTGTGATGCTTGCCATAGTGATACTCGAAAGTCTCACCTTTCATGCCATACGGCTCTAGAGCATTAAAGTCGAAGGGTAGGGGGGGCTGTGTAAATGCCATTTTGTGAAATCCTCTCTTTACCGTTTTCCAGTTTAAAGCTATTGGAGAAGCTTAGGAAATTGCAGGTTTAGTGTTCGGTAGTTTTATATCCTTAAATGCTGAGATATAAAACTTAACATCGTCATTCTACTACCAAAGTGAAGATTAAAACAAAGTACTTCGGTAATAAGTCAAATCTTTTGGAGTTTATAACTATAAATTAAACAATTAATGCTCTATGGAAAGAGTCCAATAGCTAATTAGCATTTAACGATTTTAAAGCACGTTACCTTGGAACTCTGATACTTGAGTTTATATAAACTAAATTATATATCCCCTTTAATCCTCTCTTAACAATGGGTATTAAAAGGATAGTCTATGCTGGTTGGATTATGGTTCAAATTTTGTTTAACTGATTATATAGCTTGAAGACTTCCACCTTTAGTAGTATTTAAATAGATTATTTATATAGGTCTTAAGCCAGATGTATTAAGACTTAAATTATAAAAAGGCGTCGGGAAAACCCATTCCTTCTGGGTAGATGATAAAAGACGCCCCGACGCTGTTAACTGTTAACAGTCAACTGTCAACAGTCTTTCGTTTTATCCCATCCCCTTTTAGAGGTGGGATGAGCTTAACTAAAACTAACGTTACAGTGTTTAATTTCAACTTAATACAGCCGATCGCAATAAATAGCTCATACTGTATTTTGAGGCTCTGTTTTGCGGATGATGAATGAAAAATCACTCACCACCCGATTAGACTAATAAATTAACAGCAAATTATAGTAACTACCATTGAGATAAGCGTTGCTGGTAGTGGTTAACAATTTGTGCAGTGACTTCTGAGACGTTCAGACCATCGGTTTTAACTTCAATTGCATCAGCTGCCTTTTGCAAAGGAGAAACTTTGCGAGTGCTATCTTTCCAGTCACGTTCAGCAATGTCCCGTTCTAGCTGTTCTAAACTCACTTCGGGTTGACCTTGTTTATTAAAGTCTTGCTGGCGGCGGCGTGCGCGTTCGCTAACAGAAGCGGTCAAGAATATCTTCAGCTCGGCATCGGGGAATACGTGAGTGCCTATGTCTCGTCCTTCAGCAACCAAACCACCTTTTTTGCCCCAACTATGTTGTTGTTCAACCAGTGCTTGACGTACAGCGTTTTGTGCCGCTATTGCAGATACGTTGGATGTCACCTCAATACTGCGAATTGCCTGGGTAACATCAATATCATTAATCCAAACCCGCACTGGAGATTGTAAATCTTCGCTGGGGATAAGTTGAATTTTACATTGGTTAGCTAATTCGGCGATCGCACACTCATCATCAATGGCAATACCTTTTTGCAACACTAGCCAAGTGATAGCGCGGTACATTGCTCCAGAATCTAAGTACACTAGACCTAGCTCCGTTGCCACTTGACGAGCCACCGTAGATTTTCCCGCGCCAGCTGGGCCATCAATAGCGATGATGGGCTGGCGATCGCACAAGATGGTATTGTCAATCAAACGTGTAGAACCAAGACGAGCTGCGATCGCCAGCATTCCTTCCTCCTCAATTTTTTCTAAAGTCATCAACGTAGTCGGTTCAACCAATTCAATATATTCCACGAAGACCTTGCTGACCATTGCCACTTCTTGCTGTACCATTGCTATCAACTTGCTGCTATTGCGATCGCCTGCTTTGAATGCCGCTTCAGCTCGTTGCAAACCGCGATATAACACCGCCGCCTGCTCTTTTTCTGTTGCAGTCAAATATTGATTGCGAGAACTCAAAGCCAAACCCGACGCTTCTCGCACCGTTGGACAACCAACAATCTCTATTGGCAAATTTAAATCAGCTACTAGCCGTTTAATAATTGCCAACTGCTGACCATCCTTTTGACCAAAATAGGCTCGGTCAGGTTGCACCAAGCTGAAAAGTTTGGTCACAATCGTAGCGACACCCTGAAAGTGACCTAGCCGAGAACGACCACACAAGCTTGTTATCATAGCAGATGGGGGGATAACTTGTGTAACCTCTGATTCTTGTATACTCTTCTGGGGAACTGCCATTTCTTCCGGAGTAGGCGCAAAAATTGCATTTACCCCAGCTTGTTCGCACAGTTGTCGATCTTGCTCTAAAGTGCGGGGATAGTGTTGATAGTCCTCGTTGGGAGCGAATTGCAGGGGATTGACAAAAATACTGACAATCACCGTAGAATTTTCTTGCCGCGCCCGTTGAATCAAGCTTAGATGACCTTGATGCAAATTTCCCATAGTCGGTACAAGACCAACTGCCGTCTGTTGCCAACTAGTGGCTTCATCTAGCACCAGATCCTCTGGCACAATCAGCTTGTTTTCTAAGCAGCGTTTAGTTAAATAGCAGCGTAAAGCTGCGACTGTTGTCAGCAGGCGCACAAAATACCCCTAGTTCTTCTTGAGCCTCTTCCCAGTTAGTTTATATCTGAAATGGGGGAAAGAGATGTTTGAACTAGGGGAATTAAGCGATTGGGGGTTAGGGATTGGGTATTAGGAAGAGACAAGTAGAGGAGGGGGAGACAAGGAGATACATGTTCAATATTTTCTCCTAGTCCCCAGTCCCGAATAATTATCTTCCCAAGACTTCAATCTGTACTGGTGCTACACCACTGCCCATCATTCCCAAAATCCGAGCTGCACCAGTAGATACATCAATGATGCGCCCTCGAATGTATGGGCCTCGGTCATTAATCCGCAACACTACAGAACGACCATTACGAGTGTTGGTAACACGAACTTTTGTACCAAAGGGTAAGCTGCGATGGGCGGCAGTCATTCCTTCTGGATTAAATCTCTGACCACTAGCAGTTTTATTACCGGAACCATCATAGCCGTAAAAAGAAGCCATGCCTCGGAAGTTCATTCGCACTCTACCAACGGCAATCTCTTGTGGAAACTTTGGTATTGATGGTAGGCGTACTGGTAAGTTAGCAACTGCATTTAAGGGAGATGCATTACCTAAGAGTCTCCGCATCCGGTTTGTTGCTTGCAATGCATCTTGTGCCAGATCTTTGGTGGTTGTAGTATTTGCAAGTCGCGTATCTTGGTTGATTTCCACCAATTTTTCGCTATTGATTTTTATCGTATAGCGATCGCCAGGCTGCTGTTGAACAGAGGTTTTGTTCTGAGCTTGCTCAGTAACGGTCGATTTGTCTCCTGTCCAACTTACAGTAATTTTACTCGCGTCTACATTTTCCCTGGCCAGCTCGTTAATTTTAGCTGCTAGTACACCTGCTCTCTGAACCGGGTCATTGTCAACACTCGCAATATTCCCAATATTCACCATTTGTGATGAGTTGCTAGCAATAAGGGCGTACGATTGTACGCCCTCAGTATTTCCAACTTCACCAACTTTTTTAGTTTCACTACTTGTGTCTGGTGTTGAACCTAAAAAGGTTAGAACAGGAATATTTTTGATAAAAAGAGTTGCCGCCTTACGTCCTCCAATGTTGTGAGGATGAATTTCTGTAATCACAGCATCCGAGGTAAGTTTCCCTGCTGGGGATTGGTACTCTCCCACTTTGACCACATCAGTGGCAGGTAATTTTTGGGAAGCTTGCGTAGTTACCTTGGTGGTTTGAGTGCAACCGACTGAGGGTATTCCCAAAACAGCCAGAGACAGGGCGACAATAGTCAACAAATGTCTTTGATTCATGCGTCCGTTTTTTAAAGCGACTGTAGAGCTGAAGTTTTATAATTCGTGGGTTTCACCAGTGAAAGTGATTTTTTCCCTGAAAAACTCGAACTCGTTCCGTTTCCACTTTTTGTTTATAACTGCAACAGACTAACACGAACCTTTTGGCTTGGGGATCAGGGTTTTAGCGTAAGTATTGGTAACTTTAGCAAAATTAAATTGCGATCGCAAGGGTCAAACCTTTTCCAAGTGCGGATTTTAGCTATGTAACGTTTTTTTCCGTAACTCGAAAAATTCTTTTTAAAACTTAATATTTGTTGTACATAAAACTCATGTGGCCCTGTCCACAACTATTTACAAGGCTCTTGACTACGTATGTATTCTAAATAACATTAAACTCTTGCCATTCATCTTATAAAATTAATCTGATTTTTTTGAAAAGACATCTGAATAAATACCTAAAAATATTTATTTCATGAAATCTTCATATTAACCTATAAATAAGTCATTACAAGATTTACATATAAGAGAATTAGAAAAATTAGCTGGAGCTTACTCTCTTTTTTTTAGTTTTAACTAGCCACGTTAACCATAACTTGTATTCTCAGTGTTTATGGTTAAATTAGTGATATATATAACTTTAAATTTAGGCAATGCTGAGTATAAAAAATAGTCAATACTTATTTTTACTCTGATAGTAAAAATATGAGAAAAAAATTAGAAAAGCTTCGCAGACGCTTGTCGATTGATTTTTTAATGTATCAAAAAATACAAGCAATTTTATTCGCTCGTAGTAGTGGGTTAAAGTATGATTTATTAGAGCAAGCTGTTAGCTTCATGGCACAAGGAGATTTAGAAATAGTTCTACTAGATATTCTTAAAGAGTTGCATTCCAAATACAAATCATTGCAAGAGGGTGTAGTAGCAAACTACATTCCTGAGCTAGCAAAAGTAAACCCTGACTTATTTAGCATTTGTATTGTTACCGTAGATGGTCAGGTTTACGAAATTGGGGATTACGAACAGCTCTTTACCATTCAGTCGATTTCCAAGGTGTTTGCATATGGACTTGCTTTAGAAGATCATGGACAGGTTGAGGTTTTGAAGAGAGTTGGCGTGGAACCAACGGGAGAAGCATTCAACGCGATCATTCTTGATGAGCAATCGAAGCGACCTTATAATCCAATGGTAAACGCCGGAGCGATCGCTACTACCAGCTTAATCAAGGGGTCTGGTGCAACAGAACGCCTCAACCGGATGCTGGATATGTTCCAGCGATACATTGGCCGCGATGTGTTCGTTGACATCTCAGTTTTTACCTCAGAACGCAGTACGGGACATCGCAACCGAGCAATGGCTCACTTGATGCTCAACTTTGGTATGATTGACCGGAATATTGAAGAGGCGCTGGATTTATATTTCCAACAGTGTGCTGTAATAGTAAATTGCCACGACTTAGCTGTAATGGCGGCTACCCTTGCTAATAGAGGTATTAACCCTATCTCCAAAAAACAGGCAGTAGATAAACGTTACATCAAAGATATTCTTAGTGTCATGTACACCTGTGGGATGTACAACTTTGCAGGTGAGTGGGCTTACAAAATTGGTATTCCAGCCAAAAGTGGTGTTTGTGGTGGGATTATAGCTGTTGTACCCCACAAGATGGGGATTGGGGTGTTTTCACCACCGCTAGATGCGCGTGGTAACAGTGTGCGGGGAGTAAAGGTATGTGAAGAACTTTCCCAGCAGTTAGGTTTACATTTATTTGAATGTTCAGACCAAGGCTGGAAATATGGAGAAGAGATATGTTAACTTGTGAACGATGCAAAATAGTATCACCTACTCACGCGTTATACACTTGAGTCATGTAATTGATAATAGTATTCCCCAGTGGTCTGACGATCCCCCAGTAGAATTTGCCACTGTTGCAAAACTCCAAAAAGATGGCTATTACCTGCGGCGTTTCTCCTTGGGAGAACATAGCGCCACTCATATAAATGCCCCTAACAGTTTTCACAGTTCTGGTGTAGGAATTGACCAATACCCAGCCCAATCACTGGTTATACCTGCGGTAGTCATAGATATCCGCCCTGCAATAGTTAATCCTGATTATGTCCTCACTATTGCCGATGTTTTATTTTGGGAAGAACAACATGGTGAGATTCCTGTTGGTAATGCAGTACTGCTTTATACGGGTTGGCAAGAGAAGTGGTTTGATAAAAATGCATTCCTCAACCAAGATGCTGAAGGAATTATGCATTTTCCAGGGTTTGGTAGCGATGTAACTCGGTTTCTACTTAACGAACGGCAAATTGCTGGAGTTGGAATAGATACTCATGGTGTAGATCCCGGAAAGGATAACAGTTTTACTACTAACCGCTTGGTGTTAGAACAACCGCGCATTGTATTGGAGAATCTCACCAATTTAGATCAACTACCACCTAAAGGCACTACCTTAGTAATCGGGCTTCTTAGGTTACAGAATGGTTCAGGTTCTCCTGTAGGTGTATTGGCTTTAGTGCCTTGATTTATGTATGGTAGCTATCATTTAGGTAAGATACAACGCAACTTAATAGTCTGCCTACCCCAAATTTCAGGGTAGAGTTTGGGGAAGGGTTAAAGGGGAAGGGATTGAAATATGATAACTCCATTATCTTGCCGCAATTACATTGACGGTAATTGGTTAAATGCTGTAGGAGAAGTAACTCTAGAAAGTCGCAACCCTGCTGACAAGACTGAAGTCGTTGCCACATTTCCCCGTTCTCAAGCTAATGATATAGATACAGCAGTAATTGCAGCTCGTAAAGCCTACCACAGTTGGCGAAAAGTTCCCGCTCCAGCCAGAGCAGAATATATTTTTCGTGTTGGGGAAATATTACTCCAGCATAAAGAAGAACTCGCCCAGTTAATTAGTCGAGAAATGGGTAAACCTATGACAGAAGCAAGGGGAGATGTGCAAGAAGGTGTAGACTGCGCCTTTTACAGTGCAGGCGAAGGACGGCGACTATTTGGCCAAACTACACCTTCGGAAATGCCCAACAAATTTGCGATGACTGTGCGGATGCCTATAGGAGTTTGCGCCTTAATTACACCTTGGAATTTTCCAGTAGCAATTCCTTGTTGGAAAGCTATGCCAGCTTTGGTGTGTGGCAATACAGTTATCCTCAAACCAGCTGAAGATACCCCTGCCTGTGCAACTAAATTGATTGAGATTTTTGCCCAAGCTGGTTTACCACCTGGAGTGATTAACTTGGTGCATGGGGTGGGTGAAGAAGCAGGGAAAGCTTTAGTTGAGCATCCTGATGTTAATTTAGTATCGTTTACAGGTTCTTCGGAAACAGGTGCTTTTGTCGGCGCAACTTGTGGACGCACTCATAAGCGTGTCTGTCTGGAAATGGGCGGCAAAAATGCTCAAGTGGTGATGGAAGACGCAGACTTGGAACTCGCTTTAGATGGTGCTGTTTGGGGAGCCTTCGGTACAACCGGTCAGCGCTGTACAGCCACTAGTCGTTTGATTTTACATCACGATATCAAAGAAAAATTCACTAATATGCTCCGTGAGCGTACCAGCAAGTTACGCTTGGGTGCTGGCACTGACTCCGATACAGATATCGGGCCGATAATTAATGAAAGACAACTCCAACAGGTGAGTAAGTATTTGGATATTGCTCGTGAGGAAGGCGCAAAAGTTTTAATTGGTGGGGATATTGCCAGTGAAGAGGCACTGAAAAACGGTTACTTTTTTCAACCGACAATTTTGGATGATATAACTCCGAATATGCGAGTTGCGCGGGAAGAAATATTTGGGCCAGTGGTGGCATTAATTGAAGTTAGCTCATTTGAGGAAGCGATCGCAATCCTCAACGATAGCAATTATGGTCTTTCTTCCTCTGTTTACACCCGCGATATTAACCGGGCTTTTACTGCTATGCGCGACATTGAGGCGGGTATCACATACATCAACGGCCCTACTATCGGTGCTGAGGTACACTTGCCCTTTGGTGGTGTAAAACACACTGGTAACGGACACCGCGAAGCTGGAACTACAGCCTTGGATGTGTTCACAGAATGGAAAAGTGTTTATGTTGATTTCTCTGGAAGTTTGCAACGTGCCCAGATTGACAATCGTGAGTAACAATATTTTTATCTTACTTCTCTTCAACGGTGGCACAATTAAGTAGTTGTCAAAATGTACTTATTTGAAAGCTTTTACTCATTTGGTGCAAGTACAGAAAAGATAAGTAAGATAGAAGAAAACTACACCAACGATAAACAAAAATATTTTTGTTATCGACTCTAATAAAGAATTGACTTAACTACTAACTAAATGAGAAGGGAGGTGTGACGTGACAATTACCCTAAATCACACTATAGTGCCCGCATACGACAAAGAAACATCGGCACGCTTTTTTGCACAAATTTTTGGTCTAAAAGTTGAGGCTCCCATAGGTCATTTTGCTGCTGTGCATGTCAATGATAAGCTGACGCTTGACTTTGCAGATAGAAAAGGATTTGAGTCGCATCATTATGCATTTCATGTTAGTGATGAGGAATTTGATGCTATCTTCGCACGGGTCAAAGAGGCAGGTTTAGAATATAGTAGCGATCCCATGCATCATAATAAAGGTCAGCTTAACTATAGAAACGGAGGTCGTGGCTTTTATTTCTACGACCTTGATGGGCATAACCTAGAATTGTTAACTCGTGCCTGATTGAATCTCTTGCAAGAATCAATATTTTGGAAATTAAATCACAGACGAACACAGATAAACACTAATGAATTATCTGTGTTCGTCTGTGTTTATCTGTGGTTAATTATACCAATTTAATTAATGATTGCAACAAATCCTTTGGTAGAGACGTTGCAATGTAACGTCTCTACATGTTCTGTCTGTCACTTATTTCAATACCTCACTGAAGTGAAAACCGCTAGCTATAATATTTTATTTTAGACTACTATATTCAGCTTAAGGTTCACTTTTTCACTAGGAAATAGGCGGTAGCATATTCAGGCAATTGTCTAATGTTTTGCCCAAAATCTTTTTGATTCCGAAAAATACCTGCTAAAAAATCGAGTTGATAAAGATTAGGCAAAAACGCTCCGCCTGTATCTGCAATAACTCCCATTTGTAGGTGTTTACGCCCACCTTTTGTATGTTCAATAATAACTACTCTACCTAAACCAATATTCAGAACATCTCCGGCAAAAGTAACTCCCGGTTTGATAGAAATTTTTGCATCTATCTTATATCCATAACCTTTGATAGCATCAACCTTTTTAAAATACCAATAACGCTTTTGGGCTGTTGCTTTTAACCCTCGAACGTAAGACATTCCATTGTTTTTATCTACATTAAAAAACGCCTTGGAGCCATCTGTAAAATTAACTAGTACAGTTCCCTGCATTAGCGCTTCTTCTAGTCCAGTACGGGTCAAATAAGCTAGAGGTTCAACTTTCCCAAATTCTTTTCCACCTGGTTCATAAATACCTGATAAAACATCCTGCTTTGTATATTTAGTATAAAATTTATTGTTATTATTTTGTTTTAAGCTATAAATTGGTGTGTTGTAAGTAGAAGTCTTTTTGCGAGAGCCTGTATGAGTAAAGACAGCATATTTTGTAATTCTTAATTGCTTTTGACTGCGAGCTTTTGGATTATAGGCAGACCATTTTATCACTCGGAAATGGGTATTAATAAAACTAGGATTTTGTAAACGAGTTGTTCGTTTATTGGAAATATCTTCTCTGAGAGTAGTAATCATAAAATCCAAGGTTTTGAGAATATCTTGGACAGTAACTCCTTTAGTAGTTAACAGACCTGGACGAAGAATATCTGGGTCTGCCGAAGCGTGGTCTTGGTAATATTTTCTGGTATTTACGAGAACAGTTAATAAATCTGTTTGATTAAAATTAACTTTAGTTGTTGGCAGTTTTATTTGATTTAAAATCTGACTGCCATTAACGCTATATTTATATTTTTTCCACTCATCAATGACTGGATAGGGTGTAGAAGCCGATATCGAATATTTTTCAGATGAAAATGCGGCTTGCTTACTTATAGCATCATTAGATTTTGGCTGAGAAATAGAATAATTTTGAAATGTGGATACAGGAGCAGTTTGATTTGAAGTCAGGGAAATCTGTGATTGAGGTGGTACAGAATTTTCCTGTTGAGTTAAGGATAAATTCTGTGGGGTCTGATGTTGTTGGGTTAGCTGTTTAGTTTTTGACTGCGTATATAAATTAAGAGTAGCTAAACTAATAACTGATAAGGCAGCAACACCTACTATGAGACGGAGTTTTTGGCTGAATAGGTTACTCATAAGTTGGCAAATAAATTACTGATACATAATAATTGTAGTGACCCAATATTAATATATTAATTTGCTCATGTATTAACGGTGAATACAATGGGAGCATCATTCTTCGTCTAGTTATATAGGGATCGGCTTAGCGGTGTATTATACCGCTGCACTTTAACCACGCTCGTAGTGAGAGATTCATCGCTCAAAACAAGGATTATCAGGACTAAAGTCCTTACCCTTTGGGTTCGTTAGTCGCTCATGGGGAGCCACCCCCTTGCGGAGGTTCCCTCCGTTGTGGGGAGTGGCGGGGAAACCCCCTTCGCGTAGCGTCTCGTAGAGAAGACCGCGCTAACTCACTACAAACTTTAATTTATTTACGCCTAGCTACTTACAAGGCTTGCTGCTAAATCTTACTGAGAGTTTCATAAAATTACTAACGTATATTTTGATTTTTCTATCAATGCGTAAATGTTACATAAATAGAATCAAATGATACTGTAAACGATCGCACTTCCCACTTTAATCACAAATAATCTTAAAAAAATGTAAAAAACTATGTTAAGTATCCCTGTTAGTCTAAATTTACCTCGTGTACCCCGCTTAGTGACTTCCTTGCCTGGGCCTCGTGCTTTAGCTATTGTAGAACGCGATCGCGCTGTAACTTCTCCTTCCTACACCCGCGATTATCCCCTAGTGGTGTCTCGTGGTGAGGGTTGTATGGTAGAGGACGTGGATGGCAATGTGTTCTTGGATATGACCGCAGGTATTGCCGTCACTGCTACCGGACACGCACACCCAGAAGTTGTTAGGGCAATTCAAGAACAGTCAGCGCGGCTGCTGCACATGTCGGGGACAGATTTTTATTATGAGCCGATGGTGGAACTAGCAGAACAATTAGCCATTCGCGCCCCCTTTCCCAATCCCCAAGATGGTAAAATTGCCTATCCAGCAAGGGTCTTTTTTACCAATTCTGGCGCAGAGTCCAATGAAGGGGCAATTAAACTAGCTCGATATTACACCAAGCGATCGCTAATTGTGGCATTCTTAGGAGCATTCCACGGACGCACTTATGGAGCAATGTCCCTCACAGGTTCCAAAGCAGTACAGCGAGCCAATTTTGGCCCTTTAGTTCCAGGGGTAACTCATATTCCCTACGGCACTCACGCTAGCCTAGATTATCTAGAAAAACAGCTATTTGCGACAATTTTACCACCGCAAGAAGTAGCGGCGATTGTTGTTGAACCGATTCAGGGAGAAGGAGGTTATATTGTCCCAGAAGATGGCTTCTTACAACGAATTCGGGAAATATGCGATCGCCACGGTATTCTGATGGTAGTCGATGAAGTGCAATCGGGGATGGGGCGTACTGGTCGCCTATTTGCGATCGAGCATTGGAGTGTACAGCCGGATATCATTACCACAGCTAAAGGTATCGCCAGTGGTCTGCCTTTGGGTGCGATTCTTGCCAGACCTGAGTTAATGACTTGGCCCCCCGGTTCTCACGCTACCACATTCGGCGGTAATCCCGTGGCTTGTGCCGCAGCTATTGCCACTTTGCAACTGCTAGAAAGCAATTTGATGGCAAACGCTTCTCAGATGGGAGAATTATTACAAGCTGGTCTTACCCAATTACATGGGAGATTTTTTAGAATGTCCCTGCCAAGAGGTAAGGGTTTAATGGTAGCTGTGGATTTATTAGATGAAGAAGGTAATCTTGATCATAAATTGCGCGATCGCATTATCCAAGAAGCTTTCTTGCGAGGTTTACTATTGCTAGGTTGCGGTAAAGCAGCAATTCGTTTTTGCCCGCCGTTGGTTATCGACAGCAACCAAATTCAGATAGCCCTTCAGATTATCAGCGAAATATTAAGTTCCTAAAAATAATTACTTACTTAGTGTCTTGGTGTCTCTGTGGTTAACAAATTAATTTTTGTCACCACAAAGACACAAAGACACAGAGGAAACTGAATGTTGAAGTTACACCTTGATAGGGCTATCCCTAACTCCTATCTTATGAAACCTGAAATTGCGCTTCATCTATATTCATTACTTTGGCAAGAATACAGCGCCAGAGTCAATTATGCGCGTACCTACCAGCAAATGATTACTGCTGCGGGTGGGACTGTCGCCAATGACCACATCGCCTTTCGGTCTTTGCGTCTATTAGTAGATAGCCCACAGGGTCAAGTTAACTTGGGAATTGATTACCTTGGACAACTTGCCGAAGCTTTGGGTTACGTGGTGGCTGGGGAGTATACTTTTGCTCAAACCCATCTCTACGCTCGACATTATTGCCATCCTCAGCAGGAAAAATTTGACTTACCCAAGCTATTTATCAGCGAATTGATTGTCGATGAATTGCCTGCTGATATTGCTCAACTCATTTTTAAAACGGTATCCTCATTTTCAAGCCAACCTGATATTACCTCTGTTTTACAATCAGAGGGGAACTGTGAAAGTATTGCCCAACAACTCCAGAAAATCTTTACTCGTCCTTGGCTACCTCCCCAGCGTTCTGTTGTAGAGGAAGTGAATCAGGTTACTCAGTATGGTGCTTGGGTGTTGCTGCATGGCTACGCAGTTAACCACTTCACAGGTTACGTCAACCGCCAAAATACAGCAGCATATCCAGATATAGATAGTACAGCCCGTGGTTTGGCTAATCTGGGTGTACCCATGAAAGCAGAGATAGAAGGAAATATTGCTTGTGGTTTACGTCAAACAGCAACTCAAGCAGTAACAGAGATGGTAACTGTGCTAGATAATATTAGTGGTGCAGAAATTCAGATTCCCTGGACTTACGCTTATTACGAAATTGCTCAGCGCTACCCAGTGGAAATAGAATCAGGAAAGCAGGTACTTTTTGATGCTTTTTTAGGAAGCAATGCCCAACAATTATTTGAAATGACTCGTTTGTCTAAGTAGTCAAGAGTTGTGAGTCAGAAAGTAGCCTTTCGTGTTCCGAACTCGGAGTTTCGTGTTCTGAACTCGGTCTTTTGTGTTCCGAACTCGGAGTTTCGTGTTCCGAACTCGGAGTTTGGTGTTCTGAACTCGGAGTTTGGTGTTCTGAACTCGGTCTTTCGTGTTCCGAACTCGGAGTTTCGTGTTCCGAACTCGGAGTTTCGTGTTTTGAACTCGGAATTTTGTGTTCTGAACTCGGAATTTCGTGTTCCGAACTCGGAGTTTCATGTTTTAAGAGTTTATATCAATTCACAAAAATCTTGATACATACAGATTTCTCGTAGGGGCACGGCATTGCCCATACGTGTCAACTTAACGTGAAATCCATATCCCGCAAGAAACTGAAGTTCCTTGCTGATAGCAAAAGTCATCTGAAGATGACTAAAAATATCCCCAAAAATCTTTAGTCTACTTTAGTAGACTTTCGCTATTAGCCAGAGAATTCATTCTCTTTTGGGTGAGGAGGTCAACAGTAAAGCTATTTTTGAAATGATATTATGTGCGAATACGGTTCAGTTAACGGTAGCCGTCACGCATAAGGATGCCGATCGCATGATTGCTAAACCTAAAATTTTTATTGATGGGGAATCGGGAACCACAGGCTTACAGATTCACTCGCGCCTCAAAAAACGGGATGATATTGAGTTAGTTAGTATTGAAGCATCTAAGCGTAAAGATGCAGCTGAGCGATCGCAATTAATTAATGCTGTCGATGTTGTCATTCTGTGCTTACCTGATGACGCCGCCCGCGAAGCTGTTAGTTTAGTTACCAATTCTACGGTTAAGATCCTTGATGCTAGTAGTGCCCATCGAACAACCAAAGGCTGGGTATATGGTTTCCCTGAACTAAATCCAGGACAACGAGAGAAAATCGTCAGCGCCCAGTTCGTCAGCAATCCAGGTTGTTATCCTACTGGATTTTTAGCTTGTATCCTGCCTTTAATCGCCAAGGGACTCCTTCCCAACGACTTGCCAATCACCATTAATGCAGTGTCCGGTTATTCTGGTGGCGGCAAAAATCTCATCCAAAAGTACCATACTTTCCATAAGCAGCAACCTGGAGCAACATCGCTTTATCCTTATGGCATCTATGGCTTGCAATTTGGACATAAGCACGTCAAGGAAATGCATCAGTACTCTGGGTTAGCATCACCGCCGCTATTCGTACCCGCAGTAGGCGACTTTGAGCAGGGGATGTTGGTTCAAGTACCTTTGCCGCTGCGGACTTTGAAGAATCCCCCATCAGGTAAGATGATTTATCAGGCGATCGCAGACTATTATCAAGGTGAAAAATTCGTGCAGGTTGCGCCCTTCCAATATTCTAATCTGCTACGAGATGGAATGTTTTTAGATGCAACAGCAATGAACGGCACTAATATTGTTCAGGTTTTCGTATTCGCCAATGACGCAACCCAAGAAGTGCTGTTAGTTGCTCGCCTCGATAACTTGGGCAAAGGTGCATCGGGAGCCGCTATTCAAAACCTCAACATCATGCTGGGTTTTCCAGAAGAGTTGGGATTGTGATGTTGAAGAGACGTTGCATTGCAACGTCTCTACGAAATAATCGGTTTTCTACCGCATATTACTAAGATTCGGTAGACTGCAACTTCTCTAATTGTGCCAGTACCTCTGTGCTGTGAATGGTTGGGTTGACTTTGACAAAAGTCTCACGCAAAATACCTTCAGGATCGATGATAAAACTGTGGCGCATAGACACAAAGCCGACCCAAGAACCATAAGCTTTACTCACTGAGCCATCAGTATCAGCCAACAAGGGAAATTTTAATCCCTCGGAATCGCAAAATTTGGCGTGGGAATCAATGTCATCAGCACTGACGCCAATAATCTGAGCTTTTTTTTCGAGATATTTGGGCAAGTCTTGCTGAAAACGACGAGCTTCGATAGTGCAACCAGAAGTGAAGTCTTTAGGATAAAAGTAGAGCACTACCCACTGACCGCGCAAGTCAGAGAGAGAAATTTTGCCATCGCCTGTGTTGGTTGGCAAAGTAAACTCTGGCGCTGGTTGATTAATTGTAGGAAGTTTGCCACCTAAAGCATCAGCAGCAGGTGCAAAATTCAACCAACTGATAACAGCAAAACAGCTGGCAAATAATGTGCTTAAAAAAGTGCGGCGAGAAATCATGGTGCAAACCAAAATTACAACTTGATAAAAGTTTACAATTCTTGGTTGCTGCTATTCTCATTCTGTATGAGATTCAGTAGGGGTGTCTGTACTTTCGATATACTGACTATCTAATAGAAAAGCTCCCCTAGCAAAGCGGATACCCCAATATCCACCCGGACGACGGTCAAGAACTATACCTTCTTCGCCAATATGAATTACATCGGGGGGACGCAACATGGGCATGGGGTCTGCGGTTTTGACGTAGGGCGGTAGTGCCACTACTCGGACTTTACTACCGATAGCAAATTCTTTGGACATTTTTAAACAATTAGGAGTTTTGATTAACTCATAACTCATAACCCCTAACTTTTACTAGGGGTTTGCTCAATTTTCTATTTTGGTGGGGAAAATAGGGAAAAGGAGAGGGAAAAAAATCTTCCCCTCTCCCCATCTTCTGCAAGAAGCCTATATCTTGACTGTGGAAAATGATGCTTGTACCTCAGTCAAGGGTAAGTGCCAAAGTAACTCAGGTTGCCAGGTATCTGGGTTGAAGAGGGAGTGACGACCGAGTTGGTATGCTTGCCAAAGTCTAGACCAGCTAAATTTTTGTTGATAATTCAAGTTTTTATGAATGACTCGCAACAGCCCTAACCCTAGCATCAAGTTAGTGAGTCTAAACTTTGCTCCTAACAAAAATGCTTGGACTTCCGCTTCACCAATGGGGTCTGTGCCATAACCTGTGAGAACATGAACGCCGTCATGGAGTTGTTTGCGACGGCTACCTGTGATGAAAGGTTTCAAGTTGTGTTCCTCAAGAAAATCTGCCCAGCTTCTACCAAAAGTACCAGTAGGAAGCGATCGCAATTTCTCTACATCCACAATTTGAGCAACACTTAATCCCTGTGCCTCAGCCATACTATCAAGTAAATCTAAAACTCGTTGTAGGCGAGGAGTGGGATTCAAAGAAGCAGTGAGGGGTTGCACCATAATCTATCTTGAGAGGAGATGGGCGATATTGCCCACCTCAGATTAATTAACTATTTTTGAAAGATTTGGGATTATTGGGAATTGCGTTGTTGCCAGCGCTGTCTTCTACTTTCCTGTAACTGCTTGAGTTTAGCTTGTTGTTCAGGAGTCAGCACTGCTTGCATCTGTTGTTTCGACGATTCCCAAACTTGTCGCATTTGAGTTTTTTGTTGTTCAGTTAGATTCAACTCAGCAAATTTATTCCTTGAACGTTGACCTGCTTGGCGCTGACCTTGACCTGCTTGGCGCTGAGCCTGACGTGCTTGTTTTGCAGCTTCCAATTGTGCCTTTTGCTCTGGGGTAAGAATACCTTCAATTTGAGCGCGAGTATTTTGGCGAATTGTTTGGATTTGATTTTTTTGGGCATCAGTTAGTCCCAGTTCTTGCCAACCGCCCTTTTTGGGAACTTGTGCAAGTAGCAGAGGTGAAGATGTGGTTGGTTCTGCCTGAACGGCAAAGGGAATTGTAGTTAAAGTTAAAGCGATCGCACCCGCTACCAGTGATAATGTCTTAAGTTTCATTGTTTATCTCGCGCTTCTTTCCTGCTTGGATGTCACCATCATAGAAACTTCTCTACACCAGCCACATGAGGAGAAAGTCACGGTTGTACCCATGACTTTAGTCACGATTTAATCTTGACAAATGTGACTGACAATAGTTAGGAGTTATGAATGACAATGTCATTGACAGTAGTTAAAAGTTATGAATGAGTAAGATTTTTATTACGATTAATTTATAACTCTACTCCGTAACGTTTCTGTACCTTGTACTTACTCTTAATTTTTTCCTTAAAACTAATAACTCATAACTCATAACTGGAGCGAAGCGACTAATGAGTCGTCCAATTAAAATTAAGAATCATCCTTTTCCATCTCTGCTTTATTTGGAATGGATACTACTAACAATCACTGCATTGACAGCATTTCTACCATCTCCATCGCCCCGATTTCGTCCTAAACCTCCAGAACTATCAATTTGTGGTATTTTCCCAGACTTATCCATTTGTAGTATATCCCCAGAAATATCAATTTTTAGCTTAGCTGCTTTCGCATTAATGGGCTTAATTTTGCCCAAAAAAAACAACATAACTAAGGTAATTTATACAGTTAGTGAAATTTTATTGATTTTAATAACTGGGCTTTTTGGTGGTAGGTTTGCTCGTCTTTTTCCCTTTCTTTACATCATCTTAGTTACTCGCAGTTGTCTAATTTTCCAGTTACCTGGACGTTTATTCGTTACAAGTCTATCCTTTACTTTATTTTTACTGACCACACAACTAAAATATCAGTTATTTAACTTTCAAGCATCACCGCAGGCTCAAGAGCGCTTTCGGTTTTTTAGCTTAAATTGGTCATTGGTATTTGGTTTAAGTTTAGTTTTTGTGTTGTTGATGATGAATGCGGTATTATCTGAACGCCAAAGTCGAGAAAAGCTAGCTATTGCTAACGAAAAACTCCGTCAATATGCCATGCGAATTGAAAATCAAGCTACCTTAGAAGAACGTAACCGTATTGCTAGGGAAATTCATGATTCTTTAGGACATTCTTTAACTGCTTTAAATCTCCAATTAGAAACCGCTTTAAAACTGTGGCAATCTAATCCAACTAAAGCTCAAACATTTCTAGCAAGAGCCAAGGAATTAGGTTCTAAAGCCCTAAAAGATGTTCGTCAATCTGTTTCGACTATGCGCTCTAATCCTTTGTCAGAGCAATCTTTAGAGCGGGCGATCGCAATTCTTTCAGAAGATTTTCACCGCTCAAATGGAATTTTACCAATTTGTCAAAACAATCTTGAATATTCTCTACCCCCTGAAATAAATACTGCTATTTATCGGATCATTCAAGAATCCTTAACTAATATTTCTAGATATGCTAGTGCAACAGAAATTAACCTATTAATAACTACGAATAAAGGAAATTTGCGCTTAATAATTCAAGATAATGGTAGAGGTTTTGATTTAAAGCAAAATACCACTGGTTATGGACTCCAAAGTATGCGCGATCGTACTTTAGCACTTGGAGGAGAATTTAATATTAAAAGTGCTCCTGGTTCTGGTTGCAAAATTACAGTTGATATTCCCTTACCTAGATTAACAGTATGATAAAAGTGTTGCTTGTAGATGACCAAAATTTGATTCGTCAGGGATTAAAAGCATTATTAGAATTAGAATCAGATTTAGAATTAGTGGGAGAAGCAGAAAACGGTCAACAGGCGATTAATCTAGTTGCAAAATTACAACCAGATGTAGTCTTAATGGATATTAGAATGCCCATTATGGATGGAGTTGCAGCCACACGAGAAATTCAAAAACGTTTTGCTGGAATTAAAGTTTTAGTGCTAACAACTTTTGATGATGATGAATATGTGACAGCAGCTTTGCAAAATGGGGCAATGGGTTATTTACTCAAAGATACACCCTCAGAAGAACTAGCTGTTGCTATTCGCGCCGTTCACAAAGGATACACCCAACTAGGCCCAGGAATAGTTAAAAAACTATTGACTCAGTTTTCTAACACCGCACCAACTCAGTCACCGCTTGCGCCACCTAGTTTAGCTGAACTGACTCCTAGAGAAAAAGAGGTTTTACGGTTAATTGCTACGGGTGCTAGTAATCGAGAAATTGCTCAGGAACTCTATATTTCTGAGGGGACAGTGAAGAATCATGTTACGAATATTTTAAACAGATTAGATTTGCGCGATCGCACTCAAGCGGCGATTTTCGCTAATACGTTTTTGTCCTATTTGAATGAGCTAGATTAAATAATTAAAATTTGTGATTTTACATCTAAATTGGCTACTAGATAAAATTTTGATATAGCATTACTAGAATATTTGTGACAGACAGAACATGTAAAGACGTTGCAATGCAACGTCTCTACCAAAGGATTTGTTGCAATCATTAATTAAATTGGTATTAAATAAAATTTTTAGAGATTATTTAAACAATTCCAAACATTCATTTTTTAAAATTCCTTTTGTTACCTTGATATTTCTAAATGATTGAGCGATCACCTCTTCACAAGAAATATTAATTTGCGACTGATTTACTGAAATTAAATCTTGAATTGAAGCACCATATACAATTTCTGAGACACCTGTCCAAACACAAGCAGTTGCACACATTGGGCAAGGTTCACCAGTTGTATATATGCTATAACCTTCTAAAGCAGGGTTTTTTAGTTTAGCTGTTAAACTGCGAATGACATTAATTTCCGCATGAGCCGATGGATCACTATCTCTCCTGACAGTATTATGAGCTACAGCAACAACTTCGTTATCTTTAACAATCACTGCACCATAAGGCGCATCGCCTTTTTTTGCTTCTGCCAGTGCTAAGCGCATAAAATATTCTTGGTTCATATTAGCGGGAGTTAAGAAAGATACTGGTTAATAATATCGTATTGCCAATGAAATTTATACAATATATTCTAATTGATTGTGGATAAATATGTTATTGAGCAGAAAACAAACAGAATTTTATTTAACAGACTTAGAAACACCAATAGGTAAAGTTATTAACTTAACTCTTGCTAGTTTTGTTCTATTATCATCAGTAATTTTTGTAGCAGAAACTTATAATATTCCTGATTCTGTTCGTTTTCAATTAGATGTAGCGGATACTGCGATCATTATAGTTTTCGCGGTGGAATATGTACTTCGTCTGTGGAGTGCAGAAAATAAAATTAAATATATTTTTAGCTTTTATTCAATTATTGACTTAATAGCAATTCTGCCATTTTTTCTGGGAGCAGTAGATATTAGCTTTATTCGTCTGCTACGATGGTTTCGGATTTTGCGGTTAATCAGGTTTATAGATAGAAAATTTTTATTCGCCAGTATCAGCACCGAAGATGGTGTGATTTTTGCAAGAATATTATTTACATTATTTGCAATTATTTTTATTTACTCTGGATTGATTTATCAAGTAGAGCATCCAGTTAATCCTCAAAATTACGGTACATTTTTGGATGCATTTTATTTCTCGGTTGTCACAATGACAACTGTAGGATTTGGTGACGTTGTTCCAATTTCAGAATTAGGTCGTTTGCTCACAGTATTGATGATTTTGACAGGGATTGCACTGATTCCTTGGCAAGTAGGGGATTTAATTAAGAGATTGGTGAAAACTGCCAATCAGGTAGAAACAGTTTGTTTGAGTTGTGGTTTGGCTTTCCACGATGTAGATGCTGGTTTTTGTAAAAGGTGTGGGACTAAGTTGCCTAATTAATTGAGGAGTTATGTAAGGCAGGCTTAAAAAACTGAATGTTTTAGGAAAACGCTACAAATATTAAAGAGTGTTTTAAAAAGAGATTGTAGGGTGGGCATTACAGTGCCCACCCTACTGTGGCTTATTCATATAAAACCCGCTGTAAAAAACTGAAAGAGTTATTTCACTTAACCGTTTGTCTTGATGGTTCGCTGTTTATAGCGAAGTATACTGAGCATAACAATTAGCAATATAAAAGCTTTGATCATTGATGGCTCTACCACCTTCTTCACTTCCGGTTGGGATGGTGGAACAACGGGGTTACATGGAACTTCAATAACCGGGTTATTACCAGAACCATTGCCACCGGGAGTAGGAATGCACTCATTTGGGTTAGGGACAAGCGGAGGTATATCCGTTACAGGGACAAGCGGAGGTATATCCGTTACAGGGATAGATGGAGGTATATCCGCCACGGGAACCGACGGTTGACCGGATGAGCTATCTCCACCGCCAGACAATAGAAGAAAAAGTAAAGGGACACCTAAAAGTAGAGGCCAGACTGGAAAGGATTCAGAACTACCAGCGACTAAGACATCTCCCAAAGAGCCGGGAGTGGCAATATCAAGACCTATCGCTTCTCCTTCTAATGCTAATGGATTAGCGCCCAGCACAGTATCTCCCGGAATATCTTCGCCAGAAAGCTGGCTCAACTCCTGCGGAATGGCATTATTTGGGCGTCCGAGTTCGCCACCATCTTCAGAATATGGATAAGAGAGTAGTTCAAAAATCCTTGTTTGGAGTTGGTTCTTATCTCCAGAACTCAGCGCATCTAAGCCTTTGGAGATGTTATTTAAATAAAACTTTGTCATATCTGGCGGCAGATTCAGAGATTGAATCTGTTGCTCAACGTTAGGAAGTTTTGAGGCTTCCTCATAAAGCAAACGTCCATAAGATAATTTCAAGTTCAGCAATCCATTACGGAGGCTGAGGGAGTCACCTACTCCCGAATACGGTGTCCAATAAAAATTTTTAGTTACAAGTCCAAGGCCTTCTACTGGGGTGCGTCCAAAATTTTGCCCCATGACGTATTGGTATCCGTCCATAATTCCAGGAGAATCTTGTCTCCAGAATGAAGCATACGGCGCTTGAGAAACATTGGGATTATTACCGTAAAAGCTAGCGAAATTCTGGAGGTTTTGTGTGCCGCCAGCTGCTCGCACTAGCAAGTCTTGATAACTAGGGCCGCCATTTAACTCAAGTAATTGCTGAACTACCGAGCCAGTTTTGTTGCAGCTCAGACCAAATCCCACATCACATGCAGGAATGACTCGCATCTGGTTGAGATTTTGGTTCTGGATTTGGTATTGAAGATACTCTGACTCCAGTCCTCGTTGGATACCATAGCGTCCAACATTTAGCTGTGCGGAAGCAGACTCGCATACAGCTAGTAATACTGCAACAGATGAGACGATGGTCGCAAAGCGAACCGCCTTCGGCATCGCAATCTTTTGGAAGGTTGATGACAACATCCATCTCCAGCAAACGAGGGAAGAAGCTTGTTTGGGCATCATGATTAGTCTTGGATTAAGTTTTCAAGTCTTTTTTCAAAGCAGTAGAAAGTTGATGTTAGAAGCTCAGGTTTTACTCTTGGGCAAGTAGATGTTAACTGTGATTGCAGTACCTTTAAGACTTCCTGATGAGAGCGTATGGTATAAGACCAATCCACGGTTCGGTTGGTCAAAAAGAAAGCCGCGACGCGTGGGTTTTATCTTTCCTTGCTCTACTAAGGAAATGAAAGCTTGCAGATACCTACGTATACCTTGACGATTCTCTTGGCTTGCATTCATATGACGCTCTATCAGCATCATAAATAAGTCCAAGCTACGGTTATCTTGTCCCTCAATCAGACTACCCTCGTCTAAAAAAGAACTTCCTATAAGCCTTCCATTCATCTCTTGAACTTTGAAGAGAGTAAAGTAACGCCCTTCCTTCTTCGGATCATTTGCATAACAGACCCAAGAACCTTCTTGATTTTGTGTAAAACCTTGCTCAGCTAGGTAGGAAAGCAAAGAATTACTTGATTTGCTTGGTAGTGGAGGTAATAAATCCTCAACTGGATCTAAAGAGCAAATCCTCTGAGTTGTTCTCTGTTGAGGAATAACAGGAATTGTTCTCTGTTGAGGAATAACAGGAATTGTCTGTGCATTAGCGATCGCGGAGCGTTCCGTTGGGAAGCTTACTAAAGGTATCGCCACCATAGAAAATGTGGATACTGGAAGAATAAATTCTCTAAACAAACGAACAATGATACTCATCTTTTTTCCTTTTACTCTTGCTGATGTTGTCAGTAATCAAGTTTTACTAAATAAATGTTGATATGTTAAATAGTTAGGCGCAAGTAAACATAATATTTTTAAGTCCCTATCCTATGGTTGAAAGTTGATAAATTTGTGTCACGCAGAGGAGGACACTTCCGTGCGGATAGAGGCGTAAAGGTTGAACGGAAGGTGTCACCCCATCTACCCCAATGGGGAAGCAAGCTTCGCGCAGCGTCTTTGTCAGTATAGGAAAGTGTCCCTCGCACAAATACGCAGAGAAAATAAGGAGTTTTAGACTTCAAGACATAAAATTTCATCCCTTGATTCAGCAACGCCCAATTTTTATTAGATGTATCTTCTTTGAGAATTGGTATAACGCTTATCCATGCTTAAACACTTAGATTATAGGGCAATACTTATACAAGTCAATCACAAATTAAATGCGTAACAGCTTAATGCAGAAAGTCAAATATTTTTGCTTTCAAAAATCTAGCTTTTCGAGATATTTGATATATCAAAAGCAAAGTAACATTCTGTCAAAATAATCTTATTTATCCTTGCTTTGCTATGTTAAAACAAGAATTTCTGGTTTACCTTATTGATTGGTATTATTTCTAAATAAGGACTTTGTTCCTATTTAGGGATTACCAAAAAATAAATCATCCAATCTTAATTTGTAGGGTGCGTTGTAGTAATAACGCACTATCTTGACTAATCTGTCACAGTGCGTTACCCAGAGGCATAACATACCCTACAAGTTGGATATTTTTTTAATTGGAAGTTCCTTAATAAATCGTTATATAACCATACTTGAAACAAAGGAATACCAATAGTTTGGCCAGGACTCTCTGTGTTGCAAGTTGGCGATCTTGTTGATTTCCCTGAGTGGGTTGAATAATTCTTTGTTTTTTGGAGATTGCACACCTAACTAACCCTTTCAGCACGTTTGCTATTTGATGTATAAAAGACATCTTTACTTAGTGGAATGATTCTACCACTAGGTAGAAGCACGAAACAATTATATGGACAGTTATAAAAGTTGAACACTGTGAATCGTCAATACCTCTCACACAAAAATATAGAGCAACTAGCTAAAACTAACTAACAGACAAAGTTAATTTATTTACACATTACTATGATTTTGGAACGTCATGTATTCATCATATACTTATCTTCTAACTAAGATTTGTGTTTAAATACTACTTAATTTTTAACCATTTTTACTTAGTATGAGGACACAAAAGAAGAAAAGATAGAAGTATTTAAAGCTGTTCTCAGCATGGATTTGAGGTTAAATTAACACTTATGCAGTATATTGTGCTCCTTGTGGTCTTTTCAATTGAAAACTGCTGTAAAACTAAAAGTTTAAACACATAGTGGCTTATCGTTAGACATCGCATCAAATAAAGCCGTAGCAAAATTTACAGTATAAACTTTAACATACATTAATTCGTTTCACTACACAGTATATAAGCGTTTGCTTTATTTTTTCTACATGATTTCTTTAACCTAACTTTATAAAGTCAGACTAAATTTCCTGGTGAGTTCCGAATTTAGGTAAAAGCGATGTTTCTGACAAAAACTTAGTTATACATAACACCTCGGTCAAATTCAGAGTATGTATAACGATTCTCATTTGAATGAGGTACATGGGTAAAGACGTCATAATGCCGTGTTTTGAGCAAATTTGCTATATCTAAAATTTAAGTTAGTAAGCTTTATTGACTAAGATTAAGATACGATTTCAGCAGCTTTCTAAGCATTAGTAATATGAATGTGGAATTTTTGCACAGGATGCCTCTGATGCCTCTGATATTACTCTGGCTAGCTTATGCTTTATTAGGCTGGGATCTTGCTGCTCATCACATTATTTGGCTGGCGGGAGCTTTTGTAGCCGCTGTTACTATAGCCATAGTGCGGAAAAGTTTTTCTTGGTTAGAGTATTTGGTTGCATTTGGGTCTAGAGCCTTAGTGCTCATTTTATTTTTAAGTGCATCAATTGCTTTAGTAGCAACTTGGTCGCTAATATTCAGCCTCTTTCTCATACCCATAGCAACTACATTGTTAGCTGATCTAGAAATGCGCTTTGCTGGCTTCAACAAACTAGATTCTTTTTGGATTTTAACAGTCTTAGCAGGATTGGGTTTGATTATGGGTGAAATAATTGATATTTTACTTTTACCCAGCAGCAGATACTAATCTAAATTTAACTTCAGGTTACTCAATAGAGCAGCGGAGGAGGTAATTTTTAGTTAGATTAAATATTCTTTATACCTATTCTATTATTTGATATCTCACAAGCTTTCGGATATCGTCAATTGACATTTCTAACCTTTTGGCGATCGCTATCTCTATCTGACTTATATCTGTGGTAGCAACTTGAAATTTCGATTTGTTTAGTGAGGCATTTATTGGTTGAACAAAAACTTTAGTAACTCCAGCATTTCTGTCAACTTCAGCTTGAATGAACAGCACATGCATTGACAGATAGAATTCTGGTTGAACATCTGCTTGAAGCTTATTCACCGTAGTGTAAGGTCTGCTCAACACCTTTTCTGTCAATTGGTTGCCGCCCAACCAAAAAGCAACACCCAAAATAGGAAGAGGAAGCCAAAACTCTAACCCCATAAAATGCAATAACTTCAACCAGTTACGTAAAAACATAAGAAGTTAAAAATTAAAAATTCATCATAGAAAAATTAAATTATGGAAGGTATCTAGGCAATTAATACTATTAAATACTTAAAAAGTTATGGTAACATTAACTAGTAATGAATCTGCTTGAGAGCCAGATTATCTATTACCAGTTATGCATTTTTTATTTGTTGAAAATCCCACTGTTGGAAGACGCATTATTGAGTCAGATATTCTATCTTAAATTTTAGAAAATCAAAACAAGCTAATAATGCGAATACTTCTAGTAGAAGACGATCAGGCACAATTAGAACCTCTGCAAACAGCATTGTCGCAAGCTGGACATATTGTAGACGGTATAGAAGATGGGGCGATCGCTCAGTGGGTTATCTCTCAAAGGGACTATGACCTATTAATTTTGGACTGGTTGTTACCGCAAATTAGTGGCTTGGATTTGTGTCGTCAATATCGGCAAGCTGGTAAAAAAGCACCTATATTGATGCTGACAGCAAAAGATACCACTATTGATAAAGTTATAGGATTAGATGCTGGAGCGGATGATTATCTCGTCAAACCTACGGATGTGTTTGAGCTATTGGCAAGAGTGCGAGCATTAGGTAGGCGATCGCCTCAATGGCAAGGTGAAACCCTCCAGCTTGCTGACTTGCAACTACACATTTCTACCCTAACGGTAGAACGAGGACAGGGGATTGTCGAATTATCTGCGCGTGAGTTTCAATTACTAGAGTACCTGATGCGTCACCCGCGTCATGTTTTAAGTCGTGACCAAATAGAACAGGCATTATGGCAGTGGGGAAATGAACCAGAGAGTAATGCAATGACAACCTTAGTACGTCGTCTACGGCAACGGTTACAGTTAGTAAGTGCAGCAGACTGGATTGAAACTATTTACGGTATAGGTTATCGAATTAGTCCTAAGAATTAATTTTTTATTATTAATTTTGCATTTTTCATGTTCAACCGTAGCCGTCGCAACTTGGCTCGTTGGTTTACCCTATCAATGGGTAGTATTCTAGCAGTTTTTGCTGGGACACTTTACTATCAAGAAGCGATTAAGCAGCTAGAGGTTATAGATTTACTACTTTATAAAAAAGCTAGAGTAATTGCCGGAAATGTGCAGTATAAAATGCAGCAAGGTCAAATGCGCGTGTTTATTAAAAACGTGCCACTCTTAGGAAGCAACCCACCACCGCCAGATAGTGAAATTATTTATGCCCGTTGGTACGATGCAAAAGGCAAACTAAAGCAATTTTTTGGCGTACCTCCACAAGAACATTTAAGTAAGACATTTGAATTTCAAACGATTAAGACCACCAATTACTTAATTTCCTCATCATCACCTGTTATTTGGCTGCGTCAAATCACCCTTCCAGTTCAGTATAGAGGTCAGTTAATCGGCTATCTGCAAATGGCAATACCAATGACTCGCGCTCAAGAGTCTCTAAGCAAGTTTCTGCTGTTGTTGGTGTTGACAGTGTTAATGGCTTTGGGAGTAACAAGTCTCACAGGTTGGTTCTTGGGAGGACTGGCCATGCAGCCAATCCGCTACAGCTACGAACAACTCCAGCGCTTCACCGCTAATGCTTCTCATGAATTACGCGCGCCTTTAGCGGCCATACTCAGTAATGCTCAGGTTGGATTGTTAGCAAACATTGACGATGCCGATAGCAAACATCTGCGTTTAGAAAAGATTGCAGAAGTTGCCAAGTCAATGAATACTTTGATTGGGAATTTGTTATTTTTAGCGCGTCAGGTGGGACGTTTAGCGCCTGAATCTCTACATGAAACTGACCTAAACGATTTGCTGCGGGAACTCATAGGCTCACAAACTACTCGAATTGCTGCTCAGCATTTGGATTTCAAGAGTGATTTACCAGAACAGCCAATTGTGCTCAAAGTAGACTCAGAACTGCTTTATCAGGCAGTTATGAATCTTCTTAGCAATGCCTGTAAGTACACTCCAGCAGGCGGTTTAGTGAATTTGCGCTTGTTTACAGAATACCATCGGGTAGTTATTCAAGTTGAAGACAATGGTATTGGCATCCCTGCGGCAGATTTACCCCACATCTTCGAGTGGTTCTATCGAGTGGATAAGCAGCGGACGCGTGCGGCTGGTGGCTTTGGTTTAGGATTGGCGATCGCTCAACAAATCATTGAAGCACATGGCGGACATCTGAGTGTTAAGAGCGAACTAGGACAAGGTTCTCTGTTTCAGATTGAGTTGCCATTAAATCAGTGAACAGTTATCAACAATAAAGAATGAAAATTTTACTCATCTTATGATGTTGCTTTTGTTAAGCAAAGTTTGATTACATACGAAAAATCTACTAAATGGTGGATTTAAAATCACGCATAAGATAGAAGACAAAAATAATTTACAAGACTATGTGTCATATTATTTTAATTTTGAATGCTTAAATGTCATTTTCACGTCACATTTATCTTCAATGATAAATATATAGATAAAACTCAGTACTCCCACCTCAAGTAAATAGATTAATGCTCTCTCAAATCTATTGCCTATAGATCACGTTCAAAAAACTTGTACCAACTTTCAGTTATTGACCAATGCTTCACAAGGATTATTCATGATTACTTATCTCCTTAAGAGAAGTTTTTATCTACTGGGTCTTACGACTGTAATAGTTGGTTTAAGTGGATTCCCCGCTACTGCTGAATCAACGAATACAGTTGTAACCAGCTCACAAGTAACGGTTCCTGACGCGAACGCGACTACCTCATCTACTGATTTGCAAGTTGACCCTAACGCTCCCCAAAATTCGACCCTGACTCCCCGCCTGCTCAGTAGTAGTGCAGACCAAGTTCCCTTAACGGGGTAAAGGGGTGCATATTTTTAATTCTTTTCCCTTTAACCTTTCCCCAGCCTTCACTCAGCATTTTTGAGTTGGCAGACCACCAGGCTAAATGTACCTGTTAAACGATTAACATGGCCCCAACCCAATAAAAAGTAGTGCTGAGTAGTGAGTTCCAAAGTCCTAATTATACAGAGGAGTAGTTTTTGAATGAAACAAAGCCAAGAGTTACCACTCAGCACTCAACAGTCAAAACTAGTGAGGAGCCAATGTGGGTAGACGTAAAGACCACAGTTTACTTGATCAAACAGTGACAACGGAAGCAGCAGCGCCTAAGCCATCGCTGACTTTACCAGACGCGATCGCGCTGATTGTCGGTATTGTCATCGGAGCGGGGATTTTTCAAACCCCTGCACTGGTAGCGGCTCAAGCAGGTAGTGATATTGCTGTACTGCTTTTCTGGCTACTTGGCGGTGTAGTGTCTCTTGTGGGAGCCTTATGCTACGCAGAATTGGCGACGGCTTATCCCAACGTAGGAGGTGTTTACTATTACCTGAAGCGGGCTTTTGGCAGAGGAGTCGCCTTTTTGTTTGCCTGGGCGCGGATGACAGTAATTCAAACTGGTTCCATTGCTCTGTTGGCATTTGTTTTTGGTGACTACGCCTCTCAAATATTGCGGCTCGGTACGCTTTCATCTTCTATTTATGCAGCCATAGCGATCGCTCTTTTAACTGCTCTAAACATCATCGGTTTGCAGCAGGGTAAGTGGACACAAAACTTGCTAAGTGCTGCGAAAGTCCTGGGTTTGTTGCTGGTGGTAATTATTGGGCTGATGGCTGTCCCTAATTCTGCCGCGCCTGTAGAATCTGCATCATCAGGAGCTTGGGGACTGGCGATGGTGTTTGTACTGCTATCTTACGGTGGCTGGAACGAGGCGGCCTATATTTCAGCAGAAATCCAGAATAAACAGCGGAACATCGTGCGATCGCTGCTCTGGAGTATTGGCATAATCACCGCCATTTACCTGCTAATCAATCTAGCTTACCTACGGGGACTAGGATTAGCAAACATGGCGCAGTCAGAAGCGGTAGCCGCAGATTTAATGCGATCGCTTTGGGGCGCGCCCGGAGCCTTGTTTATCAGCCTACTGATTGCAGTTGCTACTTTAGGAGCAACCAACGCCACGATTTTTACTGGAGCGCGTACTAATTACGCCCTGGGACAGGATTTTTCGCTATTCGGTTTTATGGGACGCTGGCAACAACGTCCCAGCACTCCTACCTATGCTTTACTGTTGCAAGCAGCGATCGCCTTATTACTGGTTTTTTTAGGCACTTTTACCCGTAAAGGCTTTGAAACGATGGTGGATTACACCGCCCCAGTTTTTTGGTTCTTCTTCTTGCTTTCAGGCATATCACTTTTAGTACTGCGAAACAAAGAACCCCAGATACTACGACCATTCCGTGTGCCATTTTATCCTTTCACCCCATTGCTATTTTGTGCCGTCTGCGGCTACTTGCTTTACTCCAGCTTGGTTTATACCGGCGTGGGGGCAGTTGTCGGGGTTGTAGTTGTAGCCGCAGGCATCCCAATGCTGCTTTGGAATAACTATCGCCAAGGCAGGGCGTGAGATGAGGGAAAAGGGGGGCAGGGGAAGCAGGGGGAGAATAAATACTGACTCAGGACTCAAGACTCAGGACTCAGCACTCTTAACCCTTAACCCTTGACCATTAACAGAGACAAAGGAGAAAATTCATGGGCTTCAGAAAAATTCTGTTTTTATTGGTTACAACAGCTAGCGTTACCAGCTTAGGAATTGCGGGATGTACGACGCAACAGCGCGACTTTGAAGCAGGGGCACAAGTACCTACTTCGACAACGGCTCCGACTACTGAAACACCAGCTTCCACAACTCAACCTCAAGAACGCCCTGGCGATGTTCCCTATGTACCCACACCCCAGCCAGTTGTGGATGCAATGTTGAAAGTGGCAAAAGTGGGCAAGAATGATGTACTTTACGACCTTGGTAGTGGTGATGGGCGGATCGTGGTTACAGCCGCGCAAAGGTATGGTACACGCGGAACTGGCATAGATATTAACCCCGAACGCATTCAAGAAGCTAACGAAAATGCCAAGCAAGCAGGAGTAACCGATCGCGTACGGTTTGTTCAACAAGACTTGTTCAACACTGATTTTAGTGATGCAACGGTAGTCACACTCTACCTGTTGCCTGATGTCAACCTCAAACTCCGCCCCAAAATCTTGAAAGAACTCAAACCCGGTACTCGAATTGTCTCCCACGCTTTCGATATGGGTGATTGGAAACCACAGCAGACATTAAACGTAGAAGGAAAAACCATTTACTACTGGGTGGTTCCCGAAAAAGTACCAGCGAATTTGCAATAGGGCTGACGCCATCAGCAATTTAAAATCACCGAAGTTCTGAGTGTCTAAAGTTAGCGCTCAGAATTTTCTTCAAATAATACAAATGCAATCATGACAAACTCTTGGCTTGTAACTGAATGCAAGTTAAAGCACAGACAGACGAGGGAAGAAATATGATAGGATTAAAGGGCAAAAACGCCTTAATTACAGGCGCAACGTCAGGTATTGGTCAGGCGATCGCTGTGAGACTTGCCCAAGAGGGGTGCAACATCGCTATTAATTACCGCAAAGACCCCGAAGGCGGGGTTGATACGGAAGAAATGGCAATGCAAAAAGCCTGCGGAAATATCGAAAATTGTGGTGTGAAGTCGTTTCTAGTCCAGGGAGATGTTTCCCAGGAATCAGACATTATTGAAATGGTCAACGCCGTAGTTAAGGAGTTTGGCAGTGTAGATATTCTCATCAACAATGCTGGTATTCAAACAGAAGCTTCATCTCACGAAGTTACTACGGCAGACTTTGATCGGGTAATTGCGGTAAATCTCCGGGGTGCTTACCTTTGCGCTCGTGAAACTATTAAACACCTCCTGTCCCAAAATCGTCCGGGGATAATCATTAACGTTTCCAGCGTCCACGAAATTATTCCTCGACCGATGTATATCAGCTATTCAATTAGCAAAGGCGGTATGGAAAACCTGACCAAAAGTCTGGCGTTGGAATATGCTAACCGAGGTATTCGTGTAAACGCCATTGGGCCCGGAGCCACAATTACGCCCATTAATCAAGACTGGACAGATAACCCCGAAAAAAAGGCGATCGTGGAAAGTCACATCCCAATGGGACGTGCAGGTACTTCCGAAGAAATGGCAGCAGTAGTAGCTTTTTTAGCTTCGGATGAAGCCGCTTACATCACTGGACAAACTTTGTTTGTAGACGGTGGACTAACTCTCTATGCTGACTTCCGAGAAGCTTGGTCAGCTTAAGAGTTCGGCTGGCGTGCTTTCCACAATTGAACCGAGACTAGTAGTGGAATTAAACGCTTTATGACTCGCGCGATCAACAAGAACAATTTACTAGAAACAGAAGCCTGGAAACTCCTAGAAAATTCCATAATTTATTACCAAGGAAAACCCATTGGTAGTGTAGCTGCACACGATCCAGAGTCAAATGCCCTCAATTATGACCAGTGCTTTCTCCGTGATTTTGTGCCTTCTGCTTTAGTGTTTCTCATGCATGGCAAAACAGAGATTGTCCGCAACTTTTTAATAGAAACACTCAAACTACAAAGCCATGAAAAGCAGATAGACTGCTTTGAACCGGGAGCCGGGTTGATGCCTGCAAGTTTTAAAGTACTATGCAGTGGAAGTGAGGAATTTTTGATCGCTGATTTTGGTGAGCAAGCCATCGCTCGTGTTCCGCCAGTTGATTCTTGTATGTGGTGGATTTTGCTGCTGCGGGCTTATGAAAAGGCGACAGGCGATTTAGATCTAGCGCGTCAGCCAAACTTTCAAGAAGGAATCAAGCTAATTTTGGATCTTTGCCTGGTACATCGGTTTTCTATGTACCCAACGATGTTAGTTCCCGATGGCGCGTTTATGATTGACCGTCGGATGGGAGTCTACGAACATCCTCTAGAAATTCAAGTATTATTTTATGCGTCTCTTAGGGCTGCTAGTGAATTGCTTTTGCCGGATGGAAATGGCGATCGCTATCTCCGCAACGTTGCTCAGCGATTGGGAACTTTAAAATATCACATCCGTAACTATTACTGGTTAGACTTGAAGCGATTGCGGGAAATATATCGCTACAAAGGTGATGAGTTTGGTAAAGAAGTTGCCAACAAATTTAATATCTACTCACAATCAATCCCCAGTTGGTTAACCGAATGGTTGCCCGAAACTGGAGGATATTTAGCAGGAAATCTAGGGCCGGGACGGATGGATTTTCGCTTTTTTGCCTTGGGAAATTTGATGGCAATTATATCTTCTTTAGCTTGTGAAGAAGAAGCTCAAAGCATCATGAATTTGTTTGCCCAACGCTGGGAAGACTTGATTGGCTATATGCCTGTTAAAATCTGCTTTCCTGCTTTGGAAGGTTTAGAGTGGCAGATTGTCACAGGATGTGACCCTAAAAATATCCCTTGGTCTTATCATAACGGCGGTAACTGGCCTGTTTTACTTTGGTTATTTACTGCGGCAGCACAGAAAACAGGTCGGATAGAACTTGCTCAAGAAGCGATCGCCATTGCTGAAAGCCGTTTATTTCAGGATCAATTTCCAGAATACTACGATGGTAATAATGGTCGTCTGATTGGTAAAGAAGCCCGGATTTATCAAACTTGGAGTATTGCTGGATTACTAGCAGCAAAACAGTTATTGGCAAACCCAGATTCCTTAGAATTAATCAGTTTTGCCGAGGGTCTTGAAGGGCCGGGATGTAGTCTGTAGGGACTAATATTAAATTTGGCATGTGGCTTTAGTGGGGGTGGAGCGATCGCTTTTCACCCCAAAACTATTTTAGAACTACCCCTTTCCAAAAATTTCCCAAATTTTGGGCTTTTCATCTTTGTGTCATTGTGCCTTAGTGGTGAAAAAATTTACTTTTGAACCACCAAGGCACTAAGACACCAAGGAAATATATTACACCTTAAAAGAGCTAGTCCTATATTTATTACAAATATTTGCCTCCTGCATCAACCCCAACAACCGCCTAAACGGTGAGGTTAATAAATCCACTATGCAACTGCGAAAACGGAAATTGTTAGCGTTGCAGTGGGTATGGGAATACTCAAGGAGGTAGGGGTAATGTTACTGAAACTCTTACAAGAGACAAAGTAACTTAATTTAACTTTTACAAGCATTTCAGGCTTAATACTGAACGAGAAATTTTCAATTTAACGATCATGTTTTGTCAAAACTAATTTATATGCGTTTGCCCTAAAGCATCAATCATTGGAAAAACAACCTCGCTCAGCCTTTCGACATCGCCTTGAAACTTTTAGAGGAGATGCGGCGAAAAGTGAGCGATTTTTTCAATGCGATTCGGCTTAACGCAGCAAATAATTTTTTTATAGGCATTTTCCAGATGAAAATTAGAGCAGCTACACAGGTGGAGATATACAACCAGATAGCGATCGCATTGGGTGGAATCGTCGCTTTAATTGGTTTGGTAGTCGTAATCGCGTGGCATTTCCACCTGACTCCACTTGTGCAGCTGCTACCTGGTGCTGCACCTATGCGTTATAACACCGCCCTTACTTTTCTACTCAGTGGGTTGGCACTGATGACGCTAGGATGCAAACAGCGAGCATTGGCAGGCGTACTCAGCATTATGGTTGCGGGATTGAGTCTGCTGATACTAGCTCAGTATGCATTTACAGTTGATTTTGGCATTGACCAACTGCTGATGCATGATTACCTTACTAAGACGCTCTATCCACCTGGAAGTGGTTCAGCAACCAGCGCTACAGACAGCAATCAACAATGGTTCATCCATATTAATCGCCCCCAACCAGGTCGCCCCGCGCCGAATACAGCTCTTGGCTTTGCTTTTGTGGGAATAGCATTAATGTTTGTAAATGTAGCCCTGCGAAAAAACCGCCCCTCTCTGGCTGGCAGCATTCGGTCAGTTTCTCTATGACCAGATGGGTCAGGCTGTACGCTGTGTTGGTATTCTCTTTGATATTAGTGATGTCTACGACGAGCTTCTCTACGAGAGGCTTTGCCAACGCTTACGCAAACAGGCAGAAGAAGCCTTACGACAGGCAAACGCCACCTTAGAAATCAAGGTAGCAGAACGAACTACTGAACTTGCCCAATCTAATTTTTACTTACAGGCAAGTGAAGCACGCTATCGTTCTGTGGTCAGCGCAATGGCAGAAGGCATTGTTTTACAAGACGAAAATGGAGTAATCCAAACCAGTAACGCCAATGCAGAGCGGATTCTGGGTTTGTCCCTAGACCAAATGATGGGACGAACTTACCTTGACCTTCGGTGGCGAGCGATTCATGAAGATGGTTCACCATTTCTCGGCGAGCAACACCCAGCCATGCTAGCGTTACGAACTGGAAAACCCTGTAATAACGTGATTATGGGAGTTCACAAGCCAGATGGTAACTTAACCTGGATTTCAATTAATTCCCAACCTCTATTTCCAACTGATGGCTCTGTTACTTATGCAGTTGTTACCTCCTTTGCCGATATCACCGAGCGTAAACGGGCAGAGGAACAAGTCCAGCTTTTACAAACCTTAGCGCTGGCTATTGGGGAAGCAGAGGATTTTAATGCTGCTTTGACAAGTATCTTGCAAACAATCTGTGAAACCAAAGGCTGGAACTATGGCGAAGCTTGGGTTCCTGATGGGAATGCAGCCGTTTTGCATTGTAGTTCAGCTTGGTATGGCGATCACGGCTCATCAGAACTCGCTCAATTCCGAACAGTGAGTGAGAAATTCACCTTTGGATTTGGGCTAGGGCTACCAGGACGGGTATGGGCATCTAAACAACTAGAGTGGTGTGAGGATGTATCACAATCAGAAACAGCTTTTTTACGTCACGAAATTGCTTTGGTGTGTGGCATCAAAGCAGGCTTAGGCATTCCCCTAATTGCTAACGACCAGGTGCTAGCAGTTCTGGTGTTTTTCAAGTTTGAATCCTGGCAAGATGACTCATATTTAATTCAAAGCATTACAGCGATCGCAGCGCAATTAAGTTCTGTGCTGCAACGTAAACGAGCCGAAGAAGCCCTTTTTCAAGAAAAAGAGCTAGCCCAAGTGACATTGCGAAATTGGCGATGCAGTTATTACTACAGATGTTCTAGGTCGAATCCAATATCTCAATCCCATTGCCGAAACACTGACGGGTTGGAGTCAGTCAGAAGCACAAGGATTGCCCATAAAAGAAGTTTTTCAGATCGTTAACGAAACCACTCTCGTGAGCCAGTGGCAAATCCGGTAGAACAAGCCCTACAAGAAGGTTGTATAGTCGGTCTTGCCAACTATACAATCCTGATTGCTCGCAATGGAGATGAGTTTGCTATTGATGATTCTGCTGCCCCGATTCGTGCTAGCGACAGTCAGGTGATTGGGGCAGTTATGGTATTTCATGATGTGTCTCACACCCGCAGTCTATCTCGGCAACTTACCTGGCAAGCTAGCCACGATGCTTTAACTGGACTGGTGAATCGTCACGAGTTTGAATATCACATAGAGCAGGCTATGAATCAAGCCAAGATGCATAATCAACAATATGCTCTTTGCTATCTTGACTTAGACCAGTTCAAAATTGTCAACGATACCTCTGGTCATTTTGCCGGTGATGAACTCTTGCGTCAAGTAACAGCATTGTTTCAAAGCCAAGTTCGTAAAACGGATACTTTAGCTCGTTTATGCGGAGACGAATTTGGCTTACTGCTCAATCAATGCCCACTGGAACAAGCACAACGAATTGCTAATACTCTGCGTGAAAAGGTTCAAGAGTTCCGATTTGTCTGGCAGGATAAACTTTTTACCATTGGAGTCAGTATTGGATTAGTCATCATTGACGCATACAGTCAAAGCATTACTAACGTCTTAAGTCTTGCAGATGCCGCTTGCTATGTAGCCAAAAATCGCGGGCGGAATCGGGTACATGTCTATCAAGCTGAGGATCTCGATTTAGCAAGGCAACAAGGAGAAATGCAATGGGTGACGCGCCTAGCTCATGCTCTGGAAGAAAATCGGTTTCGCCTCTATTATCAATCAATTGTTCCTGTTTCCCAGACTGAGTTGAGTGGGGAACATTATGAGGTTCTCCTGCGCTTGCTAGATGAAACTGGCATTGGTGTCACCGATAGCGTTTATTCCGGTGGCTGAACGTTACAACCTCATGCATTTAATTGATCGCTGGGTGATCCGCACTCTGTTTGCTACTCAAGGGTAACACTACCGGAACGCCTGGAACCATTGTCAAGCAGCAGATAATTGCCAAAGTTATCTTTATGCCATCAATTTATCGGGTGCGAGCATCAATGATGAGCAATTTGCTTTGCACCAAATCCCACCCCAAACGATCTGTTTTGAAATTACTGAAACTGTTGCCATTACTAACCTAAGTAAAGCTTCTCAATTTATCAGTGAATTAAGAAATATTGGCTGTCGTTTTGCTTTAGATGATTTCGGCAGTGGGATGTCCTCGTTTGCCTATCTTAAAAATCTGCCTGTAGATTTTTTGAAAATAGATGGCAGCTTTATTAAACATATTTTGGACAATCCTATTGATTCGGCAGTGGTTGAAGCGATTAATCAGGTTGGACAAGCGATAGGGATTCAAACTATTGCAGAATTTGTGGAAAATGATGCCATCTTAGAAAAAATTAAAGCGCTTGGGGTAAATTATGCTCAAGGCTATGGCATTGCGAAACCTTGTCCCTTTGACTTAGTTCTTTATTAAGCAATATTTTCTTAAAAAGTGTAGACAAATACCTTACACTCCTATCCAGTCTTATGATCTAAACGGATTGCTTGCTCTAGCGCTGCTTTTTCTCTGGCTCTTTTGGCATAGGGCTGTAACTGACTGCGATCGCAAGCAGTTAAAATACTCAAGTTTTCTAAGCTAATACCTCGCATTAACATTTCTACACACCAGGTTTGTTGGGCCTGAGCGATCGCTGGCGGTTGTCCTTGAGGAGTTAACAATCCCTCAGTCCATGTTCGCCAATGTACTTGAAGCTCTGATTCTGAAATTGGTTGACCAGATCCATTAAGGAACATGGCGGGTTGACTATCTTTACGGCTTTTCAACCATTTAGTTAAAGGATTGTTGGTGTAAGAACCGTAGCGGTTGCCCAAAATCCACTGATTCACAGGTACTTGGCGAACAAATCCTGGGGTTGTAATTTGCAGGAAATGCCCTTGAGTATCGTAAATTTGGTGCGATCGCTGTAAATTGACTATTTCTGTTACAGATAACCCACCACCAAACAACACATAAGCCAGTGCATAATCTTGTACTCCCGACTTCCTGGCTTGTCGCAAAATTTCGTGGACTAAACCAGCAGGTAAATCAGCCACTTCCCTAGTAATAAAGCTTCCTGATAAAGATTCCGTTGCTGATTCCGCTGAGAATGACATAGCACCGTGTAAAAACAACTCTACTAAATTCTCCAGAAAATCATCTCGATCTTCCCAAAGTTCGTGAAATTCACTGGTAAATTCAATTACGGCATATCCCAAAATCATCCCATTCAGCAAACTTGCTAATTTTTCTGCGGGTAAATAGGTATTTAAGTGTCCTTGCTGGATTACAGTAGCTAAATACTGTGCTACATAGCGGTTTGCTTCTGTTACTCCTCTTCCTAAAGCGCGGCGATTTTCTGCCGGGAATTGATCGGCTTCACCCACCACAGACCGGACAAACTCTGGTACTCGTTCTAATGCGTGTAAGCTATCACTTGCATAATCCTTTAGAGCTTGGTAGACATTCCCAGGAGGAGTTGCCCGTCGCACCAGTGACTCGCCTAAATTCTTGAAGGCTGCGGATTCTTCGAGCACAGCCAAAAGCAGTCCATGCTTATTACCAAAATTACGGAATAGCGTTACTTCGTTAACTTCGGCTTTTTCAGCAATTTGGCGGGTTGTGGTAGAACTTACTCCTTGAGCTGTAAACAACTCAAGTGCGGCTTCAATCAGACGTTGACGAGTTGAAAGGGGTTGAGACGACATAAAGAAAATGCAAGTGCCACTTGCATAAAAAAGGAAGAATTGGTAGCATAACAGATGTAAGTGATACTTGCTTTGCTTCACTGTAACAAACTAATATACAGAGCAGGTAAATCCCTGTAGGGTTGCACCCAAAAAAGCAAATCGCTTGATCATCCATAAACAGGAATTGTTATGACCGCAAATTTTCCGGCGATCGCCCCTGAGAGAGGAAATTCCCCTCGACTCAGATGGGTAAATGTGGTGTTTTTTACTGCATTTCATGCCTTAGCTCTCTTGGCTCCTTGGTTTTTCTCTTGGCCAGCATTAGGTTTATTGCTGTTTCTCCATTGGTTATTTGGCAGCATTGGTATTTGCCTGGGATATCATCGATTACTGAGCCATCGTAGTTTCCAGGTTCCCAAGTGGTTAGAGTATGTGATCGCCACCATTGGAGCTGTTGCTCTCCAAGGAGGGCCTATTTTTTGGGTTGGTGGACACCGCCAGCATCACGCTCACACCGAAGATATCAACCTAGATCCTTACTCTGCTCAGCGAGGCTTTTGGTGGAGCCACATGCTGTGGATTTTCTACCCTCGTCCAGAGTTTTTTGACTATGAAACTTATCAAAAATATGCACCTGATTTAGCCAGACAACCTTTCTATCGCTGGCTAGATCGCTACTTCCTACTCCTACAAATTCCCTTCGGGTTACTCCTATATGCCTTGGGAGGGTGGTCTTTTGTAATCTATGGCATTTTTGTCAGATCAGTCTTACTCTGGCACTCCACATGGTTCGTGAACTCTGCATCACACCTGTGGGGTTATCGCACCTTTGATGCTAATGACGGCGCTCGTAATCTTTGGTGGGTATCCCTAATGACTTATGGTGAAGGATGGCACAACAACCATCATACTTATCCCCACATGGCAAAATCTGGATTGTTATGGTGGGAAATTGATGTCACTTGGTGGAGCATCCAAGTCTTAAAGACTTTAGGTTTAGCTAAAAAAGTTGTCTCACATCCCCCTCAAGGCGCAGGGCAAAAATAAATTGCGACTGAACCATCATAGATTTTCTATGCCCATAGCGATCGCTGTGGGCTTAGCAATTTGTAACGAAATAGTGTAATATGACAAATCTTTTTAGCCTCCGTCAGAAGATTCTGCTAGCTATCATTACACTCAACCTGATTTCTACTTGGCTACACTACACAGACAATGCACTATTTTTGAGTCGATATCCTGGCCCAGAATGGTTTACTTCTGTTGGAGTAATTAGCGTTGTGATTGTGATGACTCCAGTAGGACTGTTGGGATATTGGTTATACACCAAAGGTATGTTTTGGTTAGCATATCTTTCTTTGGGATTGTACTCCATTACTAGTATTTCTAGCCCGGGGCATTATCTTTTCCCGATGCTTGCTCCAATGTCTTTGAAAATGCATTGTTTGATATGGCTAGATGGAGTTACGGGACTTTTACTTATAGGTTTTTTATTGTGGTCTGGTGTTGTATTAAAAGAGTGGCGTAGTACGTCTAATTGCCATCTAAATTTGTGATTCTACAACAGCCTCTCGCTATTATATTTGTAAGTAAACATCATCTGTAGTTGTTTACTAGCCTCAGCACGTCCAGATTCCGACTACTTCCTAGTAATGAATATGATTGTTTAGTTTTGAATGCTAATTTGGGAAACTATAACTGATTATCGATACCTCAAATTACGAGGAAATATTAGCCAATGCCATATATTAATTATCCTAATGAAATTCGTGCTATTGTTGCCGCATACACCACAGCTAAAACCTTGTGGATAGATACAGAAGTCGCTGATTATAAAAGTCGTAATCCCAGACTGTCGCTAATTCAGGTGTTAGATGATCCTCAAGATATGAGTGGCGATCGCGTTTATCTTTTAGATGTCCTAGATCAGCCTGATATCATCGCTGAGTTTATTCAGGAAATCATGATAAATCCTGCCATTGAAAAAGTATTTCACAATGCCAGTTATGATCTGAAATTTCTCGGCAATAAGCAAGCGAAAAATATTACTTGCACTTTGGACATAGCAAAAAAAATTCCCTATTATCTATTGCCATTACCAAACTATCAACTCAAAACCCTAGCTACAGCACTTTGTAACTTTAACAATATCGATAAACAAGAACAAGTAAGCGATTGGGGAAAGCGCCCCCTAACTGAAGAACAGATAGATTATGCTTATTTAGACTGTATTTATCTTGCTCAAGTACATTTGTGTTTGTTAAAATTACAAGCCCAAGTTAGCCCCAATCCTGCAACAGAAGACCTCACAATACTTGGTGCAAAATACATGCAACTTGAGGAGCAGTGGAAGCTGTTAAATTCAGAATTTGAGAATTTGCAAGAGCGAATTAAAAAAGCTATGCAGGCTCAAAATATCCCAGAAACTTCTTATTGCAAACTGACTAGTTACGATCGCACCACAGTAAAAGTTACGTTTACAGAATTGGCAAAACTAGCACAAACCCAAGATATTAATTTAGATTTTCCGATTACACTAACTCAAAAACTCCAAAAAGATTTAGGGCAAAATTTAGAACAACTATCTGTAGATATCGATAAAACTACTGCTTGGCGACTGACTCCAAAAACCCAAGAAAGTGATGTGGAGGATTGAAAAGATGCCCGACTTTTTTGAGAATTCGGGGATCTGGACACGCAAGAATTTGAAATATTTTTTAAAAAAGTATTATAAATAACATATTGAATACTTATAAGGTTCATAATGAACCTACTCCCAGAAAGCAGTAAGATAACAAGAGGAAAGATTAAATGAATAGTTTTATACTTAAAATTTATAAATCTATCTTATCGACGACCTTTAAATAAATCTAGTAAATATTAGGTAAGCTTATTAATTGATTTTATACTTCTACCGAAAGTTAGAATAATTCTTAAAATCAAGAAATAACTAATTGGTACTAATTTCATTCAGGTGTCATGGTGGTGTGTAGCAACTTATGAGATGGCGCTTATTTCAGCAAAAGCCAATAAGAGTAAGCAGAGCATTTACCATAGCTGTTTTTACCACATTAAGCGCAATTACAGGCTTTTCTTGTAGTAAAAACAAAGATGTATTGGTGACAGAAATAGGAGTTACTTCTCCTAACCCTCGCCCAGCTAAAACATCTAAAGCTGGGGAATTCTACATTCAGGGACAGAATCAACATGTTAAAGGCGACTTGCAAACTGCGATCGCTTCCTACAACCAAGCGATTAGCCTCAATCCTCAATATGGAGAGGCTTACAATAGTCGAGGACTAGCCTACTTTGATCTGGGAGACAAAAAAAGAGCGATCGCAGATTATGACCAAGCACTTAGTATCAATCATAACAATGCTGAAGCCTACAATAACCGGGGAAATGCGCGTGCTTCCCTAGGAGACAACAAAGCAGCGATTGAGGATTACAACGAAGCGATTCGCCTTGCTCCCAACTACGCCGAAGCCTACAACAATCGAGGGAATGCTCACGCCGCCAACAAAGACCAAAAAGCGGCGCTAAATGATTATGATCAAGCAATTCGTCTCGACCAGAAATATGTTATTGCCTACAATAATCGAGGAAATGCCCGCGCCGCCAATGGAGATCCACAAGGAGCGATCGCAGATTACAATCAAGCCATTCGCCTCAATTCCAACTTTGCCCCTGCCTACAATAACCGCGGAAACGCCCGCGCCGCCAACGGGGACAAACCGGGTGCGCTCAAAGACTTACAAAAAGCCGCAGCCATCTTTAAAAAACAAGGCAACAACGACTTATACCAACAAGTAATGAATAACATCCAAGAGCTTCAGTAAAGAAAACGCCGAGAAACACAGAGTTATCCCCCTTTGCGTTCCTCAGCGCTTCCCTTAGCGTTCCAACCCTGCGGTAAGGCGTTCGCGTAACGTCTCGTAGAGAAGCGCCTGTGCGTTGGCAAAAAACACTATTGTTCAATACCCGGACTACGTAAATCTTCCACCAACGCCTGAATGTGTGCTGGAGGGGGTGGCGTTAGCCGAGAAACTACCAGAGTCACTACTAAGTTAATAATCATACCTAAAGTCCCAATTCCTTCAGGAGAAACCCCAAAAAACCAGGGTTCCATACCCCCAAACTTGACGCCGACAATGTAGATGATTGTGAAAATCAAACCCGTCAACATGCCAGCGATCGCCCCTTCAGAATTGGTGCGCTTGTCGAAAATCCCTAAGAAAATCACTGGGAAGAAGCTAGCAGCGGCTAAACCAAAGGCAAAAGCCACCACCTCACTCACAAATCCCGGTGGATTTACCCCAAAGTATCCCGCGAGGACAAGAGACACCCCTACCATGATCCGCCCAACAAACACCCGTTTTTGTTCTGATGCTGTTGAATCTAATATGCGGTAGTAAATATCGTGGGCGACGGAACTAGAAATTACTAGCAATAGACCTGATGCTGTAGACAAAGCAGCTGCCAACCCACCAGCTGCTACCAAGCCAACCACCCAAGGAGCAAGTTTAGCCACCTCTGGGGTGGAGAGCACAATGATGTCTCGGTCAATCGTAATTTCGTTAGTTTCTTTATTTGGAGTTAATTGCAGACGCCCATCTTTATTTTTGTCATCGAAGGCTAGCAGTTTAGTTTTTTCCCACTTGGTCGCCCAGTCTAGCTGTTGCACTTCTGCGATTGTATGATTATGCAGAGAATCAATCAGATTATAGCGGGCAAACATTGAGAGGGCTGGAGCAGTTGTATAAAGAATGGCAATAAATAACAGTGCCCAACCCGCAGAGAAGCGAGCTGCACGCACACTTGGTACTGTATAAAATCGGACGATGATATGAGGTAAGCCAGCAGTACCTACCATCAGAGCAATGGTAGTGAACAGTACATCAAGCATCGACTTGTTCACAAATGGCTGAGTATACTCTTTGAACCCTAGGTCAAGCTGGATTTGATTGAGCTTGTCAGCAACATCACTAAAGGTAAATGCTAATTGAGGAACTGGATTCCCTGTGAGTAACCAGGCGATCGCAATAGCCGGAATCAAGTAAGCAAAAATTAACACACAGTATTGTGCCACTTGCGTCCAGGTAATACCTTTCATACCCCCCAATACGGCAAAAAAGCCCACAATCACCATACCGATGATCACACCCGTATTGATATCTACTTGCAGGAAGCGGCTAAAGACAATGCCTACACCCCGCATTTGTCCAGCAACGTAGGTGAGAGAGACGAAAATAGCTGCAACTACCGCCACCAAACGAGCAATGTTCGAGTAGTAGCGATCGCCCACAAAGTCCGGTACAGTATATTTACCAAATTTCCGCAGATAGGGAGCTAACAATAATGCTAGTAGTACATAGCCACCAGTCCAGCCCATCAGATAAATAGAACCGTCGTAACCCAAAAAAGAAATCAGCCCCGCCATAGAAATAAACGAAGCCGCGGACATCCAGTCTGCGGCGGTGGCTGCACCATTTGCAATTGAGGGTATTCCCTGACCTGCTACAAAGAAGTCTTTACTATTTTCAACTCGTGATTGCCAACCAATATAAATGTAGGCTAGGAAAGAAAGACCAACTAGCACAATAGTCCAAATTTCAACTGACACGATTTTCCCTCACTTCTTGAGATTATACTTGCGGTCTAGCTTGTCCATTTGGAAGGCATAAATGAAAATCAATGCCACAAATATTAGAATTGATCCTTGTTGTGCCATCCAAAAGCCAAACGGTACGCCAAAAAAACGTACCGCATTCAATGGTTGAACCAACAAAATACTGAAAACTAGGGAAACTAGTACCCAGACAATTAAAAGATTACGAATTAAAGCAGTATTAGCACGCCAATAAGAGCGATGTTGATGTTCATCCATTGTTTTTTATCGTTAGTGCATCACAAATAATACCAAGAAGCCGATATTATACTGTTTAATATGTGTTACTTTTTAATTATTTACTAAATAATATTTATAGTTAAAGTAATAAAAATAACTAAGTAATAAGCGTATTTTCAAAGCGATCGCGAGGCTAAAGCAACTTTACCCAGTTTGTCGCACTTTCACATTTTCGACAGTAACACTTTGCAATTGTGAGAAGCGATCGCATTTATAAAATTATGTTGTCGTTGCGGAATTTCTCGCAACTCGATAAAGCGGTATTGAAAGCAATGGATATTGATATAAGTACAAAATTGCTAAGAATACCTCAGAGGATGTTTGAAAAGTCCTCTTGTTGGTAGCAAAACGTTCTAGATCCCCCTAAATCCCCCTTTTTAAGGGGGTTAGGGGGGATCAACAAGTGCCTAAAATCACAGGTAACTACTTTTCAAACAACCTCTCAGCAATTTTGTATTTTTACTTGACTTTTTAAATCTTATGCTTCCACACTAACAGCAATCTTTTTGCTGTAATACTCAGTTTTTGCGTATACGCTGATAATACTATCGCCTACTACAAAAAATGTTCCCTTTTTCTCGTCTCTAGAAAACTGTAAATTGGGGTATTTGGCAGCTAATTCCTCAGCATTCATGGCTTTCACTGCCATTTCATCTGGCAACAATCCAGTAGAACCAATGTAGAATACCAAAGGACAAATTTTATCCCGGTAGATTTGTTTTGTATATTGCTCTAGCTTAGTATTCGCCATTGTTAAGGCTGCAATCATTTCCTGTTTGCTGAACTGCTTATCAGTGTATTTATCTTGCAATAATTGTGCCAAACTCTCAGCACCAACTTTTACGAGAATATCTGTAATAATGCCATTCTTTTCAAGTCCCAAAAATTCATCAAAAATTCGTTTCATGAACTCATCGACTTTAGCTAACTTGATACGGGATGATAGTAGCTTGTGCCTCAAGGCAAAATTTTCATTGAACGCTATATAAAAACTAGATTTAGTGAAAATCTCCCCAGTTTCTTGGTCATAAAGCCTATACATTTTGTTTAAGAACTTGTTCGCATAATGTAACTTACTGAGGTTGAGAATATCTTGGCTACCAATGTCTATTTTATAACTTACTCGTGAATCAAGAGTACCATTAGCAAGAGCTTCTGTGATGTCAGTGTATTCGTTGGTTGTAGGAAAGTTGATGTAGATGCTATTAGAAACATAGTGATTTTTTAACTCATCCAATTGTGCTGGTATAAATACATCTGACTCTCCTTTCAAGTGAGCAGAAATAATACTAGAAAGGACTTTGATTTCTGCTAGTTCATTGAACAAACCATCAATATTGCTGTAATGTCTATCAAAAGGGACAAGTGGCAAGTTATCTAGCTTGATGGTATATTCAATACAGAAATCGAATTCTTCTGTATCTATTACACCTTTTTGTTTGAGCAATTCAAAAAGGTTTTTACTACTAATTTTAACTTTTAAAGATTTTACGTTGATTTTTCCGTCACTTACAATCGTGTAATTATTAAAGGTATCTAAGTCATTTACTAACAAACCTGCAACTTCAAAAATAGGAGTTTGGTCTTCAATTTTGGCAAGTTTGACTTTACGTTTAACGAGCATATTGATAGTTGCGGTGTTGCGATTAAACTCAAACTCACCCATGCGAACATACTCGGCATTATCTATATTTTCTGTTCGCAGCCAAGGCTGAATGAGTTCCCCGTTTTTATCTCTAACACCTTTAACTCGCTTAATACTTGTTCTTTGATAATGTTCTTGTAGGTGTTTAATATTGATGATGATGTTATTGCGATATTCTGCAAAAATTTCGATAAGTTCTAGCAGAGATATTTGATTACTTGTCATATTGCCACCCTCCAGATAAAGGTTAAGTCAAATATTTTTTATAGTACAATTGTACTGCATATCATGGTTGCGATCGCTAACGAATTATTAATACATTGTAAAATTAAACTTTTTAATCACCGATATAGTGCAGATGAATATAAGTAATATCAAAAACTAGTGTTTAAATTAAATGCGGAACAGAACAGCGCTATCTTCACATACTGCGCGGTAAAATCGTGATTTTTGCTGAGGCGATCGCTAATTTAAATCCCTAAAAATAGTGAGAGTTAATGGCAATTTTTGAATTAGATTTCCATTAATCATCATTAAAATTTGATTTTCTCGATTAAGGATAAAAAAATAATGAAAAAGAACTTACTGTTTGCTGGGATTTTCATGGCAACCTGGGTAGGAACATTAATTCCCAGTGCTTTCGCTGCTTCACTATGTTCTGTGGGACAAAAAGCTGAGGTTCTTTGGAAAGGAAGATGGTATCCAGCAACGGTACTTAATGTTGATGTTAACAAGTGCTATATTACCTACGATGGTTATGATAGCTCCTGGAATGAATGGGTTGAAACTGCACGTTTCCGGGCATCCTTTAAAAAGGGAGATTCAGTAAGAATTTTGTGGAGAGGTAAATGGTATCAAGGGCGAGTTTTAGAAGTTAGTAAAAAACTTTATAAAATTACTTATGATGGCTACGATAGCTCTTGGGATGAGTGGGTTGAACCTGCAAGGGTAAGCAGATAAGTAATATTTCACTTTTAAAAGTTGAGAGGGACGATTTCACCTATAGAAGTCGTCCCTTAAATTGTTTTATAATTTCTTCTGCTATTTGCTCTTTATTTAACTGTTTAGAGACTGTTAGACTGAGAACCATAAGTAAAATCTTGTGTATTTTGGCAAACTTATGGAGCCAGTATCACTAACAGCAGCAGCGATCGCAACCTTGGTCATCACCAAAGCTTTTGAAAAAACTGGTGAAATCCTGGGCGAAAAGGCTTTAGAGCAAGGCGGTAAATTATTATCACTGCTGAAGCGCAAAGCACCCAACACGGCGAGTGCTATAGAACTAGCTCAAACACAACCGCTAGATTATGGTCAAGCTTCTCTGGTTGAGCAGGTAGAAGAAGTGGCAAACAAAGACCCTGAAATTGCTCAAGCTGTAGAGGCTTTGGCGGATACTGTTAAATCTCAACCTTCTATCATCCAGAATTTTACGAACACAGTTGATAAAAATTATGGTGGGAATGTCGGGAATGTTGCTAATGACAACCGCAATCAAACCTTTAATTTCTGACTAAAGTCGCCTGAAGGGGAACGGGTAAAGTTAAATCCCCCTACTGGAATACCGCAAAATTTGCCCCTGAGTGGGGTAGTTGATTTTGTCGGGCGTAAGGAAGAATTGCAAAAACTGCACCAACTTTTGCAGGATAATAAACAAGTTGCCATTGCAGCGATCGCTGGTATGGGTGGAGTTGGTAAAACAGAACTCGCCCTGCAATATGCCATCCAGCACCGCGAAACATACAACGGTGGACTTTGCTGGTTGCTTCCAAAAACTGGGGATGTGGGCATTCAAGTTGTGCAGTTTGCCAGAACGCAGCTTGATTTAAAGCCGCCAGAAGATTTTGATTTACTCGCGCAAGTGCAATATTGCTGGCGGCGTTGGCGTGAAGGTGATGTGCTGCTAGTGTTGGATGATGTCAGCGACTACGAGCAAGTCAAGCCTTACTTACAGTCGCTACCTTCTCGGTTTAAAGTGTTGATGACTACACGCCAGAAGTTGGGACGTATTGCACAGTTATTTTTGGATGTGTTGCAACCAGAGGCGGCGCTGGAGTTATTAAAGTCTTTACTGAAAGAAACACCGGGGCGAATTGAAAAAGAATTAGCTTTAGCAAATCAGTTGTGTGAATGGCTGGGATATTTACCTTTGGGTGTGGAATTAGTAGGGCGCTATCTGGCGCGGAAACAGGATTTATCTTTAGCAGAAATGTTGCGGCGGTTGGAGAACAAGCGACTAGATGAGTGTTCCCTCTCTAAATCTAAGTCGGAAGCTGACATGACAGCACAACGAGGTGTGTTAGCAGCCTTTGAGTTGAGTTGGCAGGAATTAGAGGAAGATGATAAGCAATTGGGTTGTTTGTTGAGTTTATTTGCCGCCGCACCCATAGCTTGGAAGTTGGTGGAACAGTGTTTACCAGAGGAAGATGTCGAAGATTTAGAAGAAATTAGAGATGATACCTTGTTGAATCTGCATTTAGTTCAACGCAAAGGTGAGGGAATTTATCAACTGCATCCACTGCTACGGGAGTTTTTTCAATATAAGCTTACAGGTTTAGACAAGGGGGAGGAATTAAAGCGATCGCTTTGCCGGGTAATGGTAGTAGTTGCTAAAAAGATTCCTGACACCCTCACCCTTAAGCAAATCACTGCTGTTTCCTCTGTTATGCCTCATTTAGCAGAAGTAGCTAAGAATTTGATTCAACACGTTAGCGATGAAGATTTAACCTGGGCTTTCGAGGGGAATGCTAAATTCTACAATGCTCAAGGGTTGTATGACCAGGCAGAACCTTGGGTTGAGCAATGTCTAGAAGTAACTAAAAAGCGCTTAGGAGAGGAACATCCTGATTTTGCACTTAGCCTCGATTACTTGGGGTTACTCTACGAATCCCAAGGACGGTACACACAAGCTGAACCGTTGTTACTGCAAGCTTTGCAAATAAGGCGACACCTGCTAGGAGAGGAAGATACCAATGTCGCCGCTAGCCTGGATAACCTGGCGTATCTCTACGACTCCCAAGGACGGTACACACAAGCTGAACCGTTGTTACTGCAAGCTTTGCAAATGAGGCAACGTTTGCTGGGAGAAGAACATCTTCATGTTGCACTTAGCCTTAACAACCTAGCGGAACTCTATAAGTCCCAAGGAGATTATAGCCAAGCTGAACCGTTGTTGCTGCAAGCTTTGCAAATGAGGCAACGTTTGCTGGGTGAGGAAAATCCTGATGTTGCAGCTAGCCTCAACAACCTGGCATCACTCTACTGCTTCCAAGGAAATTACGGCGAAGCCGAATCATTGTACCAACAAGCTTTGGAAATGAGGCAACGTCTGCTAGGTGAAGAACATCCTGATGTTGCAGCTAGCCTCAACAACCTGGCGTTTGTCTACTACTCCGAAGGAAATTACAGCGAAGCCGAACCCCTGTACCTACAAGCTTTGAAACTGTGGCAACACCTGTTGGGTGAAGAACATCCTCTTGTTGCAACTAACCGCAATAACTTGGCGGTACTCTACTCTTCCCAAGGACGTTACACTGAAGCCGAACCCTTTTACCTACAAGCTTTAGAACTAAGACAACGCCTGTTGGGTGAGGAACATCCCGACGTTGCAGTTAGCCTCAACAACCTAGCGAAGTTCTACTACTCCCAAAGAAGTTACAGCAAAGCTGAACCGTTGTACCTGCAAGCGTTAGATATTTTTGAGCGTCGGTTAGGGGTAGATCATCCTTCGACTATGAAGTGTTGTGAGAATTTGGCAAATCTTCGCGATCGCCTCTCCCCAAATCCAGAATAAGCTAATTTTGTGCAAAGCGTACCGTGATAAAACTGAAAAGCGCGATCGCTAAAATTTGGCTGTTGAAGTTCCAAGCAACAAATTTCATGTTTTGATCTCACAGTTTAGAGTTCAAAGTAAGAACTGTCGAGTTCAAAGTAAGAACTGTCGAGTTCAAAGTGAGAACTGTTGAATTCAAAGTGAGAATTGTCGAGTTCTGAAGCTCAAGCTTCGAGTTCAAAGTAAGAACTGTCGAGTTCAAAGTAAGAACTGTCGAGTTCAAAGTGAAAACTGTCGAGTTCTGAAGCTCAAGTTTCGAGTTAAAAGTGACAAAGTTCCGGGTTTTGATCTCGGAGTGTCGAGTTCTGAAGCTTAAATGATGTGTTGTAAAGACGATACCTTTGGTAAGCTGCGCTAACGCTCCCCTTTTGATTGTAAACTTACAAGCGATCGCCTAAAATGGAATCCACTCCAACTGATCTATCCATTCTTCTGCTTCGGTCGTCTCCCAAATTAACAAAAGTTCTTGTGCTAATTGTCCGATTGGTATTCTAGGACGCAGCCAAAATAATCCCCAAATATGTCCACCTTCTGCCCAATGTGCTTCTAGATGTGCTGGCATGCTAGCACGGTTATCTGTTACCAATAGCCGTTGAGATAATTGCAGATAACGCAACACATCAGGGTCTAAAGTTCCCAATGCTGATGCATTATTTTCGCCTACACGCAAAATATCTATCCCAGGATTAAGACGGAGAACAGCTATTTTCAGACGGGGTGACAAATTTTCATCGAGCAAAAAACGAACCTTCACAAAGCATTTACCTGACGTTCGTTTCTTTGAGCTTTTAAGATTCTCAGGCGTTGTACCAGGGATGAAGGATTTGCAACCGATTTTTGATAACGCTGTTCACGCCATGTTGCCAGACGCGACAAATAAGCTTCAATATTGGCGCGATTATGGAGATAGTAAGTAATAGTAGCGTGAATTTGCTCCAAACTCAAACTAGGTAGATTAGCAGCAATTTCTTCCGGCGTATATCCTTCCAAGTAATAATCAAGTACATTGTCGATGCCAATGCGGTGTCCTTTTAGGCGAATATCATCGGCTGATAAAAAGTCAAAATAATCTTCTAGTTGCATTGGTCTACCCCGAATGGAGTTTATAGCTATATTATCTCGCGTCCAAGCCAAGTTTAATGTTACGTTAAAAAATTGATTCCTCGTTGAATGATGGTGTTTCGCCACTTTGCGTTTACGCTCTACTTTAGAATGTAAATCTACAAGCGATCGCCTAAAATAAAATCCACTTTTTACTTATATGGGCAATCGCCTCACCCGGAAAGTTTCATTACTTACAGAAACAATTGCCCCTACCTCTAAATCTTTCTGACATTCACTCAAAACAGTTGTCAAACGTTCATTAATTGCATCATAGTTATCATTCCCTAACCTAAACAAAATGACACTGGGTAAACTATCCCCACTGACGGCTAAAAGTTGAGCAAAATCTAAATCTATAGTTAATAAAATTCTCCCTTCTGTACGGGCTTTAATTAAAATCTCATTATCGGGTAGTCTTTGCAAGCCTTCATCCCGCAAATGCACGACATCATAACCATCACCACGCAACCAAGATACAGTGCGTAGTGAAATTCCCATATCTGCCAAAAACTTCATTTTACTGGTTAAGCAATTTTGAATGGATAAACCCGTTCTTGAGTCAACCACGCTGCATAAAGTAAAGATTGACGAATATCCTCTGGTTCTAAATCAGGATATTCTTCTAAAATTTCTTCCACAAGTTTTCCATTAGCTACCAAATTAACCACTAAGGAAACTGGAACTCGCATCCCGCGAATGCAAGCTTGTCCACCCATAATACTAGGGTCAAATGTAATTCTGTCTAGACCTAACATAAAGTTCTCTCTCCAAAATCTCTTTTGTCTCTGTTGTTGGTTTTATTAATACTCAAAAACCAACTTCAATCAACAGCAAACGCTACCCTAGAAATCAGCATCACTCAAGCCTTGAAGTTTCAACCATGATAGCCTCGTCCCAGCAAAACTATCTTACTCCTGAAGAGTACCTCCAAATCGAGGAACAAAACCCTATCAAACATGAATACATCGACGGTTATATCTACGCAATGGCTGGAGCGCTTGACGCACATGTCACCATTGCTCTTAACCTTGCTACTCTCCTCCGTAATCATGTCCGTGGCTCTAATTGTCGTGTTTACATCGCTGATATGAAAGCGCGAATTGAATCTCTGAATCGCTTCTATTATCCCGATGTGATGGTTACTTGCGATCAACGAGATCAAGAAACGCCAGCTTATAAAAGATTTCCTCGGTTAATTGTCGAAGTTTTATCTAACTCGACTGAAGCTTTTGACCGTGGCGACAAATTCGCCGATTATCAAGTACTAGAAAGTCTCCAGGAGTATGTACTGATTAATACAAAGCGTCAACGAGTTGAATGTTTTCGACGGAATGAAGGGCTATGGGTTTTACAATCCTACACATCAGAACATAAATCATTTCGACTAAACAGCGTGGATTTTGAAGAAACAATAGCAGGACTTTACGAAGATGTAGTTTTTGAATAATATCACGCGATCGCATATTCATTGGTGCGTTTTATTGGTGAGCGATCGCTTATGAATTGTATGGGTATAATTATCGTTACATCTTTATGTGGCTGAGCAAGGAGTATACTCTTTTCTACTTTTGCTACTGGTAACAAGCCTACGAGGACTTAATGAGATTAGCTCGGTATGCGAAAAATCGCTAACAAAATATAAATTACAGGTTTTTCGTGTCAACTGATTCTGATAAGTTAGTAAACTATATAGCTGGTAATGCTTGCACAGCTTTTTGACCCGGCGGGGGCATTGATGAAAGCAGGCACAATTGATTGAATAAAAGTTATGGCGCTCATAGTTCAAAAATACGGTGGTACATCTGTCGGTTCAGTGGAACGTATTCAAGCTGTTGCACAGCGTGTTTACAAAACTGTGAAAGCAGGAAACTCGCTTGTAGTAGTGGTTTCTGCAATGGGCAAAACCACCGATGGACTTGTCAAACTAGCTAATGAAATTTCTACAAGTCCTAGCCGCCGGGAAATGGATATGCTGCTTTCTACTGGTGAGCAAGTAACTATTGCCTTACTTAGCATGGCATTGCAGGAACTTGGACAGTCTGCAATTTCGATGACTGGTGCTCAGGTAGGAATTGTTACTGAAGCTGAACACACCCGCGCTCGGATTTTGCATATTGAAACTGATCGCCTCAGCCGACATCTTAATCAAGGCAAAGTAGTTGTAGTAGCAGGATTTCAAGGGATATCCAGCAACGGAGAATTAGAAATTACGACTCTGGGGCGTGGCGGTTCTGACACTTCAGCGGTGGCTGTAGCAGCAGCAATACAGGCAAACTTTTGTGAAATTTATACAGATGTTCCAGGGATTTTAACTACAGATCCTCGCTTAGTTCCCGAAGCCCAGTTAATAGATGAAATTACCTGTAATGAAATGCTGGAACTGGCTAGCTTGGGGGCAAAAGTGTTGCATCCTCGTGCCGTGGAAATTGCTCGTAATTATGGTGTTCCTTTAGTAGTTAGGTCTAGCTGGACAGATGACCCTGGTACTTGGGTAACATCGCCCAAACCCCAAGGGCGATCGCTGGTAAATTTAGAAATTGCCCGTCCAGTAGATAATGTAGAATTTGACACAGATCAAGCAAAAGTCTCTCTGTTGCGCGTACCCGATAAACCAGGTGTCGCAGCCAGGTTATTTGGCGAGATTTCCCGGCAAAAAGTGGACGTGGATTTGATTATTCAGTCAATTCATGAAGGTAATAGTAATGACATTGCTTTTACTGTAACAACACCAATATTAAAGCGAGCAGAAGCAGTAGCCGCAGCCATCGCCCCAGCACTGAGAAGTCAATCTAACCCCAAATCGGAAGAAGCTGAGGTAATGGTAGAACATAATATCGCCAAAGTTAGTATCGCCGGTGCAGGGATGATTGGGCGTCCAGGTGTAGCTGCCAAGATGTTCGCCACCTTAGCAGAAGCCGGGGTGAACATCCAAATGATTTCTACTAGTGAAGTAAAAGTGAGTTGCGTAGTAGATGCTGCTGCGTGCGATCGCGCCGTCACCGCACTCCGCACAGCCTTTGAGATAGAAGCAGGGGGAGCAGAGGAGCAGAGGGGCAGAGGAGCAGGGGGGGCAGAGGAGCAGAGGGAGAAGAATAACTCACTACTCAGTACTCAAGACTCAGCAATCAAGACTCAGCACGGGATAAACGCCCCGCTATCGCTAACACTACTCAGCACTCAGTACTCCCCTCCCCCCGTGCGTGGCGTCGCCTTAGATATGAACCAAGCGCGTATTGCGATTCGCCAATTGCCAGATCGTCCGGGGATGGCGGCGAAGCTGTTTGGACTATTAGCGCAGCATAACATTAGCGTTGATATGATTATTCAATCTCAGCGCTGTCGGGTGATTGATGGTATTCCCCGGCGAGATATTGCCTTTACGGTTGCGCGGATGGATGGGGAAAATGCCAAAAAAATGCTCACCCAAGTGGCTACAGAATTAGGATGGGGTGAAGTTGTTTTAGATAGTGCGATCGCCAAGGTGAGTATTGTCGGTGCAGGGATGGTAGGACAACCAGGTGTTGCGGCTAAAATGTTTGAAGCGCTAGCCCAAAACCGAATCAATATTCAAATGATCGCTACCTCAGAAATCAAAATTAGTTGCGTAGTGGCACAAGAGGAAGGTGTTAAGGCTTTGCAAGTTATACATGCTGCCTTTGGACTGGCTGGGAGCGAGAAATTTGTCGTACCAGCCTAGACAAAGTAGTTAAGCTGTTATGCATTTAAATTGCACATTACCTCGATATTAAGGTTGACAGTTAACTGTTAACTGTCAACAGTTAACAACTACAAAGAGTAGTTATGCAATTTAGACGTGCATTAGCTTATCAATTACTTGTAATCAGTTCTCACTTAAAAAGTTAGGAATTCTTTATCTCTAACTTCCGGTTCCTGGCTCTTGGCTCCTAATTTCTTTTCTGGAATGCCATTTTTCCATCATGGCGATTATTTCCGAAATTCGGCGATCGCCACACCAAACTAAATCAAGTTTTTTGAGATGTTCGATACTAATAACACCATCTAAACCAGCAATGCGATGATATTCTGTATCTTCCATTGCTGCTAATAAATGTTGAAAAATGATAGTCTCATCGAACTCAGGATCGGTTTGAGGATCGTTGAGGATTGCCATTGCTCTTTCTGGCGACAAGCCTTTGAGAGTTCTGAAAATGAATAGTGTAGGGAAGTCCACACTTTGGAGTGCAGGATGACGCTTCACTAACCCAGCCAGCAGCACTCCCAGATAAGCTGCTGCTTGGGAATTATTTAGCATCTGTATCTGTTGAGTTGCAATTTCCGTCAAATTGGTAAAAAATGGACACCCCAATTGCTGTTCAATGGCGGCGACTGGACTTGGAACTGGGGAGGACTGCAATTGAGCCTCAAATGAGGGTATGCGTTCTTTTGGCAATTGGCTGAGTAAGATTTGCTGAGCGCGATCGCTTATTATAATCTCGCCACTTAACCCAAAGCTGAAGTCCTTACCCGGTTCTAAGCCTTCACCAATTAAAATTCTAAAAATGTTACTTTCGGCTTTTCGGTGCATCTGTGCATATTGGGATTGTCCAAAAAAAGTTTGACAAAACCAACTATGGCTATCAGAATCGCATTCGACCATTACTTCGTTAACAATCAAAGCAGTTAACTTTTCTGCTCCCAGAATCGTTTGCCACCGTGCAATTAAGCTATTAATAGCAGTTTTATCGCGGCAACTCAATGCTTTGAGTAATTGACGCTTCGCACTAACTGCCTGATCTTTGTTTTCTCCAAATCCGTTGATTTCCAATCTTTTATGTGGGGTTCTGGATAATTCAAATTGCCCTTTTTGTAACTCATTCTGGGAGCAAAAGTCATGAGTGAGATTGCTGAAGAATATGGAAAAAATTATTTGCATATTTAACTTCACATAAATTCGCCTGTTATTTGCTGCACATAGTCCACTCAAACCTGGTAAAATATTTCCCATTGAGCCTGTTATATTCCTCCAATATAGAAAAATAATTACCTAAAAATATGTGTAATTTAGCTAATTATTAATACTTGTAGTTTAGTGTAATGACCTTAATTTTTATGCTTGTATTTAATGAAACTCATTAATAACACTTACAAAATAATCAAATAATTAAAAATAAAACTTATTTATATTGATGAATAGTCATCTACTGAACGGACGTTACCGAATACTGACAGTTCTGAATACTGAGGAAGTAACACAAACCTATTTAGTTGAAGATACTAACCTTCCTAACAGTAAATTCGTATTGAAGCAGCTACGTCCTCCCAGTAAAAATCCTCAAACTTTAAAAATTCTGCGTCATTTGTTTATAAGTAAGGCGAGAACCTTACAACAACTAGGACAAGAACACAACCAAATCCAGAAGTTAATTGATTATTTTGAAGAAAAAGAAGAATTCTATATTGTTCAAGAATATATATTTGGTAATCCTTTAACGGAGGAAGTTTTACAGGGCAAGCCTCTGAGGGAAGACCAACTAATTACTCTCTTATTAGAAATCTTAGAAATTTTGGTGTTTGTACATGTTCGAGGAATAATTCACCGGGATATTAAACCAACAAATATTATTCGTAGACACTCAGATAAAAAGTTAGTTTTGGTTGACTTCGGTGTTGTTAAGGAAGTCATAATTACTAAGGTTGGAAATTCTGAATATCTACCAAATGAACAATCTCATGGAAACCCCAAATATAACAGTGATATCTACGCTTTAGGTATAGTTGCGATCGCAACAATCATGGGGTTACAAGCAAACGATATATCTAGATTAAAAAATCAGAAAAATCAGCTAACAGGCGAAATTATCTGGCGTAACAAAACCACAGAAGTTAGCAGAAAATTAGCCAATATTCTTAATAAGATGGTGCGTTTTAATTATCGCAAGCGTTACCAGTATGCAACCGAAGTTTTAGAAGACTTAAAACAGTTAACACATGAGTATGATCAAGAAAAACAGAATCAAAAAAAACTCTGGTTAATTCTGTCAGGGATAGCTGGTTGTATTACACTTGGTGTCGGAACTTGGTTTTTTCAGTCACCAAAACCTGTAAGTAATACTCAAAAACTGTACCAGCAAGGAGTAAATAAATATGAAGCAGGAAAGTTTCAAGAAGCAGTTGAAGATTTTACTAAAGCTATTCAATCAGATTCGCAAAATGCGCTGGCTTACAACAGGCGAGGTGATACTTTTTATCGTCTAGGAGATTATCAAAAAGCACAAGCAGACTCTAGTCAAGCAATCTTGCTCAATCCTCAAGATGCTAATGCTTATTATGATAGAGGATTTTCTCTTTATGAATTAGGTAAGTATAAAGAAGCGATCGCTGACTATACTCAAGCAATAAAACTTGATGCTAAAAACCCATTTTTTTATTATGGGCGTGGTCTTACCCGGATTAAACTAAAAGATAATAAAGGAGCAATTGGGGATTTTAGCAAAGCGATCGCCGTTAAACCTGACTATAGCGAAGCCTACTTACAGCGGGGTATTCTTCGTCGTCGCCTCAAACTTAGACAAGCAGCAATTCAGGATTTTGATGCAGTGATTGGGATTAATCCCAGTGATGCTAAAGCCTATTATCAGCGGGGTTTAACTCAAGTTGCTAATCAACAAAAAGATGCTGCGATTAAAGATTATACAAATGCAATTAGTATTAATCCCAAATATATAGAAGCTTATCTTAATCGTGGTGATATTTATAGTGATCAAGGAGAACAGCTAGAAGCTACTGAAGATTACAATAAAGTTTTACAGATTAATCCTAAATTAACAGCAGCTTACATCCATAGAGGTCTTCACCGCTTTTCTTTTGGAGATTATAAAGGAGCAATTGAAGATTACAACCAAGCGCTTGAATTAAATTCAAAAGATGCTGCGGCTTACAATAATCGTGGTAACGCCTATTTAGAAATGGGAAATAAAAAAGCAGCTAATGAAGATTATTCTCAGGCGATCGCCATTAATTCTAACTATGGTTTAGCCTACTATAATCGGGGGATAGTTCGTGCCAAAATGGGGAATAAAAAGGGTGCGATCGCAGATTTTAAAAAATCCGCCAAACTGTTTCAACAGAAAGGAGAAAAAGATAGTTATAAAGATGCACTTAAGGAAATTGCAAATCTGCAAAATTCAGTAACCGTTAAAACTACTCGCGCTACATCAGCGAAAAGAGAAAAAAATTAAACTATAATTTATAAATTGATTTGAAGACTTGCAACAACTCGATTGAAGATTCAGAGCGAGTTATATCTAGTTTTGGTAATAATTGATAAATTGGAGGATTTCCTTGTTGGATATAAACAAACTGGTAATCCATCCCGTTAGTAGTCACACCCCAAACTACTGTTTGATTTTCTAGACTTTTGTAAGTATAAGTAAGCAATTGTAGTAATCCTTCCAAAGTATTAAAACTACTATTTTTAGACTGAATTACTAAAATCCAAAAGAATGTAGTTACTTTTTTTCCTTGAGTCTTATTAACAGCTAAAATATCCATCCGTCCTTTGATGTTTGTATCTTCATCTTCAACGGAAATATCAGCAATATTTTCTTCTAAAGTAATCTTAATACTAGGCTGATAGAAACCAGCTAATTTCATTAATGGCGCGATGAAGAGAAACTTTATTTGCCCTTCAGAAATTTTACCTGCTGTATAGTAATTACGAAATAGATTGCGGATTTGTGAAAGTTCTTGTTGTTCAAAGTCTGTAATTGATTCTAGAGATAGTAATGATGTAAATGAGTTATTCAATTTCTCCTCAAATTTCAAAAGCTGTTGAACATCTTCTAAACTTAGATTTCTTGCATCGAAAGTAACGCTCATCAATTTAATCCTTTTTCATAAAATTTATATATTATAGACATTATTGGTATTAAAGCAGTGGTAAGTGAACAATTTGGTTTTGATATTCATCATTAAAAGGTGCTTGAGCAATTAAAATCAATTCATCAATAGTCTGACCAATAGTTAATTTATCATTCAAAATAAAAATACCTGGTGTATGACGCTCTTGGGCAACATGTTCAGCTAAATGTCCAGGTATAGATGTGCGATTTGTAACCAAAAGAAAGTTGTGTTCCTCACACCAGCGCAAGATTTCTGGATCTAATGTGCCTCTGGGAGGAGCGCCAGGATCACCAACCACCCACATGATTAATGTAGGGTTGCGCTGGACAAATTGTCGCTTGTAGACTTTATCGACATTTTCATCAAGAAGATATTTGAGAGTCATCTGCTTTTTTCATTACTTCTCTTTCAGCTTTTAGTTTCAGTAATTTAACTACAACTGGCGGTGGATTGCGTCGCTGTTCTTCTCGCATTCTGTGACTATGTTCTAGCCAATCAGCTATGTAAGCACTGACTGCTTCCTTGTTATGTAGGTAATAGAGAATAGTTGCATATACCTGCTCTAGAGTTACTGATGGATAACTTTGGGTAATTTCCTCTGGAGTCCGACACCGATGGATGAAATCATAAAGGATAGTTTCAATTCCTACTCTTGTACCTTTCAATCGAATATCATCAGGACGCTGAAAGTCAAAGTAATCTTCTAGTTACATAATTTACCTTATTATTTATCTACGCCTAATATAATCTTACATACTTGCAAAATGCTCTTGCAATAAATCGTGAATTAACTGATAGCTACTCAGCAAAGGATAATTATTATTCATTGTTTGCGATCGCCTCCAGCAGAGTGTAGCTCATCGCGCAGTTCTTCCAACTTATTATTAGTGATTTTCTACTAGGAAATTCTCGAATTATAGACCACTGATTAATCAAACATCCCCCAACATCTGCCAATAAATCAGTCAATAGCAGCGTGAAAAAACGATGATTGAACATTTTTACGACTAAGATTCAGATGGCTCATAGATGATTCAAACGATACCAACTGGTTCCAATTCGCTGCTAAACCCTCTTTACCTCCTCTGTGTTCTCTTGTTCTCTGTGCCTCTGTGGTTCGATAATCCTGAATTTCCTGCCCTACCCTCTTGCGAATCTGTAATTAATTGATACACTTGTTCTTCATTAGCCCAGTTAACCAGCGCCTATGGTTCATATCAAGCGCGTGGAACTTACCAACTTCAAATCCTTCGGCGGTACTACCTCTGTCCCTTTGCTGCCGGGGTGTACTGTCATATCTGGGCCAAATGGTTCTGGTAAATCTAATATTCTCGATGCACTGCTGTTTTGTCTAGGACTCTCTAGTTCTAAGGGAATGCGGGCCGATCGCCTGCCGGATTTGGTTAATAATACGCAAACGTCTAAGGGGCGGGCTTCTATTGAGGCTAGCGTTACGGTGACGTTTGATTTATCGGATGAAGTTTCGCGCAAAGGCGCAAAGTCGCAAAGTGAAGAAGGCGCAGAGGAAGTAGAGGAAGTAGAGGAAGATGGTGATTTTCGCCAGTCCGCGACTGAGTGGAGTGTAACTAGAAGGCTGCGAGTTACTCACCAGGGGACTTATACGTCGAATTACTATATTAACGGTGTAGGCTGCACGCTGACGGAGTTGCACGAGGAATTAAGTAATCTGCGGGTTTATCCTGAAGGTTATAACGTTGTGCTGCAAGGGGATGTGACTAGCATTATTTCGATGAATGCTAAGGAACGACGGGAAATTATTGATGAATTGGCTGGGGTGGCGGCGTTTGATCGCAAGATTCATCAAGCTAAATCAACTTTGGATGAGGTGAAGGAGAAGGAAGATAGCTGTCGGATTATTGAGACAGAATTAACTGTACAGCGCGATCGCCTCTCCCAAGACCGTGCTAAAGCGGAAAAATATCAAAAACTCCGTACGGAATTTCTCCAGAAACAATCTTGGGAAGCGGTTTTCTCATGGCGTTCTCTACAAGCACAACAAGAAAAGTTAGTTACGCAACTTCAAAGTGGCGATCGCAATTATGCTGAACTCACTACCCAACTCACAACTCTGAATTCTGAAATTGCCCAAAAAACCGCCGAATTGGAGCAACTCAATGCTCATGTGAAAGCATTAGGAGAAGAGGAACTTTTGGCGGTACAAGCTACTCTGGCTACCCAAGAGGCGGAACGTAAACAACTCCAGCGTCAGCAAACGGAGTTAGAAACAGCTTTGCAAGAAACTGCTAAGCGGCTGGCTCAACAAGCGCAAGAAATTCAACAACATCAAAATTCTTTAGAACAAATCGCCCAAACTCAGATTGTTGAAGGACAATCTATCGTCTATTGTCAGCAGCAAAGAGATGAGGCGCAACAAGCGCTACAAAATTCCCGCGAAGCAGCAGCGGAAATCGCCTCGGCTTCGGAAGCGTGGGTGCAGCAACAGACGGCGTTAAACCGTCAAGTTGAAACTTTGCTGCAAACTTTAGAACCGCAACGTACAGAACAAGCACAACTCAGGGAACGCAATCACCAATTACAGCAACTTATCCAGGAGCAAACTCAGTTAATTGAACGTGACGAACCCCAGCTAGCAGAAAAACAAGCTGAATGCAGTCGAGTTGAAACGGAATTTAATGCCTCTAGTGAACCCATCCAAAACTTAGCCCAAAATCTTGCAGCCACAGAACAAGAATTGCAAATTCAACAGGAAACCCAAAAGCGGCTCTTGCAAGAGCAACGAGAAAAACAACGGCAGTTGGATAAAATAGAGGCGCAAGCGCAAGCACAGCAGGAAGTGCAAGGTACTCAAGCTAGCAAAGTGATTTTGCAATCGGGAATGCCTGGACTTTGTGGCTTAGTTGTGCAGTTGGGACGGGTGGAACCACGCTATCAGCTAGCTTTGGAGATTGCCGCTGGTGGACGCTTGGGACATATTGTGGTGGAAGATGATGGTATTGCCGCAGCGGGTATTGAACTGCTCAAACAAAAGCGTGCAGGGAGAGCAACTTTCTTACCACTGAATAAAATACATGCTCAGAAATTTACTCAAGATGCAACACTACGTTTTGCTAACGGTTTTGTTAACTATGCTGTAAATTTAATTGATTGCGATCGCCGCTATAAAGATGTATTCAGCTATGTTTTTGGCAACACGGTAGTATTCGCCAGCCTTGAGGCGGCGCGGAAAAACTTAGGACTATATCGCATTGTCACCTTAGATGGGGAATTGTTGGAAACCAGCGGCGCGATGACTGGTGGTAGCAACACCCAGCGTTCGTCATTGCGGTTTGGCAATGCGGAAGCAGCGGAATCTGATGAAGCAATTGCTCTGAGAAATCGCTTGGTGGACATTGAGCGAATTTTAGAGCGTTGTACTGAAGCGATCGCTACTTTGTCAGCCAAGACAAAACGACTGGCGCAAGAGGTTACAGAAGCACGACAGGCGCGGCGAGAACAGCAGTTGCAATTGGAGCAGTTGCAGAAAGATATTAAGAATTTGACGGCGCAGTTGGCAGGAACGCGATCGCAACTCGCCCAAAACAGCGAAAAATTCGCGACGGCTCAATCTCGCCTAGAAGTTTTAGATCGGGAATTACCAGGACAAGAAAGTCAGTTGCAGCAATTGCGACAGGTATTAGCAGAGTTGGAAGCGTCGCAAACTCCTAGTGAATGGCAACAAATCCAAGCAACTATTAAAGAACAAGAGCAACAATTACAACAACGAGAGGCAGCATTACGGGAAGCCGAACAAAGATTAAAAAATTTGGAAAATCAGCAGCAACGGCTGCAAGAGAGAATCCAAGAAGCCGAACAACGGATTACTCAATATCATCACGAGCAAGAAACCCAACAAAATCAAATAACTTTACTCAGCACTCAGCACTCAGCACTCAGCACTCAAATTGCTGAAACACGCGCTACGCTGAGCCAAATGGAACAGAATTTGGGAGAAGAGAAACGAAAACGCGACGCCACAGAACAAGAAGTGCGATCGCATCTTTTGCGTCAACAACAATTGGAATGGGAACTGGAAAAACTTCAAGAAACCCAAGACAAGCGCCGGGAAGAACTCGTTGCTTTACAAAGCCAGTTGCGGGATGTCGGAGCAGAATTACCAAGTCCTTTGCCAGAAGTTCCAGATCAGGTAGATTTGGAAGAATTGCAAAAAGAATTGCGATCGCTTGCTAAACGCTTGCAGGCAATGGAACCCGTAAATATGCTGGCTTTGGAAGAATACGAACGCACCCAAAACCGTCTCCAGGAACTTACGCAAAAATTGCAGACATTAGAAGGAGAAAGGACTGAGCTACTTTTGCGAATTGAAAATTTTACTACATTGCGACAACTTGCTTTTAGAGAAGCTTTCGATGCTGTCAATGAAAACTTTCAATCAATTTTCGCCACTCTTTCCGATGGTGATGGCTACTTGCAACTCGAAGATCCCGAAGATCCGTTTAGCAGCGGTTTGAATTTAGTCGCCCACCCCAAGGGCAAACCCGTACAGCGCTTAGCTTCTATGTCTGGGGGAGAAAAATCACTTACAGCCTTGAGCTTTATCTTTGCCCTCCAACGCTACCGCCCATCGCCGTTTTACGCCTTTGACGAGGTTGATATGTTTCTGGATGGAGCAAACGTAGAGCGATTAGCTAGAATGATTAAACAACAGGCACAACAGGCACAATTTATAGTTGTGAGTTTGCGTCGTCCGATGATAGAATCAGCCGAACGCACAATTGGCGTTACTCAAGCACGAGGAGCTTACACCCAAGTTTTGGGTATTAAGTTACAATCCTCCAATACATCTGCTTGAGTTTTTGTTAATAATAGTGTATAGATAAACCGGATTCGAGATCAGGACTCGGTATAGAATGACCTCTGAACAGATAATTAGGCGTTCCGACATATTGAATACCCAGGTGATTACCCGCGACAACGGTAAGCGGCTAGGCATCATCAGTCAAGTCTGGGTTGATATTGATCAAAGAGAGGTTGTGGCTCTTGGTTTGCGAGACAGCCTGATCTCTATTTCGGGCATACCGCGCTATATGTACCTCAACAACATTAGCCAGATTGGCGATGTCATCCTGGTTGATAACGAGGATGTACTCGAAGATATTGAAATTGAAGTTTACGGCGACCTGATTAACTGGGAAGTAATTACAGAAACAGGTGAAGTATTAGGCAAGGTGCGAGGCTTCAAGTTTAATGGCGAAACTGGCAAGATTTATTCCATAGTGATTGCTTCCTTTGGATTACCACAAATTCCCGACCAAGTGCTGAGTACCTACGAACTCTCAGTAGAGGAAATCGTTAGTACTGGGCCCAAAAGGCTGATAGTGTTTGAGGGAGCTGAAGAACGGGTAAATCAGTTGACAGTAGGTTTGCTAGAACGTTTGGGTATTGGCAAACCCCCGTGGGAGCGTGATGCAGAAGAAGAATACGGCTATACTCCCCCTCGTGCAGTTGCACCATCCAATCAGCTACCCAGCGGAGTGCCATTGCAGCCACCTAGACCAAAAGTTCGCGCCCCCGAACCCGTAGCGCGGGAAGAAGAATGGACTGAAGACTATGTAGAAGAAGAAATACCGCAGCGTCAGGTAATGAAAGCGCGGCAGTATGAATCTATCCAATACGAAGAAGACGAGGAAGAAGATAATTGGAGTGAGGCAACGGGTAGAGATAAGTATCAACAACCGCCAAGATATGAATCTCAACCTTACAGCAAGCCATACACCGAAGATTATGACAATTATGATGATGTCGAGGGCGATGCTTGGGAAGATGCGCCAAAGCCAGTGAATATTCCCAAGAAAGTCAAGGAAAGACAGCCTGAATACGAAGAAGAAGGCGGATATTAACTAATTCGTAACTCGTAATGGGCTACGCCCCGCTACGCTAACGTAATTCGTAATTCAACTCTGAAATTACGAATTATTTTAAGATTATTCCAGCCTTCTCCTTGCAAGTAAGGAGAAGGCTAATTTTTTAGCTAAGAGTTGATTGCAGAATTAGCCATTTTTACTAGAGAAGTGTGTTCGTCGCAGACGTTGGCGCAGCTATCACCTGCTTTTAGTCCAAAAACATAACACCCTCCATACAGATTTATTTAATACCTAGGCAGCAATTTTTGTACCGCTAAATTCCTGAGAGACGAACAAGTTTCAGGTTTTCAATGAATAATTCCTAATGACAAATGACTAAAAAGCAAAAATTCCCTTACCTAGTTGGTTCTAAGTGGACAGCACAGAAAAAAGTTGATGGCTGGCGACACTTCCAAGTCGTGAATCGTAAAAATCAGAGTAAATGGGTGTATGCCGAAATGGTTGCTGCTTGTGACCCTAAAGTCCGCTTCTGGATCAACGCCAAGTTATTACAAGATAACTCTCAGTGGCAAGCTGGCTGGCAAACATTACAGGAAATAGAGCAAATAGAAGGCGGCGTTTCTTAATTGCTGAAGTGACGCAGCCCAAAGATTGTAATAAATATAGACAATATTTTGTAATTTAATCATTGTTTACAAATTTGCGATCGCTAGCTCACAATCAGCAATTAAATGATCTTAGCAGCTAACTTAAACCTGCCAATTTACCTGCTATGGGAAATGGCAGCAGTATTTTCAGCATAGATATACGTATAACTCTCTTCGTCTTGACTTCCATGCCCTAATTTGCTGAAATCACCATGTATAACAATCAGTTAATTCTATGAAAACCATTCAAAAAAGCTAACTACAGAGTTTTTGTATTTTGTAACTTTTTTTATAAAAACAAATAATAAAAACTTTTAATTGTCTGTTTTTAAAGCTATGTATCTTTTTAAGGATGTTCTAAATCTAATAACACCTGATTAAGCTACAATTCACCAGATAAGACAGCTTTACATCTTAAGAGCTACTTTATTTTCCCTGTAATTTGGACAATAATGACACTCACCAGACCTGACGCATCGCCATCTAAGGCTAGGCGAAGGCAAATGTTTGAACCACGAGTTTGACAAGAAACTATAAGAGGCAAACTACAGTGAAACTAGCAGTTTACGGAAAAGGTGGTATTGGTAAATCCACAACTAGCTGTAATATATCCGTCGCCCTAGCCAAACGCGGCAAGAAAGTGTTGCAAATTGGCTGCGACCCCAAACATGACAGCACCTTCACCCTTACTGGGTTTTTGATTCCGACAATTATCGACACCCTCCAAGAAAAAGACTACCACTACGAAGATGTCTGGCCGGAAGATGTAATTTACAAAGGCTACGGTGGTGTTGATTGCGTTGAAGCAGGGGGGCCACCCGCGGGTGCTGGATGCGGTGGCTACGTGGTCGGCGAAACCGTGAAATTACTTAAAGAACTCAACGCCTTTGATGAGTACGACGTAATCCTGTTTGACGTTCTGGGTGATGTAGTTTGTGGCGGATTTGCTGCACCACTCAACTATGCAGATTACTGCTTGATTGTTACCGACAACGGCTTTGATGCTTTGTTTGCTGCTAATCGCATTGCGGCTTCAGTACGCGAGAAAGCCCGGACTCACCCACTGCGTCTAGCTGGCTTAATTGGCAACCGCACCTCCAAGCGCGACTTGATCGAAAAGTATATAGAAGCCGTGCCAATGCCAGTTCTGGAAGTTTTACCTTTGATTGAAGATATTCGCGTTTCTCGTGTGAAAGGTAAGACTTTGTTTGAGATGGCTGAGTCTGATCCTTCTCTGAACTACGTTTGCGACTACTATCTCAATATCGCCGACCAAATTTTGGCGCGTCCCGAAGGTGTTGTGCCTAACGATGCCCCAGACCGCGAATTGTTCTCTTTGTTGTCCGATTTTTATCTAAATCCGGGTAAACCCCAGGTTCCTAATTCAGAAGAGGAACTAGACTTGATGATTGTATAAATCACCAAGCTCTCAGGATGGGGGACAATAATATGGCTTTCTTTCACAGTTTTACAGATTCAATAAAGCAAAAGTGGTTACAATTTTTCCAGGCAAATCGTGACTGGATTACCCTGCACATGGAAGTTGAATCAGTGTACACCCCTGATGGAGGGAAGCGACCACCTTCTTACCTCATCCTGGGAGTTGTTAACGCGCTAGAACCCAAGTTAGCCCAGTTAATGCTGCCTTTTGCCAAACTCAATCCTGACGCTGATACCCTAATTGAGGTGCTGGATTTGCATTTTGACCCAGATATCGCTCTTGGCCATCGTATCCTTCCCAAAGCAGAACCAGAGAAATACCAAGATTATTCAGCGATTATTATGGGTGACAGCCCTGAAGACGAAACCTTGGCACATCCTCATACAAATGGCTTTGAGTCGTTAGCGGTAGCTCAAGGGTTCATGGCGGTGGATTCTGCTCATCAAAGCTTAGGGATAAGCGAGTCGAAGGAAACCCAAAATGGGCTTAGCGATATTTCTTTATCCAACGGACACAATTCAGAAGACAAGTCTGGCCAGATAGCAAGCTTAGAAGCAGATGAGTTTGGGGGTATTACCTTCGATACTGCAACTGCAACAGAAGTAAAGCTGGATGACGACCAGACACTTGAGGATCTCAATCCAATAGACGAGAATGCGTTTAGAGACGTGTTGTCAGATGTCTGGGGTGATGAGACAGCACTACTGCAAAAGAGTGAAGAGAATAACGATTTATTAGGGGAAGAACTGCCAGCTGGCGTTTTTGATGAATCAGAAATTGCCCGTCTCTTCCCCAACGCTTAATTATTGCCGTTCCTGTTGAATTTAGGGGAAAAATTTAGTTAGGAGTTAGTAAAAACTCATAACATCCCCTACTTTCACCTGCCTTGTACGCTTTAAATATCACGGGGAGAAAAACCAAAATGACTGTCACTCAACAACCAGAAGCTTTAAACTTTGAGTGTGAAACTGGGAATTACCATACCTTTTGCCCAATTAGCTGCGTGGCGTGGTTATACCAAAAGATTGAAGATAGCTTCTTTTTGGTGATTGGGACAAAAACTTGTGGCTACTTCCTGCAAAACGCGATGGGGGTGATGATTTTCGCTGAACCCCGCTATGCAATGGCAGAGTTGGAAGAGGGGGATATTTCGGCACAGTTGAATGATTATGAAGAGTTAAAGCGGTTGTGTTTGCAGATTAAACGCGATCGCAATCCTAGTGTAATTGTCTGGATTGGCACTTGCACTACCGAAATCATTAAAACTGACTTAGAAGGCTTAGCACCCAAGCTAGAAGGCGAAATTGGCATTCCCATCGTCGTGGCTCGTGCTAACGGTCTAGATTACGCCTTCACGCAAGGAGAAGACACCGTATTAGCCGCAATGGCTAACCGTTGTCCTGATAAGGCTCCTGTGGCGGAAACAGACAAGAACGAACGCAACGCCATTCAAAAGCTGCTCAACTTCGGTAAGAAGAAAGAAGATGTCGCTCAAGAAGAATCTGAGTACGTAGACCATCCGCCTCTAGTTCTCTTTGGCTCCCTTCCCGACCCCGTTGTTACTCAGTTAACCTTGGAACTCAAAAAGCAAGGCGTCAAAGTTTCCGGCTGGCTACCTGCAAAGCGCTTCACTGAACTGCCAGTATTGGAAGAAGGGTATTACGTCTCTGGTGTCAACCCCTTTCTCAGCCGCACTGCTACCACCTTAATGCGTCGCCGCAAGTGCAAACTCATCGGCTCACCTTTCCCCATTGGCCCTGATGGAACCCGCGCTTGGATTGAGAAAATCTGCTCCGTATTCGGCATTACTCCCACAGGTTTGGATGAACGGGAAGCACAAATCTGGGAAGGCTTGGAAGAGTACGTCAAACTGATTCGCGGCAAGTCTGTATTCTTCATGGGTGATAACTTGCTAGAAGTCTCCTTAGCGCGGTTCTTGGTGCGCTGTGGCATGACGGTTCAAGAAATCGGCATCCCCTACATGGATAAGCGCTATCAAGCTGCTGAGTTGGCGTTTCTGGAGAAAACCTGCCAGGAAATGGGTTCACCCATGCCAAAGATTGTTGAGAAGCCGGATAATTATAATCAACTTCAACGGATTTATGAGTTGAAGCCAGATTTGGTAATTACTGGTATGGCTCACGCTAACCCGCTGGAAGCACGCGGTATTAATACTAAGTGGTCTGTGGAGTTCACTTTTGCTCAAATTCACGGTTTTACCAATGCGCGTGATGTTCTGGAATTGGTAACACGTCCGCTACGTCGGAATAATAATTTGAAAGACTTGGGTTGGGATAAGTTGGTGAGAGAAGAAGCGAAGATTTAGATTTGGGTTTAATCGAGCAACATCATAACATCATATTAGGGGCGAACTTTGGTTCGCCTTTTTTTTACGAACCGCAGAGGCGCAGAGAACGCAGAGGAGAATTTGGAATAATTCAAAATGCTAAAATTTGTATATTAGTCTTAGTTTTTTACTTCTTACCTTAATGGACATTACAAAATTGTCTCCTCAAGGACAAGTAATTATTCCCCAATCTTTGCGAGAAGCTCATCAATGGGAAGTAGGTCAAGAATTTATTATTATTGATCTGGGTGATGGAATTTTATTAAAGCCTAAGAAACCTTTTGCAGAAACTAAATTAGATGATGTAGCAGGCTGTTTAAAATATCAAGGAAAAGCCAAAACTATTGAGGATATGGATAACGCAATTCACCAAGAGAACGCTGAGGAAGAGAGAAAATTGGGATAGAGGCGAACAAACAAGTTCGCCTTTTTTTACAAACCGCCAAGCCGCAGAGGATGCGGAGAAAATTAAGTTTCAACTGGATATTTGCAAGTTTAAAGGCTGAGAGGGAATGATGTACATCAATTCTGCATCGTCTGGTTTAATTTCTGTAGATGGGGTTAATTTAAGCCAGTCATGAAAGCTGATTCCTAGTTGGGATATTGCTTGTACTTCTGTTTGGTAAGATTCAAAGCGGCGATTGGTTTCAATCATTGATTCTACTACTTCCAAAGTTTTAGGAAGACGCGCGTAAATTTGCGGTTTAGGGTCATCCCAAAATGCTTTGCCTACCCAATCTACCTTGGAATCCCAAATTGCTGCTGGTATCGATTCTACCCATTTATTAGGATCTTGAGCCAACATAAATAGATTCATACGTTGCATATCAAAGACTGCATTTTCATCTAACATTGGGTCGAGCCATTGGTAAATTCGGGTTAATCTACGCAAATCAATGTGACTTCCGAACTGAGGCTGTAAGTATACTGCTGGGTTAGAAGTTAGCAGAAGCTCAACATATTTCTGAATCCGAGAACGGATGACTTTTGAACCTTCTTGGAAGCGGCGAAATGCTGTATCGTGTTCCTCTAATTCTAAATAACAACGTGCTTCAGCTAGGTATGCTAAAGATAAAGTGAGCAGATATTTATCAGCAATTTGGCTTTTTTGCTCAATTTCGATATCAGTATATTCAGTGTAAATATGTTCTGCTTCTAAGAAGCGGTTAATAGCTTGTAGGGCGCTGCTTCTACGATTTTCAGTTTTGTTCATCGTAAAGGCGTTAACAGCTAATTCGATTGCAGCACGAAAATTAGCATATAAACTAAGGTCAATTTTGCGGTTAATCTGATTTAATATTTCTTGTGCTTTTTGTAGCTGTTGTTCTAACTCTTTAAGGCGCTGTGCAATTACAGCAAACCCCATTACCGATACACCAAGATTAAGTACGCTAGTAGCAGTAGTTACCTGTAAAATTCCCTGAGTTAGTTGCAGACTTTGCTCAAGTTGCACTAATTGATTTTCAATTCCATTCAGTCGCCCGTTAACATTAGCTAATCCTTTTCCTGTAACCGCTGCATTAGCTCCTGAAGCAGTGAGATTTGCCCAAGAGAAAATAAGGTTGAGTAAATTGTTAGGAGAAGGAGTTGAGTTTGGCATTTCATTATTATTTGATTCCTTCTCCCGTAACCAACTGACGACTTGTTTTGTGGCTACATCTCGAATTACACCCCCAACTCGTTCAAAAGTTCCATCTGCCAAACCTTTTGCAATCCAATCGGTAAGCATAAAGGTTACTGTCACTGGTAAACTCATAATCTTCTCCTAGTTGCTAAATTGTCAGCAGCGCTATGTATGGCAATAAGCCACTTTATCTGTATGTAGCAAATATCAGCGCTTTACTTAGTATTCCCAATTGGGATTCTAGTTTTTCTAATAAACTAGCGATCGCTCTTTTTAAACGAACCGCAGAGGCGCAGAGAACGCAGAGAATAAAGAGAGCGATCGCTCAAATCTCATCTAAATCAGATAAAGTTACAATATGGGGATAGAGATGGGAGCAAAAAGTATGCTTAGTGGAATGAAACAAAAGGCTATTGTCGGAAAAAATGGCAAGATTGAACTATCTGCAACAGAACTACCAGAAGGAACTGTTGTAGAAGTTATCGTACTAGTTGAACCACTAAATGAAGAAGATGAAACTACCTATCTTCTGAAATCATAAACTAACAAAAACATCTGCTTAAAGCTTTAGAGAATGTAGAAAAAGAAAATCCAGAGGAGAAAGAGAGCGATCGCACATATTAGCTAAAATAAGAAATAAAAAGATTCTTTAGCTAATTAATTTATCAGCATAAAAATTTATGAATACAACACCTTCTGCACAGGAAAGTCAGCAAATGCTGAAGTGGCTGAACCAGAATCGCCAAATGTTATTAGATTTATATAAAAATCAATATATTGCTTACAATGCCAGTGGCTTAATCGCTCACAGTGAAAACTTGCGTGAAGTTTTAGAATTAGCAAATGCTTCAGGGCAGGTATTTGCAATTTACTTAGTTCCTCGCCGTACTGCTTCTATCGAGATTTTACCAATTCGGTTTCGTACAGTTGCCCGTCATGACTGGCAGCCAAATTATTATGTAAAACTGAAGCATAGAGATATAGAAATTTCTACAACAATGTTAGTAGACTCTGGTGCTGAACTAAGTTTAATTTCATTAAAAGTTGGGCAAGATTTAGGTTATGCTTTGGCTGATGCAGAATCAACGTTGTTAGCAGAAACTATTGGCGGAAGAGTTGAGTATGTTTTACGCAATGTTGAAATGACAATTGACGGGTATGGTTTGATTGCTCCTGTAGCATGGTTACAAACTAATACAGGTGGACAACAATTACTACTAGGAAGAGAAGTTGTATTTGATAAATTTAATATTGAGTTGAGACAGGCAGATGAGCAAATTATTTTTACATGGCGTGAAAATCTAATATGCGATCGCTTTTTTTTAATAAATTCAATTAACTAACAGCAAAATCTGTATATTTACGTATAGATGGTAATTGAAAACCTAAAACAATATCGTCTTTTGGCACACCTAAATCAACTAACTCATTAGCAATTCCTACCTCTGTCCCATCTTGCTGAATCCAGATTTTCTCGTCAATAATATCTAGATGCAGAACAGGCCCATAGATGCGGTTTTGATTACGCCAACCTACATAAACTAATTGATAATGATCATGTTCTGTATCAAAAATAGTCTGAGCTTGAATGCGATTATCCCAAACAGTATTGGCGTGTTGTTGAAGCAAGTTCTTAATATGTTGTCGATATTCGTCTAGTTTTGCCATTGTGCAATTGCCTCCTGTTCAACATTATAAATTAGTAAATATAGTTGATTACTTTTAATTACAGATTGAATAAAGGGAAGTATAAAAAACTCATTGTAAATAGTACTAGGAACTGCTAAATATAAAGTGCGATTGGATTCTTGCTCTTGTAAAACAATTCGATAAATAATAAATTGTCCTAATGCAGCATAAAGTTCTGTTATTTTGGAAGGACTCAGAAAACTTTTAATTTCAACAGCTATTTTTTGCCCTTGTTTTTCGGCGGCAATAACTTTTTCTGCTCCTAAATCAATATATAGCTCAAGGGTTCCCGCTTGCAGAGCATAAGGATCATGAGTGATTAACCACCCTTCTTTCTCAAGCGCTGTTTTGACAACTGTATGAAAAGCATCTTTAGCAGACACAGGTTAAATTCCAATTTATAGCGGTGCTTGAATAAAGTTTTTCCATTTGAGTAATATATTGACAACCTAGCGAAACTTTTTTTAACTGAGTAACGCTCTCATAAGAAACAGAAATATTTCTTTACATTCATCACGGGCGATCGCTCTTTTTAATAAACTGCAAAGTTACGAGCGATCGCCTGAACGTGATATCAGCCAGATAGAGTTACATAGGGTGTAGTACTCACTCTATGGAAATAAAATAATCCCTAAACCTTACCAAGGGCCAGATATAGCAAAGGTAATTCCAGGTGTCTGCATATTCACAAACATGATTCGTCCATCTGCTGAGAAACAAACCCCAGTCAACTCGTTTGAGTTCAACGCATTGCGGGCAAATTTGTAGAGTGCGCCAGTCGGCGTAACGCCCACAATAAAGTCAGTTCCACCACCATCTTCACAGAGGAACAAATCACCGTTGGGTGCAACGACAATGTTATCTGGGAAATCTAGAGTACCTGAATTGTTAGGTTCTATATACAGCCGAAGTCTTTCGGTCGCAGGGGTGTAGCGCCAGATTTGACCTAATCCAGCACTGCCGCCATTAGTACAGGAGAAATAGATATCTCCATTGCTATAAAATATACCTTCGCCACGAGAAAACTTGGCAGCTCCTAGATTGAAGCCCGTAATCCTTACTGTATCAGTGGAAGGATCGGGGTTAGTAATCCGAACCCAATCCACTGCAAAGGCTTGACCTACTGTAAAACCAGTTGTGGTGTTTGCTTGAGGTCTTGAGGTAATTCTCAAAGCATATAGCGTACCTCCTGCACTCAAGTTATTCCGTATGTTGGGCACGAAACGATATAACAAGCCATCGCCCCGGTCTTCGGTCATATATACGTAGCCTGTGTTGGGGTCTACTGCCGCTGCTTCGTGATTGAATCTACCCATTGCCACAAGGGGTACAGGCGTGACAAATCCGGTTGCACTACTAGGTACTTCAAATACATAGCCATGCTTCTTATTACCCGTTTCAAAACTTTCTTCGCAACTGAGCCAAGATCCCCAAGGAGTTCGTCCACCAGCGCAGTTGCGGTAAGTGCCTGCTAAAGAACCATAGTGCCTGATTAAAGTGCGAGTGGAACTGACTACTAAAGTTGTTGTACCACCTTTACCTTGAGTGTCGTATTTCTTAGAGCTAGGTGCGCCAACGCTGGTACTTGATGCTGGGTTTAGTTCGTGGTTACGGATCAGAATTGTACTGCCATTAGTTCCTGAAAACGCCGCCATCCCATCGTGTCCACCTGGGACTCTGTAGCCGTCTGTCATTGTTTGCCCCGTCTCAGACAATCTCACATAAGAAAATCCAGCGGGCAAATCTAGAACACCGCGAGGATCAGATTGAAGAGAACCATAAGGGCCGGCTGCTAAAGTTCGCTTAGCGTAGAAAGCCTGCAATGGGGATAAGATTAAAGCACCAGCAGTTCCCGTGCCTGCTAGGGTGAAAAATTGACGCCTTGATAATGTCACTTAGTTCTCCTCAATTTTGGAATAAAGTCTACCGACAGCGGATTAATCGATAGCCATTATGGAAAGGATTTTAGTGATTTGAGTTAAGAGAAAACTAAGATAGTCTTATGAAACAAGATTAAAATTTTTATTATTTAATAAACTATTTTTTGTCGTTAATAAAAAATCGAGATTTTTGTTAAAGGTTAGTTTATCGGATGATTAAAAGCCCAGTATTTTTTATATTATTTGTAAGCAAAAAAACCAAATTGCCAGGACATAGAATATTTAGCTGAGTGCAAACTATCAGCTAAAAAGCTGATTAATTTATCATGTGGAAATTAACCACAAACAATTTTCACAACTTGTAGAAACTCACGTAGGACAGGTGTCATATCCTCTTGTCGCCAAACTATAGCTGTTTCTACTAATGGTGTTTTTTCTTCTAAAGCGCGATACACCACGTCAGATCTCTGCATATTTTGTAATGAAGACGGCACGATCGCAATCCCCATTCCTGCTGACACTAATCCAATGATTGTCTGCATTTGGATCGCTTCTTGAGCTACTTTAGGGCTGAAATTTCCTTGCTGGCAAAGGCTCACTATTTGATCGTAAAGTCCAGACCCTAAATGGCGAGGGAACATAATGAAATTTTCGTTTGAGAGCGATCGCACTGATATACGTTTTTGTTTAACCAAAGGATGAGTTTCAAACATAGCCACAATTAGGGCTTCTTGTTGAATGCACTCTTGATTAAGTGTGTTGTCTTCTAAAGGTGGATGAGCAAAGCCTACATGAATGTGGCGATCGCTTAATGCTTGCTCTTGGTGAGCCGTTGTTAATTCCTGCAACACTAACTCTACTTCTGGGAACTGTTCTCGAAACCGCCGCAAAATCACAGGAAGTAAATCGTAAGTTACCAAGCTGGTAAACCCGATTCGTAATTGTCCCTTCTCACCCCTACCAGTTCGTTGAGTTAGCTCAATTGCCTTTTCCAATTGAGCCAAAAGCTGATAAGCCTCTTGTAAAAATACTTGTCCGGCTTGCGTTAACTGCACTTGTCGTTTGGTTTTGCGCTGAAACAGCTCTATACCAAGTTCAGCCTCTAGTTGCTGAATTTGCTGGCTTAAGGGAGGTTGAGCAATGTGCAGTCGCTCTGCGGCTCTACTAAAGTGCAGTTCCTCAGCAACAGCGATAAAGTAGCGCAAGTGTCGCAATTCCATTTTTTTTGATATTTTATAAGTCTCAATTTCTAATAAATATATATTGGACATCTGAAAATTGCCTATTTATGATACTTATACACAGATTTAAGAGGTAGTTAGAGCTATGCCGGAGAAGTATACTCCAGGTTACTCAAGTAATGCGACAAATTTCATGTCAAATCGAAGCGTAGATACTCACGCTGCGTTTTTCACGTCTTATCTACGTCCAGAGATGAAATTGCTGGACTGCGGCTGTGGCCCTGGTACAATCACACTAGGTTTAGCAAAAGTGATCGCCCCTGGTACGGTTACAGGTATTGATCGGGAAGTTTCTCAAATCCGTATAGCTGCTGAAAATGCTTTAACCCAAGCTGTCAGCAATGCTAATTTCCTGGAGGGAAACATTTATGCTCTACCTTTCCCAGATGACTCGTTTGATGCTGTGTTTTCTCATGCGCTGTTTGAGCATCTTCAGGAACCTGTAAAAGCATTGCGGGAACTATGGCGGGTTTTGAAACCGGAGGGGATTGTTGGTCTTCGTAGCCCTGATTTGGGTGGGTTACTGATTGCGCCTACTACACCAGAACTGGATAAGGCAATTTCCTATTGCAAGTGGCTTCAGCAGCAAAATTCTGGAAACCCTTATGTAGGTAGAGAGTTACGCGCTTTACTACGGCAAGTTGAGTTTACTACTATCAAAGCTTCAGCTTCTTGTGAGTGCTATGAACCGCTGAGTTTGGCTACAGAATATCTGGCGCTAATAATCGAGGCTTCGGAAAAGGTCGATCAAGTTGTGGAGAAGGGGTGGACTGATGAGCGATGCCTGCGGCGGGCTATGCCTACGCTTAAAGCGATGAGTGGTGCTTTACGAGAATTGAGTCAGCACCCAGATGGATTTTTTGCTCAAACTTGGTGTGAAGTTGTGGGACAAAAAACTGGGAAGTGAAACGCAGAGTGGCGCAGATTTTTAGAGAATTTGCGACAAGAACTTGCGTGTTCTTTCTTCTTTGGGGTTGTTGAAAAAGGCGTTAGGAGTAGCTGACTCGACGAGAGTACCGCTATCCATGAGAATAACTCGGTCGGCAACTTCACGAGCAAATCCAACTTCGTGGGTGACGACTACCATTGTCATCCCATCACGGGCTAAATTTCGCATCACATCTAAGACTTCTCGTACCATTTCTGGGTCTAAAGCTGAGGTGGGTTCGTCGAATAGCATAATTTTAGGTTGCATAGCTAAAGCACGAGCGATCGCAACTCGTTGTTGCTGTCCACCAGATAACTGTCCTGGATATTTTTGCGCCTGTTCTAAAATTCCCACTCTTTCTAATAATTGCATTGCCAATTCTTCTGCTTTTACCTTCGGCGATCGTCTAACCCAAATTGGTGCTAACGAGATATTTTGCAGCACTGTAAGATGAGGAAATAAATTGAATTGCTGAAATACCATTCCCACTTCTCGCCGAATTGCTTCAATATTTCGCAAGTCATGACTGAGGGTAATGCCGTCAATAATAATTTTTCCCTTTTGGTATTCTTCTAAAGCATTAAATGTGCGAATAAATGTCGATTTACCTGAACCAGAAGGCCCCATCAATACTACTACTTCGCCACGAGTTACTGTCAAACTCACACCCTGGAGAACGTGGAATTTACCATACCATTTGTGAACATCCTCAGCCACAATTATTGGTTTTTGTTCTGACATGGGATTTCACCTCGAAATAATATAATATAGTGCAAAAAACTTTAATTTTTAATTATTTAATCGTCTCTCTAATCGTCGAGAAGCCAACGACATCGAGTAACAAAATACCCAATAAATTAATCCAACAAACAAATAAACTTCTGCGTAGCGACCAAGAAACTGTGGCTGAGCCAAGATTGAACGAGAAATACCCGTGAGTTCCACCAATCCCACTAGAGATAATAGTGAAGTGTCTTTAAATAAGCCGATAAACTGACCAACGATCGCGGGAATAACCGCACGTAAAGCTTGAGGTAACACAATCAATATAACCACCAAAGGTGTACTTAATCCCAGTGCTTTGGCAGCTTCAATCTGTCCGCGCGAGATTGCTTGGAGTCCACCGCGTACGTTTTCTGCCATGTAAGCAGCACTAAACAAAACTAGTCCAGCGATCGCTCGCAATACCCGATCTAAACGCACATCTGCTGATAAAACTAATGGCAACATTACTTGAGCAAGGAATAAAATTCCAATCAGTGGTACTCCCCTGACGATTTCTATATACAGGATACTAAACCAACGTACTACTGGCAGATTGCTCGTGCGCCCTAAAGCTAGTAAAACTCCAATGGGAAACGAAAGTACAATACTAACTGCTGCCATTAACAGGGTAAGTAGCAAGCCGTTCCACAAATTTGTAGATACAGGTTGCAAGCCAAATCCACCGCCAATTAACCACAAAATTATTGGGAAAGATAACAACCAGACTAAGGAAAGCCAAGGGGTTATTACCTTAACAAACTTTCTCCCAACCCAAAATCCTACAAATACCAAAACTGCAATTAATAGCAACCAGAGGCGGGATATGGAATCCAATGGCAAAACAACCAATATCACGCCTAAAATTAAAGCGAATAGAGTAACCCTACGCCTTGTTAATTGTTGCTTTCCAGAAAACACACCCCAAGTTAATGCACCTAAAGTTGAAGCGATCGCTAGTACAATCCAAACTCGCCAATATAGTGCTTGGGGAAATCTCCCAACTAAAAATAAGCGTAAATTAACTTGAATTACCGCCCATTGTGCTTGAGTAATTACCCAAATTAGCATTCCCCAGACTACCCAAAACAGCAACACTAAGCAGACAACAGTTAATAAGCTGTTGTACCAAGTGCTGAACAGATTTTTACGCAACCACAATAATTTAGAATTTGTCATTGATCTAGAGTCAATAGTCAAGAGTCAACCTCAAAGGCTCATCGTTGAAGCTCAAAGGCTCATTGGTGAAGCTTAAAGGTTCATCGTTGAAGCTCAAAGGCTCATCATTGATGCTTAAAGGTTCAACTGTCAACCTTAAAAGCTCATCGTTGAAGCTCAAAGGCTCATTGGTGAAGCTCAAAGGCTCATCATTGATGCTTAAAGGTTCAACTGTCAACCTTAAAAGCTCATCGTTGAAGCTCAAAGGCTCATCATTGATGCTTAAAGGTTCAACTGTCAACCTTAAAAGCTCATCGTTGAAGCTCAAAGGCTCAACTTTATGATTAAAGAGCCTGCTTTCCATCTCCCTAGTTATCTCTCTTGAATTTGTACGGTGCGGTTTAACAAATTCATCGCTACGGATATAGTCAAACTGAGGGTAAGATAGGTGAGAATAATCATTAACATGACTTCTACTGCTCTCCCCGTTTGGTTAAAGGTGGTAGAGGCGACAAAATAAACATCAGGGTAGCCGATCGCAATCGCTAAACTAGAATTTTTTGTCAAGTTGAGATACTGACTCGTTAGTGGTGGAATGATCACCCGCAAGGCTTGGGGAAAAATCACTAACCGCATCACTAACCCTGGTTTTAACCCTAGCGATCGCGCTGCTTCCCATTGTCCTTTAGGTACTGATTGAATCCCACCTCGGACAATTTCAGCAATAAATGCACCTGTGTAAAAAGTTAACCCTAATAACAGAGCTGAAAACTCTGGGGACAAGGTAAACCAAGGAAGTTCTAAACCATTTTGACTCAGGCCAATAAACCCCCATAGGGAAATTTTATTTTCTGTCTTAGGAAAACCTAAGAAAACAGCAAAGTACCAAAATAGCAATTGCAGTAGTAACGGCGTATTGCGGAAGATTTCCACGTAAACCATCGCGATATTCCGCACTAGCCAGTTATCAGAAAGCCGAGCGATACCAGCACTTATCCCCACAATTGTCGTAAGTATAATTCCCGCCACCGCTATCCGCAAAGAATTAATTAGTCCCACCCACAAAGCGCGACTGTAGCTGTCAGTTGGTTTGTAGCTAATCAGCGTTTCACCAATATCAAAAGACGCTTGCTGCTTGAGAAAATCAAATCCGAACTGAATCCCCAATTGCCGCAAATTACGGTTAAGGTTGCTCCACAATATTGTTACTACAACTGTTGCTAGAAATACAGCAATGAATTGTAAAGCAATGTTCCAGAAGCGTTGATCACGCCATATAGGTGGTTTGTCATTTGTCATTTGTCATTTATTATTAATTATTCTCTCCCCTGCCCCCCCTGCCCCTCCGCTCCTCTGCCCCTCCGCTCCTCTGCCCCTCCGCCCCTCCGCTCCCCTGCTCTCTTCTACCGAAACGGCGGAGAATAGAGCAGTCCGCCTTTAGTCCAGAGTTGATTTTGACCGCGAGCTAGATTAAGTTTTGTCTTGGGGCCGAGGCTGCGATCATAAATCTCGGCGTAGTTGCCGACGTGCTTAACTATTCTTGCCGCAAAGTCGTTTGTTAAGCCGAGTCCTTCACCAAGGTTGCCTTCTGTTCCTAAAAAACGCTTAATATCTGGGTCATTACTATTGGCAAACTGTCCGATATTCTGAGAATTAATGCCTAACTCTTCGGCTTTTACAAGGGAATAAACCGCCCACTTTACAATATCAGCCCACCTAGTGTCACCTTTAGCAACTGCTGGTGCAAGAGGTTCTGAAGAAATGACTTCATCAAGAATCACGTTTTCTTCTGGCTTGGGTAGAATCGAACCTCGTGAAACTAAAGCTGAACGGTCTGCTGTAACCGCGTCGCAACGACCTTCTGCATAAGTTGCAAAGGTAATATTAACGTCTTCAAAGACTACGGGTTTGTAGGTAATGCCCCGTTTTCGCATTTGATCTGCTAAATTCTGTTCGGTAGTAGTACCCGTTTGAACGCAGATAGCTTTGTCTTTTAGATCTGTTAAAGACTTAATGCCGCTACTTTTGCGAACCATTATGGCTTGACCGTCGTAAAAAACTACAGGTGCAAATTCCATACCTACTGAGGTATCACGACTCAGTGTCCAAGAAGTATTACGGCTGAGAACGTCTACTTCCCCAGTTTGCAAAGCTGTAAACCGCTCTTTGGAATTGAGATTGCGAAATTCTACAGCATCGGGATTATCAAACAAAGCCGCTGCGATCGCGCGACACACATCTACATCGATGCCGCTGTATTTACCGTCATTTCCTACAAAGCTAAACCCTGGTACTTCACCACTGACACCACAGATGACCTGACCACGACTTTTGACCGTATTCCATCGATTTCGAGTTGCTTGCGTTCCGGGAGTGCTGGCTGTATTTGCTGTTTGTTCTGACTCTCCACCACAAGCAGTAATGGCAAAAATTAGGGGTGCGATCGCTAAAATTAAAGCTGATTTACGCATAAACTTCATAGATACTCAACAACAGAAAATGTATTACTCATTACAATCATTACGTGAAAACAATTTGATGCTTGTAATATAAAACTTTATCAGTTCTGTGCTTTATTGTTTTTGCGAAAGCAAAGGTTGAGGTTTGACTTATTTTCTCAAAAACCTGATGTGACGAGAGAAAATTATTTCAATATTATGTATATTCAACTTTGAAGATAATATTAAAATTTAGGTGATTTATAGTGGTTTTATTTTACTCAAAATAAAAACTTGGCAACTCTAAATATAATTTAAGTATTTTTTACTCGTTACATTACAAAACTTGCTAATAGTTAAGATAGACAAAGCAAAATCTTGTTTAATTTTTCAAAAAAATAATCAAATAAACGTGACACATAGCAGTCCTTTGCATTTGTGAGAACTCACTTATGACAAGGATAGAAGTCTCAGCGTAGCGGAAAGTCCAAGCTAGGATTCCTACAGAAGTCCAATTGAGTTAAGAGAATACTTAAAAAATTTGCTCATAGTCTACGTTCTTCGCCTGAGTAAAAACTGAATAATCGCATCTCAACAAATGGGCATAAGCTCTATTGCATACTTCTAGGTGAGGAGAAGTAGCCGCACCAACCTAAGCAACTGCCACTAGCAGGTTAAACTAGGTCTGGTAACAGCTGCTCCACCGTTCCTTATGAGGCCTTTATGGGAGCTAATCTTAAACAGATTGCCAAGTACTTAGATAACCTTGGTTGGGACTACCGTTTTGATGACGAAGAAGACCGAATTATAACAGGGGTGGAAGCTGATAACCTAGAAGACTTCCTGATAGTTGTCCAGTTGGATGAAGAGGGAAAATTTTTCCGGGTATTTGCCCCTCAAGTTTTAGCAGGAATTCAAGACCATCCTCACAAGGGAGCTATCCTACAGACAATGCTAGCTATTTCTTGGGAAACTAAAATGTTGCAATGGGAGTATGACCCATCCGATGGGGAAATCCGTGCCATTATTGAGTTTCCGCTAGAAGACTCGATTCTCACAGAAAGACAGTTTCACCGTTGTCTGAGTGGATTAATTCAGATTGTTGATAGCATAGCGATACCTCGCCTGAAAGAAGTGATGGAAACAGGTGAAGACCCGGGAAATCTAGAACTTGGGGAAAGACTATTACTCAGTATTCAGGAAGAGGCTCCAGGATTACTAGAACTACTGGAAAGAGCAATGGAAGCGCGAAAAAAGCGAGGAAGTTTTCCCACCGAGTGAGGCAGATCATCACTGAAATAGCTATACTCCAAAGTGATACCCTCACTATATACTGAATTTTTCTAGGGCTGGATTTTATGACATCCTATGCAACCTCCTCTGCCAAAGCGGAAATGAGTGAACTCCGGCGGTTGAAAGGCTTACTACCGCCAGAATTGCAGAGCTGGGTCACGGTTGAAGGCACAACTGAGGTCAATCCATCCCTGATCCGTAGCGAAGAAATTGGTAAAGACCAGGTAGAAATTCAAATTGATCTGGTGAAATGGGATGCCCTCGCAATGGATCAGCGTAATTTGCTGTTCTGGCATGAAGTCGCCCGCGTGCAAAATGACACAATTCCCAAAGATGGTTGGGAAATGGCAGCGCTAGCGATTGGTTTAGGTGGTGCTGTCGGTGAGTTGTGGGTACAAGATGGATTGCTGCTAGTGTTAGCTTTGGCATTGTGTGGTGTCTCAGGCTGGCGACTTTATCAAAAGAATAATGGAGGCAAGCAACTCACGGAATTGGTCGATGCTGACGAAAAAGCGATCGCCTTAGCAACTCGTTTTGGTTACAGCCTTCCCAATGCTTACAAGAGTTTAGGTAGCGCCTTGAAAACCCTGATTGATAACACTCCTAGCAAGCGCCAACGGTCTAAATATGAAGCAAGACTCTCTGCCCTCAAACGCAGTGCCAATAAGGTAAAAGCTAAATCTAGGGCTGCAAATGAAGGTGGTCTTTAGAAAGCAGAAAGTCAGTTGGGTGGGCAATGCCCGCCCATAAAATATTTGATTAAAAACATAGAAATTGCCATGAACTGCGATGGGCTACGCCCCGTCGGAGGCGATCGCAAATTTATCAGGGTCAAAGCCTAGACCAAAAATTGTTGCATCGCCGTTGAGTTTCCTCGGATTTAACTCATTAAAGTTTTCATCAAGAATGGTGAAAAAGATAGTATCCAGACTTTTTTCATCAAAACTCAACAGGAAACTCTATCCTGCAAGTGGCGTTGAGAAGAATAGCCGCCCTCCGAACTTTGGGCATTGGGCATTACTGACTCTTCCCAATGCTCAAATCCGTCTCAAGAGTGGGTCAAGTTTTTCATAAAAGCTTCTATAGTTGGTTGAGCATTTTATGCGTCTGTGGAATTACACGCACTTGCTTGACAAACCGCTTCATTAAGGCTTGCCACATTAAAACTTGCTCTGGAGATGGGGCAAGTACAGGTATTTGAGTGGATTGTTCAGAGGCTACCAAAGGCGTAACAGGTTGTAAAAATACTGGAATGTCTTGACTCACGCCTGCTACCAACAAAGCTGAGCGTTCCAACTCGCCTGGGTCTGTCTTTTGAGAAACAATTATCTTGACAAAAACATTTAAATGCGTATCTTGACATAATTGAAGAAATTTTGCATGTTCTTGCCAATGACTTTCACCGCTGACACTAGGCAGTTTGAAATCCATACCTACAGAGTCTAAGTAGGGGAGAATCATAGCGAGTTGTTCTGGGCGATGTCCGCCAGTTTCTAGGTATACAGGTAGACCAGTTATGGCTCGGATTTGGGGTAGAAATTCCGTCAAGAAGGAAGCGTGAAGAAGTGGTTCGCCCCCAGTTAAGCTAATGCTATCGTGTAGACAAGGTAGATTTTGCCTTTCAACTAATTCTATTAATATGGGTAGTGAGACAGGATTAGAGTGAATTTCAAAGTCGCGTAGTCCTGGCGATCGCTCTATCCTACAGGTAGCGGGTGCATTCCAAGTGTTGGCGCTGTCACAAAAGTGACAGCGCAAGTCACAAAGAGCAAAGCGAATAAAAATCTGACGCGTCCCTACATTCAGTCCTTCCCCTTGAATGGCAGAAAATACCTCGACCAGGCGTGCAGTGGGTGTAATTGTAGTTTTAGAAATCATTTGAGGAGAGCAACGCGATCGCGTTGCGTCGGCACAACAGCAAGTATATTTTTTGGCTTCTGTTCTTTTTTTGGCTTTTTATTCTATTGTGAATCGTCGCTAGCGATTTCTAATCCCACCCCAAGCAACTAGCGTTTAGTCCTTATTCCTACTGATTTAACATCCGGTTAGGCAATCTTTTAGGACAAAATAATGTTTGGCAGATTACATTATACATGGCAACGAAAGTGCAGAGCTTCATGACTAGCCAACCCATTGAGGTAGATTTTCCAGTTACTTCCCTAAACGACACGGCTATAGTGCAGGTGCCCGCACGGTTGAGCGTGCTGGAGGCTGTAGGCTTCAAGCAAACCTGCCAAGGCTTAACCCAGTCCAATTCCCATCCTAAGCAAATCATCATTGACTTTCACCAAACTACTTTTATGGATAGTAGTGGTTTAGGTGCGCTGGTAAGTAATTTTAAATACGCCCAGGAAAAAGGTATGACATTAATACTGAGGAATGTTACTCCTCAAGTTATGTCAGTCCTAAAACTTACAGGATTGGATCAGGTTTTTTCCATTGAATCTATTAGTGAACTATCGCTAATAGAACAACCAAGTGGCGTAGAATTGCTTAGAAAAGCTTCGCGTCAAGTAGAGCAGTTACCCACCACTCATCCTTCTGTGGGATCTTGGATGAAACGGTTCATAGACATTATTGGGTCACTGGTAGGTTTAGTAATCACAGGAATTTTGTTGATTCCGATTGCGATCGCTATTCAAATCGATGATCCCGGCCCCCTTTTCTTTAGTCAAATCCGCTGTGGTTGGATGGGGAAGCGTTTTGAGATTTGGAAATTTCGCTCTATGTGTGTGGATGCAGAAGCGAAGAAATCCCAAGTCAAAAACCAAGTACAAGGTGCCTTCTTCAAGAACGAAAACGATCCCAGAATTACGCGGGTAGGACGCTTTTTACGGCGGACTAGTCTGGATGAACTGCCCCAATTTTGGAACGTTCTAAAAGGAGAAATGAGTTTAGTAGGTACTAGACCACCCACGCCTGATGAAGTGGAACGCTATGAAGTACCGGAGTGGCAGCGTTTAGATGTTAAACCCGGTATGACTGGCGAATGGCAAGTGAATGGTCGCTCTACAGTACGTAGTTTTGAGGATGTAATTCGCCTGGATTTGCAGTATCAACAAAATTGGAGTTTACTGTACGATTTAAAGCTGATTTTCAAAACCGTAGCTGTCTTATTTCACAAAAATAGTGGTGCTGTTTAACCTATTAACCTTATTTGCAATTTGTTGGTAACTCATAACACCACAATATTTGGGTACGCCCAAGCCCCTTTTGGGCTTGGGTAAATACAAAAAGTGACTACAGCAATATTCTAAAGATATTTTTTTAATTTCTGCTTCTTTAAAAATTTACCTAGAAAAAACTTACTCAAGTTATAGATTTTTTGATTAGTCTTTAATATTTTGCCCAAAGTCATTATATTGATTTTTCACATTTTCCAATTTCTTCCTGATTCTAATCAAGCTCTGCGAGAGTAAGCATGAGACATAATACGTCCTTGTTTGAAGTCCTTACAATAATTCAGTGAGTTCTGGAATTTGAAATTTTGAGAAAAGTCAGAGCGCCAGTTTCCGGCGCTTTGAATTAGCGTCCTACTTATAACGTCTAATTTTGAGAGCCTCATTTTGTAGGAAATAAAAGAGTAATCTGTATCTAGCTTTTCGCTAAATAGTATATAACTTCAGTGATTTTGAATTCCACTGAAGTGTTTGACCCTAATTTCTCAACTTTTAATTAAGCTCTTTAATTAACATTGAGAGTCTATTTAACTAACAAGCACAGGGTTTATACTTAAGCATAAATCATAAATTAATACTTAAATTAATATTTTAATTGTAAAAAAAATATCATAGCTACTTTAGTACGCAATATCAAATTTTACTCAATCTTTAATTAAAATCCCTGACATTAAAAGAGTCTGAAGACACAATTAAACATAGGCGCTTCTAAGCACCAAACGATATTTAAGACAAATGTTGTCATTAAATAAAAAAACCGGGGTACTTCTGACTTATTATTTATGCGGATTTTGATTTACTCCTACAACTACTATCCAGAACCTATTGGTATTGCTCCGCTGATGACTGAATTAGCAGAGGGATTAGTTAGGCGTGGACACCATGTGCGCGTAGTCACTGCTATGCCCAATTACCCTGAGCGTCAAATTTACCAGGGCTATCGAGGCAAATGGTATCTCACAGAATACAAAAATGGTGTTCAAATCCAACGCAGTTATGTTTGGATTCGCCCGCAGCCTAACTTGCTAGATAGGGTATTGCTAGATGCTAGTTTCGTTGTTAGCAGTTTTGTGCCCGCTCTCATTGGCTGGCGTCCAGATGTTATCCTCTCGACTTCGCCATCCCTGCCAGTTTGTGTACCAGCTGCTCTTTTAGGATTGTTACGTGCTTGCCCTGTAATCTTAAATTTACAAGATATATTACCGGAAGCCGCTGTACATGTCGGTCTACTGAAAAATAAATTTTTGATCAAATTGTTTACGGTATTAGAAAAATTTGCTTATCATACCGCTAGTAAAATTAGCGTCATCGCTGATGGGTTTGTGGATAATTTGCAGTCTAAGGGCGTCGAAGCTAACAAAATTGTGCAAATTCCCAATTGGGTTGATGTAAATTTCATCCGCCCCTTGCCCAAAGAAGATAATCCTTTCCGTGCAGCACACAATCTGAATGGCAAATTTGTAGTTCTATATTCTGGTAACATTGCTCTGACTCAAGGCTTAGAAAGTGTTATCAAAGCGGCTTCTTTGTTGCGCCACATCCCAGATATTGCATTTGTAATCGTTGGAGAGGCAAAAGGTTTACAGCGATTGCAACAGGAATGTCTAGACTGCGGGGCAGATAACGTTTTACTACTGCCGTTTCAACCCCGTAAATATTTACCACAGATGTTAGCAGCTGCGGATGTCGGTTTGGTGGTGCAAAAGAAAAATGTTGTATCTTTCAACATGCCATCAAAAATTCAAGTGCTATTAGCCAGTGGTCGAGCATTGGTTGCGTCTGTGCCAGATAATGGTACAGCAGCCAGAGCTATCAGGCAAAGTGGCGGCGGAGTTATCGTTCCTCCAGAAGATCCTCAAACTTTAGCAATGGCAGTTTTAGACTTGTACCAAAACCCAGAAAAAGTTAAAACTCTAGGTTATAAAAGTCGTCAATATGCCGTTGAGCATTATGCTTTTGAGCAAGCATTAAATCAATACGAGACATTGTGTTACTCACTAATAGCAGATAGCAGAGTAATTAAGTCCACAACAGTGACGAAACAGGAAGTTTAATCTACCTGATTGAGTTAGATTGCTGATCAGTGTCCTCATTGGATTCACAGTCTTAAAAATCGCAAACTCTACCAAAAATCCCACGGCTTCACTTCCTTGAGGCTGTGGGAAAACTATTTGTTTTGCCTATATACTAGGGGCGCTCTAGTGTCCTAGCCTTAATCTAAACAGACAATTGCTAAACCTCTCAAATGGACTTACTAAGGATGCCCCGTAGCGGTATTAGTTAGGTAATGTGGGATACAAAAATGTTTATTTGGCTTAGAAGTTGAAGTAAAGAAATATAACAAGCTAAACGCCGACTCAGAACTTCCATAGCAATTACACTTTAAGCAGACTACGCATGAGTCTGCTGTGTTCTATCGTAATTTTTAGTAAATGACCTAAAACCTGGCTGCGGCGATACCCGCGAATTACAAGCTTTAGATGTCAGACTGTTTGATTAGTCTGCACTATCCCAAAACTTCTTACTGGAAAGCCCTTGTGTGTTTGATCTTAGCATAATATTGACTTGTAATTGGTGCTTCTTGTGTCGAAACCTCAACAACTAATTCAATTAGATAACTAGCCGCATAAACACCTGTTTTTTTGTTAGTATTCAAAAAAACCTATTTACACAGTTGCAGTTCAATTGTTTGTTGTTTGTAAGTAGTTGTCAAGAATTGTTACAAAAGGAAGAAAGCACCTGAGGTTTAATGTCTGATTATTTCCAAGGAGATTTCCAATTACAATCTGTCTCAGTGATGAATAATGCGGTGAGAAGTCCCTCTGAAACCGAAGATTCGAGTGGAAAATTAGCTGCAACCATCGCTGAAGCCGCATCAGATCGCAAAGCGGGTGATATCTTGTTGCTCAGAATGGCAGATGTATCTTACCTGGCAGATTACTTTGTGATGATGACTGGCTATTCTCGGGTACAGGTAAGGGCGATCGCCGAAGCAATTGAAGAAAAAGTCGAAAATGAGTGGCAAAGGCGTCCCTTGAGGACAGAAGGAAAAGCCGATGGGAGTTGGGTTTTACAAGACTACGGCGATGTGATTGTTCACATCATGATGCCTAAGGAGCGGGAGTTTTACAATTTAGAAGCGTTTTGGATTCATGCAGAACGAATTTCGCTGCCAAAATCCGATGACGGAGGAGGTAAGCCAACGTGATTAAGTCCTCGGTTTCCAATTGCCCTGTTCCTACAGAACAACAACCTCTAAACGAGTACGAAGAGTTAAAAACTTCTTGGCTGTTTCGTGATAGCACCTTAAATTGGCGTAAGTATATTACGAAAATAGTTTGGATTTGGAGTTTATCATGGCTGGTAGCAGGGCCGGTAGCAGCGGCAAGTTTTCCACCACATAAGTATATTGCTCATTTTATGCTTTGTGGTGCAGCCGGAGCGAGTGTAGGAGTGGTACTAGCACTGGTACGTTTGTACTTAGGCTGGTTCTACGTGCGCGATCGCCTCTATAGTCCCACAGTATTTTATGAAGAGTCAGGTTGGTACGATGGTCAAACTTGGACAAAGCCCCTGGAAATCCTTGACCGCGATCGCTTGATTGTTACGTATGGAATCAAACCCATTCTGCGACGGTTACAATTTACCTCTGCTGGCTTGGCTGGATTGTTTCTTATTGGTACTATAGTTTGGCGTTTGTTGTAAATAGTCATTAGTCAGTGGTCAGTAGTCATTCATGAAAAACAAATGACATAAACGCCTTAGCGGCTCACCGCAAGGTAGGATAAATGACTAATGACAAATAATAAAATAGTGATAAATTTTAACCCATGACAATGGGAAAACGAACTCAAGCCACAGCACTGGAAGTCCGGTTACTGCGGGAAGGTATTATTGAATCGAGGCATATAGTCCAGGCTGTTGTATGCGACGAACGAGGACGGGTTCTAACTGTTGCCGGCAACTCAGAAACAGCTGCGTTTGTCCGTTCAGCGCTCAAGCCATTTCAAGCACTCGCCGTCACAGCTACAGGTACATTGGAACGCTACGATCTTAGCGATCGCGACTTGGCAATTATCACAAGTTCCCACAAAGGAACAATAGAGCAAGTACGACAAGTATTTAACATCCTTTGGCGAACCGATCTTGACCCTTCGGTACTCCAATGTCCGGTTCCTGAAGGCAAACGAAGTCCTCTAGAATACAATTGCTCTGGGAAACATGCGGGAATGTTAGCCGTTTGTCAACAACGCCATTGGCCTTTAAATAACTACTTGGAACGCAAGCACCCGATACAGCAGTTGATTTTGGGCAAAGTGTCAGAGTTACTGCGAATGCCAGCAGAAGAATTTATCAGCGCTCATGACGATTGTGGCGCACCAACCTATTTGATGCAACTCGGTCACATGGCGTCTTTATATGCTCTGCTAGCTTCTAGTACCAATTTAGATATGGAGCGTATTGTCCGTGCTATGACTCATCACCCAGCTATGGTGGCAGGAGATGGAGAATTTGATACGGAATTGATGCGCTTAACTCCAGGAGAACTAGTAAGTAAAGCCGGTGCTGAAGGCGTGCAGTGCATTGGTAGACTTGGGGAGGGTATGGGATTGGCGATTAAAGTCATGGATGGGGCAAAAAGAGCAAAATATGCCGTTGCTATCCACTTGCTCCAGCAAATGGGCTGGATTAGTCCTAGTGCGGCAGAAAGTTTGTCAGAAAAGTTTATGACTTTAGGAAAATACAAGCGTTTAGAAGTTATTGGTGAATTATCGTTTTTGTAGTTGCCAAACTTTTGACTTTGGGTTAAACTAGAAAAGTCAAGAAACGACGCGGGATAGAGCAGCCTGGTAGCTCGTCGGGCTCATAACCCGAAGGTCAGTGGTTCAAATCCACTTCCCGCCACCAAATAAAAGATCAAACAAATTCCTCCAATCTGTAAAGGTTGGGGGATTTTGTTTTATTTTGATCTATTCTGAAGTAGGAACCTTCCAAAAAGGGCGGAGAAACATGGTTGTGAAGTTGCAGCGACCAATTTTAGTAGGAGGACTGGGACTGTCCTTTTTTCTGTGGATGCTAGAAAGTTGGCATCATTCAATAGTACAGCTGGGTGAGTTTAGTTTATTGAGCACCTTAGCTGTTGGCGGTGGTTTATGGTTATTACAGCAAAATCGCCCGAAAGGCAGTTTAGAACAGCTAGATGGTATGCTTGTGGATCGGTCAACCGTGGAAAGTGCGATTGCCAAAGCTGAAGCTGTAATTAACCAACTGGCACAAGAAGCAGAAAACCACACAGCCTTAGAGACACTGCAAAAACAAATTGCCGAATTGCCGTTGGAATTAGACAGGCAAGAAATTAAACTAGCTGTTACTGGCGGTAAATCCGTAGGGAAAAGCGCTTTAATTCAAGTGCTCAAGTCTAGCAGTTGCCAAGAAATTCACGCAAAAGTTAACTTTCAAGAGACAGCACCTTTGTTTAGAGAAGCAGGTGATATGTCAGATGCAGCTGTTTTAGCAGAAGTAGCAAAATCTGATTTTGTCTTGTTCGTGACAAACGGTGATTTGACAGACTCAGAATTTCAAAGTCTACAGCAGCTAAAGGCAGCCAATCAGCCCACAATCTTAGTTTTTAACAAACAAGACCAGTATTTAGTAGATGAACGCGCCAGCATCTTGCTGTCATTAAAACAGCGGCTTCAAGGAAATGTCGTCGCAACTGCGGTTTCTCCCATTCCCATCAAAGTACGGAAGCATGAGGCTGATGGCTCTATGCAAGAATGGCTGGAACAACCAACGCCAGATATCCAGCAATTGACACAGCAATTAGGCGAAGTTTTAGCACACCAAGGACAACGCCTGGTGTGGGTAACTACCATGAGAAAAGCCAGATTGCTAAAAGCTGAGGCGAAAAGCTGGCTGAATGAAACCAGACGCGATCGCGCCACCCCAGTTATAGAACAATATCAGTGGATAGCTGCTGCTGCTGCCTTTGCTAACCCAGTCCCAGCACTTGACATCTTGGCAACGGCGGCTATTAATGCCCAGATGATAATGGATTTAGGCAATATATACCAGCAGAAATTTTCCCTAGAACAGGCGCAAGCTGTTGCTGGAACAATGGGAAGTTTAATGCTGAAACTCGGTTTAGTGGAACTTTCTACAAAGGCTGTTGGTACTGTCCTTAAAAGTAACGCCGTCACCTTTGTTGCTGGTGGCGTGGTGCAGGGAGTAAGTGCCGCTTATCTAACCAGAGTAGCAGGGTTAAGTCTAATTGAGTATTTCCAACAACAGGAAGTAGCTATAGATTCGGGAAACGCTTTGAATTTGGATAAGTTGCGACAAACTTTGCAAAAGGTATTTCAGCAAAATCAGCAGATGGCTTTTCTGCAAGGGTTTGTTAAGCAAGGCGTAAAGCGTTTATTACCAGAAGCACAGCAGGTTGAAGTAGTTTGTGCTGAGAAGGCGGTTGGATAATCTCGCGCAAAGGCGCAAAGTTTTTCCTAGCGCCTTTTTTGTGTGAAGCTAGAAATCAGCTGAGAATAATGACTAGTGTTCGCCCTTGCATCTTCTCCTTTTTTGCTGGCTCAGGTTTTTTAGATTTAGGTTTTGAAAACTGCGGTTTTAATATTGTTTATGTCAATGAAATTTTCTCCCCATTCATGGGAGCGTACCGATATTCACGGAAGGTTCTCAACCTAACATTGCCAGAATACGGATACCATGACGGAGAAGCGGGAGACGTAACCAAACTTACTCAAGGAATACAAGGGCAAGGTTTTGAGGAGTTAGTAAAACACTGTCGCAAGTCTAATTTTATTGTAGGTTTTATTGGTGGGCCTCCCTGTCCTGATTTTTCTATTGGTGGGAAAAATAGAGGACATTTAGGAGATAATGGCAAACTTTCGGCTTCGTATATTGAATTAATTTGTCGTAATCTTCCAGATTTCTTTTTATTTGAGAATGTCAAGGGTTTATGGAAAACAAAAAAGCATCGTTTATTCTTTGAATCACTGAAGCAACAGTTACAGCAAGCAGGCTATATATTAACAGAACGCTTAATTAATGCTATTGAATTTGGTGTACCCCAAGATAGAGATAGAATTATTCTTGTTGGCTTCCACAATGATTTTATCCAGGATATAAATATAGAAATTGGTAGTGAACAGTTACTACCTGAAGGGGTTTTTCCTTGGGAAAATCACATTTTGTATCCTAAAGAAAAAGTTTTTTCCTACCCTTGGCATAAGTGCGAACCTTTTAAAGCAGATTCTATAGTGGATTGTCCTGATGGCATCCCTCAAGAACTAACTGTTGAATATTGGTTTAGAAAAAATGATGTGATGAAGCATCCGAATGCTGAACATTATTTTAAACCAAGAGCAGGCATCACAAAATTTGCTGCTGTTGATGAAGGAGATGATTCTAAGAAGTCTTTCAAACGTTTGCACAGATGGCGCTACTCTCCAACAGCTTGCTATGGAAATAATGAAGTACATTTGCATCCCTATAAAATTCGTCGAATTTCTGTGGCGGAAGCTTTAGCAATACAATCTTTACCTGCAAATTTTGTGCTTCCAGGGCAGATGTCGCTCACGAATATGTTTAAAACTATTGGTAATGGCGTGCCATATTTGGCATCAAAGGCGTTAGCTCAAACTATTCTTGACTTCTTAGCATCTAGCGAGAAAAAAACTGCTTAGCTTCCTAGGCTGGCGATCGCCTAATTATGAACTCAAATACTCACAGTCATTCTAGAATATCTGGAAAACCCTCATACAACACTAAGTCACCAGAATCTTTTCAGGATAAACTAGTAACAAATATGGTTTAATATATATATAAGAAATGTTTTAATTTTTTATAAAGTTTAATAATCAATCACTGGCAGAAGAAACGATGGCAGCAGACTATCCAGAAATTGATATTGCGCCATTTATTGATCACGCCCTGTTAACGCCAACAGCTACCCCAGAGCAGGTTGAGCAATGGTGTGAAGAAGCATACAGATTTAATTTTGCGGCGGTTTGTCTTTACCCCGCTTATGTAAAACAAGCAGTCGAACTTCTGCATGGTAAAGAACCAAAAGTATGTACGGTTATTGGTTTTCCCGCTGGTGCGACGACTTCAACAGTCAAACTGTATGAAGCTCAAGAAGCGACAGACAGTGGAGCCACTGAGCTAGATGTGGTAATCAATCTGGGCTGGTTGAAAGCTGGCAAAACAGAAGAAATCCACCGAGAGATTGCCGAAATTTGTGAAGCGACAGGGCAAACTATTAAAGTAATTTTAGAAACCAACCTGTTGACGGATGCAGAGAAAAAACTTGCAGCTGAAATATCTATGGAAGCGGGAGCGGCATTCTTAAAAACCAGTACAGGTTGGAATGGTGGAGCTACCGTTGCAGATGTACAACTTTTGAAGGAAGTAGCAAAAGAAAGGGTAGGCATTAAAGCATCAGGTGGGATTCGCACCGTTAATCAAGCCCTAGACTTAATCTTAGCGGGCGCTACTAGATTAGGTACATCTCGTGGTATCGATTTGATCCGCCAGCGCGATAATCTGGAAAAGAGTGAATAGTTACTTGTCTTTTGTTCTCTTTCCTACCTTAGCTATCTCTTGCGAAGACGCTATTTTACACGGGAAACGGTAAGCCGTTTGAATATCAATGTCATTTGTTCTTCGTCCTCAACCTAATGATCCTTCGGGTGACTCTCCTCTGTTACAAAGTTCAGATGTCTCCGACAAGCCGCCTTCTGGGCGTCTACGGCGGTTTCCGCCTGCGCTACGTCGCTCTAAGCGTTGGTGCAGCCTCTTGTAGAGAAGCTATGCCGCAGGCTTGACGCTGACACTAAGGCCAGTTGTTCATGGTGAAAATCCCTTCTCTACGAGACGCTCCGCGTTCGCATAGCGTTCCGTAGAAAAGGTGCAGTTTCTCGTAGAGAAGATTACACTAGCTCACCAATGACTAATGCCCCATACAGATGACGCTCGTGATGCTTGATGATTGGCTACTGCTGTGCGCTAAGAGTGCCCCGCTTCTTTATGAGAGGCTTGCGCCAGTGCTAGCGCTAGTCACCTGGGTTACAAAAACGCCACTTGCTTTGAGTCGGGAAACTCCGTTCGCCCTATAGCCCTACAGGCATCTCCCTGCGAGAAATTCTGTTCGTTGGAGGAAAGCGCAGCTAGACGCTCTCTGCGAGACGCTACAGCTTGCTTCTCCGCAGGGGTATGATAACTTGCTACCGCTACGCTATTAACCCGACGCTGGCAATTCAACTCTTTGCAGTTTAGACTCACCGCGCTGGCTCACTAATGACTAATGACTCATGAGTAGAACCTACAAAGCAACTGGAATTAATCTCAAAACCCAGGCGCTAGGAGAATCGGATAAAATAGTGACTATTTTGACACGAGAATTTGGTCTGATTCGAGCAGTTGCTCCTGGGGCACGTAAGCATAACTCCAGCCTTGGTGGTAGGAGTGGGATGTTTGTAGTAAATGAACTATTGATTGCCAAAGGGCGATCGCTTGATAAAATTACTCAAGCACAGACGTTAAAAACTTATCCAGGTTTAGCTAAAGACTTAGGAAAACTGGCTGCTAGTCAGTATTTAGCAGAAATAGTTTTGTGCCAAGCTTTGAGCGAACAACCCCAAGAAGAACTTTATGAAATACTCAATGAACATCTCAGCCGCTTGGAGACATTGCCCAAGACGGAAATATCTAGCATCTTAGCTTACCTAGCTCATGCGGTATTTCACCTTTTAGCTTTGGCAGGACTAACGCCTCAAGTACAAGTCTGTTGCCTAACTCAGCGCCCCCTAACGCCAGATTTTACAGACCCCAACTGGCAGGTAGGATTTAGCATCCCTGCTGGTGGAACGGTTTGCTTAGAGAACTGGGAACGATCAAGAAGACAGGGAGAAGAGGAGAGAGGGACACACGGAAATTCATCTTTTCCTCAACCACTTAATCACTCCATTACCTCATCGCTTCCAAAACCTGCTTATCAAACAGTTGTTGTCCATCGGCAAGAAATACCTGTGATTTCTTGTCGTTTGAGTGCCATAGAACTGGCAATGCTCCAGCAGCTGTCGCAACCAGAGATAATGCAAATGGATGCAGCCAAAGATTATGGCTGGTTATCTGTTGAGCATATTTTGCGCCAGTATACTCAGTATCATTTAGGTCGCCCTATTCGCTCTGCTACCTTAATCGACTCTTATTTTGCTGCCAACCATGATGCAACCATCTGATTTGGATAAAAGAATCCTGCCTTTGTCACCCAGCTACGCCAAAAAACAGAATAGAGCATCAGATCCTACCGTAACCAATCACTTGAGTGCTGTTCCCAAGTCAATACCCAGTCAAATCCATAGCCAGGAAATGTCTCCAAAAGACGTTTCTAAGAACGATAAAAACTGGACGGCAGAAATACCGAAAACTGATGTTCCAAGTCAATCAGAAAAACAATCTAACGATCAATTAAATACTGCTGAGGTAGATAGCAATGAGCAAATACCAGTAACAACTACCTCAGAAAAAGAACCACCGAAATTAGATGGGTCTGGTTCTGATGGAAAAGCTTCATCAGGAAATGTAAAACATTTAGGGTTTTTACCCGTATTAAAAAATCCCAATTTCCTGGCTCTTTGGGGTGGTCAAGTTTTTTGCCAACTTGCTGATAAAGTATATTTGGTACTGATGATTGGCTTGATTCATAGTCAGTTTCAAACAGGCAATCAGAGTATTAGTGGTTGGGTGTCAGCATTAATGATGGCTTTTACCATTCCTGCTGTGCTGTTTGGTTCTGTCGCTGGTGTGTTTGTAGATCGCTGGTCGAAAAAAGCTGTGTTGGTGGCAACAAATGCTTGGCGTGGCATCCTGGTTTTAGCAATTCCTTTCCTACTATGGTTGACTCATGATTGGAAACCCATAGGAATGTTACCACTCAGTTTTGGCATCATCTTGGGTGTAACTTTTTTAGTTTCCACACTGACACAGTTTTTTGCACCAGCAGAACAGGCAGCAATTCCCTTAGTAGTAGAAGAACAGCATTTACTCTCTGCTAACTCCCTTTACACAACGACAATGATGGCATCGGTGATTGTTGGCTTTGCTGTGGGAGAACCGCTATTGGCGATCGCTGATCAAATTTGGCTGCAACTCGGTGGTAATGGTGGACTAGGTAAAGAACTTTTAGTAGGTGGCAGTTATGCGATCGCTGGATTAATTTTGTTTCTTTTGGCAACTAAGGAAAAATCTCACGCTCCCGAAACAGAATTCCCTCACGTATTCTCTGACCTGCGGGACGGTTTTGGCTACCTCAAAGCAAATTATCGTGTCCGCAATGCCTTGCTTCAACTGATCATCTTATTTTCTGTGTTTGCAGCATTAACTGTTCTAGCAGTTCGGATGGCAGAAGTAATTCCTCATTTAAAAGCCTCCCAGTTCGGCTTTTTACTAGCAGCTGGCGGCGTTGGCATTGCTGCTGGAGCAACAATTCTTGGTCAATTTGGGCAACGCTTCTCTTATAGCCAATTAAGTCTGTGTGGTTGTTTAGGTATGGCAGGATCTCTGATTGGTCTATCAATATTTACAACGCATCTTTGGGTAGTCCTGCTATTAGTGGCCCTGGTGGGTATCTTTGGGGCACTAATAGGTATTCCCATGCAAACCGCTATCCAAACAGAAACCCCGCCAGAAATGCGTGGAAAAGTCTTTGGTCTGCAAAATAATGTGATTAATATTGCTCTATCCTTACCTTTGGCATTAGCAGGCATAGCAGAAACTTTTGTGGGATTACAGGCTGTTTTTCTAGGATTAGCTGCGATCGTCTTTTTAGGAGGTATATTAACCTGGTATAACTCACAAGAATAGTTATCAGCTAACAAGAATTATTATTCATTACCTTTTTACTTAAAGATTTTGTGTTCATGGTAGACTTAGGTGAATAATAATTTATCGCATACTTGCTGGAAATTAATCTGACGTTAGTCAGAATAAGTTGTTTATATGTATAAAATGAACAACTTATAAGTAAAGTAAATAAAACTGTAAGTCCATTAGTTTAAACATCTGAAAAATCAGATTTTTGAGCTAGCGTGTGGCAGTAATTTATCATAACTAAAAAACTAGCAAGTACAGCATGATAAAAAAGACAACAAAAAACACAAAACTGAATAGATAAAACTCGCTTTTCTTATAGCTAATAAAGAATGCGTATAGCCTGGATTGGAAAAAAATCACCCTTTTGCGGTAATGTCACTTACAGTCGAGAAATTACAAATGCCTTGTTAGACCGGGGACACCAAGTTAGCTTTCTTCACTTCGCTCAAGAAGAATCGGAACCAGACAACTGGCCAAACTTCCAGGAGGTTTCCTTACCCTTCATTTATAAGTCCCAGGTTTATACAATTCCTACTTTTAAAGCGACCAAACTTTTAACCCAGTCGCTACGAAAAATCAAGCCGGATGTAGTCCATGCTTCTTTGACTCTATCTCCCCTTGATTTTGTTTTACCAGAAATATGTGAACAGCTGAATTTGCCTCTAATTGCCACTTTTCACACACCGTTTGCTGGCAAAGGGGCAAAACTGATTTCGGGCACACAACTTTTGGCTTATCAGCTATACGCGCCTTTTTTGGTTAACTACGATCGCGTAATTGTATTTTCCCAAATTCAGCGCGAATTATTAGCACGTATGGGTGTACGAGAAGAAAACATTGCCGTAATTCCCAACGGTGTTGATGCTAACAAGTATTCTCCTGGAACTTCTAAAGTCAAAGCAGAATTTAAAGCCGAACGCTTGTTTGTCTATCAAGGTCGCATAGCCCCAGAGAAAAATATCGAAGCCCTCTTGCGGGCTTGGAAGCAGTCAGAAATGGCGACTGATAGTAAGTTGCTAATTGTTGGCGATGGCCCTTTGAAATCTTCTTTAGAACCATTTTATAATTGGGAATACGGTATTATTTGGTTAGGATTTGTTGCTAACGAAGACCGACGCATCGAAATTTTGCGGGGCGCAGATGTATTTATTTTGCCTTCATTGGTAGAGGGTCTCTCGCTATCTTTATTAGAAGCAATGGCGTGTGGGCTAGCTTGTTTAGCCACAGATGTAGGTGCTGATGGAGAAGTATTGGAAAAAGGAGCAGGTATAGTTCTTAATACTAAGACAGTGCGATCGCAATTAAGAACTCTCTTACCAGTCTGCCAAGACCATCCTGAATTAACAACACTACTAGGGCAAAAAGCTAGACAGCGTGTATTAGACCGTTATACCCTCAGTAAGAATGTTACTCAGTTGGAAGAACTTTATAGAGAAGTTTTAACACAGCGACCTCTACCTTTAAGTCGCAGAGCTTAGAAAAAGTAAGAACTATTTTTGATATCAAAGCGGTAGATGTTTATTATAAGCACAGATCAAGACTCAGGACTTTGTAAAGACCATCCCAAATTTGTTGGCTGTTCATAAACCCGTTTCAGGGTGTTCACATCTCTGGGAGAAATAGGCGGTGGGTTACGAACTTGGGAAAAATATAGGGCATCGGTTTCTAGCGGACTATGGCCCCAAATTCCCAGTGCATGACCGAATTCGTGGCGGACAGCAGCGGTGAGATAGTTACCAGTTTGGGTAGGACTCAGCAATATGGTGAAGCGATGAGATAAAACTTTGTTATTGCTGAGGTATAACTCGTAGCTGGTTAATGCAGAACGCGCACGGGGAACATTGTCGCCACGGGAAATCTCAAGAGGTGGCGTTTTTCGTAAGATCTTAATATCAGCAAGTTCTGGCTGTTCAACTACTTTCAAAGGCAAATAAGTACTCCACTCTTGAACAGCTTGCAAAACACAGTTAGCCCATGCTTGAGCCTGTTTTTCGCTAACGATTTTTGGTGGTTCTACGTAAACTCTAATAGGAAATTGCGACCAAATTAAATAACCTATTTGGGTTTTTGTGATTTGAGAAAAGTAGTCACCGCTGTTTGTATTATCTTGCCACTGCGTTAGTGTGGGTGGGAGAGGATGAGGGAGAAGGGGGGAGAGAGAAAGAGAATTTCTGAATTCTCCATCATATAAATATGCTTTTGTCAAAGCATTGGTCAATTGGAGATTAGCCAAAATGAGTAGCAGCCCTGTGCCAATAGCCAAGGCAAGAGCTGCTAATGACCGCCATTTAATTAAATTTCTGAGGGTGTTGGGTTTTGGGTATTGAGTTCTATTTCCCATTTCCCTATTTCCCTTTCTTATTTAGGTAGCCAACCGGCGCTCAAAACGACTGTTAAACCAAGAAAAATAACTGTAAGCGCCCAAGTAACTCGGTTCAATGTATTTTCTGCGCTCTTGGTGCTGCTAAATAACTGGGCTTGTCCGCCAATAGCTCCAATGCCATCACCTTTGGGGCTATGTAGTAATACTAAGACAATTAAACCTATGGCGGAAAATGCCCAAATGCCTTGCACGATATTAGTAAGTGTCATGGTAGCAATCTCATTTATAAGAAGTTTCAAAACGGAGGAGACAGGAGACAGGAGACAGGAAACAGGAGTTAGGAGTTAGAAAAGTTTTGATTTGTGATTCTTAACTTTTAACTCCTAACTATTTTTACAGCCCAACTTGTGCGGGAGTACGAGTGCGTTGCAAGTCATATTCTGCTGCTACAAGCAGCGATCGCCCTGTCATTTCTGGTGGCTGAGGTAGTTGTAAAATCTCCAGAATCGTGGGAGCAATGTCGGATAGCTTGCCATCGCTTCGCAGTTCGACATTAGTAGCATGTCCGGGGATTTTGACTTTCTCGCCCTCCACCAAGATTAAGGGGACTGGGTTGGTGGTGTGAGCTGTCCAAGGATTACCCTTATCATCTAGCATATACTCTGCATTGCCGTGGTCAGCAGTAATAATTGTTGTACCACCGACTTTGACAATGCTCTCAACGAGGCGGCCCAAACAGCGATCCACTGTTTCAATTGCCATAATCGTAGCTTCAATTTGACCAGTATGCCCTACCATGTCTGGGTTGGCATAGTTAATCACAACTAAGGAGTAGATACCTTTTTGAATTGCGGCGATCGCTACATCTGTAACTGCTTGTGCTGACATTGCCGGGGCTTTGTCGTAAGTTGCTACCATCGGACTGCTTACCAGTTCTCGGTCTTCTCCGACAAAAGGTTCCTCTAGACCACCATTGAAGAAATAGGTGACATGGGCGTATTTTTCAGTTTCGGCGGTGCGGAACTGCTTGAGATCGTGGTTGGCTATTACTTCTCCCAGAATATTACTCAGATTTTGAGGCTCAAAAGCTACAGCCACAGGTAAGTCTGAATCGTACTGAGTAAACGTGACAAACGACAGCGGCGTGATTGGCTGTCTTTCAAAGGCGTTAAAGTTGGGACTGACTAAAGCTTGAGTTAGTTGTCTGGCGCGATCGGGGCGGAAGTTGAAAAATATTACCCCATCTCCTGGTTCTATTGCACCAGGAGCAATTCTGGCTGGGAGAACAAACTCGTCGTTTACCCCTTCGGCGTAAGATGCTTGCAAAACTTCTAAAGCCTTTCGACCATCACCTGCACCATCTTGTGTCATCACGTCATAAGCGCGTTTGACCCGATCCCAGCGGTGATCGCGATCCATCGCGTAATAGCGACCGCTGAGGGTAACTATGCGCCCAATTCCTGTACGGTCTATATAGTCTTGCAGGAGCGTTATTGCTTTTACACCATCTTTTGGGGCGGTGTCACGACCATCAGTGATGGCGTGGATACAAACTTCGGAAATTTGATGGTTCTTGGCTAAATCTAGTAGTCCGAATAGATGGGTGATGTGCGAATGTACTCCACCTTCAGAACAAAGTCCTACTAAATGCAGCTTGCTATTCCGAGAGCGAACTTCCTGACAGATTTTGACAAGTGCTGGGTTTAAGGCAATAGAACCGTCTTCTACCGCATCTGAGATGCGTACTAATTCTTGCGGTACTACTCGCCCAGCGCCAATGTTCAAATGACCAACTTCCGAGTTGCCCATTTGTCCTTCTGGCAACCCTACGGCTTTTCCTGATGTGCAGATGAGGGTGTGTGGGTAAGCTGCCCATAAGCTTTCCACAATCGGAGTTTGAGCCGCGACAATAGCATTTCCTCGCGTCTGTTCGCAGTAGCCCCATCCGTCTAAAATGACTAGCACCACAGGAGCAACAGGTGCTTTGGTCATAGTAAAATTGCCCTTTACTTTTTGTAATACCCGAATGATACCATTGCTAATCCCTGCCGCAAGTGAATTTCTGCTTATTAACTTCTTTTCTGAAGGGCTTGCTGTTTTTTTAGATAGTTTTTAAAATTTAGTAATTTTTTTATATTATTTGCGATCGCAAATAAGTCAGGGATTACTTAGTAGTAGCGCTTCAGCACTACTACTTACCCATTTCCTAATTACTTATTTCCGTTTCGTGCTAGATTTCGTAGCTTTTGCAGCTTTTTTAGCTGCTTTTTCGGCTGCTACTGCGGCTAACTTTGCTTGTTCTTTTTCTTCGGCAATTTTCTGGAGATAGTAATGATAATCTCCCAAGTAGACGCGGAATTCGCCATCGCGAATTTCTACGATTTTGTTAGCTACCTGAGAGATAAAATAACGGTCATGGGAAACCACAATTGCCGTACCATCATAGTTTTGTAGAGCTTCTTCCAACATTTCTTTAGCTGGAATATCCAAATGGTTTGTCGGCTCATCTAAAATTAGTAAGTTCGCAGGACGTAAGAGCATTTTTGCCAATGCTAGACGAGCTTTTTCTCCCCCACTCAATGCCCCAACTGCCTTAAATACGGTGTCGCCAGTGAATAAAAACCGTCCTAAAAGCGTGCGGACTTCTTCATTTTTCCAGTCAGGAACTTCATCATGGATAGTTTCCATAACAGTTCTCTTCAAATCTAAAGCTTCAGCTTGATTTTGCTCAAAATAACCAGGAATAACGTTGTGATCGCCTAATTGGACAATACCTTCTGTAGCTTTTTCCATACCCATGATGACGCGCAGAAGTGTGGATTTTCCAGCACCATTGGGGCCAAGAAAAGCAATGCGATCGCCTCTTTCAATTAAGAGATTCGCTCCCAGAAACAAAATTTTATCACCATAGACATGAGTCAAGTCTTTAATTTGTACTACCTCGCGTCCACTGCGGGGTGCAGGGGGAAAGCGGAAGTGCAAAGTTCTGACACCAGCTATGGGTGCTTCGATGCGCTCGACTTTTTCCAGTTGCTTTTCCCGGCTTTTTGCCTGGGTACTGCGGGTAGCACTAGCGCGAAATCTATCAACAAAAGTTTGCTGTTTTTCTAGTTCTTTTTGCTGGCGTTCGTAAGCACTAAGTTGTGCTGATTGATTTTCGGCTTTTTGTTGTAAATATGCCGAGTAATTGCCAAGGTAACTAGCGGAAATACCACGTTCAGTTTCCACAATTTGAGTACAGAGGCGGTCAAGAAATTCCCGGTCATGGGAGACTATTACCATTGGAGTAATCAGCCCTCTAAGGTAATTTTCTAACCACTCAATAGTTTCTAAATCCAGGTGGTTGGTAGGCTCGTCCAGCAGCAATAAATCTGGTTTTTGCAGGAGAATTTTACCCAAACTCATCCGCATTTGCCAACCACCACTAAAAGCACTGACGAGGCGATCGCCATCTTCTAGCCCAAACCCCATCTCTGGTAAAATTTTACCGATGCGTGCGTCTAAGCCATAGCCGTCCAAGGCTTCAAATTGGCGCTGAAAACGATCTAATTTGTCAATTAGTTTATCTAGTTGCTCTGGGGTAGCCGTTTCCATCTCGCGCTGTATCTGCGCTAAAGATAGCTGTACTTGATTGGCTTCTTTAAAGACTGTCCAAAATTCTTCTCTAACAGTGCGGCTAGGATCTACTTCAAACTCTTGATTAAGGTAGGCTATGTGTAAGCTGGCAGGACGAATAATTTCGCCAGCCGTGGGTTCAATTTCCCCTGTGATGATTTTGAGTTGGGTAGATTTTCCAGCACCGTTGACACCGACTAAGCCAATGCGATCGCCTGGTTTAACTTCCCAGTTGATATCTTTGAGAACTTCGCCGGTGGGGTATATTTTATTGATATGTTCTAGTCGCAGCATCAAGTTTCTCTCAGGTAGGGAGTGGGGAATGGTTGTTGGGAGGAAGTTGCTAACGCCGTGTCTAATCTTAACAAAATTTAACTACAAATTTGGTACAGGAAATTCCGGGGAGATAGAGACGGAGTTTTTAGTTCATAAATCTAAGTTTTATCACATCAACCTTAAGACTGATTTTGGGACATTTGCCTGACTTTTTATATTCAAAATTTATAACCTGTACTATCTATGCAACAGTCAACCCCAATACTAACAACTATGGTATTTTGGCTTTGCGATCGCTTTCTTATGTGCCTTGGTGAACACACTCTCGTCTTATTTGACTCAACTTAATCCAAATATTACCTGTATTCCTTGTCCAAAATGTTTTGCGATAGTCATTTTGAGCGAGATCTGACAGGATCACGAAGATTGCTGTTGTGATGCCTGCTGCACTTCTTCAACACTCAAATCTAAAGCTTGTGCTATCTGTTCTACAGTTAACCCTGCCGCTAACATTGGCATTACTGCTTTTAACTTGCCTATACCTCACCTTCTTCTAAGAGGTTGTTTGAAAAGTAGTTACCTGTGATTTTAGGCACTTGTTGATCCCCCCTAGCCCACGCCAGTCGCTCATGGGGAGCCACCCCCTTGCGGAGGTTCCCGACGCTCGTTCGCGCAGCGTGTCGCAGACAAGACTCGCTCTCAGCGTTGGCGCAGCCTCAAAGTAGAGAAGCCATGCCGTAAAGCCTGCGGCATGGCTTCGCTTAAGGCGAAGCCTCTCGAACAGAAGGCTTTACGCTGCGCTATCCGTTGTGGGGAGTGGCGTGGAAACCCCCTTGGCGCTAGCCTCTCCCTTTGGGAGAAGACCGCGCTGGCTCCCCTTAAAAAGGGGGGAAACCGGAATTAAAGTCCCCCTTTTTAAGGGGGATTTAGGGGGATCTAGAACGTTTTGCTATCAACAAGAAAACTTTTCAAACATCCTCTAAGGCTTCTTGATAAACTCGCGTTTGTTTCAACTCGCTTAATCCAAACATTATCTCTATTTCCTTCCTACTCATCGTTGGAAACTTATAAACCAAAATTGTCTCAATTAATCGTAATAATTGCTGCTGTTGCAGTTGCGAGTTAATCTCTTCTCTAGTTCTATTAAATCCCTTACTTGTGTAATTGCCGTATCTTCAGATGCAATTACTAATTTGAGAGTTGCAATACCAATTGGTAGCGATGTAGCTTCACCTAATTCATCCAGATAAATACATCTGACTCGCTGGCTAGCAAAGAACTCACGATAGTGTTTGATTTTTCCTATGTCTATACTTCGGCTTGGGTATAAAATTACAGCAGCCCAGTTATTCTGTGGTTAATTCTGACGGAGGTATAAACAGATTTCTGCAAATAGTCGTGAGTAAATTTCTCTATCTGCTTGAAACTGTACTTCAACAAAGTAAATTGGGTTGTCGTCTGTTTGTGTAGGAAGAAAAGTACCATCAATTCTTAACGCTGTTTGTTTGATTTCAACTGATGAAAACTGATAAACGTTAGCTGCTTCTGAAGATTTGCCAATGAGTTCAAAAAAGATGCTAGGAAATTCTTGAAACAGCCGATAAAAAACGCTATTTGTTTTCACTAATTTTTATCAATTTTCTAATTCAACTTGCTTTGGCTTCATCCCCAGATGCTTCAGCAACAGCGGCTAACCTATCTGCCGCAGCTTGAACGATTTGAGCTACTTGGCTCAGAGGCATGTGCTGAATTTGTCTGAGAATCAAACTTAAGTCTGAGGTTTCTGGAATTGGTTTGCCATCCAAGCAACTAAGTAACTCTTCCATTGTGTAGCCTGCTCTTGATGCGATTTGAGCCAAATTTTCCGTATCTGGTATTTTCACACCTTTTTCCCACATCTGAACAGCAGTAGCAGAAACTCCCAAAAGCTTACCAAACGATCGCTGACTCATTGAACCACGAGCCAGTTTAATGATTTCAATCAGTTTTTTTCTGCTTTCGATATTCACTACTTGTTTAGCTAGCCAACGTATTTACAAGTTTACTTTCAATACTACAAGTTTACTTTTATATTGACAGCCTTATGTTTTAGTACTAAACTAATCATCTTAAGTTTTAAGATGACAACTACAGTAATAATTTTATAAGTAGGCGATCGCAGCCATTTTTAGCCTATTAGTTTGCTACGGCGGCTCAGCTAGTAGCTAGTTATTGCTGCGAACAAATAATATCGAAGGTGCATCATGTTTCGCAAGCTACACAAAACTAATCAATATCGCCGCAAAGGTAGAAATCTCATAGCCGCTAATAAAATTAAACCAGAACAGTGGGATATTTCTAAATCAGAAGCCAAAGAAGCCCTGAAAGCGAAAGGTTACGATGTTAAGCAAATCAAAAAAATCCATCACCTGAAGCATCAGGTATGTATTTCTTTCTGGGATGCAAAATGTAACGTGTGCAGCAGCTTTTTCAGCTACCGGATTTTTGCGCGTTGGCGAAGGGAAGTAGAAAATTTAATTTATTGTTGCCAAAATTTAAAAGAATGGGCGAAGTTAAATCACCTCATGCAGTACGAATTTGCCTACTATAACTATCCTAGTGAAATAGAAAATACACTCGATACTAAATTAGAAAACCACTTGCGTATGTTGAATGCAACAGAACGACAAGCGGTTTTTCAAGTAGTTTAATAGTGACAATTAATTAGCAGCACCGGAAGTCGCTAACTCTGCTAAACGCTCCTGCTGATCTTGAGATATACAAGATTGGATAACTGTTTCTAAGTCGCCTTCTAAGACAGGGTTAAGAGAATAGTTTTGACCTAAGCGGTGGTCAGTAACGCGGTTATCTTTATAGTTGTATGTGCGAATTTTTTCTGATCGCGACCCTGTACCAACCTGCGATCGCCGCATGGAAGTAACAGCTTCTTGTTGTTCGCTTAACTTGATGTCATACAACTTTGCTCGCAGAATTTGCATCGCTCGTTCTTTGTTCTGCAACTGGCTGCGTTCTTCCGTACAGAAAATACGTATTCCTGTAGGTTTGTGCATCAAGTCAACGGCTGTTTCTACCTTGTTGACGTTTTGTCCACCAGCACCACCAGAACGAGCTGTGGTCATTTCAATATCCTTGGGATCAATGTGGATTTCCACATCATCCACCTCTGGCATAATTGCCACTGTAGCTGTAGAGGTGTGAACCCGTCCCCCAGCTTCAGTTGTCGGCACACGCTGCACACGATGCACTCCAGCCTCAAACTTTAGTTGGCTATAAACGTTATCACCTTTAATTTCCAGTATGACCTCTTTCCAACCGCCCATTTCACCTAGAGATTCGCTCACCAAGGAAACTTTCCAACCTTGAGTTTGAGCATAACGAGTGTACATCCGCATCAAATCGCCAGCCCAAATACTGGCTTCATCTCCACCCGTACCAGCGCGAATTTCCAACATGATATTCTTCTCATCATTGGGATCGCGGGGTAATAGCAAGACTTTCAAATGAGTCTCTAGATGTTCCAGCTTTTGCTCAAGTTCATCTACTTCCATTGCTGCCATTTCTTGCAACTCTGGGTCGCTGGCAGCTTCTTTATAAACCTGACGTGCTCCTATCAAGTCTTCCTGGGTAGTTTTCCAAGTTTCATAGGCATTTACTACCTCTTCCAATGAAGAACGAGACTTGGCGATTTGTTGATACTCATCAGGGTTTTTAGCAGTATCAGGGTCGCCAAGCCGACGAGTCAATTCATTAAAGGTTTGTTCAACGGATTTGAGTTTCTCCAGCAGGTATGTTTCAGCCATGACAAATGCGATCGCTCCTTAAAATAACAAGTTGGCTCGAGCATTAAATGACAATCGACCCAGCTGATGCAGGGCCGTCGTTAACAGCAGAGCCAACCCGCTACTTTTTCTTTTGGTCGTCGCCAGATGTTTGAGTGCTGCTCATACCATATTTGCGGAGGAAGCGCTCTACTCGACCCTCAGTGTCAATAATCTTCTGAGTACCAGTATAAAAGGGATGATTTCCAGACCAAACATCTACATGCAATTCTGGCTTGGTAGAGCCAACAGTCATCACAACTTGACCGTTGCAGTAAACTTTAGCTTCTGGATACCACTTGGGATGAATATCAGATTTAGCCATTTTTCCTTGTGTGGTGAATCTATATAAATTATAACTTTCAGCTTTCAATCAAGACTAGGGATTAGGTATTGGTGAGACAGCGCTGCGAAGGCGTGGCGGAGGCATCACCCAAAGGGTGAATGGGCGCTCGGAATGCAGATTGAAATTCTTCAAACTTCTTCCCAATCCCCAGTACCCAATTCCTAATCCCCAATCGTTTAACGCTTGGAGTACTGAGGTGCTTTCCGGGCTTTGTGCAAACCATATTTTTTCCGCTCTTTTGCCCTGGGATCACGAGTCAAATAGCCTTCCGTCTTCAAAGGTGAGCGGTTTTCTGGATCTAGTTGACACAACGCACGAGCAACTCCCAAGCGAATGGAATCAGCCTGACCGGTCAAGCCACCACCTTCAGCTTTAACTAAAATGTCATATTCGTTTTCCAGTCCCAGAGTTTCTAGAGGTGCTTTGATGACACCAAGGTAATTGGCGTTGAATTGGAAATATAAGGTTCCATCCTTCCCATTCACAGTCAGTTGACCGTTACCGGGAATCAAGCGTACCCTTGCGACTGCGGACTTGCGACGACCAGTTCCCCAGTAAACGGCGCGACCGCTATTAGCGTCTGCTACTACCATTAATTTTCTGCTCCAGGAATTGTACTAACTTTGAGTTCTTTAGGTTTTTGAGCTTCGTGGGGATGAGTGGGCCCAGCGTAGACTTTTAGTTTGGTGAACAACTGTCTACCCAGGCTATTTTTGGGTAGCATACCTTTAACAGCGACTTCTACTATCCTTTCTGGTAGGCGCTGTTGCAGCTTGGCAAAGGTTTCTGTTTTCATTCCGCCAGGACGACCAGAGTGGCGACGATAAATCTTTTGGGTGCGCTTTTTACCTGTAATTGCTATTTTTTCAGCATTGACGACGATAACAAAGTCACCTGTGTCTAGGTGAGGAGTATATTCGGCTTTCTTTTTGCCTCTGAGGATCTGGGCGATTTCGCTGGCGAGACGACCAAGGCGTTGGTCAGTAGCATCTACTACGTACCACTCACGCTCAAGGGATTCTTGAGGAGGAAGGTATGTTTTATTCATTGTTGTTTGTCCTTTGTCACTTTGTCTTTGAAGTTCCGAATACCGAAGCCGATGCTCAGACTTCTCTGTTTTTCGTTAATCATTGGTCATTTGTCGTTACTAATGACCAATGACTAACGACTCTTGACTAATAACCAACTTTGGCAGGGTTTCGTACCAAATCTCTTTTGGAAAGGGAAAATCTGGATAGCCGACGCGTAATAAGCACAAGCCTTGGGGAGGCGCAGCGTGTTTCACTTCTTCCCGGCGTTGTTCTTTCCAGAGTTCTGTGAAGCTGGTAAGCGATCGCTTACCAGAGCCTACTTGTGCCAGCATCCCTACCAATAACCTCACCATGCCATACAAAAATCCATCTGCCTGTATTTCTATATGGATAAATGACCCACTACGACAACATTCTGCTGCTTGTACCTCTACCCAGGAATGCGATCGCTTTGATCCTGCACGATGAAAAGCAGCCAAATGATGTTTTCCCATTAACGGTTTGAGGGCAGCTTGGATTAAGGCTTCATCCAAGGGATCATAATAATAATGCCAACTGAAGGGTTGTACGAACAAGTTCGGTAGATCTTCAGTGTATATGGTGTAGCGATACCGTCGATAGGCTGCATTAAAGCGAGCATGCCAACGATTATCTACACTTGCTGAAGCCCTTATTAATATATCTTGAGGCAGATAGCTGTTAAGAATTGTTGCCCATTTATGAGGTGGGATTAAACCTGTCGCATCAAAATGGGCTATTTGAGCAGCGGCGTGAACTCCAGCATCGGTACGTCCTGCACCGTGCAATGGGACATGGTATCCAAGAATTTTCGCGATCGCTGCTTCAATTTCTTCCTGAACAGTGCGCTGCTGCTTTTGCCTTTGCCAGCCATGAAAGTGAGTGCCCAGGTATTGGATTACCAGGGCTACTCGGTGAGTCGGTGGAGGCTGGTGACTTTCTAACATACAAATTTCGTCTTTTGTCATCTTTTACAAAGTTGAGCCAGTCGCTTGGGCGGGTTTTCCGACTTGTGCGATCTGGCGTCTGTTCGCCGATTTCCGGCACACCCTGCGGGATCTTGCTACAGACTTTGCGCTTTGTCATTTGTCGAAGATCCTAGACCGCTGACTAATGAATAATGACTAAAATCCAAAACTATGATTAGACCAGTTCAATAATTGCCATCTGAGCATTATCGCCGCGACGCGGTACGGTATGCAGGATGCGGGTATAACCTCCTTGACGATTACCATATCGAGTGGGAGCTTGCTCAAACAAAGCGTGAACTAGTTGTTTGTCAAATATATAGCCAAGGGCTTCCCGGCGTGCTGCCAAAGAACCGTCTTTGGCTAAGGTAATCATTTTGTCTACTTCACTTCGTAGAACTTTAGCTCTAACCAAAGTAGTAGTGATCCGACCATGACGGATCAGCTCGGTAGCGAGCGATCGCAGCAAAGCACGGCGCTGATCGGTTGGTTTACTAAGTTTCTTGACGCGACAACGGTGACGCATAATTATGCACTATTGAATGTACGAACGGTTTTTAATTAAGGGTGTTTAGAACCTCTTTCCTGCGGTAGGGTAATGCCTAAGCGTCGCTGCAAAGCTTCAACCACTTCTTCCGCTGATTTCTGACCAAAGTTCTTAATTTCTAAGAGGTCTTCTTGGGTGTAATCCAACAAATCTGCTACAGAGTTAACTTGTGCTCGTTTAAGACAGTTATAAGCCCGCACAGAAAGTTGTAACTCTTCGATAGGAATCTGAGCAGTTGGATCATCTGGAATGTCTGAACCTGTATCTGTTGGTTCTAGGGAGATATCTTTCAATGGATTGAATAAATCTACCAAAATGCCAGCAGCAGAGGATAGTGCTTCTTGGGGAGAGAGACTACCATTAGTCCAAACTTCTAACAGCAGTCGGTCTTTTGTGATTGAGCCATCCAATCGGGCTTCTTCGACACTATAGTTGACTTTCCGCACAGGCATAAACACTGAGTCAATTTGGAGAAAGTCCAACGATGTGGCTTCTTCACGTCCTCGCTCTACAGTGCGATACCCTTTACCTTTCTCAATCCGAAACTCCATTTCCAGCTTGCCTCCCTCAGCTAGGGTGGCTACATACTGGGTCGGATCAATGACTTCTACTTCACTGGGCAAATCAAAATGTGCCGCAGTAACAGTTGCTGGGCCGTTAACGAGCAACCGACCAATCTGAGGTTGAGAAGAATAGCTTTTAAGAATGACTTCCTTCATTTTCATGAGGATTTCCAGCACATCTTCCCGCACGCCCGGAACTGTGGCAAACTCATGGGAAACGCCTGCAATCCGCACTGCTGTGACTGCTGTACCCTCTAAATTAGATAGTAAAACCCGCCGCAGTGCGTTACCAACAGTTGTTCCTTGACCACGCTCCAGAGGTTCCAGAATAAACTTACTGTAATGGCTCCGACTTTCTTCAGTACTAGACTCTACACATTCAATTTGAAACTGCGCCACGGATTAGCCTCCCTTCTTTTAAGGTGCTGCTAGCAGGCAAATCAATTGCCTCCCGAATTGACTTTATATCCTGTAGGCTTAGGTCTATCAAACTCACAACATAGAGTTTGAAACTCCTATTGAGCTTACAGGTGTTGATAAAATTTTGGGTTTTCCAAAGTTTAGTGGTTCTTCCTACTGGAAGAACTGATACGCTTTGAGTAGGCCCGGCCGTCTGAAGTTTACAAGCTCTACTAATGGCAGTTTGCACTTTTACTAGTCTAAGCATCCATGACGGGTGACTTATTTTTGATGAAACTTCTTGCCCTTAGTGTCTAATTTTTGATGATTAAACTCGACGACGCTTAGGCGGACGGCAACCATTGTGAGGAATCGGGGTAATATCCCGAATTAGGGTAATTTCCAGTCCTGCTCCTTGGAGTGCCCGGATAGCTGTTTCTCTACCTGCTCCTGGGCCACTGACCATTACTTCAATTTGGCGCATCCCTTGATCGATCGCTCGACGTGCTGCGCTTTCAGCGGCAGTTTGTGCTGCAAAAGGAGTTCCCTTTTTGGCTCCCTTGAAACCGCTAGAACCAGCGCTAGCCCAAGAGATGACATCTCCATTTTGATCGGTAATGGTGACAATGCTATTGTTGAAAGTAGACTGGATATAGGCCATTCCGTTGGGGACGTTCCGTTTTTGCTTTTTGCTCCCGGATTTTTTAGTTGGTTGTCTCGCCATATTTGTTTAGTTAATTTCAGGTAAAACTTGCTCTGATTAACAAGCATTGCAAAATTATTTGCCTGGTGCCTTCTTCTTACCGGCCACTGTCTGCCTTCTCCCACGACGGGTTCTAGCGTTAGTGCGAGTTCTTTGTCCTCTGACTGGTAGCCCCATGCGATGACGACGCCCTCTGTAGGTGCCAATGTCAACCAAGCGCTTGATGTTCATAGACTCCAAGCGCCGCAAATCCCCTTCAACTTGATAGTTGCTTTCTACTTCTGCTCGCAGGGCTGCGACATCGGCATCACTTAACTCTTTAACACGGATGTCTGGATTTACACCTGTAGCCGCTAGAATTTCTTGCGACCGTGATAATCCAATTCCGTAAATGTAAGTCAGACCAATTTCAATGCGCTTATCGCGTGGAAGGTCTACTCCGGCAATACGTGCCACAATTAATCTCTCCCTATTGTTGTCGCAATTATTGTTGGAAAAACGTGATTAATCGCGTCTTTTCGTTTTAATGATGATATGTGTGTCTTACCCCAATCTGATGGTGGTAAGAGCACTATCCTTGACGTTGCTTGTGCTTGGGGTTGACACAAATCACCATTACGCGACCACGACGTTTGATCACGTTACACTTTTCACAAATTTTCTTGACTGAGGCTCTAACTTTCATGCCTTTTCTGATTGACTCCAAATATTGAATTATAGCATTTTTAGGGAAATTAATTTCAGTTTACTAACTGAGGAACACCAAAAAGTTGGTTTTATGGTAAGATTCTCTACATACGATTTACTTCTTTCGTAATCGATAGGTAATTCTGCCTTTTGTCAAGTCATAGGGAGTTAACTCTACCTTGACGCGATCGCCAGGTAAAATCTTGATATAATTGCGGCGGATCTTGCCGGAAATGTGTGCCAGCACGTTAAAGCCATTGTCCAAGTCAACGCGAAACATTGCATTGGGCAAGGATTCAGTAACCGTGCCTTCCATTTCAATCAAATCTTGCTTAGACAATTTGTTTTTTCCTCAACTCAACAATCTCCTGTTCTGTTGCAGCAGCTTCATCTGCAAGAGAACATACTTTGAGAAATATATCAACAGTTTATTAATATATCTTAGCTAAAATTGATCTAGTCCTTGCTGAGAGTGGAAGAAAGCAGGAGGTAACTACATACTTATTCTTGTCTTTCTTCCTCTCCCTCTGTCTGCCTGCTGTTTTAAGAGGCTATTATCTTTTGAAGATCGGCAGTGACCTCTTCTTGGGACTGATTACCATTGATCGTGAGGAGTTTTTGGCGATCATGATAATAGTCAATCAAAGGCGCAGTTTCAGCACGGTAAACTTCTAGCCGACGACGAATCACTTCTTCAGTGTCATCTTTTCGTCCTCTGCCAAGTAAACGTGCTACCACTACTTCATCTGGTGCATCTAAGTTAACTACCCTTTCGCCATGCTGATGCATTTTTTCCAGTAACTCCTGCAAAAAGACTGCTTGAGTAACTTTGCGGGGAAAACCATCCAGAATCCAACCGGACTTGATATCTGGTTGTTCTAACCGCTCCTGCACCATTTCCTGCACTAGCTGATCAGGGACTAACTCACCGCCATCAACATAACTTTGAGCCTTAATCCCTAAAGGAGTTTGCTCTTTCATGGCTTGCCTTAATATATCGCCCGTAGAAATATGGGGAATATTCAACTTTTTAGCCAAGGTTTGAGCTTGAGTTCCTTTACCAGCCCCAGGCGGTCCCAAGAAGATTAATCGCGTCACTATTGTTTCACCATTCCTTCATAGCGCTGAGAGATGACGTAAGTTTGGACTTGTTTAGCTGTCTCAATTGCCACACCAACCAGAATTAACAAAGAGGTTGCACCCAGACCCTTGAAGGTTGGCACTCCTAAAGCACTTTCCACGCCGGTTGGAATAATCGCAACTAAACCCAAAAATATAGCACCTAAAAAGGTGAGTCTGTTTGTCACACGCTCGATATACTCACTAGTCGCTTTACCTGGACGAATGCCAGGAATACTGGAACCCATTTTCTTCAAGTTTTGCGCTACGTCTACTGGATTGAGTATCAACGAAGAATAGAAATAGCTAAAGAAAATGATAGAAATCATGTAGACCAGGGCATATATCCAAGAACCAGAACCGCTTGGACTCAGATAAGTGTTAACAATATTCGCCAATTCTGGGTTTTTGGTAAAATTAGCGATCAAAAGTGGCAAACTCAGGATGGCAGCTGCAAAGATAATTGGCATGACGCCCCCGGCAATTAAACGCAGGGGTAAATAACTACGTTGCTCTGCCAAAACGCGACGACCTACTTGGCGACGAGCCGAAATAATCGGGATGCGGCGCATTCCTTCTTGCACAAATACAATACCAACAATTGTTGCCAGGAAAACCAAGATCAGCACTATCACACGACCTACTATTTCCCGACCACCAACTTGTACCAAGTCGATGGTATCGCCTAATGATTTTGGTAAGGACGCTACAATATTGACAAAAATCAACAATGATGCTCCATTGCCAATACCACGTTCTGTGATGAGTTCTGAGGCCCACATTACGAACATTGAACCAGCAATCAGAGCGATCGCAGTTTCAGCTACGAAGACTGGCCCTGGATTTAAAGCAAATTGCTGGAGAAATAATGCCGAAAAAGCCACACTTTGAATAATTGCCCAGCCTAAAGATACATAGCGGGTAATTTGTGCAATTTTCCGCCGACCAGCCTCTCCTTCATTTTTCTGTAAATTTTCTAAAGAAGGAATTGCCGCAGTGAGCAATTGAATAATAATGGATGCATTAATGAAGGGCAGAATTCCTAAGGCAAACACTCCCAAAGTAGAAAGTCCCCGCCCGGAAAATATATCCAACAAACCGAATATGGAATTATTGCCCTGAATGGCTTCGCCAAATCTAACTCTATCAATCCCTGGTACTGGTAGAAAGATACCTAGGCGAACCAAAATTAAAATCCCGACAGTGACAAGCAGCCTGCCTCTGAGCCCAGCCGCTTGCGCCATCTGCATAAAAGTTTCTTGAGCCGTTGGGGCTTTGTCTCGACTGATCATAGAGTGCTACCTTTATTGTGAACCAGGCGTTGGTAGCGAGTTGACTTGCATTTAAGTGCGCTGTTCTGGCTCACTCATAAGACTTCACAACTCCCACCAGCTGCCTCAATTTTGCTACGAGCTGTACCTGTGAAAGCTGCCGCTTGCACCTTGAGCGGAATGCTCAATTCCCCATTACCCAAAATTTTCAATGGCCCCTTGACAGTAGTTATGATACCTGCTGCTTTTAAGGAGATCAAAGTTACTTCTGTATTAGCAGGAAGGGAAGCTAGCTTCTCTACATTAATCGTAGTGTAATTTTTCCGATTAACAATTGGAAAGCCCTTCAACTTAGGCAGACGACGATACAATGGCTGTTGACCACCTTCAAAACCTGGTCGGGTACCGCTACCAGAGCGAGATTTTTGACCTCGCATACCTAAACCAGCACTGGCACCTTGACCAGCAGAAATACCCCTACCTACACGCTTACGGCGTTTTTTCGAGCCTTTTTGAGGCTTAACATCGTTGAGTCTCATAAGCTAAAAGTTGTCATTTGTTATTTGTCATTTGTCATTTGTTACTTGTCATTTGTCATTTGTCATTGCTAAGAACAAAGGACTAAGGACTATGGACAAATGACCACTCAGATATAGAGATGTTCAATAGCAATGCCCCGATCTTCAGCAACTTCGGCAAAGGTACGCAGTGTAGATAGGGCGTTGACTGCGGCTCTAGCATTGTTGAGCGGGTTATTAGAACCGAGTTGCTTGGCTAAGACGTTGCGAACTCCTGCCAATTCCAACACAGTACGCACAGCACCACCAGCAATTACTCCAGTACCAGGTGCAGCTGGTCGCATCATCACCTTAGCACCACCACCGACACCATCAATAGGATGGGGGATGGAGTTAGATTTGGTGATTGGAATGTCAATCAAATGTTTTTTACCGTCGGCTACGCCTTTTTTGACAGCACCAATTACATCTGAGGCTTTGCCCACTCCAACGCCGACTTGACCGCGTTCGTTACCAACGACTACAATCGCTCGGAAGCTAAGCTTTTTACCGCCTTTGACAACCTTACTCACCCGTCGGATTTGGATAACTCGCTCTTGCCAGTTGGTTTCTTCTTTTTTTGTTCGGTTAGTTTTACGACGACCTGTTGCCATAATCAATGCCTCTGTTAGTCAATGGTCATTAGTCATTAGTCATTAGTCATTTGCTCTTATACAAGGGACAAAGGACAGATGACAAAGGACAATTTAGAAATCTAAACCAGCCTCACGTGCTGCATCGGCTAATGCTTTGACACGACCATGATATAGGTTGCCACCACGATCAAAGACTACTTTAGTGATACCTTTTTCTAGCAATCGTGTTGCGATCAATTTGCCCACTTGCGTTGATGCGTCACGATTAGCGCCTGAACTTAAACTAGATTTCAACTCTGGTTCTACAGTCGAGGCTGCCACTAATGTATGATGCTGAGTATCATCAATTACTTGCGCGTAAATATGTTCATTAGAGCGAAACACGGCTAACCGCGGACGCTCTGAGGAGCCGATAACTTTACCACGGACGCGTCGATGGCGACGCTGCTTTGATTCTCTACGAGTAAGTTTCATTTTTACTTCTTACCACTCTTACCAGTCTTACCAGCTTTGCGTCTTACCTCTTCACCGGCATAGCGAATGCCTTTACCTTTATAAGGTTCTGGTGGACGAACGGCACGAATTTTCGCTGCTGTGTTGCCTACTATTTCTTTGTCATAACCACTGACTATGACATTAGTAGTACCTTCTACTGCAAACTGAATTCCTTCAGGTGGAACAATTTGTACCTGATGGCTGTAACCCATATTTAAAACTAGGTTACGACCTTGAACTTGTGCTCGGTAGCCAACTCCTTGAATTTCCAAACGGCGCTGAAAACCACTAGAAACTCCCTCGACCATGTTGGCAACCAAGGTGCGGCACAAACCGTGCATTTGACGAGATGATTTTGTATCATCTCGTCGAGTTACCTGCAATGTTTCTCCCTCTTGAGAAACTGTAACAGCGGTAGGTAGATCGCGTGAAAGTTCGCCTTTAGGCCCTTTCACAACAACTTTTGTGCCATCGATCGCTACTTGTACTTTGGTGGGAACAGTAATTGGACGTTTACCAATACGAGACATGACTTTTTGTCCTTTGTGATTTGTCCGTTGTCCTTTGTCCTCTCTCACAAAGTTCTGAGCTAAGGCTTCCTTAGATCAGACTTTGCGCTTTGTCCTTTGTCTTTTTCCTAATGACAAATGACCAATGACAAATGACTAATGACTACCAGACGTAGCAAAGCACTTCACCACCCAAGTTCTGACGCCGCGCTTCGCGGTCAGTCATGATGCCACTGGATGTAGAAATAATGGCAATACCAATGCCGCCTAGTACTCTTGGTAATTCTTTTCTGTTGGAGTAAACGCGCAAACCTGGTTTACTCACTCGCTTTAAGGCGGTGATTAAAGGCTGACGATTTTTGCCCTTGTATTTCAAGGAAATCACCAGATTACGCTTTACCCCTTCTTCGGCTTCTTCAAATTCAGAAATAAAGCCTTCTTCTCGCAGCACTTTAGCAATACTACGGGTCATTTTTGTAGCTGGCACTTGTGTAGTTTGATGCCTCGCCAAATTAGCATTGCGGATGCGCGTCAGCATATCTGCAATTGTGTCGTTAGCCGCCATCGTTCCCTCTTTAGATGAACTTATTGATCGCGAAAAGGCATTCCCATTTCTTTAAGTAAGGCGCGGCCCTCTTCGTCGTTTTTCGCTGTGGTGATGATGGAAATATCCATACCACGGATTTGATCGATGCTGTCGTATTCTACTTCTGGAAAGATTAGCTGTTCTCTTACACCCAGAGTATAGTTGCCGCGACCGTCAAAGCTTTTGGGACTAACGCCGCGAAAGTCTCGAATTCTCGGCAGTGCCAAGCTAATGAGTCGATCGACAAATGCGTACATCCGTTCGCCTCTGAGAGTAACCATGATGCCGACAGGCATACCTTGACGAATTTTGAAGCCCGCGATCGCCTTTTTTGCTCGCGTTACTACTGGCTTTTGACCAGCGATCAACGCGATTTCGTTTATGGACGCTTCCAGCGCCTTAGCATTTTGAGCCGCTTCTCCCAAACCTCGGTTAACAGTAACTTTCACCAACTTCGGTACTTGATGAACATTGGTGTACTGAAACTGATTGATCAGTTTAGGGACGATTGTCTCTTGGTATAAGCTTTTGAGTCTTGTTGGGGCCATAGTTTCTTGTCCTAATTATCCCTGGGCTTGGTCAGGGAAGCTTATTTGTCTTTTATCCTCTCTTACAAAGTTCTGATCTAATGAAGCCTTAGTTCAGACTTTGCGCTTTGTCATTATGTCTTTTGCTAATGACTCATGACTATTTATCTAAAATCTCACCAGTTTTTTTGAGTTTTCTCACCTTTTTACCTTCTGGCGTAAAGGTGTAACAAACACGACTAGCAACGTTTTGCTTATTAGAATAAAGCATCACATTAGAGCTATGAATCGGGGCTTCTTGGGTGACTATCCGCCCTGATTCTCCTTCTTGCTGGGGTTTAACATGCTTAGTTTTAATGTTGACCCCTTTGACGACAACTTTACTTAGTTGAGGAAGTGCTTGGATAACTTCACCAACTTTGCCTTTATCTTTACCAGCAATTACCTGCACTGTATCGCCAGTTTTGACGTGCATCTTGTGGAATACTTTTGGCTGATCTTTTCGGTATGCCATTACAGCACCTCCGGAGCCAGAGAGACGATTTTGGTAAAGTTTTTCTCGCGCAGTTCTCTTGCTACAGGGCCAAAGACCCGTGTACCTCTAGGATTACCATCTTTGTTGATGATCACTGCGGCGTTATCGTCAAAGCGAATACTCATGCCGCTGTCTCGATTTACGCCTTTGCGAGTACGAACAATTACCGCTTCCACAACATCAGATTTCTTTACAGCCATGTTGGGTGTAGCATCTTTAACAACAGCAATAATTTTATCGCCGATACCGCCATAACGGCGATTGCCTCCGCCTAGGATGCGGATGCACATTAATTTACGAGCGCCGCTATTATCTGCGACATTAAGATAGGTCTGGGGTTGAATCACGAATAGTCTCCCGTGTGGCGTTGTTAGAAAACTAACAACTATGAGGTTTAGATAGATTTGACGTTGAGGACTTCTGTGACTTGCCAGCGCTTGGTTTTACTCAGGGGTCTGGTTTCTTGAATGCGGACGCGATCGCCCACTTTACAGTTGTTTTCCTCATCGTGAGCTTTATAGCGCCGGGTTTGAACTACAATCTTGCCGTACTTGGGATGAGGAGCGCGGTTTTCCACAGCAACTACTACCGTTTTTTGCATTTTGTCGCTCACTACCAAGCCAACTCGTTCTTTGACTGCCATAATCTCCTACTTTTCTTTTTTAGCCGATTGACTTGCTGCTCGTTGGCGCTCCGTCTCTATTGTTAGCAATTGGGCTAAGCGGTGTCGGGCGTGTCTGAACTGGTGAGGTTTTTCTAGTTGTCTGGTTGCTTTTTGTAAGCGCAGCTGAAACAGTTGCCTTTTAATAGCAACAATTTCCTCAGCCAGTTTTTCATCACTTAATTCTCTAGCTTCTGAAATCTTGGGAAGAGGCATAACCTACTCCTGCTCCTCTGGTTTAGAGCGCACAATAAACTTGGTTTTTATGGGCAACTTAAATGAAGCTAAACGCATAGCTTCTCTGGCGATTTCTTCAGAAACGCCAGCGATTTCAAATAAAATTCGCCCTGGTTTAACGACAGCTACCCAAAACTCCGGCGAACCTTTACCGGAACCCATCCGAGTTTCTGCAGGACGCATGGTTACAGGTTTATCAGGGAAAATCCGAATCCAGATTTGTCCACCCCGGCGAATATAACGGGTCATTGCCCGACGAGAAGCCTCAATTTGACGGGAGGTAATCCAAGCAGGCTCTTGAGCTTGGAGCGCAAAATCACCAAAGTTTAGGGTGCTGCCACGGCTGGCTAGTCCCTCCATCCGGCCGCGTTGTTGTTTACGGAATTTAGTTCTTCTAGGACTTAACATGACTATTTACTAGGGATTAGGGATTAAGGATTGGGGATTAGGAATTAGGAAATGGGTGCGGTTCTTTGCCCAGTCCCCGATCCCCAGTCCCCAGTCCCTTTTTTATCCTTCATTTGAGCGGTCTTCAAATTGCTGGCGACGGCGTTGTTGTTGTCGGCGGCGAGGTTCACGATCGCGATCGCGATCGCGTGTTGCGGGTGGAGGCGGAGTTTCTTCCTGTCCGGGGATAATTTCTCCCTTAAACACCCAAACTTTGATGCCTAGAATGCCGTAAACTGTTTTTGCCGTGCAATAAGAGTAGTCAATATCAGCCCGTAAAGTATGTAGAGG
>NZ_VJXY01000015.1 GCF_014831675.1 Komarekiella delphini-convector SJRDD-AB1 | reverse complement strand
CCCCAGCCCCCCCTACCCCTCCTCTCCCCCTGCTCTCTTCAGCAATGCCCCATTTACAGAAGCAGCCTGGGCAGAGCGTCTTAAATTGCCCGTCGCGCGTCGGCTATTCTTACGGCGTCGCACACCACCTGCCATCTCGTATTCCTGACTGGTTTTACCATATCGGCTGCCAACTCCCATTAACATCTTTTCTGACATTGCTAGCACAACCTGTTCTGCGTTTCTTACGTCATCTGTGAGTCTGTCGATGGAGGATAAAGCAGTATTGTAGGCAGCAAGCTTAGACCGCAAATCGTTAATATTGGCGGTGTAGGCTTCTACATTTACTCCTTGGCCAAAGTCGAGTTCTACGTTAAGGGATTGCAAGCTTTCAATACGCCGCTCAGCTCGTTCTAAAACGCTGGAATTTCTTTTACGACGCGCCATGATACATTCCTGTTACTAGGTTGCTAATACTGTTTTATACAGGAATATCTTTGATTGACCTGAGAAAAATCTAGCAAATAAGTTGCGATCGCATCTCAAAAAGATTAGTTAATTTTACTTAGATAATTTTTCAATTATCCTATTCAATGCATACATAATCTCAATGCAACGATTGCTGCAATGATTTAAGCGATACTTATAAATGAAATAGCATTTGTTGCAAAGTATGAAGCGTTTGCTGCAATTAATTATACCTAAGTTGCCAACGCTTAAGCATTACTTATACATGAAATAGCATTTGTTGCAAAGTATGAAGCATTTGCTGTAATTAATTATAGCTGAATTGCAAACGCTTAAGCATTACTTATACATAATGCAGCATTAGCTGCAAACGTTTAAATTTTGACAACTAGCGTTTGAATTTGAGCAGTCACTATTTAGTTGCTAGTTGGTGATGATTAGTTTGATAAAATTCAATGTGAAACGATTTTGTAGAGTATTCTGGTAAACATGACACTGCGATCGCTATTACCATTCAAGGTCAGAATCTCATAAGCGATCGCACTGTATTGTAGATGGCGAGCTTAGACCGCAGGTTATTAATTGTGTTAGCTTAGGCTTCGGCTGAAATTGTTAAAAAATAGGTGAATTGCGTTATGCAATTGCCCAGGAACATACGCCAGAAGCAAAGATCTTAATTACTAAAATGTATCAAAATAACTAATTGCTTATCTCGGAATTTTGTCTACTATAGTGTGCTAGTGTTCTATAAAAGAAGGTTTGCTTCTGGGTAATCCAAGATAGGACAGTTAAATTGAGCGTTGCTCACAGTTTAAAATTTGTCATGATGTCACACTCAATTGCTCTTGCAGCCTTCAAATAACACAGTCAAAATTTTCTCAAGATCCTGCTTCAGTAGAGGTTCTTGATTGTATTGCGAATTCGTAATCTTTGTCATTTTTCCGTCGATGTAAGTCTTCTCCACTTTTGTTAATTTTATATCTTTATCCCAACTTGCAATCTGATAATAGATAGCTGCTTTAGTTTGACCAGTATTTTTCTTATCAAAAATGCTCAAATGAAGGTATTCAATTCCATCAGGAACGGTTAAATTGATATGTGCTGTTCCATCTGTGCCAAGATCTAATCCTTCCAAAATTATCCCACTCCTTGCGTCAGCAATTTTTAAATCATCAATTTTAATTATTTTTAGGTTGTTTAGATTTTCATCCATGTACTCCTTTGTCCATCTAATTTTCTCAACCTTTTGATAAGCAGAAATATTAACCTTTGGCATACTTTTCTCCTAAAAAACACTTTTCTTGATAGTGAACGTATCGTTGTCACGGTGGGTAAATAAAAACGCATAGGGGAAAAGGTTAAAGGGAAAAGGGGTAAACAAGTCGTCCACAATTCCACGCTTGTTTTACCTCCCACATAATAGAAGGATTATTTCGGCAAAAAAGCAGGCGTTAGCGCGTAGCGGGACGTTCGCCCAAGCGTCTGGTAGAGAAGTTCGGTTTTTACCTTTTCCCCCGCCCCTTATCCCCAGAGGGGGCCCCACCTTCCCCTTTCCCCCTGAGCCTTCTTGATGAATAGATTGCAATTGAATTGCAATTGAATAGTCTGTTGTACAGTATTTGACCTCAATCTGAATTTAACTACGAAAGTTCAGAAAGATCAAACAAATATTTACAGTTTTTTAATATCAATTCCCCAAAGCTTTTGCTAGGTAGGATTTCAAGAGATTATTTAAGACAAAAGTTTTCGTATTTTGCCTCCAGCCAAATGTATCTACCCAAGCATTCACGTAAAAGAGGTGTGGTCTTAAGTTCCTACGGTTTACAAAAGCTTAAGACTGCAAAATCTCAGGCAGAAATTCGAGAAAACGCAAGTAAACGTTATACCCTAGCAGCCTTAAACTTCCGCACTGAACTAACTCCAAATACGTTGATGAAAGTATTGGCTGGTGATGTGGGAGTGGATAAACACACCCTTAGTCGCTGCTTTAAGGCATTTAATCTGGTGCTGGAGCGGGAAGACTATGAACAGCAAGCAGAGAATCAGACAGCCGTCATTACGAGCAACTTGTTACCTATTTCTGTTTCTCCAAGCCAAAATTCTCTAGCAGCAGGTGCAGGACAATTCAAAAAGCAAAATTATGTTGACTGGAGTAAAGCCCCCGATGTCTAGGCTTTTTATGGGCACTCTTCAGAATTGCTGAAGCTGAGGCAATGGATTCTGGAAAACTGCTGCCGCTTGGTTGCACTCTGCGGCATGGGTGGAATTGGTAAAACTTGGCTTTCTGTTAAGCTGGCAGAGCAGATTAAGGATGAGTTTAAGTTTGTGATTTGGCGTAGTCTCCGCTACGCTCCCCCAATTCATCTTTTCTTGGCACAACTGATTCAATTCCTATCACAACAATCAGGCTTAAGTTTGGCAGAAACTTTCAGCGAGCAGCACAACTTATCGAGCTTTTGCGAGCATCCTGCTGTCTGTTGTCGTTGGATAACTAGTTACGAAAAGCCAATGAGTGCCATCAGATGTTACAGTCATTTGTTCTTAGTTTTCACTAATGACAAATGACAAGTCTATATCTTTGTTGCAATTGTTTACATAGGTTGCACTGTTCTATTGCAGTTTGTAAATAGTTTTTGGATCTGTAAGGAATATTCCTTTAGACTGAATTTCAATATAAAAAATCTTGGGATCAACACAAATGCATTCGGTAAACTTATTTTGTCACGAAGTTGCTGTTGCTGTTTCTTTTGTAGCTTGTATTGTTGGGTTAATGTTACTGTGTAACAACAAGCAGCAAAAAGATGATGTAGAAGAAACAGAGCTAATTTTGTTTAGAATGAGCTTTGCTTACTGGCTAGTTTACTGTGTTGCTTTTGGCGTTGAAAAGCTAGTTTTACCTGACTGGGAAACTGTAATCACGACTTTAAAAATAACTACTGCTTTGTCCTATTTTTTAACTTTTTCTTGCATCCTCAGTCTGCCACTACACAAATTCGCAGTACATCGTGTTGAGGAATAGTAATTAGTTATTGGTTGACTGTTGACTGTTGACTGTTGACTGTCAACGGTGTGGGTATGCCTTTTTATAAGATAACTAAATTTTCATGGCGATCGCGATCGCGGTTTCGAGTTGATCCTGAGCCAGGGGTGTAAGAATAAACACTTCTTGCACGGTTTTACCTTGTCGGGCGATAGCTTTATAGCCTCCGCGAATCGGTACAGATACGCGGAGTTGCATTTTAGGACAATGACCTCTTACCCGTCCAATGACTCCTGGCGTGACGGTTTGAATGCCATCTTGTTGACACAGACGTTCTAAAATTGGGATCAGACCTGAAATGTGAGTCGAGTGATTCCAAACTAGTCTGCCAACTTTTTGAGAAGCCGCTCGGAGGGATTTAGCAGTAGGTTTGCCCATGATAATTAAGCTGCTTCCAAAGGTGCCATTGTTAGACCAGCTCGACGTAACTGTTGGTGGTACAGTTCCGCAGCTTCTTGAGGCCCAACCCAGACGATTGCCTGACCTTCAAAGTGTACCTGATTAGTTAGATCCCAGGCGCGATCGCCACTCATCCCTGGAATATACTTCATCAAACATTCAGACACGTGTTGAAATGTATTAAAGTCATCGTTTAATACAATCACCTTGTAATTCGGATAAGTTTTACGGGTAACTTGATTAGACCGTTCAGGAGCTACAGTTGGTGCTGTGGCCATCCCGTAAAAAGCTGCTGAAAGTGTCGTAACCATAGAACAATATAGTCAATAGGGTTTTACAAAACTACACTATAAGTAACTAGTTTAGTTCATTGTCTGGGGACTGGGGACTGGGGACTGGGGACTGGGGATTGGGGATTGGGGAACTCGGGGCCCCCTCTGGGGATAAGGGGCAATGGGGATTGGGGACTGGGGATTGGGGATTGGGGATTAGGGATTGGGGATTAGGGACTGGGGATTAGGATTAAAAATTAGGAAAGAGTTTTCTCTACACCCAGTCATCAGTCATCAGTTATCAGTCATCAGTCATCAGTCATCAGTCATCAATCCCCAATCCCCAGTCCCCAGTCCCCAGTCCCAGCGCCTACCGCCAATTATCCCAGTTTTCGTTAAAAATAGACGTATCGGGGAAAGCAGTGGGATTGCCATTTTGCTTCAACAGCCGTTTGAGGGCTTCTAGTTGTGGTTCTGATTTGGGTAAATCATCCACTAGTTGGTAAGGTGCAACGGCATTTTTGATAGCAAAAGCTGCAACAGTTCCCGCAGCTGCGCCAGCAGACCATTCAAAGGAGTGTACACGATAAGCAGCAGCGGCGATGTGGCTGGTAGCAATGCTTTTACCTCCGACGAGCAAATTATCAATTTTTTGGGGAATCATCGCCCTTAAAGCAATTTGGAAGGGATAAGCTTGTCCAGCACCGCGTCGTTCACCTGGACGTTCTATGTTACCAGGTGCTTCTGGTGGGCTGTTCACCATGCAAGGATGGAAATCTATGGCGTAATGACCAATACCTACAGAATCGGGGAAGATAGTAGAACGAGTCCGCCGCATTGCTTTATCTGGTGAAACTCTACCCTCAATTACTGATACTGCTTCCAAACCGGAAAGTGCTGCTCTTAATCTGCGATACATATCTGCTGGTAGAGTCTTACGGTAATACTCGTCATTGTAGTCACGGCGAGAAATATCAATTTCCCAGATACCAAAGCCGCCTGGTTGTCCCCAGCTAGGGCGTCCAATAACGCGGCGTCCTTCTCGCATGTAGGGATATTTCGATAAACCATGCGCTGTCCCCATTGGGGAATTTATACCTGTTAACAGTTTATTATTCGTTCGTGGCTGCTTGACTCCATTGCCTAGTTGGGAATCTGTTGTTCCAGCGTAGAGCCAATAAAAGAATGAAAGAGCGTTTTCCTCAGCTTTGCGGAGGCTTTCTGTCCGCAGTCCCCCCATCCATCCCCCTGGCTTTAACTGTCCAGTGCCTTGCAACTGTTGGCGAGTGTAAACTAGGTTATCTCTGGCGGTTCCTGGGCGGTAGTCGTTACCCCAAGTCCAGTTTTGCATGGAGATGTCTCCCGGCGTCGGAGCAGTAAACTTGACACCACCGAATGTTGCGGGTTTTCCTTTCCTAGGACTCCAAATCCGACGGTAGGTAAAAACTAAATCAAAGTTTGCCAGTCGTGTTAATTCATAGCTGAAATATGGTGAATATTGTAAATAGAATGGGGGCATTTTCTGCTGTTGCGGTTCCTTGGTTGCCTCCATTGCAAAGGTGTAGGTAAAACCCTGAGTACAATAAGGATCGTTTGTGGTGCTGGAAGAGGAAGGTTCTAGGTAGGAACGAGCATCAATACCTAATCGGTAGGGGACATCAGCCAGGGCGATAATTTCCCCGGTTTCGCTGGCGTCTACGACATACCATTTAGGGGCATTGGTTTTTGATTGCTGGGGAATGAAGCTGATAATAGTTTTGTTAAACCGAGACGAGTTTTGGTAACGATATGCATCTCCAATGCTTTGAGATAAAGTAAGGGTGTTGAGAGGTGGTGAACCTTTTACTGGTTGATGTTGGATTGCGATCGCACTATTAATTATTTTGCCATTAGTACTAATATCCAGATCCTTTATTACCGTATTTGGAAACCATTGCAACTTACCTCTGCCCCGCTTTTCAGCATCTTTGAGCATCTGATTGAGAATATTGTGAGCATCGCGGGGAAGAAAGCAAGAGTCACTTACCCAACAGTCGCCGGGGTTAAGTTCTCCGTATTTGCGCTCAATCCGGTTTCGCAATTCCAGATAGCCGCGAGAATAGAATTGGCGAGCTCGCTGGGTTGGCCGTTCGTCTAATGCAGATGTCCCTTGAGCAGAAATTTGTCCACCTAGCCAGTCGGTAATTTCCGTTAGGCAAACCGTTCGTCCCGCTAGTAACCCTTCGTAAGCCGTCGCCACGCCAGATAGTCCACCACCCACAACTAAAATCTCACAATTAACGCTTTTGTCTGGGGTTCTGGGTGCAGCGTTTGCACGAGCAGCAAAGATAAAAGCAAAATAAGGTGCAATTAAAGTAGATATTAAGCTGAGACTAATCAGCGATGTCTGATGATAAGCTACTTTGTGTCTACGCTTCATGGTTAGAGAAATTCCTCAAATCCTGTGTCACCTTGTAGACGGTAGCATTCGCTAAATGTTCATCTCAAGGTTATTTTGGGCAATTGCGGCTGAATATACGTCATATACGCGAAAAATTAGCAACTGTCAAGCTGAAGTGGATGAGGCTAGAAACGCACACTAGAGGGACTGGTGTGCCAACTTTAAATCGTAACTTATAGGACTTACGCACTGAAGGCTGAAACCTAGACCCCCCCTAGCCCACGCCAGTCGCTCATGGAGAGCCACCCCAAGGCGGAGGTTGCCGACGCTCGTTCGCGTAGCGTGTCGCAAACAAGACTCGCTCTCAGCGTTGGCGAAGCCTCTCGAAGAGAAGCCATGCCGCAGGCTTTACGGCATGGCTTCGCTTAAGGCGAAGCCTCTCGTTCACGAAGTGTCTCCGATAGGAGAAGAAAAGGCTTTACGCTGCGCTATCCGTTGTGGGGAGTGGCGGGGAAACCCCCTTGGCGCAGCCTCAAAGTAGAGAAGACCGCGCTGGCTCCCCTTCAAAAGGGGGGAATTCATAAAGCCCCCTTTTGAAGGGGGTTGGGGGATCTAAGTGCGTAAGTTCTGACTTAGTTCATGTTGTGCCTGTTCTAGTGCCTCCATTGGAAGCACAACGCCGCATGGCTGCGATTCTTGATAAGGCTGATGGTGTTTGCCAAAAGCGCAAAGAAGCGATCATACTCACAGAAGAATTACTGCGATCATCTTGGTAAAATTATCATCTTCGCCCGGACTCAAAAACACGCTGAGTTTATTGTCTAACGCTTCGATACAAACTATCCCCACTATAAAGGTAAGTTTGCCCAGGTCATCCACAGCGAAATCTCTCACAACCAAAGCCTATTAGATGAATTTTCCCCAGTCAACAAGGAAGGAACTATTGTTGTTTCTGTAGATATGCTGGACACAGGAGTAGATGTTCTTGAAGTGGTGAACTTGGTATTTTTCAAACCTGTGTTGCTATAATCTGGGGCGCTTGCCAAATACCTGAAGCGATCGTAATTTTTATTGATTTCTAATAAAATGAATTCCAAATACAAAACCCGGCTCTCCGTGGAAAGTTAGCCGAGTTCTGTTTTAACCAATACCAAGTTTTGGATAGAGAAGCGGTTAGTTTTCGAGGCAAGCCGCTTTCTCTATTACTATTAAATCAAGTTGGCTTGTAGTAATAACTTGTAGTAGTATTTTGTGTAGATGACTTCAGGTGAAAACTTTATGACGCTAAGAGAGTCTCTAGGACTCACTCAAAGACAAGTAGCAGAGGCAGTAGGCGTTACTGATCAAACTGTTTCCAATTGGAGCGCTGAGTTCATGCTCCGCGACTTACCTTAAGACAAACTATCAGGCTTTGCAAAATCACAAGATCCACAGTTGAAGATTTGGCTGATTTATTTGAACCAGAAAAAGATTAATAAAAATGCGTCTAGCCTACCAGTACCGTTTACGCCCTACATCGCAACAGATAGCCAGGTTTGAAAACTGGCTAGATTTGTGTCGCCGTCAATATAACTACAGACTGGCAGAACGGTTTAACTGGTGGGAGAAAAACCGTTGTGATGTTGACAGATTTTCTATTATTTCTTGCAGTATTGCACCGCTAAAAAATCGGCCAGATTATTACAGTCAAAAGCGAGATTTAACCAACACTAAAACCTTATTTCTTGAATATAAAGAACTGCCTTCCCACACCCTACAAGATGTAATTGCAAGGGTTGAAAAGACGTTTGACAGATGGCTAAAGGGAGATATCAAGGGTTTTAAATCAGGTTGTCCACGATTCAAAGGCGCATTTCGTTACCGTTCATTGGCATTTCCTGACCCAATCAAACCGGAACACGTTCAGGGTAAGTTTATTCAGTTGCTCAAAATTGGCAAGGTGAAAATGATTTTGCACCGTCCCATCCCTGACGGATTCAAAATTAAAACAGCGACGATTACCTGTAAGGCTGACGGTTGGTATATCAGCCTTAGCCTGGAAGATGTAACTGTGCCTAGTCTCACGTCCGACATTATCCCCGTGCCTGATAACACTGTGGGCATTGACATGGGGTTAAAATCATTCTTGGTAACGAGTGACAACCAAGAAGTAGAAATCCCGCAACATTACCGTCAAGCCGAGAAGCAATTGAAGCGGTTGCAGCGTCAGTTATCCCGCAAGAAGAAGGGATCAAATCGTCGTCAAAAATCTATTAAACGTGTTGCAAAAACTCATTTAAAAGTTGCCAATTAACGTAAAGATTTTCACTAGAAAACTGCCTTATGGTTACTAACTAAAGCCAAGGTTATTGCTCATGAAAACTTAAATATCAAGGGACTTGCTAAGTCTATGCTTGCCAAGTCCATAACCGATGCTGGATGAGGTCAATTTCTACAAATTCTGAACACCAAGGCTGCAAGTGCTGGGTGTTTGGTCGTAGCAGTAAATCCCAACGGCACAAGCCAAGAGTGTTCTAATTGTGGCGCGACAGTTCCAAAAACACTGGCTGATAGGTGGCACAACTGCTTATGTGGTGCAAGCTACTGCTGTGACCACAACGCGGCGCGAAATATAAAATACAGGGTAAGTCCAGTGCTGCGAGAGGGTTTCCCTCCGTAGGCAACTGGCGCACCCGAAGGGCGGCGGGGCATCCCGTCCTTCAAAGCTCAGGAAATGTCCGACGGATTGCCAGGAGTCACTGAGAAGCCCTCGCCGTCCCAGAGGGCGGCGCGGAGAGTATGTCACGCTAAATACAAAGCCTCAGGATAACCATTGCCCTTGTTTATTCGCAGCTTGTTGCGAGGAGAATCCCCGCAAATAGTCACTCAAGCATTCCACAAAGCACAACAGGAGTTTGATGCCTACATTCAACAACAAGGTGAACAAGTCGGCAAGGTGGAGTGGATGGTAGCCGAAATTCAGCGATTTGATAGGTTAATTACTGAGTATCAAGATTCTCAAAACCCATCAGAGCGAATGGTGGCGCGAGTGGCTCAAGAAGACAAAATCCACATCCAGCAACAGCTAATGCAGATTCAAGTGGCGGCGTGAAAACTTTTTGCTATCTTCATAAGACACTGGTTTACGTAGCGTGCCGGAGGCATACCGCCTTCTGGTGCGTCGGCTTTGCCAACGCCTTGGCCTCGTAGAGTGTACGTAAGTCCGATGAATTTACAAAACCAACACCTGTGAGGGCTGGGTAGCTAAGTTTTTGATTAGTGAATCGATACCCCTAGCAATATCTCACAACTTAATTTTGTTATAGATTGTAGAGAGGCAAGCCGCTTCCAAAGCTGACCAACAGATGGGGATGGTTGTTATGAAGAATAAAAATCAAACTGTTTTCGCTTTAGTGTTGAAAGGCGCTATTGTCTTTTCGCCTTTGCTACTGTCCGCTGGTATTGTCAGTGGACAACCTGCACCCACCCCCTCCCCAGCACTGACGCCTGCTCCAGTTCTATCAAATCAAGAGCGGGAAGAATTGGCACGGCTGCGAGCCGAAAAGCGACTACAACAGCAAGTCCAATCTGATTTTAATCGCGCTTTTAGCCGTACAACCATCCTGCTCAATGTGTGGCTAGTTATATTAAGTTTATTTCCAGTTGCAGCAATTGCTTTATTTTGGTTGTTACGACGGGTGGCAATCCGTGAAATTGCTGATAGAGCAATGAAACAGCTACAGGGAATGGAAAAATTACAAACTCAACTCATTACTGTTAAGCAAGACGCTGAAAATATTATTCAAGAAGCTAAAAATATAACTCACGAATTAGAGCAGGAAGCCGGGGTTTTACAACAAAAAATAAAAAGCGAAGAAGGTAATTTATATTCACTTACCTCTGAGCTAGACCAAGCTAAAGTACAGTTGTTAGCTAAATTAGAAACGGAAATCAAACAATCTCAACAAAATATCCAAACTTTAGAATCAGAATTTGCTTCTGGTTTATCTAAATTAGAGTTAAATGCTCAACAAAATAGAGATATAGCCCTGGATAATCTAGGTAAATTAGCATCTACTCTGGCTGAAGAATTGTCTAATTTAAAGTTGGGGGTACAACAACAGCAAGAATTAGTTGTTGCTGATTTAGAAGAATCAAGGTCTGAGTTTAAATCTCAACTTTCTATATGGCAGTTTGATGCTCAGATGCAAAAGGATCAGACCATTGAAGGTTTAGCAAAATTGCAGTCAGAGTATGCATATCAGCTATCTGAATTACAGGTAGATGCTCAGCAAAAGAAGGATATCACGCTTGATAATCTGGGCCAAGTTGATAGTCAGTTGAAATCTGAATTATCGAAATTACAGGTAGATGCTCAGGAGCAAAAGAATAAAATGATTGATAACTTAGTAAAACTGCAATCAGAATTTGCATCTCAACTATCCGAATTACAGATAGATGCTCAGCAACAAAAAGATATCACGCTTGAGAATCTGGGTAAAGTAGATAATCAATTTAAATCTGAATTATCGGAATTACAATTAGATGCTCAGGAGCAAAAGGATAAAATTATTGATAACTTAGTAAAATTGCAATCAGAATTTGCCTTTGAAGTATCTGAATTACAAGCAGATATTCAAAAACGTAAAGAATTAATTATTGATGATTTAGAAAAATCTGGTTCGGAATTTACTTCGCAATTTTCAGAATTGCAATTGAATGCTCAACATCAAAAGATTCTCATTTTAGAAAAACTAGAAAAATTAGAAACAGAGTTTGTTTCACAATTGTCTGAGCTACAAATGGATGCTCAACAAAGAAAGGATTTAATCCTTCAAGAACTAGTTGATATCACATCTATATCCATCCCAGAAGTTGTAAATCAGGAAGTTGAAGAAGAAATACAGGAACAGTTAGAAAAACTAGAAGTCGCTGTTGAGGATTATATAAAAGAAGGCGATCTTCTATTTTCTGAAAGACAATATGATGATGCGATCGCAGCTTACAATCAAGCAGTTCAAATCCAGCCAGATGATGCTGCTATTTGGTTTAAACGCGGTATAACTCTTGCAAGATTAAAACGCTACAAAGATGCGATCGCTTCTTATGATAAAGCTATTAACATTAATCCTAATGACCATCAAGCTTGGTGCGATCGCGGTGTAGCTTTTGGCTATTTACGACAGCATCAACAAGCTTTTGCTTCTTTTGACCAAGCTACACAAGTCAAGCCTGATGATGTAATTGCTTGGATGAATCGCGGTCTAGCTCTGATAGAATTGGAAGAATACGAAGAGGCGATCGCTTCTTTTGATCAAGCGCTACAATTTCAAGCTAATTCTCCAAAAGCTTGGGATAAACGCGGTTATAGTTTGGTAAGATTGGGACGCGATGATGAAGCGATCGCTAGTTTTAATAAAGCCTTGGAAATTAAGCCAGACTATGCTAGTGCTTATTACAATAAAGCAGCTTGTTATGCACTGCAAAGACAAGTTGAATTAGCTTTAGAAACTCTGCGACAAGCAATTGAACTTAATCCCAGATACAAAGAAGACGCAGCAGTTGACTTAGATTTTGATGAAATAGCAGAGGATAAGCGTTTCCAGCAGTTGATTCAACAAAACAATTAACAGCAATGATCATCTGCATAATCTAGGCGATCGCACTCATATCTACCTTTAATAAGCTAATACGCTTACATATTGCACTACTTTTTTTGAAGACTGTCATTTGTCCTTTGTAAACACCAATGACAAATGACTAATGACAACCACCAGTAAATGTGCAATGTTTATTTGCGTAACAGCTTATCATTTAGGACTTACGCACTGAAGGCTGAAACCTAGATCCCCCCTAGCCCCCCTTCAAAAGGGGGGAATTTATAAAGCCCCCTTAAAAAGGGGGTTGGGGGATCTAAGTGCGTAAGTTCTGTCATTATTGAAAAACCTACCAATTGAGTCTGTTGAATGTAAATCTTCCCAAGTTTCTGGCTCTACTCCCGAATACTGATATCATTATTATTTATAAATTAAAAAAACGATTCAAAAAATTAGAATGAATTTATCTCTGCGAGTTAAAACTATTGTTTTAACATTTTTTTCATGTACTAGTAATCCCTATCCATTATTTGCCCAATCTACACCTCCATCGGGTGTAACTATTCCTCCAAATACTCCCGGTAAAGTCGAACAAACAATTCCCCAGCCGATACCATCCCCAACTTATTCCACTCCTTCATCTCCCAGTAGTCCCATTCTGTCTCCAAATCCAACTGAAAATCTATTGGATACAATTCCCACAGGTGAGAGCTTTTTTGTAAAAGAAATTCAAATTATAGGCAATACTGTTTTAAAAAAAGAAATTGCCAAATTAAAACAAATACTAGAAAACAAAGACATTAGTTTCGAGCAGCTATTAGAATTGCGATCGCAAATCACCCAACTCTACATCAAAGAAGGTTACATCACTAGTGGTGCATTTCTCCTCAACAACCAAAATCTTAATAGTGGTATAGTTCAAATCCAAATAGTTGAAGGAGAATTAGAAGCTGTAGAATTAAGCGGATTGCAAAGGCTTCAAGAAGAATATGTGCGTTCTCGAATTGCTCGTGCTACGCAGATACCCCTCAACCAAAAACGACTCGAACAAGCATTGCAATTATTACAAGTTGACCCCTTAATTGCGCGGGTTAACGCCGAACTTACAGCCGGAAGTACTCCCGGAAGCAACATTTTACGCTTGCAAATCAAGGAAGCGCCTGCATTTCACGCTGGAATAGAAATTGCTAATAGCCAATCTCCCAGCATCGGTTCTGAACAAGGAAGTGTATTCATCGAACATGAAAACTTAATGGGTTTTGGTGATAAATTCTATGCTAAATATGGAATTACCGAAGGGTTAAACCTCTACGATTTTAGCTACAACGTTCCTTTTAACGCTTTAGATGGAACAATTGGTATCCGCTATAACAACAGCGATAGTAAAATTATTGAAGACGACTTCCGTGATTTAGATATTCGCAGCGAAAGCCGTACCCTTTCATTTAACGTTCGTCAACCATTACAGCGCACTCCAGAGAGCGAATTTGCTCTTGGTTTAGCATTCGATTTACGTCGCGCTCAAACATTCTTACTCAATGATATCCCCTTCTCATTTTCTAAAGGCCCCGAAGCAGGAGAATCAAAAGTTACAGCCATTCGATTTTCTCAAGATTGGTTGCAGCGAGACACAGATAAGGTTTTAGCCGCGCGATCGCAATTTAGTATAGGTATAGGTGGATTCGACGCTACAGTAAATGATACAGGCATAGACGGGCGATTTTTCACCTGGTTGGGGCAATTTCAATGGGTGCAAAGATTATCTGCTCGTGCGATTATATTAGCAAAAATTGACGTGCAATTAACTGGTGACTCTCTACTTTCTATAGAAAAATTTAGCATTGGTGGAGTTGAAACAGTTCGTGGATATAACCAGAATCAAGTCGTTACCGACAATGGGATAATTGCCTCTGTTGAAGCTCGTATTCCCCTGACATCTAATACTAATACCCTACAGTTAGTACCATTTTTCGATTTTGGTACGGGGTGGAATAATCCCGTTAGTAATTCCAGTTACCAAACTCTTACTAGCCTGGGTTTAGGCTTACGATGGCAACCATTTCAAGGATTAAATTTACGCGCAGATTACGCAATTCCACTGTTTGGAATCGATAATAAAAGTGACTCACTGCAAGATAATGGATTTAATTTCTCGTTGCGCTATCAACCTTTTTAAGTGTTTGAAATTTTAAAGAAATTGCCAGACTATTTATGATTATCAAATATTGATGTGCATAAAATTGCAGTCCAAACAATGGAAAATTTAACCGATTTCGTTAATGCGTCCCTACCCTGGCTAATCGGTGCGTTGGAAAGTATATTGAGTTGGAGTATTATTTGTGTACAGACGATCGCTTCTGTAGTGTACTTCTTATACATTGCTGTAGTGAGAGTGGCGATCGCAGCATCTCAGTGGTTAGTTACTTCCTTACAGTGGCTATTCAATATCATTGCTACATTCTGTGACTGGCTCATCACATCCTTGGGAATTGCGGAGAATGGGATTCCATACATTTTTTGTCTGATATAGGTAGCGCTGATAAGAATATCGCAATGTAAATACTACAATCATTGAAGAAAGTAAAAGTAGGTGTAATTGTTATGCAATCTATTTTCTGGAGTGTAGAAGAAGTAGCTCAAAGAGCTAAACAGTTTTACGAAAACGGTATTCGTCAAAATGTCGAGTATAGTGACAATATTGGTAAGATGATTGTGATTGATGCACAAACTGGTGAATATGGGATCGATCCAACTGGTGTAGAGACAGCGTTAAAGTTAAAACAGAAAAACCCTAATGCTAGATTGTTTACTATACGGATTGGTTATGATGTTGCTGTAAGTTTTGGTGGTGCAATGGAGCGTACTGCTGAATGATTGATGGAAAAGTAATCGATGGTAGGGTAATAATTCCAGTGATTTTTCGTTTACCTTTGCAACCAAATTTCTCTTTGGATTTTATCATTGATACTGGATTTAATGACCATCTTACTTTACCATCACAGGCAGTCAGTGTGATGAATCTTCCCTTATATTCTAGTACATCTGCAAGGTTAGCCGATGGTAGTGAAGCTTTATTATCTATACATTTGGCAACAATTGTATGGGACGGTATAGAAAAATTAGTTCCAGTTTTAGCTGCTGGTTATAGACCTTTGCTTGGAACTTCACTCATGACAGGATATCATATAGAAATAGATTTTCAAGATAATGGTTTAGTTTCCTTAGAAAAACTCTAATCGATTATAGGACTTACGCAAAACATAACGAAAGATACTTTATCAATTATTTTGACATTCTCGACTCATTATTAATTGACCATTTGGGAGTCGATATACACCATTTGGTTCAACGATTGGATCGCCTTTTTTCCAAGGATGCGATGTATTTTCATTATTGACACTACGCACTCTATCTATGGAATAGTTGGACATTGATACATCACCGGGACGGTTGGGTAAAGCACCTCCACCTGTGATGATGAAGCTACTTTCTTGTTTTTTATTTCCACGGGCTATGCAGCTATTAGCAATGAGTGCGTTGGTGTCGATCGCATTTGTGGGGAGTTCGGTAAGGCTATTTTGAATTGCGCTGTTGTCAGGGGAGTTAACATTAACAGTACCCGATAAACCAACTCCCGACGTGGCTGTGATGTATTTTGACAAATCACTGGGTTGAGTACCAACAAATACACCTTGGGCGTTGATTCTCACTCGACCACCGCGAGAATTATCTGAGTTGGCGCTAATACGGCTATTTTCGAGGGCGATTAATAAATTAGTGTCGATGTTGATGTTACCACCGATGACGTTTTCGCCTGTGGCATCGGTGGTAATGCTGCTGTTGCGACGGAGGGTTAAATTTTGGGTGTTAATATTGATGGTTGCTTGTTCGCGGTTAGGGTCTTTATTTGGGCTACGGGTGTTAGCATTGATGGAGGCTTTGTTATCTAAACGGATGCGCGAGGCGCTGATGGTCATGATACCTGCGTTACCTATTCCTCTGGCATTAGCTAATACTTCCGCACCATCCCGTACAAGCAGCTGAGGAGTGTTAACTTTCATATCCCCAGCATTTCCAGTGGAGTTTGGTGCAGCAGATGTATTCAAGCTGCTTACAAAACCATTTACAGATATTCCAATAACTTCTACACCAGTAGTTGCATTGACTGTCAAATTACCTCCTCTACCTTTACCAAAAGTAGAAGTAGTAACTTGTCCTCCATCACGGATGCTGAAACTACCAGTGTTAATCTTCATGTTTCCTGCATCGCCAACAAAAGCAGTGGTAGAGATAATGCTGCGATTGTTAGGGAAGTTAGATGAACCACCAATAACCTCCACTGAGTCTTTTGCATCTATGGTTAACTCTCCCCCTTTCCCCGTACCAGGTGTCAAAGTTGTGACTGTCGCTCCATCGCGGATACTTAATCGACTAGTATTAATGTTGAGGCTCCCAGAATCTCCAAAGTCAAGTGTACTGGTAGAAACACGGCTCGCAAGATTGGGTGAGCGTCCCACAACTTCCATAAAGTCCTTGGCATTTATGGTCAAATTTCCTCCACGACCAGATTGACTACTTGTAGTGGTAATATATCCGCCATCGTTAATACTCAATCTTTGTGTATTCATAGTCAATTGCCCACCATTTCCAGCACCGAAAGCACTGGTTGTTAATCCACTTCCTATGAAGTCTAATTTTCCTGTTAGTGGGTTAGTAAACGTTGTGATACCGCTCAAATTAACAAAGTCTGAAGCATTAACTAATAAATTGCCACTATTACCAAGTCCTGACGATTGTGTACCGATGTTTCCACCGTTAGTAAGGGTAAGCGATCGCGTGTCTAACTGAATTATTCCACTATCACCTTTACCAGTACTGGAAGATGAAATTGACGCAAGATCATTCAATAAAATTGAGTCATCAGCGACAACACGAATGTTACCACCCTTTCCTTCATCAAAATTTGCAGAACTTATAATAGTATTGTTACCATCAAGCGCGAGAGTTTTGGTTTTAATTTCAATATCACCACTAGGCAAATTATTAACCCCACCAAACACAGATGCAGCAGAACTACTTGAAATCCGACTTTCATTATTCAGGGAAATAGCCTCTTGAGCTTTTAGAGTGATTTTTCCACCTTCTCCTTGTCCAAAATTAGCAGAATTAATTCCTGATTGGTTATTTAAATTAATGTTGGGTGATGTAATCGTAATATCACCCGATTTACCTATGGCATTTAAGACTCCACCAGTACTAATAAAACTATTGCGATCAAGACTGACATCATCCTGAGCATTTAAAATAATATTTCCCTGACTTCTCTGACTATTACTACCAATTTGGCTCTGGTTTATCAGGCGAATTGATCGGGCATTAATAATAACATTTCCAGTATTGCCCAAGGAATTTTCCAAACCTCGACTGATAATATTACTAAGATTATCCAGGATTACATCGCCACTCGCATTAACTACCACGTCTGCCGCAGCAACACCAATTTGACCTTCCCCAGCTTGAAATACCGAACTAATAAAACTATTATTAGAAAGGCTGAGATTACCAGTGTTAACAGTAATTGCACTCCCTTTATTGGTCACAACAAAAGCATTGTTTTTCATCACAATATCCGCTTTTGATATACCTTCAGGGAAGACTAACTGCATTTGATTACCGCTACCAATCAAACCAACAGTTCCGATTCCTGCAACTGCACCCAATTCCAAGCGATTTTCCAAGGAACCTGCAACACCGTTATCAAATGTAATATCTCCACCAACCAGGTAAAAACTTCCCGGTATGCCAATTTGACGACTACGGTTGACAATTTCGCTGCGGTTAATTTGGTTAAAAAATAATGCACTGGGATTTACTGTCAATAAACCAGGAGCTTGAGGATTCGTTGTACTAAAATTTCCCTTTTCTCCAAACTGAATTGCATTCGCTGTCGTTCCTACAAAAGAACCCTGTAAATCCAAACTCGCATTATTACCAAAAATAATTCCATTGGGATTCATCAAGAATAAATTGGGTTGTGACTCACCAGAAATACCCAATCTACCCAAAATCTCAGAACGATTACTTCCCGTCACCCTCGCCAAAATATTCTGAATATCTGCACTAGGGCTCAAAAAATAAGCTCCCCGTCCCTCGCTGACGTTAAATTCTTGGAAACTATGAAACAGGTTAATTCCGCGAGTCGCACCACCAGTAATTAATTCAACTGGCAAACCATTAAGATTAAAATTAGTTACAACGTTGGAATTTTCAGCCCCTAATGTGTTGTCAGGCGCGATCACACTTTGGGCAAAAACAGGAGTTTGAACAAATGCGACTATTCCAAATAAACTCCACGCACTTGCTATTTTCAAATACAGATTGAAGAATTTTTTGTCGCTTGCAGCAGTTTTCTTAAAAGATTGTGTCGTTGAGGATAGTTGCACAATAATAGCTTGACGCTGTGGCAATCGCAGAATCATAAGTTGTGATGAAAATAATTAATTTTATTATTTGTAGTATATAGCTATTTAGAGACGAGATTTGTGATTGCAGTTTTATGCAACTTGCTCGGCTGAAATCTGCAATTACATGAGCAACAAGCTGAAGGATTTATTTTTTAAATCAGTTTAATCTAAAAACTATCAGGAACGATGAATAAACAAAAACACCAAATTAAATATTGATTGTTAATCAATTTCATCGTTTCTAAATTACTCTATTACCCCTAAAACAACTTTTCTTGAGGTTTTTCAAATGATAAATCGCAAGTGTATTGCTTTTGGTCTTGTTTCCATGATTACTACTGCTTTGACGATGGGCATGAGCGGTGTATCTGCTTCATTTGATGAGAAAGTGCATAACAACAGCATAATGCTGGCGCAGATTGGACTGACTGAGACACAGGTGACGATTTCCCCTGACGGCTTTGATCCTAATTGTGGAGCTTTCCGGGCAACCGTCAGCACAAATTGGGGGACATACACTGCCTGTTATTATAATCGGTCAAACAAGCAAATATCAGGTAGTTACACGCTCTACCATTACAACCAACCAGGTGGGGTGTGGTACTCCTTCGATAATGGAAATGAGCCGTCGTATGTCAAATGGGATACAGTAGCGCCTCTGTAAAGAATATTAATGCCTGTTGGCGCAGCGAACCTCGTGAGAGGCTCGACCTACTCTTTTTAAATCATTTTAGTCAAGGAGAAAAATTATGTCGGCAAACGACGAAGCTGGAAAAGTAATCGTACAGTCTGGAGCAACAATTGGTGGTGCTGTTGGTGGTGCTGTAGCGGGTGCTGCAATTAATAATGTTGCAGCTGCATCTGCTGCAACAGTTTCTTGGGCTGCGGGAGCAACTGGGCCGTTTGCTGCATTTGGTAATGTTGTTTTTCATCCAGCGGCTTGGGCTGTAGTGCTTGCAAATCCTGTCGGTGCAACTGTTATTCTTTGTGGACTAACAGGAGTTGGCGCTTTCGGAGCGTACAAACTGACTAAGGCGATACTCAAATGAAACTATTAGGCAATGTGCAACTGAAGGTCTGTAAACCTAAATTTTCTGTGCTGAATTACTCGGTAGTTTAGATTTTGGTGGCTCATTTTTAAAGCATAATTATTGGCTAAGTCAGTTAGGTATTGAGTTAGGTCGAGGGGGAAATATACTCCCCCTCGCATTTAGAAACGGACGTGCGTCTTTAGGTGCAGTTAGAGTTGATGGGGATGTTGCCACTCTGTACCTCTTTTTCAGAACCGGACGTACGGCAAGGTAGGTAGCCAGCTACCACCTGTAATATCAAGTTCGGATGATTACTTATTCCAAGATACAAGGTTAGGCTGAACGCGAGTGAAACCCAACAATAATCTAGATCAAGTGTTGGGTTTCGTTCCTCAACCCAACCTACAGATATTATAAGTTTTTAACCGAACTTGATATAACTTGAATTTCGATATATGTTGATTCACCCAGAATTGTATCTAGTTATTACCAAAAGTTTAAATCTATAAAAATGAGATAGATTTCCTATGAATTCGCATTTCAATCATTTCAAAAAGTTGCTAGTTTCTTTGGCGATTGTCGGGATGTCTTTTAATCTGCAAATGCCCGTAAATGCACAAAATGTAACGCGCGAACAACTTGATAGACTATCATTGCATGAATTAATCATTTTGAGAAATGAACAGTTACGACAAGCACGTATTGTAATAGCAAATTGCTACAACAGTCCTTACATTCCTAACTCTACTTGCTATGCTATGAGGTTACAGTATAGAAACTACTTTGCAAATCTAAATAATTACATTGCTCAAAGACGAGTGATTGGGCAATAGTAAAGATTCTAAAGCAGCGTATGCTTCGCACTCATTCTCAAAGTGAGGAAGATTTACTATGAATTCGCATTTCAATCATTGTATTACTAAATGTGATCGCATCTTCTCAAAACGCTCACTTACTGAATTTCTGAATGGTGCGACCACGCTCAAGAATTAGAAGACAGTCATTTGCATAACGCGATCGCTATTCCCTAACAAGTGAACGGTTTAGAAAAAACAACCCCTGTTCATCAAATAATGAGGCAATTTTCTATGAATAAAATATACATACCTCTTGCCATCTTTGCAGTACTCTTTGTGTGGTTCTTCTTCTACAATAGACAATCAGAATTGTGCAAGACTTTTGGTTCAAACTCAGCAACTTGCGAATTGGACAAACAACGCAATGAATGGAAGTTTCAGAAGTATTAGTAACTTTACCATAATCGCAACAATTTATCTTTAACTTTAGTACTCTGTAAACAATAAGATTCCCGACTTCTTAAACAAGCCGGGAGTCTGAGGTAAGATTTTACAGGAGTTAGGCTGTGTCAAATTGCGATCGCCAATTGAATAAGCGTCGATTTCTCGGATTTCTCTTCCTGTGCAGCTTTATACTCTTTACTTGGTTGAGTCACGTACCTTTGAGAGGAAATATTGCAACTGCACAAACTGCTGATATTAGCCAACAGGTGCAACAAGGTGTTAAAAGTTATGAAGCAGGAGATATTCGAGGTGCTATAGAAACTTGGCAGAAAGCTTTAGATACTTATAAAAAAGCTAACAATCCCAAGAATGCAGCAGTTGTCAGTGAAAATCTTGCTAGAGCATATCAGAAATTAGGTGATACAAAAGAGGCGATCGCATTTTTTAATGAAGCAATAACCCACTATAGTGCAGCAAAGGATTTGCGTCAGGTAGGACGAATGCTGACGGAACTAGCGCAGATATTCAACAACCAAGGACAAGCAAGAAAAGCAATTTCTTTATTGTGCAATAATAAATTTGATACTAAGTTAAATAAAAAACAACCCTGTGAAGCTAATAGTGCATTACAAATTGCTCTGACAAACAAAGATAGTCATACAGAAATTGCAGCTTTGGGTATTTTGGGTGAAGCACTGCGTTTATTAGGGAATTATAATTTAGCGATTCAATATTTAGTAGACGCAGCAAAAGTTAAAGATTCAGGATACGAAACTCTCATTAATAATAGTTTAGGAAATGTTTATATCAATTTGGGACAACTTTGGTATATACGGGCAAAATCCGCAGAACAAACTAATGGCAACAAAGCAGGAGAGTTTAAACAAAATGCCATAGAAGATTTTAACAAATCTAGCCAATATTTTAGTAGTAGTTTAGAATTGGCACGCAGGCAAAATAGTTCTCTTGGTCAACTACAAGCTTTACTTAATACAATTCAAGTTGGTTATAAAAGCCATGATTTAAATATTATCCCCAACGCAACAATAGATAGTAAAATTCGAGAAGCTGTAAGTTTAATTGATCAAGTTCTTGATTCCTCGACAAAAGCCTACGCGGCAATTGATTTAGCTCTATTACCAAGTGATTTCAAAATTACTTCTCCCATCACCCAATGCTCGAAAACAGGTGAATTAGGTAGGCTATCAAATACAGAATCGATTGATATTTTAAAGAAAGCAATTACTGTCAGTAAAAAAATCCAAAATTCTCGCGTTGAATCCTATGCTTATGGTGCATTAGGACATTTCTGGGAATGTCGAGGTGATGAAGTGCAAGCACTCAAGTATACTAAGCAAGCGCTGATAGCAGCAGACCAAAAATTAACAGCAAAAGATGGCTTGTATTTGTGGGAATGGCAATTAGGAAGAATATTGAAAAAGCATAAAAAAGAAAAAGAGTCACTAGAAGCATACCAAAGAGCATTTAAAACTTTAGAAGCAATTCGCAGCGATATTGTTACAGGTACACGCGATGTTCAATTTGACTTTCGTGATGTTGTTCAACCTTTGTACCGCGAACTGGCAGAATTTCAGCTTCAGCAAACATTGCAAGCATCGGTAAAGTCAGATATATCAAAATCTAGTGTATCAGATGCTTTAGAAACAATTGATTCGTTAAAATTAGCAGAATTACAAAACTATTTTGGTGGTGATTGTATTGTTAATGTACTCAATTCTCAGAAGATAGATGAGATAGTAGATCAGAACACCGCAGTTTTGAGTTCAATTATTTTTGATGCTAAAATAGCAATATTACTCACCTTACCATCAAGGAAAACTCAACCGGGACAAACGGTATTTCGTTGGGTGCAAGCAAGTAATAAAATCCTTCAAAAAGAAGAATTCCAAAAGCAAATTCAAGCATTTCAAAAGTCGCTAATCTTGGGTCAAGGTCGTCCTGATGGCTATGATCGCACTTTAGCAAGTCAACTCTATGATTCGATAATTCGTCCTTTTGTAAAAGATTTAAAAGCAGCAGATATTAAAACATTAGTGTTTGTTCAAGATGGCTTTCTACGTAGCATTCCAATGGCTGCACTTTACGATACTAAAAAACAAAAATATTTAATAGAACAATACGCAGTTGGAACGACTCCCAGTATCCGCTTGACTGCACCAAAATCGAGCGATCGCCACCTAGGAAAAGCTCTAATTTTGGGTTTAACGAAAGCAGCAATTATAGATCGACAAGAGTTTCAAGCATTAGACTATGCTGAGAAGGAAATCGAAGCCGTTAAACAAGTTTTTCCCAATAGCAGATTTTTTCTTGATACAAAATTTGCTCCAGAAACTCTGAAAACAGAACTAGGTAACAAAAACATTTTCCCTGTCGTTCATATAGTCAGCCACGCGCAATTTGGCACAATTCCTGAAGATACATTTATTGTCACGGGGAATAACAGCAAGCTCACAATTAGCGAACTTGAAGCTGCTTTAAGTAACCTTCGCAGTCAAGCAAATGCATTAGAGTTGTTAGTACTCACAGCCTGTCAAACAGCACTCGGAGACGATCGCGCTACATTGGGTTTAGCTGGAGTTGCATTACAAGTTGGTGTTAAAAGTGCAGTAGCTTCATTATGGTCAGTCCAGGATAAGTCAACAGCGCTTTTAGTTGAAGAATTTTATCGTAATTTAAAAAAGCCAGGGATGACGAAAGTTGAGGCTTTACGTCAAGCACAAATTAAGATGATCGAGTTAACTGGAGAGCAATCTGAGTTTGCAAGTCCAGCATTTTGGTCGCCGTTTATTTTAATTGGTAATTGGGTTTAATTATGTATAGATGTTGCAATGCAACATCTATACGCAATCAAATTTCTTGCTGAGAAATCAGTTGCAAATTTTTAATACGCCGATTAATTGTTTCACTGACATTAAGTTTACTTTCCACGTTTTCATGCTCAATTAGTTCTTGGATTAAATTAGAACCTAATTCTCCTAATTTACCTTGATTGGAATATTTGAGTGCTTCTGCAAACGCATCATACCAAAGTCCCTGCTCTGCCAGATAGGTAACTTTTTGAGTCGAATTACTAGCAGATTTAATACTTCCTTTAAGTGCCAAAGGTATGTTCACAACTTGAAACTCTGCACGTACAAAAGCTAAACCACTGGGACAAAGCATCGAAATTTGCCAGAAATATTCTTTTCCTACCGTAAGTTCCGGTTGCGTGGAAGGAAATGCAAATTTATTCACTCCTGGCGAGGAATTTAATTCCTCTGCTTTCATTACTATCTGCGGTAGTTGCTTTGGCTTCACCTCAAACAACATGAAATCAACGGTACGTGCTGTTGACATAAACCACGCAAATGTAGGACGCTTGGATGCAGTTTCACCCACATAAGTCTGTGGTGCTAGTAAAGTTAGAGGAATTCCTCCATCACCAGGACATCCTCGTGAACCACCAGCACGGGAGTGTTCGCTAGGAGTTTTGCGAGTGCGGGGTTTAAATTTTGCGTTTGCTTCTGGTATAACCAACAGAAACAAGCTCAGGGTAAAAATACTTACCAGTCGGCGTTGGTTGGCTTTTGAAGACAACGATTGAAACGACGAAAAATTACGAAGTTTCATAGATATTGTTGTTTTTGTTTAATGATGTTGGTTAATTATCTAGCTAGGAATATGAAAACTTTTTAAAAGCCGAGATTTAAAATCAGGTTTTTGAAAATTTATTTGCTGGATATTTGTAGTTAATTTCCAAATCAATTCACACACTGTACCTCGTGGTATTACAGTCTCGCGTTTAAAGCTACCATTTAATTTTCTGGCAAGGTTTTGAGACTGTTTTGTACCCTTGTTTTCGCTGAGTGTAGTTAACCCAGAACCATCATCTTTGATACAGAGTGAGTATTCACCGTCTACACAAATCCCAGATGCTTCTATACATTTTACTCCTCGTGCATGTTTACCTACATTACATAAACTTTCTTCTAAAAATAAGCATAGTTCCCTCTTGAGTTCCATACTTAAGTATTTATCATTAATTGGCTCAAATGTGCGTGTTTTTACTTTAAGAGTTTTTAAATATTCTAGGTCATTGCGTTCGAGAGTGCTGGAATATACTTCGTAAAATAAATCGTGTATCTGACGATTTAAATCTATTTTTAATCCACTTCCTAACCTTAAACTTTCATGATTTGTCAGTGCTTCCACTCTTAAATACTCACCAATCTCACGAATCTCAGAATTGAGCTTTTCAAACTGGTAAATTAATTGCTCGTTGGGTAAATTCTGCTTTCTTAATTGTTGTAATCCATTGGCGAGGGTTTGCAATGGCCCATTGTGAATCAGATTAAATGTATATTCAATTGTGCGCTTTTGTTGATCGTTTTTTTCACGCAACAGTTTATCATGCTGAAAAAATGCAAATGCACTTAATCCCACACCATTTATTGCTAAAGTTAGTAAACTAGGAACTACGGGAATCCAAACTCCCCACAATAGCAAACTGATGTAACCACTACCAGCAACGCCCAAACCCACTAATGTCACACCCAACAGATTTTTCATAATAGATTGGGTAAAGCGTCCAATTGCGATCGGAGTAATTCCCCAAATTATTATCCATATATATTCCCAAGTTTCTGCCCAAGACTTCAACATCGGGCGATTGTTTAAAACAGCATTAACAATTTGGCTAGTTGCGTGTGCGTGGTATTCAACTCCATATATTTGACCAGTTATTTTCCTTCCAGGAATTGCTAATGTATACAAATTATCTCCTACACTAGGAGATAAATTACCAACAATAATAATCTTGTCACGCAACCAACTAGGGTCAATCTTACCTTCTTTAGTCTGACCTGTTTTAATATTATTTAGTGAAAGGATACGAAATGGCTGATTTCTGTGCCTAAAGTTGATTAATATTTGTAATTCACCTGTATTTTCTTTATCAACATATCCACCAAAGTTTGGTATGACACGGGGTAATTCAGTATTGCCAAACCTTATTGTATCTCGGTCTTTTTCACCATCCTCATCATTAATTCCTCTTGATGCCAGGTAAAATTGAGCAAGTTTAAACCCTAGAGAAAAACGGTCTTCTTGAAGATTGTTGGAATTTGGTGTCCATAAAATATAACGTCTATTTTTCCCATCATTATCGCTGTGAATATCTACTATTCCAGTCCTTTCTTGAGGAATAAAATTAGGTGCTGGAATTTTAGGTTTCTGATTTTTTTCGATACCAAATATATTTGGATTATCTTGAAAAGTTTTCACGAGTCTATTATGACCGGGTTCAACTGGGACATTCTTGAAAAGGTCAAGTCCGATCGCACGAGGTTTGTAAGTTTCTAGCTTGTTTAGTAAATCTGCAATTTCACCATCGGGTATAGGATATCCTCCGGCTTTAGCAATATCATCTTCATCAATACCAATGATTACTAAATGTTCATCGATTGGTTCTGTTGGACGCAGACGTAAAAATGTATCGAATAACATCCATTCTAGAACTTGTAGCGAACCAGATACACGAGCGAGGATAACCAGTATCAACACGATAATTCCTGGCAGTGCTGCATAGCGCCATATCTTTAATTCTGTAGTAAATTTATCCCAACTTCTACGCATTTGCTCCCATCTCCTAATCAATTAATCCTTCTTCACGCGCCCGGATTTCTGTTTGGATTCTCAGACTTTTTCCACCTTCCTTACAGTCTTCCGGGTACACACCAAGTACATCCTGAATTTTCGTCCAGTAATTGCGAATAGCACGTTCCGATTTATACATTCGGTCAGCGATCGGTTTATCCATCAATCCTTCATCAAATGCCAAACGCAAAACTTGTAACCATTCGGGTTTGAGTTCAATTGCTGTTTTAATATCTTTAGTATGGGTTCCACCTTGGAGTGCTAAACTCGTGCGGATTAACATTTCCGATTCAGGCAAATTTTTATCTGCGATCGCAAATCCCCCCTGATGGTTGTCGATTTCATGTTTTATTCGCACCAAAGCTTTGACATAACTGCTTTGTACCACAAAGTTCTGCTCTGGATATTGTTTGAGTAGCTGCTTGATCAGTTCAATTCCAGTATCAGTAGTCGCAGTCACTCCCTCGCTAACAGGAATCGATAAATCTACCACAATCAAATTTAAAGGTGCTTTTTCCTGCTCTCTATCTTCCTGTTTTGCTTGAATCTGAGCTATTACTTCTAAAGCATCTTGTGCAGTTTTAACCTGAAGAAATTCCGTATCTGGATATTGTCGCTTCAATACATCGAGGGTTCCAGTTAAAATCATTTGGTGATCATCAATAACCAATATTTTTTTAGGTTTTAAGTGTTGAAGCTCTAATTGTATTTGGTTCTTTGCTAACTTATTCAGATCAACTTCAAGCATAATTTCTATGTTCCTACGTTATAAATTGCTGATCAAATACTTCCGATGAGATAAGTGCAGACTGGAGTAGTTGATATTTGGATATCTTTGTTAACTAAGTGTTAAATAAAGATGTTTGTGTAAATCCTATAACTAAATAATTTCATTTTGGGATTAAAATGCAGCAAATAATACAAAAAATGTTATATTTTTGATTTCTGCTTAATCTTCCTCTTGCGATCGCTAGTTTGTAAAATACTTGTTCGTATTTATCTCAATAGCTTATCGGAGATAAACTTAACAACGTATGCATAAAAGTGCAGTTTTTATTAGGGATTATTGAAATTGTTTTTGACAAGCGATCGCCCACGATTTAATCGCCAAAGACTTGATCTGCCGCGTTCCTCAGTTTGGTGACAATGTGGAGACGGTGGAAAACGGCTTGGGTAAACACAATCCCAAGTTTTGGAGGAGTAATCGCTCTGCGGCTCTACTAATACCAATTTCAAAAAAGAATGTCAAAAGAGGTAGGGGAGCAGAGGGCAGGGGGCAGGGGGAGAGACTGAGACGGAGCTTGTACTCGCGGCTTGCGTCCAAGCGTCCTTCCAAGACGGGGCTTCATACCCATGTTCCGCAATGTTTGTCGCAGAGGAAAAGGGCTTGCTCTCCCCGCTAAGAGCTCCCTTCCCCTCTGCCTCTTCGGTGACAGATAGACCATGTAGAGACGTTGCAATGCAACGTCTCTACCAAAGGATTTGTTGCAATCATTAATTGAATCGGTATAAAGTACAGTTCCTCAGCATCGGTGAAACGTTAAGACAATCTTACTTTCGGCTTATCTGAACTGTACTGTCGTTTATCCAGAACCTATCCAGAAATGACTGCATCCGTCACCTGCGAATGCAGTCTTTGGGTTTGCAAGTATCGATAGAGGCGATTCAAAGCATTGACATAAGCATAAGCTGCGGCTACTACGATATCAGTATCAGATGCTTGCCCAGAGAATATCCGCTCTTGATGCCTCAAGCGAACTGTGACGGTTCCTAACGCATCAATTCCTTCAGTCACAGATTGGACAGAAAACTCAATCAGTTGATTGGGAATTTGCACCAGTTTACTGATTGCTTGATACACTGCATCTACTGGCCCTGTGCCGATAGTTGCATCAGTGAGAATTTTGCCGTCGGGGGTGACAATTGTGATGGTTGCAGTGGGACAGGTACAGTCACCGCAGATTACCTGGACATGTTCAATTTGAAAGCCACTTTCTACTTGAATCTGCATTTCATCTCTAGCGATCGCTTCTAAATCCCAATCTGATATTTCCTTTTTCTTATCGGCGACTTCTTTAAACCGATTGAAGGCTTTGTTCAAGTCTGCTTCATTCAGATCAAACCCCAATTCCTTAAGCCTAGTACGAAAAGCATTCCTTCCAGAGTGCTTACCCAAAACAATACGATTTTCCGGTAAACCGATCGCAGCAGCTTCCATAATTTCGTAGGTTTCACGGTGCTTGATGATACCATCTTGGTGAATCCCAGACTCATGAGCAAAAGCGTTTGCCCCCACGATCGCTTTATTCGGCTGAATTAACATTCCTGTTAACTGAGAAACTAAAGATGAGGTTTTGTAAATCTCCTGGGTTTTGATGTTAGTCAAAGGTGTTTCCGAATCGACCGAACGACCAAAGTAAGGATTAAAAAAGGGTTTGCGAACCTGCAACGCCATGACAATCTCTTCTAATGCCGCATTGCCTGCTCGTTCACCAATGCCATTAATTGTACATTCCACCTGACGTACACCATATTCAATTGCTGCTAGAGCGTTAGCTGTCGCTAAACCCAAATCATTTTGGGTGTGAACGGAAAGAATCACCTGCTCAATATTGGGAACGTTTTCTCGAATTCCCTGGATGAGATTTCCCATTTCTTTGGGTGTGCAGTAGCCAACGGTATCGGGAATGTTAATCGTGGTTGCACCTGCGGCGATCGCTACCTTTAACACCTGATAGAGAAACTCTCTTTCAGTGCGACTGGCATCCATTGGTGAGAATTCTACATCATCTACAAATGATTTGGCATAGGCAATCATTTCTTCGGCGATCGCCAATACTTCGCTACGAGATTTTTTCAACTGATATTTGAGGTGAATATCAGAAGTAGAAATCATCGTATGGATTCTGGAGTGAGCCGCAGGTTTTAAAGCTTCGGCGGCTGCTTGAATATCTTGGCGAATCGCTCGCGCCAAACTGCAAATGATTGGGCCACCCGATATCCCGACTTGTTCAGCAATACTTTTAACAGCTTGAAAATCTCCCGGACTGGCTACAGCAAATCCGGCTTCAATCACATCAACACCGAGTAGAGCCAGTTGATGAGCGATGGCAAGTTTTTCTTCTACGTTTAATGTTGCGCCTGGTGACTGTTCACCATCCCGTAGTGTGGTATCGAAGATGATAACTCGCTCTGTTTGAGATGCAATGCTCATAACTGTCTCCCGTAATTTTTAGGGGATTGTTGTTTGTAACTTTGGATATTGTATACGATTTTTTGTATACAATATAAATTATGAACTTAAATGACTTAGTAGCCAACGTGCTACAACAGCAACGTAGTACCCCAGATTTAATTGCCGACGCTTTACGGGAAGCGATTTTGCAGGGTATTTTCCAAGAAGGACAATCCCTAAGACAAGATGAAATCGCCACTCAGTTTGGAGTCAGCCGCATTCCCGTGCGCGAAGCACTCAAGCAACTCGAAGCAGAAGGATTAGTCACCTTACATCTAAATCGCGGCGCAATGGTATCAGTGCTAACAGCCACGGAGGCGCAAGAAATCTGCGAAATTCGCAGCGCCTTGGAGGTCAAAGCGATACAAATAGCAATACCCAAATTAGGCAAAACAGATATAGAAAAAGCTGCTGTGATTCTAGAAGCAACCGACCAAGCCACCGATGCAGGTATGTTGGCAAAACTCAACTGGGAATTTCATGCGACGTTGTACGCAGCTGCGGAACGTCCTCGGCTGTTGATGATGATTCAAAACTTGCATGTTAATTGCGATCGCTATGTCCGCGTGCAAATGACGCAAATGGATTATCATGAGCGATCGCAAAAGGAACACTATCAACTCTTGGATGCTTGTCGTCAGCGAGATCCAAAAGCTGCTGTCCGGTTATTGAAGCGACATATTGACAGCGCAGGAGAGCAGCTAGTTGTATACTTGCAGCAAAAAACTCAGAAACACTAATTCATCCAGAAACTCAATACATGTGATCTATTAGAACAGACTAAACAGGAAATTTACACTATCCTGTCAGACAAATAGGTAGGTCATTTATGAAGAAACTGATTCGGCGTATCAAAGCATTGCTGCAACGTATCCTTAAAAAGGTTTCATCCAATTCTCAAGAACGTTCACCCCTCAATTCTCGTCCGTTAGACACTTCCATTCCTGCTGTTTCTCCCCAATGGAAGTCTGTGGTGTTTGTGTGTTCACAATGTGCCAACGAGCAGTCAAATAGCTCCCATCGAACTAGCAGCAGATCAACAGCTTCCGAAGATTTACAGAATTGGTTAAAGTCTCGTCTGAAATTTGAGGGATTATGGGGTAAATTTCGGGTAGTTAGCACCAGTTGTTTGGGAGTTTGTCCCCGGACTGGGGTTGCTGTAGTTCTTGTAAGTGAGGTAGGTGATGGCAATGGTCAATGCTTAATTGTAAATCCTCAAAGCGATCGCGAAGTTCTCTACTCACGCATCAAGCAGAATAATGGGTGACTTAACACGTTTGCCAACGCTAAGATACTTTTTCACCAAATTCTGGAACGCCGAACTAGGTTTCGTACTTTACCACGGTTCGGCTAAAGGTGAAACAGAAAAGGGGTGAATATTTGAATTCACCCCCTTACTCTTTTCTATTTACTTTCTTCTCAGACAACAAAGAAGGTCTTATCCAAACTGTGTTGCTACTATTCTATGTGTAAGTGATTCATTGGAGCATGAGTAGCCTAAAGTTCCATTTTTTGCTGATTAGCTTCTACTTTTTACTATTAAAATGTTTGATTTCTAATTCATGGAAAGTAGCTAAAAAACCATTTTAAATAAATGGAATTTATTGTAAAGTTTCAGCAATAAACTGAGTTACATTCTCTAAATTCAAAGGTTGTAATACACTGTAGCAGCATTCTTAATTTCTTCTATTTTTTGGATTAAAGGATGTGTAGGACTAACTTCATTATCCCTATATGCTCCAATGAACAATATCAGTATCAGTTATTATTAGCTGAATTAAGTTGAATGTGGCTGAATCTGCCCATTGTAAATCATCTAAATAAATGACTAGAGGATGTTATTTTTGGGTGAAAACTTGGATATCCCCACACGATTTTCAAAGGTTTATAAACTAATAGCTTTGACTATATTGGGATGGTCTAAACTCTGCTGAATTTGGTACTCATTTTTCAGACGTGTAAAGGCTTCGAGGGTAAGATATTCATTCTTAAGAAGTTTGAGGATAACTCGCTGTTGCGTTGGCGTTTGTGCTTGATAGATAATGGTTTGAATTCCTTCGTGGAGAGTGGAATTGATTTGGTATCCAGTACAATTTGGCATTGATCTTTGACTATAAAAGTTACAAAAATTAGCATCATTCCCTATCTGATTATGAAAGGGGTTCTGATTTAATTATTCTCAGTGGTAGGAGATTATTATCATTGCGATGCCCTACCCCAGAATTGTATAACTTTAACTCAAACCAGTAGCTAAAATTCCGACTGTAACTTTTATGCCAACCGCAGATAAGGACATTTTTGTAAAAATCCAGATGCCTTATTATGAGCATCTAAGTTATGAGTATGTGCTGGTGTCGGTCGAATAATACCACCAAAAAGATCGTCCAACCCATATGGTGTAAAAAATTGCCATTGCCCTTGTGTATTTAGCCGAACTCCTACAGCAGTAGCGGTGTGCAGCCAATCTGTGATGCCATCCTCTGCACTAGTGTAGACTCTGTGACCAAGACGCCAACGCGCAAAACTAGCTTGATTTTTTACATCAAACTGTTCATGAGAAAATTGTTCTGTTAAAGTTGCCTTCGCGGCTAGTTCTTGGGAACGGTTTCCCTCAATATCAAAGAATGCAATATCAAAATCTTTAATACCTAATCCACATTCATTGCCAAAGATTGAATGCCAAACCGTATTTCGGACTGCACCTCCTGCTAACCACCAGTTCGGCAAGTTGAGTTGAGCGATCGCAGGTAATACTGTAGCAATAACTGTATCAGCTAAAATCGTCTGTAGGCGAGTGTTACTATTCATATCAAATTCCTGGGATTGTCAAGTAAAAGGTGAAAATATTATCATTTACATTTCACAAAGCTGACATTGTTTGTAGTCCTACTGTGACACCAATGTTTATCAGGAAAACTTCTCTAGTCATAATACAAAGAGAACAGGGTTACACGGAAGGGAAAGTTGTGAATTTAAAATTTAAAATTCTTATTTATGGAAGACTTATTTGCGCGACTTGAACGCACACTAAATCCTGAACTACCTTCCCTAACAGAGTCACAACAACAACTGTTGCAAGAACTCAGTATTAATGAAAATCAACCTGGTACAATTGGGCGTGACTTTCAAACAATGATAGATTTCTTGCAATCAAATGGGGTAGAAGTTAGTAGTGTTAATAATCTTTTACCATTAAAAGTACTATCAGAAATTAATTCTCGGTTGAGTCATCCAATTGAACATCAACTCAAACGCCCTGTACAGAAATCATACCCTTACATAAATGGACTCTATCTGTTATTACGCAGTTCTGGGATAGCTAAAATTAGCTCTCAAGGAAAAAAGCAGATTTTAGTATTAGACGAAGCTACTTTGAAATCATGGTCAAATCTCAACTCCACAGAACGCTATTTCAACTTACTAGAAGCGTGGCTGATTTGGGGAAATAACGAAATTTTGGGTGAGCATCAAGACCCTTTCGGTAATTTATTTAGGTGTATACAGTTTTGGCCCCGCATCCCAGAGAAAGGTTTAAAATTTGCCAAATATGAAGATCAGCAAAGTATTAGTTATTACCCTGGTCTTCATAATGTTGCCCTATTAGAGTTATTTGGATTACTATCTATCAAACAGGGAAAACCACAAGCAGGTAAAGGATGGCGTATTGCCAGTTTACAACGCTTGCCTTTCGGTGATGCTTTATTACGGTTATTGTTTCCGATTGGAATACGAGGAGAGTTACAGGATGATGTAAATGTGGCTTTTGGAAAATGGCAGTCACATCTGCAATCATTTTTTCCAGAATGGAAGCAGAATTTATTTGTGCCAACACAAGGCTTTACTGATGGTATTTATATTTTTAAAGTATCCGTCTCTCGGTCATGGCGACGCATTGCAATACCAGCAAAAAAACCGTTAAGCTGGTTAGCCGAGATAATTCTTGATGCTTTTGACTTTGACTATGACCATCTGTATGAGTTTAGTTATAAAGACCGTTTTGGTCGCACAATCAAGATTTGTCATCCATATATTGAAACACCACCATTTGCAGATCAGGTACAAATTGGTGATTTGCCTTTAGAACCCGGTTCTAAAATAACCTATCTTTATGATTTTGGTGATAATTGGGAATTTGACGTGCAATTAGAAGCAATTAATCCACCTGATAATAAAATTAAAAAGGCAAAGATTTTGGAAATTCATGGAAATGCACCTCAACAGTATTGGAGTGAAGATGATGAATTGGATGGGGACGAGGAGTAAAAACTTTTAACAGTTATTAGTAAACGGTAAACAATTATCAGTCAAGATAATTGGCTTAAGGAGAACCACTATATCAGTGATCATTTCCACTGAAAACTAATAACCCAAAGTCGATTAATAGCAAGCGCTATCTTGCGGATTTAAATCCCCCACCATAACCCTTGATAACTGTTTACTGTTTACTGTTTACTGTTTACTGTTTACTGTTTACTGTTTACTGTCCAATTAGGTGATTTAGCTACAATCGAATAAACAACATAATTTTGGTTTATTCTCAAAAGTTATAATAGTTATTTGCAAAGGTTGATGGAAAACGACACACCAAAAGAATTGAATCCAGATCAAGAGATTGAGCGCTTGATTGATGCGGTAATGTCTTCATCACTAACTGAGCTAACTGATGAACAGTACCGCAAAAAGATGCAGCGGCGCAAAGAAGTGCAGGATCGGCGGATAGCACAAGCTGTACCAGAAAAAGGATTAATTATTGTAAATACTGGTAACGGTAAAGGTAAAACCACTGCGGCTTTGGGGATGGTGTTACGATCGCTTGGTCATGGTTACAAAGTGGCGATCGTTCAATTCATCAAAGGTAGCTGGGAACCTTCAGAAAAAAGGGTTTTTAGTCATTGGGAAGATCAATTAGAATTTCACGCGATGGGTGAAGGCTTCACCTGGGAAACTCAAGATCGCGATCGCGATCTCGATAAAGCTAGCGCCGCTTGGCAGAAATCATTAGAATATATCCGCAACCCAGATTTTCATCTAGTGTTATTAGATGAAATCAATATCGCCCTCAAAATGGCTTATTTGCAAGTTGAGGAAGTTTTAGCAGGTTTAGCGCAAAAACCAGATGATAAACACGTTATTCTAACAGGTAGAGGCGCACCGGCTGCTTTAATTGAACGAGCTGACCTCGTAACTGAAATGACCTTAGTTAAGCATCCTTTCCGCGATCAAGGCGTTAAAGCGCAACCAGGAATTGAGTATTAATTCATCGACTCATAAGGGCCGTTCTTTGTCATTAGTCATTTGTCCTTTATAAATACAAATGACTAATGACCAATAACGGTATTGATCATCTGACGAACCTAGTGTAAGAACCTGCTGAAGATTGATTGCACATTTGCAATATGCGTCTGTCGCTAGCGCTAATCTGATTTAACTGATGATAATCTTGCAGTGCTACCGAGTAGGCGTAGGTGGTTGACTCATCATCAGCAACTCTAGGTAGTCTATTGGTTGTAGCTACCTGACTCGAACTGGCTTCATCGGGTGAACCCTTCACCGTCATTGCCAACTCTCCTGAGCGATCAAGTGTACCCTGGAAACAACTAAACTCTGATTGGGGCATATATAATGCACCCCTGACTCTGCCCTGCTGCTTCTGAAATATGATGTACCCTTGTCCAAGCTGGCTTGGTTTTGGGGATTGACCATAAAGATAAATCCCATTTTTAGCGGGAAAGTTTGCTCTAGGTAGAATTCCTGCTTCTTTTACAGATGCTCTAGGTTCTGTAGCTAGCGCTACGGTTTGCTTATTTCTCGATAATCTTGTAGAAGCTATGTACTTAGACCGCTGTTGAGAGCGTCTAGATGCTTTGCTGCGAACGGGAGTCGATTTTGTAAGTTTTCTTTGCTCAAACTCTGAATCCCTAAATCTAGAAGCCATCTTCCGTTGACTTCTTTGCTCTCGAACTTCTCTTAGCCTCGATAACAAGGGAGTTTCGGAGCTTTTCTGAATTCGAGCAGATGATACTTGAGAATCTGTAACAAGTATGGATGCTTTTTCTATTTGGCTACTCAGCACTGGTTGAGTTTGCTTAGCCACAAAGCCAAGGGTGAGAAGTAAGCCCACAAGGGGAATTCCCAACTTAAGAGGGGGTAAGAACTGACGAATGTTGTTAAGCACCCTACTTCTCCTGTTAAAAAAATAACTAAGTTCTCTAGAACTTACCTGAACCGTAACCAAGTCTTGACCATTCAAGGCTCTGTCAATGGTTTGATTTCTATTGTCCGAAAAACAAAACTCTCGAAAAATAAAGTCTTTTTATAACTTAGGTCTATAATCTAAATCTACCATTGGTTAGATTCTTCAAACTTCCTCCAATGGATTCACCCGCTTGGGTGAGTTTAATCACAAATTAAACACTCCAAGGAGTATCTTATATTTTTTTTGGGGATTTTTAAGTTAAAAACACTACATTCCAGGTAACTGATTGCGATCGCTCAGAACCTAATACAAAAAAATCACCTCCTGAATCAGGAGGCGCACATTAGTAAACTAAAGAATTTCCAAAAAATAATTATCCAATTTTGTGGGGAGAAGTTTGAGATGAGAAAATCTCGGCTCAGAACTTTGAAGCATCCTGTCCGCCTTTGATTACGGGCGGGTAAAATGACCACCCCACAATAAATAGTTGGATATTTTTTATTTGGAAGTTACTAAAGAAAAGCTCAAGGGTCGAAAGCCAACCCTTAAAATTATCGGAAGCGATCGCTTTTAGCTAGCAACATATTCTTTGACATTAGCGCGACGGCGACGCAGATGAGCAAGAGCTTGATGCTCTAATTGGCGGACGCGCTCACGGCTAAGACTTAACCGCTCACCGACTTTTGCCAAAGACAATTCGTTACCATCTTCCAAACCAAAGCGTAGAGCTAAAACTTCTCGCTGTTGGGGGGTTAGTTCCGCTAGCAGGTTGTTCAAATCTTGGCGTAAGAATTCCTGGTTGGTATAATACTCTGGTGATGGCCCGTCATCTTCGAGCATTTCTTGCAACTCGGTATCTTGGTTATCGCCAACTTTAACATCTAAAGAAACTGGTTGACGCGCCATATTCAAGTACTCGCGGATCTGGGCGGGTTCTAATTCCAATTCTTTGGCAATTTCCGCCGGGGTAGGCGATCGCCCTAAAGTTTGCGCCAGTTCCCGTTGTACTTTTTTGATTTTGTTCAGCTTTTCAGTAATATGAATCGGTAAGCGAATAGTCCGACCTTGTTGGGCGATCGCACGGGTAATTGCTTGGCGAATCCACCAATAAGCGTATGTCGAGAACTTGTAACCCCTTGTGGGATCAAACTTCTCTACGCCCCGCTCTAATCCTAGAGTTCCTTCTTGGATTAAATCCAGAAACTCCATGTTCCGCTTTTGGTACTTCTTGGCAATAGCAACGACTAAGCGCAAGTTCGCTTCGATCATTTTTTGCTTTGCCCGCTTTCCCTGCGCCACCGTTTGTTTGACATCAATTTCAGTTTGGTGAACGTTGTCAGCCCATTCTGACATACTTGGTTCACGGTGCAGTTTCTTCGCCAAAGCCTCCTTGGCGTCGATTAGCGTCATCATTTGTTGCACCTGCTTCCCATACACAATCTCTTGTTCACGGGTGAGCAGTGGTACACGACCAATTTCCCGCAGATAGGTTCTCACCATATCAGCTGTGAATTTGGTGTTTAGGTTTTCGGTTTGGGTGTTAACAGTAGGCATTGGTGCGTTGTCCTCTACTCCGTAAACACAATGAATATTTTCTTACTAAGGTTTTCTTGCTAATTGGATTGGAAAGGTAGTACTTATATCACGGAACATAGGGAGCTACCAAAAGCAATCAGTTAATACAGCCGTTGTCGAGACGGTATGCCCCTGCGATAGGTTCCCCCTACCTTCCCTAAATTTTTTAGTTTTTTAGAAGCACGGTGGTTTGTTTTTGAGAATTCTTCACTTGGACAGTCACTAGCGGCGACTGAGAAATACGAAGTCAGTATGAGTTCTACTTAACTTTATATTACGACAAATTAGAGGAATAGTAAAGTAGCTTAAATAAAGCTTTCAATTATAATCCGAAATTGTGCGGTTGCCAAAAAATTAAAATTCCTTGAGTACGCTTGTATATCTATAGTGACGCCAAAAACCCCTCTTCTGTTGCCAGTAATTAGCCGGATAACCGAACTTTATTGGCTGTGCTAATGGGGGGATGTTACGAATGTGTCAATTGTCATTAGTCATTGGTCATTAGCACATGGGTTATGACGTAGATGATACGTCAGCAGCTTCCCACAGCTTAGAACAAAGAACAAAGCACGAAGTCTGTAGCAAGATTAGAACTTTGTAAGAAAGGACAAAGAACAAATGACTATTTAAAAACCAAGATCAGCTTTGGCTAGTTCCGCAGCGGCAAATACTTCTGTATCCGGCTTTTCTTCCCAAGCTGTATCACCAATTTCGGCATAAAAAGTTGCATCGTAAGGACGCGTACGTACCACTACTGGCATAGGAACAGCGTGACCCAGAATTAAGGCTTGTTGCTTAGAGTCTAACTTTGCTAACACCGATCGCAGAGCGCCACCACCAGACACACCTGTAAAAATCGCTTCAATGTCTTTTTCATCGTTGAGCAAAGCGGTGATGCGAGTACCAATCTGGGACATAACTTCATTATCTATCCCCGATGGGCGTTGATCAACCACTAATAGTGTTACGAAATATTTCCGCAGTTCGCGGGCTATAGTACCAAAGATTGTACTTTGTACTATTGCTGGGTCAAGGAAACGGTGCGCCTCCTCAATAGTAATCATTAGTGGCGTTGGGCGATCGCAGGGATTTTTGCTTTGCAAGAACTTATCTGCTTTTTTAACGTAATGCTCATGAATCCGTCGGGTGATCATATTAGTCACCAACATATAAGAGAGCATATTAGACTGGGAACCGAATTCTACCACAACATTCTTCCCAGCTTCCAAGGATTGTACAATTTTACTAATATAATTTTGGGGGCAAACAGCACGCATGTACTTCAAGCTGTCCATCCGTAAGAGTTTGCGCTGCAATGCCATAATCGAGCCTTTGTGTCCTCGCTTCTCGTCACAAAACATCTCGATTTCTTCATTAGTCATATTTAGCAGCTGGACAATCCAAGACTTGCCAAACTCGCTATACAGGATATTAGCGTTATCCAGGGCTGCATCCGAGAGTCCTAAATCTCGACTACATAACTTAATATCTTCAACTTCAATTTGCTCGTAACTAAGATAGAGTTCTTGAGCATCGCGCACACCCCGGCGCTTTGTTGATTCCGGGTCGAGGGTGTAGACTTCGACTTTACCAGGAAAAAGTTGCTTTAAACCTTTAACAGTATTAACGTTCTTACCTTCTGCAACTGCTTCCCAGCCATACTCGGAATGCATATCAAAAATCAAGTTAACCGCTGCACTTTTGCGGATGACGCCAGCTAAAAGTAAGCGTGTCAAAAAGGATTTACCAGTACCAGATTTACCAAAAACCCCGTTACTACGTTCAACAAAACGGTTTAAATCGATGCATATCGGTACATCCATATCTAAAGGTTTACCGATGGAAAAGTTGCGCCTTTGGGGGTCATCTTCCCAACCAAATACTCGGCGAAAATCATCTTCACTTGCTTCGTAAACTTGACTAAAGTGACTAGGAATAGTTTTTACAGGCAACAACTCCATCGTAGTACTACTTTGTGGCACAAATGAAGCCAATCCCGTCGTCGATGGAACGAAGGGATTTGCAGATTTGCCATTTGTAGGGGAGAAAGATTCTTCAGCTTCGGGAGTAAACATCAACATCGGTGCGAGGTTGACTGTACCGTAAGTACCACTTCCGGCTAAAACATCTCGTAAAAAAGTGTCTTCCCAACTGGGGGGATTAGCAATAATTCGCGCATTAGCAGCTCCCAGTGCCACATCTGTCAGCATACAAAAAAAACGCGATCGCATCCCTTGTACTACGAGAAATTTACCCACCCGCATATCTTCAACAGAAATATCAGGGTGTAATCGTACTTCTAACCCTCCCGTGAGCGAACCTTGTGTTACCGAACCTAATGGCTGTCCCGAATTCATTTTGGTCATTTGTCATTTGTCATTTGTCATTAGTCATCTGTCATCTGTCATTAATTATTCTCTCCTCTGCCCCCCATTACCTAGTCAATCTGAATCGAAGTCGGCGCACTCCCCGATGGCGGGGTAGTCATGATTAATGGTTTGCGGAATTGGGCATAGAGGCGATCGCGCCAAGCAAAGAATGGTTCATAATCAGGATTCTCCGCAAATATTGGCACTCCCTTTCCTCTAATAGATGCTGGTAAATCTAGGTAAGGGCCACTGGGGAACTTTAATAATATCGATAAACCTGCTACAGTCAAGTCAGCCAAAGTAGGCTCATCTCCTGTTAAATAAGGACTATCTGCTAGCAGTAACGTCAAGGCGTCTAAGTCTTGCTTCAAATCCGCGATCGCTGACTTGATCACATCTGGGCTATAACCTACCCCAAAACCCAAAACTGTTAAAAAGTCAGTGGGTACTCCTTCAACTAGACTTTTGAGTACGTCTGGTACAGAGGTGGGTAATAAAGACTTACGGAAATTTTGATCTTGGCTAATAGCGGAAAACAGGGCTTTGCGACCTTTGAGTCCTATCGATTCATCTGCCCATTCTTCGAGCAATAAGGTTACACCTCGTTTTTTGGGGTCTTGCGGTAACAGTGGGCGCTCAGGATATTCTAAGTCTAAATATTTAGCGATCGCTGTTGAGTCAGCAATATATTTATTTCTATCCTTCAACACTGGCACTTGTCTTTGACCAGTCAATCGGAACAGTTCTACCTGTCCAATTCCAGGTGTAACCTCGATTTTGCGGTAATCTAGTCCTTTATAATCTAAAATCAAGCGTACTTTTTCTGAGTATTGAGATAGTTCCCATTGGTATAATTCCAGCATGTTGTATACCTTGTAACTCGTTAGTTTATTGACTTTATAATTCTACATAATTCTATCTTCAGTTAAGGTGATTTTCATTGGTCTGAATAGCTCAATTTCCCATTTGAGCAACATTAGAACTAAATTTTTGCTGGAGTTATGACCAATTACTGATTTACAAAAATCCTATTTTCTGGTTAATTAAAGCATCAAATAATTAAATGATTTAATTCAGTATACATAAATAAATCTAACCTCGAATTCTTGAACTTCTTTAGTAATTATTTTAGGTTGCTAGACTACTTAATATATGTTGACTGTTAACTGTTAACCGTCAACTGTCAACGGACTAAAAAGGCGTTTTTCATCCCATCCCTAGAAGGAATAGGTTTTCACACGCCTTTTTATAAAGAATTCAAGCTTTTGAAGTTAACTATGTACACGCAATCTGCTGTATATTAAATCACTTTCTATTAAACAGTTTTTTTGAGATTATTGTAAACTCTGACTTTTATAGATGTTATGGATGTAAAATTTTTGCACTTTCTGAAAATTTACATTCCGCTTAGTGAAACTTGGGAACTTATTCTTAGTGCGATCGCTAAATAAACGAAGGGAGAAAATTTGTTTTATATAAGAGGATGTTTGAAAAGTCTTCTTATTGGTAGCAAAACGTTCTAGATTCCCCTAAATCCCTTTAAAAAGGGGGACTTTAATTCCGGTTTCCCCCCTTAAAAAGGGGAGCCAGCGCAGTCTTCTCCCAAAAGGAGAGGCTGCGCCAAGGGGGTTTCCACGCCACTCCCCACAACGGATAGCGCAGCGTAAAGCCTTCTGTTCGAGAGGCTTCGCCTTAAGCGAAGCCATGCCGCAGGCTTTACGGCATGGCTTCTCTACTTTGAGGCTGCGCCAACGCTGAGAGCGAGTCTTGTCTGCGACACGCTGCGCGAACGAGCGTCGGGAACCTCTACAAGGGGGTGGCTCCCCATGAGCGACTGGCGTGGGTTAGGGGGGAGCAACAAGTGCAAAGATACAGGTAACTACTTTTCAAACAACCTCTAAATGATACATATCAGCATTAGCCGATTTTGATGTTAAGTTTTACCTGTACAAGTGATTTTTGTGAAAAAATTTTACTTCCCTCTAAGGTTAGATTTTATGCATAGCAAAATGTTATAAATCTTTATGTAACCTGTGAACAAATAAAGTAAAGACAAACAAAATTTATGAAGGCAAATTACAGCAAATTACTGACCACTTTGGCAAGCATAGCCGGATTAACTAGTGCCAGTCTTCTTCTTACTTTACCATCTGGAGCAAAAGAGGTACTAAATCCTCAGCCCGGTGTTGTCAACGAGACTCCTTATAACCGTGGTCAAGACGTACAAGTAAATGCTCAATACACAGCTGTTGAAGTTCCTTCAGAAATAGAAAAAGATAATGCCAAACCCAAGAAAAAGAAACAAGTGGCACAGGGCGGGGGTGTACTAAATCCAAGACCAAGTATTTTCGATGAGCCTCCCTATAGACGTAGCACAACTACCACGCCTAGTGAACCTGTACCCTTAACTCCACCTACTACCCCCGGAGCTACACCCACCACACCACCTACTACAACTCCACCAGCCCCAGGGACAAGTAATACTCAAGGCAAAACTTTGCTAGCACTAGCAGAGTCGAATAGTTCTTTTACAACCTTAACCAAAGCTTTAAAAGCAGCTGGATTGACAGAAGCTTTGCAAGGCAAAGATAACCTAACTATTTTCGCACCTACTGACACAGCCTTTGCAAAATTGCCACAAGATGCTGTACGAGATTTGTTGAAGCCAGAGAATAAAGAAGTCTTGCTTAAACTCTTAACTTACCATGTAGTTCCTGGTAAGGTGCTATCCACCGATTTAAAATCTGGCGAAGTCAAAAGCCTTGAAGGTGGCGCAATCAACGTCAAGGTTGATCCTGCTGCTGGTGTAACTGTCAATGATGCTAGAGTAACTCAAGCAGATATCACAGGTAGTAACGGCGTGATCCATGCAATTGATCAGGTGATTCTGCCTCCTGACTTGTAGTTTTATACAGGTAAAATTTGTAACACAAACAAGTTAAGATTAAGTGTTCACAAGAAATAACCCCGTTGAGATATTAATTTGAGACGGGGTTTTTCTGTAATGGTTATTGGTCATTTGTCATTTGTCAAGAGTGCTGAAGCGCGGATAGCCATGGTTTAACCCGTCAAGAGTCAGTATTTATTCTCTCCCTGCTCCCCCTGCTCCCCTATATTTACTTTGATGTAGTAATAATTACTAAGTAAAAGTGTTGAAGAAAGTTCAACAGTCAACTATGCTATGATGAGATTGTCGAGAAATATTTTCGGTCATGTGACTGAATTATATAGACGCCTCTCCGAATCTAAATCTCTACACTCTTTGATTCTAGAGGTTTGCTATGTCAATTTATATTGGTAATTTATCTAATGAAGTCATAATCTTTAACTTCATACATGTCTTTTCCGAGTTGAGACTTTTGCAAAAGACTCCATAAGCCATGTTCACTAGGAAGCATGAAAGTAGACTTTCAAGGCAGGTTAAATTTATCTCCTAATTCATCAACAGAGCAATCATAGTAAAATATCGCCCAACCAGATTCGGATTAATCCAATTGTTGAAAATAACATCAATAATTGAGCTTAAAAGCTAACTTCTGAGCTTGCAAAAAATTCAAATTTTCAGTTCACTGAATCGTGTTGGAATATTACCTACAAACTGATACGTCTTACTGTCATTAATATGTCGGAAAAACTGACAGTAAAATAATGTCGCAAATGCAGATAGCATACACATACTGCTTGAAAATATGCCCAACACTATAATTACCCGTCCTGAGTCACTTTCGGAAGATTGCTTCTTTACTTACGCAATTGGCACTGAATTACATGATAGTAATTCTACCGCCCAATATTTACGCAGAATCAGGAAAGAAGATAAACCGTATATCGATATAGCAGTTTCTACTAGACCTGGCTATCGGTTTGAAGTTTGCCTTATCCCAGTGGAAGGGTTCGCTCAAGAAAGAGTATTGACAAAAGATGGATTTGCCAAAGCTTTAGGGGTTATTTGTGCCGTATCTAACAAAGCTAGAAAGCGATTTCCTTCAGGGAACGGACAGGATATTGTCCGATGCCAATTTAGTAACTTAGCTGATGCGGTAGCTGTAGCAAATAGGTTGTCCGCGTTACCCTCCGATATGTATGAAACTATCTCCAAAGTTCCATCTGTCTTGTGAAAAAATCAATGATTCGTATACCATCTGAGCCAAGTAGCGACCTTCGCTGATACTTATCAAAAAGTGTGCGTTTTAGCTACTAAGGATTTTAGCCAAGTGTGGATAATTATCCTGTTTTGACATGATTACCCTTAATTCAAAGTGAGTTTTTTTATGACTAACGGCCCTTTGCGTGAAGAACCCCGTAACCAGCGAGCTACTGTAATTCGTACAAGTAATGAATTTATTCTCTTGGAATGGCTAAAATCAAGTGGTCGTTTAATAGAGCGAGAACCTCAAGAATCTGAGTATCTAAATGAAGTAGAAGAAATTTCAGAGATGATCGATCTGGATGATATTCCATACGATCATGATGATGATGATGTTGAAATGGATTTAGAAGCTTAGCAGATTAGATGTTCGTAATTCGTGGGGTTATGCTCCGTTGCCCTCTAAGCGTAGCTATGCCACAGGCTTTACGTAATGGGCTACGCTAATGCCTCAGGAAAGAGTCTCGTTCCTATGTTTTGCTCTGCTCAACATGGCATTTCAAGCATTTATGAAAAAGACTCCATGAGTAGCACTCACAAAAAACAATGTAAGTGGACTTTCAAAGTAGGTCTATTTAAACACAGATAGGTGAGGCGTATTGTCTCCTTTGTTACCGTATTGTTGTAACGCTTAGGTATATCTGCAATACTAAAAGAGCGATCGCCCACCTCTTTTGTTTCAAAGCTGATGCAAGAATTTGCTAAAAGCTCGTTAACATTAGATTCGGCGTGTTTACTGTTTGGGAGTGCAAAAATGTCTAAACATCTGGGTCAAAAAATCGCACCTACACCGATATCAACCGATCTTGGGGTGGTGGATTTAATTGATAATTATTTCACTGCTTACAACTCAGCGCGTTTGCGGGAAATTTGTCAATTACTGAGTCGTGATGTACTGACGCAAGGTGTCACGGTGGGAGTTAGTCTTTCCGGTGCGATGACACCAGCAGGATTTGGGGTTTCAGCACTTGCACCTTTAATTCGCAATGGCTTTATTGACTGGATGATTAGCACTGGTGCAAACCTTTACCACGATATGCACTACGGTTTGGGTTTTGAACTTTTTGCTGGTAATCCGTTTTTAGATGATGTGAAACTGCGCCAGGAAGGCACAATTCGGATTTACGACATTATTTTTGGGTATGACGTACTGCTGGAAACCGATGCATTCATTCGCAAGATTCTGCAAGCAGAACCGTTTCAAAAGCGAATGGGAACCGCTGAGTTTCACCATTTATTGGGTAAGTATGTCCGGGAAGTAGAAAAGCAACTGGGAGTGCAGCATTCCTGCTTACTAGCAACCGCTTATGAATATGGCGTACCTATTTATACGTCTTCCCCAGGAGATAGTTCAATTGGGATGAACGTGGCAGCTTTGGCATTGGAAGGTTCAAAGTTGGTATTAGATCCTTCAATTGACGTGAATGAGACAGCCGCGATCGCCTACAGTGCCCGTGAATCAGAAGGCAAAAGTGCGGCTATAATTCTCGGTGGTGGTAGCCCTAAAAACTTTTTGCTACAAACTCAACCGCAAATTCACGAAGTCCTCGGACTAGAAGAAAGAGGACATGATTACTTTGTGCAGTTTACCGATGCTCGTCCAGATACAGGCGGTTTGTCAGGAGCAACCCCTTCAGAAGCCGTCAGTTGGGGTAAAATTGACCCGGAAGAGTTGCCTAATACGATTGTTTGTTACACAGATAGTACAATTGCAATCCCTCTGGTAACAGCGTACGTTTTGAACAAGTGCCAACCTCGTTCCCTGAAGCGTCTGTATGATAGACGAGAAGCCATGTTTAACAAACTTCAAACAGACTATCTAGCAGCTAAAACCCAATCATCAGAGCAAATCCCAGCAGCCGTTACTGATAGTGCTTCACAGCAGGTAGCAACTTATCCTTGCGGTAGGTTGATACCTAACGCTCGCTAGAGCATCGATTCAGTAATTGCAAAAACCCGATTTTTTTCGATAAAACGACCAATTTTCGTTGACTGTAGAGATGTTGCAATGCAACGTCTCTACGAAATAATCGGTTTTTTTGCCGACAGTTAAATCCAAAGCGCCACAGTCTCAAAAATAATGATTTCTATAAAATTTTGATATGAGCAACCCTATAGCCAGTGTTTTTGCCTAAACTATTCTCTGTCCAAATTAAAAAAGTAGTTCAAGTCTCTAGGTCTTAATACTGTTAACTACTACGGTAAAATTACATTGTAAATATGATGAATTTGCATTTTTTGAATTAATATCACTTTATTAATGATTTAGCTTACTTACTGCTTTCTCTTTATCTTTGATTTAAATAATTTTTTAGGCTAGTTTCGATATCTAATAGCGAATCCCTAAAAGCATTTCCATATATGAGTTTTAGTAATTTTCCCATCAGAATCAATTACTAAATTTGGTATATATCCTTCAAGATAAAAGTTGAATTTCATACTTAAGATATACGGATTAGCTCATAGAGAAGTTACTTATTTATACGGAAGACTTTTTTTGCAGCGAAAGTTACATTCTTAGTCACATAAGTAATTAGGCAGTACGTAAGAATAATTTGCCCATATTCATAGCTACAAGCCTTGATAAACAAGGAATAGCACGAATAAAAGAGCAATTAATTTATGCACGCCACCTCAGTATATTTCTTGAGTAAATTAAATAATTTAACTCATTAAATATGCGTTCCCGAAACACTAAAGTTTTGGGCTGATATCACTGGTAATTCTTTAGGGAACTGCCAAATTTTCTGCTGTCTAAAAACCCAGGATACAAGTCTACTCAATGAATTAATATGACAAAACGCAATAAATGTGTTTATAATCAGCACTATCAATTTTTAGCAATAACAGCATTATTAACTGGTAGCTTTTTTCAATTTATTGCTCCTGTATTAGCTGACGGAACTACTGCGGGTCAATCCATTAGTAACACCGCAACTGCAACCTATGAAGATCCTAATAATCCAGGAACAACCATAAATGCGACTTCTAACACGGTAACTGTGACTGTAGCAGAAGTTGCTGGTATTACCGTGACGGCTGCTGGTGTCACAGATGCCACTTCTAGCCCTACTAATACGACAGTTCAGGTTGGCGATTTACTAATCTATACCTACACTCTGACGAACGTTGGTAATGACCCAACCCGATTTCACATTCCTAACCAAGCCACAACAACTGGGCCAGGTATAGTTTCCGGCACATTACCAAATGGTGGTACGGCTAATAACCTGCAATATAGCACTGACGGCGGCACAACTTGGATAAACGTATCTCCAGGTGGTGTGGATACACCTTCGGTTCCGGTTGGTGGTACTGTGTTGGTGCGTGTGCCAATTACTGTACAGAATGGTGCTAACCCCAACGACGTAATTACTGTCACTCTTGGTAATACCCCTGGTGATGCTCAAAACCAACTGCGGAGTCCTGATGGGGGTGACGTATTCACGGTAGATAACCCCGATGGTAGCCCTAGTGAGGTAGCTGGCGCACCAGTCAACGGGACACGGGAAGCTAGCGCCACTGGGCAAATTAAGGTGGGTTCAACGCTCAAGACCTACGCTTTAGCAACCATTCTCAAAATTCGCAGTGGCTATAATAATGCTGGCACGACCGCAATTACAGATGATAAGCTGACTTACGATTTGAGTTTGCGAGTTGAGTCCAACGATCCCACAGGACAGGGAATTACACCAGCAGCTTTGACGGGTACAAGCATCAATGTGAATGGTGTTGCTGGCAACTATATTTTGGTTTCTGATGCAATTCCTACGGGTACAGATTTGGCAGTAGCACCAACTGCACCTCCTGGTTGGCAAACTGTTTATACCACTAGCCCAGTTACAACTGATGCTAATACAGCTAGTTGGACTACGACAGCACCCTCTTTGGCCTCAGTTACTCGCGTTGGTTTTATCAATAATCCATCGACTATTACTTCTATCGCTCCTGGTACAACAGTAAATGGCTTCTCGATTCAGCTAGCCGTTGAATCAACTGCAACTTCACCATTGACTGTGGCCAACATTGCCCAATTATTTGGTCAAACTCCTACCAATAATTTCCCAGTATACGACGAATCAGGTGATCAAAATCCCAGCAATTACGACGGGCCTCTAGGCAACATGACACCTCCTGCGGGTACAGATACTCCTGTTGCTGTTGGTCAGCCTGGTGATGGTATTCCCGATACTCTACCACCTACTAGTGTTGATGACGGTTTTATTAATACCCCAACAACTCCAGAAACAGGAGTTGACATCAGCAATAACAATAGCGGTGATGGCACAATAGGCGGTGAAGCAAACATCTTTACACTACAAACACCCGTAGCCTCAGCTATCCTCAACGGGCCGCAGGGTGCACCAGATGCTACTGGGCCATCGGGTCAAACCAACGATGATTTCACTAACAAATCTTCGCTCGTTCCGACTGGTACTGCACCTGGTACTAAACTTGACCCGCAGTCTGTTGGCTTCACAAACACAGTTAAAAATAATGGAACTAGCCCCGGTAATATCACGATCGCACCAATAGTACCACCAATAGCGAATCCTAAAGATTTGCCTGATGGGACTAAGGTGACAGTTACTTATAATAGTCAGTCTGCTGTCTATACCTACAATCAAGCAACAGGAACCTTTACAACCATCGGTACACCTATTGTGATTTCCAACGTTGCCGCAGGTGCAACCATCAACTACGGTGTAGAAGTTGATTTACCAAGTAACACGTCCCTGTCAACCGATACTATCCCCGACTACACGGGCGATCAAGAATTTGGCTTCCCAGTTTATATGGTTAGCTCCATTGATACCAATAACGATAACGTACCTGATAGTCAAAACATCACTATTGATCGCGTATACACTGGCTTCCTGAAACTGTTAAAAGTATCACGAGTCTTACAAGGAATTGGGCCAGTAGTCCAGGGGAATGATGGTACTTTCAGTACCACTCTGAAAAAACCTGCACCAGGAAACATTATTGAGTATCAAATTCAGTACACAAATATTTCTAATGCTCAAGCTGGAACAGGTAATGTGATTTTGAATGCTGACAAGCTTGTGATTACTGAAGATGGTACGCAATCTCCCAATAATTGGGCGCTAGATAACGATAACAACACTCAAATTGATACCAGTAATATTGTTGGCTCAGCTCAAGATTCTGGGGCTGCAACCATCCAATTCTACAGTGGTAATCCAGCTAGCACCTCTGGCATTGACCAGACCGGAACTACGGTAAACACTGATGTCACCAAATATGTGAATACCGTTACTGGCGCGATCGCACCAGGTATTCAAAGAACATTTACCTTCAGACGCAAGGTGAATTAGATAGTTTCACTTCTTAACAAGCAATCAGCATTTTGGAAATTTTTTGAGGCTATTAATATGAACCGTGTTTCCATTGCAGGTATAGGTGCGTTCGCGCTGATCACAACAGTTCCATTTGTTAGTCAAATACCGGGGGCGGCTTCTTTCTGGCAATCTGGAAGTGCCATTGCTCAGAATCTCAAAATTCAGCCACAATTGCAGTTGCGTTTAGAGGCTCAAAAGCAAGTAGTGGCGAAGGATCAGCAGGGTCAGCAAAAGGTCAGTTGGCAATCACTGTCAGGTCAAGCCGTAGTGCAGCCAGGAGATGTATTGCGTTATACCTTGATTGGTGAAAATAAAAGCGATCGCCAAGTTAAAAACTTAACTCTCAATCAACCCATTCCTCAAGGAATGCTGTACGTGTTGAAGTCTGCCAATATTACCAACAATGCCAAAATTACCTACAGCATTGATGGCGGACGCAGTTTTGTGGAAAATCCCACCATTAAAGTCACTCTCCCCAACGGCAAAGTGGAAACGAAACCAGCACCAGCGAGTATTTACACCCACATTCGTTTACTCGTTCCATCAGTGGCAGCAAAGACGACAGTCAAAGCAACTTATCAAACCCAGGTGCGCTGATGGGCTATTAGATCCCCGACTTCTTTAAGAAGTCGGGGATCTGAGAAGTCGGGGATCTGACCACCGCAAGTGCCTTGATGAACAGAAAATGTAGCGACCCAGAGGAGATATGTTAAGTGATTCTTCCTAACAAAAAAAAGCAAACTAGTTCTAGTAGGGGCTGTTACCGACGGTTAACAGCAACTATTCTTTTAGGAAGCGTTTTGCAAACTACCGTACCTATACCAGCAATAGCGCAACAAACTAATAATCAGGTTGGTCTTCAGTCTGTAATCCAATTAATAAATCAAGCTACTTATACTTATACAGATTCTACCAGTAATTATAATTATCAAGGATTTTCTAGTCAGATAAACCTGAGTCCTAATCCATTAATTGACCCAATAGGGCGGATTTTAGGTTGCGCTGGCGCACTAATACCTGACTATAAAGGTTTTTCAGTCGGTTTATACGAACTGAATGTAGGCGACCCAACAGAGACAGAATTAGGAAAATTGGCTTCTTTGACTCGGACAGAGTTACCCGATATTTCTAACAACAATATTCCTGGTGGAAAAGCACCGAACACTGAGAATAGTAACCCTTACTTCATTACAAATAATCCCGCAGGCATCTATAATTTTCTACTCGATCCTAGTAAAGGTCAGACAGATGCAGGTAAAACCTACATTTTTGTAGTTAATCCACCATCAAATTCAATCTACAAGCAGCGGCGGCTCAAAATTCAAATTGTTGGTAGTACTGGCAGTGTTAATAACAGTGTGATTCGGTATCTTGCCACCTCCCTGGACGGTCAACCAATCAGTCTTACAGGCGACACCAAAATAGAGGGCACAGTTGTCTTTGTTCCGAATGCAGAAGTAGTGGGACTGGACTTATTAGCATTTGAACTTACCACAAATATGTGTCAAGCAAATCAGGTACAGGTGATCAAAACAGGCGATCGCGCTACTGCTGAACCTGGAGATACGGTAATTTATCGTCTGTCGGTGAAAAATCTGGCTGATACTGATTTGAATAATGTGGTTGTCACCGACAACTTACCTTTAGGATTTAACTTCTCGCCTAAATCTGTGCGAGGAGAACTTGATGGCAAACCAGTTACCATCACCTCAGAACGTAACGGCAACACTGTTACCTTCCGCACAGAGGTACTAATTCCCAGAGAGAAAGTCCTAAATATTGCCTATGCAGCTCAACTAACCAGTGATTCCTTACGTGGTAATGGTCGCAACAGTGCGATCGTCAATGCACAACGTGCTGATAACGGTTTTAGTACCAAAGATGGCCCAGTAACGCACCAGTTGAAAATTCGACCGGGGATTGTCTCAGATTGCGGGACAATCATTGGCCGCGTATTTGTTGATAAAAACTTTGACGGTGAACAACAACCTGGTGAACCAGGGATACCCAATGCAGTGATTTTTCTAGAGGATGGCAACCGCATCACCACAGATCCTAACGGTTTGTTCTCCTTAGCTAATGTCTTGCCTGGAAGCCACACGGGTGTACTAGACCTCGGCAGTATCTCCGGTTATACCCTAGCGCCAAACCGGAAATTTCGGGAACGCAATAGCCAATCTCGCTTGGTGCGCTTAGAGCCTGGGGGTTTGGTACGCATGAACTTCGCAGTTACTCCCACCTTCCAGGAGCAAGTCAAGAAATGAAACCGAGACTGCACCATACAACTATTTTCAAATTGAGGTTCATGGAAAGCGGGGGGAAAACCTTGTTTGTGGCTTTGTTATCAAGCCGCCCAGCTGCTTGGGGCATAAGACATAAGGCATTGGGCATTCAAAAGAGGCAGAGGAGCGACGAGGTGCACAGCGTAGAGGGGAATCTTCTCTGTGCTTCCTATGTCCAGAAATCATCCTCGTCGTTGTGGATGTGGTTTTTTATAGGAGCTATCAGCCTCGTTTTGTATCCCACCATAGTCAAAGCCGAAGCCATTGAGGACATGCAAATACAAACTAGCGAAAACCTTTTTTCGACAACATCTTTACCAGTTGAAAGTGGTATCGAAAACCAAGAATTATCTAAGGAATACAACATATCCAGCCAAACTATAACTCTAAATGTTAAGCCAACTAATACCGAAATACAACCATTTCAACCAGCAAATAATATCCAACTGCCCAAAGGCTTAAGGGAAATTGCAGCAAGAGCCAAAAATAAGCAAAAAATCCCAAGAGAAATACAACCATTTCAACCAGCAAATAATACCCAATTGCCTAAAGGCTTAAAAGAAATTACAGTAGCAGCTGAGGACAAAGAAAAAATTCCCCCTTCTCCAAACTCAACAACGGTAAAAATCCTAACGCCCACGGTTGACAGTGTTGTAGATGTAGCAGCTACCACAGTGATTGTGCAATTTCCCGTTGGCAGTCAGGTGGAATTGCGAGTGAATGGCGAGTTGGTAGACCCTTCTTTGGTGGGACGGACACAGAACGACGCTAGTACTAACTTGGTAACGCAGACATGGTACGGTGTCTCACTACAAGAAGGTGATAACACTATCTCTGCACAAGTAGTGGGAAGAACAGAACTCCCTGTGACAGTGCGGATAGCGGTACGAGGAGCGCCACAGCAACTAACAGTAGAAACGGTTGAGTCCCGCATCCCAGCTGATGGACGTTCCACGGCTACAATTCGGGGTCAACTTGTGGATGCAAGTGGTAATCGCTCTAATCGAGATGCTGTTGTCACCTTGATCCCTTCGGCTGGAGAGTTGATAGGAGCGGACTTAAAACCCGATCAACCCGGATTTCAGGTAGAGGCAAAAGCAGGACAATTCGCGGCTACTTTGCGATCGCATCTCAAGGCGCAAATTGTCCGAATTCGGGCAATCGCTAATGACTTAGAAGCTTTCACTCAACTGCAATTTGAAACAGCACTGCGTCCTAGCTTGGTGACAGGGGTAGTGGATTTACGTTTGGGTGCTAGAGGGACTAATTATTATGGAAGTTTTCGTGATTTCCTACGTCCTGACAAAGACAATAGAACGCAATTGGATTTTCACTCAGCAGTATTTGCGACTGGTGCGATCGGTGAGTGGCTGTTTACGGGTGCATACAATAGTTCTCGTAGTCTCAACGAAGATTGCAACTGTGATAATCGCCTATTTAGAACTTACCAATTTAGCGAGCAAAACTATCCTGTCTATGGCGATAGCTCCAAAGTTGATGTTTTAGCTCCTTCGATTGACAGCGTATTTCTGCGTATTGAGCGTTCAACTCGTATCCCCGGATCTGCTCCTGATTACGCCATGTGGGGTGACTACAATACTGAAGAATTTGCTCGTCTATCACAGCAATTTACTTCTATCACTCGCCAACTCCACGGCTTTAAAGCTAATTACAACCTGGGAAACCTACAAATTACAGGTTTTTATGGCAATCACTTAGAAGGATTTCAACGAGATACTATTGCTCCTGATGGCACTAGTGGTTATTACTTCCTGTCTCGCAGACTACTACAACCAGGCAGCGAAAATGTCTTTATCGAGTTAGAAGAACTCAATCGTCCCGGTACTGTACTAGAACGCAAACAGCTGAACCGAGGGCCAGACTACGAGATAGATTACGATCGCGGTACTTTATTATTCCGTGAACCCCTGCTTCGCACCGATATTGATCAGACTGGACAAGTACTAGTACGTCGGCTGGTTGTTAGCTACCAATATGACAGCCAAGACTCTGATAGCAATATCTATGCTGGTCGCTTGCAATATAACCTCTCTCGTAACCTCAACTCAGAAAGTTGGTTAGGAGCAACTTATATCCAAGAGAATCAGGGGGTGCGTGATTTTCAACTCTATGGCGCAGATGCACTCATCGCTTTAGGTGACAAGGGCAAGTTAATCGCAGAATATGCCCACTCTACTAATGATTCTGAATTCATGGGAAAGGTCAGCGGTGACGCCTACCGTTTAGAAGCTGAGGGACAGATTGCTAATGGTATTCAAGGTCGTGCCTATTATCGCTTTGCTGATACAGGCTTTGCCAATAATGCCACTATCAGCTTTGTACCAGGACAAACTCGCTATGGAGCGCAGGTAACAGGAAAATTGACCTCAAGCACTAACGTCAGAGTGCAATATGACCACGAAGATAATTTCGGTATTGCACCTCAACCGCTAGATACTTTTGAAGAACTGTTTGCACCACGTTCTGAGGCAATCCCTGGTAGTAAAGTTGATAATTCCTTAACAACAATTACCGCCGGTATTCAACAACGCTTAGGTAGCGCCACCGTTGATGTGGATTGGATTCATCGTCATCGGGAAGACCGCATCTCTAGCAATGCTCTAAATAGTAATTCTGATCAGTTGCGTTCGCGCTTTACAGTTCCCATCGTCAAGAATCTGACTTTTCAAGCGCAAAATGAACTCACCTTATCTTCTGATGCTGATAGTGTTTATCCAGACCGTACAGTTTTGGGGTTAAATTGGGCGGTAATTCCTGGTGTCAGTGTTAGTCTTGCTCAACAGTTTTACACTCGTGGTCAATTTTCGGGTAATTCTATCACCAGTTTAAGTGTCAACGGCGAACACAAACTTGGTTCAGATACTACCTTGACTGGTCGTTATTCTATTTTGGGTGGTGCGAATGAAATGACTACCCAAGGGGCAATTGGTCTGAATAACCGTTGGTCTATTGCTCCTGGATTGCGGTTGAACCTAGCTTATGAACACGTATTTGGCAGCTTCTTCGGACGGACTGCGACGGGTCAGCAATTTGCTCAACCTTACGCATTTGGTCAAGCAGCATCGGCGATCGCATTTAATGGAGGCGATAGCTACAGCGTCGGACTAGAATACAGTGATAATCCACAGTTTCAAGCCAGCGCTCGTTACGAGCATCGTACCTCGTCTGGTGGTTCCAACACTGTTATTTCTGCTGCTGCTACGGGTAAGATTTCTCCGGCTCTCACAGCCTTAGTGCGCTATCAACAAGCCAACTCTTCCAATCAAAAGCTGACGGGGCTACTGGCAGATACAGTTAACCTAAAGGTGGGTTTAGCCTACCGCGACCCCAACAACGATCAGTTTAATGCTTTGTTGCGGTATGAATATCGCCAAAATCCGGCTGTGATTCCTGACACCATTCTTTTAGGTACTGGTACGGGTTCTGAAGACCATACCTTTGCTTTAGAAGCTATCTATGCACCCAATTGGCAATGGGAATTTTATGGCAAGTATGCTCTGCGTAACAGCACTTCTTACATAGCCAGTGATTTAGCTGGCACTAGTATGGTAAATCTAGCGCAAATCCGAGCTACATATCGCTTAGGATACAGCATGGATTTAGTGGGTGAAGCTCGCTGGATTGGTCAAGATAACTACACTGAAACAGGCTTTGTTATAGAAACAGGCTACTATCTTACTCCTAACTTGCGCCTTTCTACTGGATATGTTTTTGGTCAAGTTGATGACCGAGATTTTTCCGGGACACGTTCCGCAGGTGGCTTCTATTTAGGTTTAACGGTTAAACTCAACGAATTATTTGACGGTTTTGGACAACAAAAAATTACACCGCCCCAGCAACAGGAACCTAAGAGAACAGAATCAATTTAAACGTTGTTTAGAGACGTTGCAATGCAACGTCTCTACTCTTTTTATTACTAGTAGTTGCCAGATGCCAAAAAGATTATGAATATTAGGATCAAACATCCATTTTTAAGCAGCTACCAAGGACAATTACTAGGTAGCTTAACCTTTTTTTTATGTATCTTGGGACAGGGAATACAGCCTAGCTGGGCTGAGGGCAGTAAAGATTTAGTCTCCGATGGTGGATATAGACCTTATCTAGAATGGTCAAACTCGAACATTGCCGGTATTATCAGGAAACCGAAATTCCAAGTCTACGTTCAACAAGGAGAAACTGTTAATCTTGGGTCTAGTGTTGCAAGTAGTTTCTCTAACCCACAAGATATTGTTTATACAAGTCCCTTTGGTGGTCAAAATGGTTCTTGTGATGTTAATGCCACTACTGGCGTGGGTTTCATTAACACCATTGCCAAAGAAACAGCAGGCCCTTTACCAAATACAGGTGGGTATGACCCCTGTAAATTCACTGCTACAGAAACGGGTATTTATACAGTTGAGTTTCATTCGCCCAACCCTGCTGCTACTAATCAACCTCCTCCTGTAAGAGTAACTGACCCTTTCCCGATAAATAGCGACCAAAATTATGCGGTAGCTGCTTGGGATATCACAGTCAGAGATAGTAGCAACACCACAACCAAACCAGGGCGGGTATTTACTAACTTCATTGCTATGAGTATGGGGGCAAATGCTGGTTTAGGCGCTCCTAGTGATCTGGGACTCAACTCTAAGCTTTATATTCAAACTAAAGATGGGTATCGGTACGAAACCGATATGAATGGAGTTGATCCTTTTGGCTTCGTCTTTTTTGCTAATAGCCGTGGGTATATTGACAGTAACGGTTCTACACTTTATCGTTCTGCCAGTTCTAGTAGCAATGCTCTCAGCTTTTTTGGTGGTGTACAAGTTCAAAATCCGAATGCTGCTGATACAACAACAAACGTTACTCACCTAGTTTTTTTTGAGCGCAACAACACTACAACGCTTATCGCTTTGGGCATTCCGACAACACCGCCTGTTCCCGCAAAACCGACAAATTTCCAATTTACAGGGGGGACTGGTGGAAGCGGGAACCAAACTTCTGTTGGGGTTGGAGGCTATTTTAGTTTTGATTCTACTACTAGTGGTAGTTATCAAATAATTATTGACACTAATAATGATGGTATATATGACCCTAGTAGCGATCGCGTGCTACAGAACCCACTGTCTTCTGGCTTTAATGTGGTGCAGTGGGATGGCAAGGATGCTAATGGAACCAATCTCCAACCCCTAGCTAATAATTCACCTTACAAAGCTCAAATCACCACTAGGGCGGGCGAATATCACTTCCCCATGTTGGATGCTGAGAATAATCCTCTGGGGTTTAAAATCACAATGGAAAACCCTCCTGCTGCGTTTCCCAACATTTTGGATCGAAATGGTCAGCAGATTGGGCCGACCACAGTTTATTACAATGACAGCAATTACACCACTGCTAATGGAACAATAACAGTTAATTTAGATGGTACAGGAGCTACTAACCCGCGAAATGCTGCTAGAGGAGTCAATAGTGCGACAGGAGAGCATGAGTTTAGTAGCGGCTATGGAGACTTTAAAGGAATAGATACGTGGACATATTTCCCCAGTGAAGCAACAATTACTCCTTTAGTAATTACCGCAAACCAGCAAGCAAATGTCAGAGGAATCAAATCCATTCGCTTCTTAACAGACAATGATAGTAGTGCTACAGTTACCGTGGGTGACGTTGTCCAGTATCAGATAACTTATTCCAACTTGAATCCTGGCAATAGTGACGCCATCAACTTTGTCATTAACGATTTTTTGCCTGCACAATTAACCTTCGTAAGTAAGGCAATTACTGCTAGTACTCCGGGGAATAATATCACGCTCAATTCCAGTTACAACGGCTCTGGTGCTGTTACTAATTCTGGTACTTTACGTGTAGGCGACACGATCACACTCACCATCACTGCCACAATTAATAATGCCAATGGCGGCAATCCAATTAGTAACCAGGCAAGTGCTAACTTTAACACACCCGATAATCCCTCTGGAACAGTTGGCACAGCGCTCACAGATGCAGACTCGGCTGGCGCTACTACTAACCCACCTACCCTCGGCAATTCTTTTTTCCAAACTGCTAACGATAATGTGAATACTGGTAATAATCCCAACGACACCGCAGACGATGATCCGACTTTGTTCACAGCATTAAATATTGTTACTGCTACTCCTAAGCTTTTGTTAATTAAACGCATTACCCGCATTAATAGTCAGGACTTAAATGATATTGTGGATGGTCGCAGCGATGTTGCTGTTAGTGCTACCAACTATGTACCAGCACCCCATGCTGCTGACGATAATGATAGTAAATGGCCTGCTAGCTACTTGCGAGGATTAATTAATGCTGGCACTGTCAAGCCAGGGGATGAGTTAGAATACACTATTTACTTCCTCTCTAAGGGCCCTAGCAACTCTACTAATGTTAAATTCTGTGATTTAGTTCCTGTTAATACTGCTTTTATTCCTACTGCTTTTAATGGTAAAACTCCTAATGATGGCGGTTTAACAACAGCAAATCAAGGTATTGCCTTTGCTATTGGTTCTAATACGCCTACAGTTTACTTTAGCAATATAGAAGACTCAGGCGATCGCGGACGTTTTTATGCTGCTAACGATCCAGCCACACCATCATACTGCGGCACTAATACTAACGGGGCTGTGGTGGTTAATATTACCCGGAATCCAGATTTGCCTGATTTACCCGCAGCATCTCAATCTGGTACGCCAGCTAACTCTTACGGCTTTATTCGCTTCCGCGCCAAAGTGAAATAGGCTTAACCGCCGCTGACGGGTGGAATTAAAACTACTTCATCGCCATCTTGCAACTCGGTATCTGGTTCGGAAAATATTAAATTAATCCCAAAGCGGGTTACGTCTCGCCATTGGGTAAGTTCAGGGTGTTCAGCTATGAGGCGATCGCATACTGCACTTACCGGTGTACCAGATGGAATTCTCAGTATCAGTTCTGAAACCCCAAAGGCTTCTTGATAAGCAGCAAATAATTTGACGGTAATGGTGATTGCAGATTTAGACATACAACATACCTTAGCAGCACTTGCAAGCAATTTAAGACTTGACAAGGGCCCGGAACTCTCGAAATTTATTATACATTACTAAGCATGTAGCTACAAATAAACAAAGAAGATCTTATGATTGTTATTAATCAGTCGTACTCGTTGTTGGCTGTTCTCTACTCTATAATAACCCTGATGAATTAAGCTGATTATTTTATAAACTAAGATATTTGAATTCTATTAAAAAATAATAAATTTAACTCTAATTTAATTGTTATGTGCAAGGTAAATTTAGTTGCAAACAAATTTACGCCTTGAGAGTGCGGGTATCTTGTCCGTTGATGTTGCCTGCGCTAGATGAATTAATCAGATTGCCCCACTAAAATACTCATCTGGCTGATAGATATGAGCTATTGCCTAAATCCCAATTGTACAAACCCTGCTGATCCAATGAATGACAACGGCAAAGTTTTCTGCCGTAATTGTGGGGCAAATCTATTAATAGAAAATCGATATCGAGTTATTAAACTTTTGAGTATTGGAGGCTTCGCCAGAACTTTTGAGTTAGAAGATAACGGGATTAAAAAAGTTCTCAAACTGTTGAGTCTATCTCGGTTTAGTGATTTAGGAAAAAAACACAAAGTCATCAATTTATTTAAGCGAGAAGCCGAGGTATTGAGCCGCTTAAACAATTCAGGAATTCCTCAAGTTGATCCAGATGGATACTTTGAATTAAATTTTCCAGATTATCCAGAGCCATTACACTGCTTAGTGATGGAAAAAATTGAGGGTTTAAATTTGCAACAATGGTTAGAGAATCAGAATCATAAACCTGTAACACCAGAGCAAGCGATCGCCTACTTCAAGCAACTAGTAGAAATTTTAGCTCAAGTTCACGCTCAAGGATATTTTCACCGCGATATTAAACCGACAAATATCATGCTCAGACCAGATGGGCAACTGGTGTTAATTGACTTTGGAGCAGTCAGGGATTTAGCACAAACTTATTTGCAGCAACATCAAGATAATACAATAATTGGTACACCAGGTTACTCCCCACCAGAGCAGATGAAAGGTAACGCAGTAGCACAATCAGATTTCTTTGCTTTGGGACGAACTTTTGTCCATTTACTAACTGGAAAACCTCCTTTTAATATTGAAGAAGACCACCAAACAGGTAAGTTAATTTGGCGAGACAAAGTACCATATAACTCAAATTCCTGGATGGATTGGTTAGATAAATTTAGATGGCGATTGCTTTTCGATTTACTCGACCAAATGATGGAGCCGTACTGGAAAAATCGTCCTGAAAATACGCAGGTAATTTTGCAACGCCTCAATAATCCGATCACTTTGCCGCGTATCCCAAGTTGGGTAGTTGGTGCTGCTATTTTATTTGGACTCGGATTACCTAGCGGCTACTGGTATTTAAATGGAGTTGATGGGTGTTCAAAAATTTGGCTCAGGAGTTTCCCACTAGATGACTATATGAGTTGTGGTGAAGAGATTCTTTTGCCAAATATTAATACTAAATTACCAGAGAAAGAAAAAGGTGTAAAGGCGATCGCGCGGGAAAATTACCAAGAAGCAATTATTTGGTTCGAGCAGGCATGGCAAAAATCTCATGACCCTGAAACCTTAATTTACCTCAATAATGCCCGCCTCGCAGTTGAAAAAATTAAAACTTATACTATTGCTGTTGTCGCTCCTATCAGCAATAACAATAATGACAGTATCAACTCAAGTAAACAGATTTTGCGTGGTGTTGCTCAAGCACAAGATGAATTTAATCAAGACTATAAAACTAAAAAAATTGGCTTAAAAATCTTAGTTGTTAGTGACAATAATAAAATTGAAGATTCCCAAAAAATAGCTGAAAACTTAGTAAAGAAACGTGATGTTTTAGCTGTGATAGGTCATTTCAGAAGTGATACAACTATAGAAGCTGTCAATGTTTATCAAGAACAAAACTTGTTATTAGTTTCTGCTACAGCGACATCTGAAGATTTGTCAACGGTATGTAAATCAAATTATCCTAATTGCTTTTTTCGTGTTGTTCCTAGTAATCGTGTCATTGCCAAAACTTTAGCTGACTATCTCAAACAAGAAAATAAACGTAAAGCAGCGATATTTTTTAATCCTGGTAGTAACTATAGTAAATCTCTACAAGCACAAATGAAAGCTAGATTTTCGGAATTAGGTGGACAAGTAGTAGCAGAGATACCTTTGTCTGATAATTTAGAATCCACTATCGATCAGGTAAGAGAACAGAAAGCAGATGCTATAGTTTTATTTCCTACAAGTGACGGTTTGACCTCAGATCCAGCAGTTCAAGTAATCGAATATGCCAAAAAGTATAAATATTTGATAGTTGGCGGCGATAGTTTGGATAGTAACAAGCTAATCAAGGCAATAGCAGAAAACGAAGCAGGCTCAGTAGTAGCTATACCTTGGCATTCTAAAAGTTTTTTCAATCAAGAATTACCTAAACAAATTAATAAATTGTGGGGAAAAGCAGAGAACTGGCATACTGCATTATCTTACGATGCAACTCGTGCATTGCTAGCAGCTTTGGAAAAAACATCATCACCCAGTCGTGTAAATGTGCAGCGGGCAATGGCTGATACTAATTTTAAAGCAACTGGAATTACAGGAGTAATTTCTTTTAAACCAAGTGGCGATCGCTCCGAAGAAAATATTCATTTAGTCAAAGTTGTGCGAAATAGCAGTACAGGACAAATTGAATTTATACCTTTGCCAAAGAGTCCCTTATTTGAGCAATCTGAGTCCACTAAGAGTAACTAACACTGTAGAACCTTCATGCCCAATTACGCCGATCGGTAAGTTGATATTTCCCAAGAAGTTGCCCACCAAAAGCAACATAATAAAACCCAACGCTACGACTATATTCTGTTTCACTATGGCTTGCGATCGCCTACCCAAATGTATTGCCACGGCAATTTTCTCTAACCTGTCTGCCATCAGTACTATATCTGCGGTTTCCAATGCAACATCGCTACCAGCTTTTCCCATCGCTATACCTACAGATGCTTGAGCAAGAGCTGGTGCATCATTGATCCCATCTCCTACCATAGCGACAGTTTGATACTGTTGCTGTAAACGACGGATGATATCCAGCTTGTCTTCTGGCAGGAGTTGGGCATATACCTGATCAACACCAACTTCTTGGGCGACGCTATGAGCAGTTTCCTCATTATCCCCCGTTAGCATGACAATTTGCTCAACTCCCAGTTTCTTTAAGCGGGTAATAGTTGCAGCTGCTTGCTTTCTCACCTCATCTGCAATGGCGATCGCACCCATCACCAGATACCCATCCCCTTGTCCATGTGCTACCCAAACGACAGTTTTCCCCTCTTGCTCCAGAGATTGAGCCATTTCCCGCAATTCTTTAGGTAAATCAATCACATACTGCTGCACAAAAGCAGCATTACCCACAATCATTTTTTGTTCTTTGACGATTCCGACAATTCCCTGTCCAGGTATCGCTTGCACTTCAACTGCACCAACCCAATCCAAATCCCTAGCCGCCTGCACAATTGCTTTACCAATGGGATGTTCTGAGCCAGATTCCACCGCTGCTGCTGCTTGCAATACATCTGTGTGCGTGTATTCACTAGCTGGAATTACCTGGAATACCTGCACCTCTCCTGTTGTTAGAGTACCAGTTTTATCAAAAGCGATCGCCCGGACTTTGCCAATCTTTTCCAACTGAGCGCCATTTTTGAATAAAATTCCCTGTCTTGCACCGTTGGCAATTCCTGAAAGCAAAGTTGGCATAATTGCAGCCATCAGCGCACAAGGAGAAGCTACCACCAAAAAAGTCAAAGCGCGATAAATCGTAGTTTCCCAACTCCAACCCCAAAGAAATGGCGGTAAAACTGCTAGCAATATCCCAGCTACCACAATTACTTTTGCATATCCCCGTTCAAAGCGATCAATAAACTGTTGCGAAGGGGGTTCTTCAGTCTGCGCCTGTTCTACCAAGCGAATCACCCGCTGAATCAAACTACTTTCCGCTGGTTTGTGTACCTTAATTTGTAACGCACCATAGCCGTTGAGTGTGCCTGCAAATACTTCCTCACCTACAGTTTTCTCTACAGGTAAGGACTCGCCTGTAATCGCAGCTTGATTAATGGTGCTGTAACCAGACACAATGATTCCATCGGTAGGAATTAACTCTCCGGGTTTAACAACAATTTCATCACCAACCTTGAGCTGATTGATAGAAACCTCCTCTTCCCTTTCCTGACGCAAAACCCTTGCTGTATCTGGTGTGAGACTCATCAAACTGCGAATACTCCGCTCAGTTCGGCGCATGGCATAGCCTTCTAGTGCACCACTAATGGCAAAGATGAGAATCAAAATCGCCCCATCAATAATTAAATAGTATTCTCTTCGCCATAAGCCCAAGCTAGCAGCACCAACAGCCGCCACAATCATCAGCAAATCTACATCTAGTTCTTTTTCTTTAAATAAAGTAGTCAGTCCCTCACGCGCACTTTCGTAACCACCAATCACATAAGCAGCAGGTAACAGCAGCAGTGCCAATCCCAAAGCGCCAAGATGTAAGGCGAACCATCCGAGAAATAGCAGCAACCCGCAAAGCATAGCCGCTAAAGTGTCTGCATGTTCTTTGGTGAATTGGGTGAAACGCTGGGGATAGAGCATGAGAGTTGAATTAACAGGGACTCTCTCACCCTAAACCTTGACATTAATGTTAATGTCAAGGTTTATAATGATTTTGAAATGTATAGGGGTGCTGAGGGAAGCGCAAAGATAGGCAAACTTAAATCTTTCTCTGCGTTCTTGGAGCGTTTTTCAAAAATTACGTTAGTGGCAAATATATTTAGTAAATTCCTCGCTGCGTTGTTCTTCTGCCTAACAATTCATTCTGAGGCTAATAGCTAAAGTTTACTGAAGTAAACTAAATTAAAGCTTTCAGTCCACTTAAGTGGACTTACGCTATCAGCCCTAAGCTTCAGTTCTGGGCACGAAAGATATGGGTAAATGCGATTTAACTGTTACGTTTAAAATTGCACTAGGAGGATGAAAATCTATGCTAAAGCGAATATATATTGATAACTTTCGCGGTTTGGTAAATTTTGAACTTAACGTTGACTCGATTAACCTCTTTCTTGGTGGTAACGGGACAGGTAAATCAACTGTATTTGAAGTCTTACGGAAAATTCAAATCTTTGTGAGTGGCGACAAGAAAGTAGAGGAAATTTTTGAATCGATTGACTGCACCCGCTGGCAGACTCTATCAATTCAACGTTTTGAACTAGAAATTAATGGAAATGATGGCAATTATAAATATGAACTTGCCATTGAGCATAAAAAAAATAAGTGTCGTATCTTGTATGAGAACTTGTTATTTAATCACCAATATTTACTAAAATTTGAAGAAGGTAAAGTTCAAGTTTTTCAAGACGATTATTCAGAAGGACAAAAGTTTGAAACCGTAGCATCGGAATCAATAATATCTTTTATTCCATTTAAGGAACATACAAAGTTAATCTGGTTTAAAAATAGAATTGAGCGATTTATTATTGTACAAATTATTCCTAGTCTGATGGTTGATGGCAGCAAACAAGAAGAAACACTACTAACTTATAGAATGGAAAATTTTATTTCTTGGTATCGATATATTTCGCAAGATCAAGGAAAAGTAGCTGAATTAATGAATGTTCTCAAAGGTGTATTAGATGGTTTTGTAAGTTTTAAATTTGATCAATATAGTGAAAAATATCGAACTCTGAAATTAAGGTTTTCTTCTGATGAAGATAGGACAAATATTATTGATTATCGCTTTAGTGAACTATCTGATGGACAAAAAGTATTAATTGCTTTGTACACGCTGCTGTGTTGTACTCAGTCTGAAGATTATACTTTGTGTATAGATGAACCAGAGAATTTTTTAGCACTGCCGGAAATTCAGCCTTGGCTAGTCCAGCTTTATGACCTTTGCAGTGAGCAAAAAATCCAAGCTTTGCTCATCTCTCATCATCCTGAATTAATTAATTATCTTTTAGCATCACCTATAGGTTATTGGTTTGAGCGTCAGAGTAACGCTCCTGTGCGGGTGAAAAAAATTAGTAATGAAGTGACCGAGAACACTGGATTACCCATTTCAGAATTGATTGCACGGGGATGGCTATATGAGCCAGCGTAGAGTGCAGATTGTGGTCTTGTGTGAGGATAGACAACAAGAGGTTTTTGCTCGTCATTTTTTGAAAAAACGAGGTTTTATTTTGGATAGAAATTTCAGAATTGAAATTTGTCCAAAAGGTGCAGGAGAGCAGTTTGTCAGAAAGCGTTATCCCGCAGAGGTGAAAGCATATCGCAGCAAGAACTATCTTTCAGGAATGCTTGTAGTATTGATTGATGCAGATAACAAAACGGTAGAGGAAAGGCTAAATCAATTAGATGAAGCACTGAGCGAAAATTCTCAACTAGTTCGTCAGCCGAGAGAAGCTATAGCAATATTTATCCCTAAAAAAAATATTGAAACTTGGATACATTATTTACAGGGTGAAATTGTTGATGAAGAAACGGAATATTCAAAATTAAACAGTGAGTCAGCTTGTAAGCCCTACGTTGAAAACTTGGTAAAGCAATGTTACGAAGGTTTGCATAAAAATGCGCCACTATCTCTTCAAACAGCTTGTGGAGAATTACAGAGAATTCTGTCGTTGTTGGAGTGAATTATGAACGCTGGTTGCTTAACCATTAAAGAACTGACCGATGCAGTGGGAGGCGGTATTACTCCGCGGATGGTGCGGCATTACCATCAATTGGGGCTGATACCGCAACCAGTACGATCGCCTAGCAATTACCGCCTCTACACCAAGAAAGATGTCCTGAGATTGCAACGAATTGTGGCACTCAAACAACAAGGGTTCCAGCTAAACCATATCCGCCACATTTTGGAAGTGGAACCAGAGACAGACACAACTACTAACATGATCGGGCAACTTCAACAGCAATATCGAGCAGTCATCCAACAAATTTCCCAATTGCGGCAAACTGCATCAGCACTAGAAGGATTACTAGGACGCGATCGCCATTGTCAAATTATGCAAGCTGAAGTTTTGGCACAACTCAAGTTACTCGATGTCGAAACCCAAGCCGGACTAGGGGGATTAGAACAACTCTGGAGTGGGTTGGATGCTGAAGTTCATACGCACTCAGAAGCTTTTCCCGAATCGCTACAACGCTTATTACCTGATTTGTCTAACCGTTCGGAAATTGAACAACATTTAATTTCTCAGTTGGTTTTGGCTTGTGGTGATGTCAGCTTGGTGTCGTTTGTAAAGTTGAGTCGAGATGCGATCGCTGCTAGTCGCAAAGCCCTAAAATCAGGCTGTCAGGTTGTTGTAGATGTCCCCACGGTTGCTGCTGCTTTGGATCAAACGCGATTAGTTCACTTGGGATGCCAAATTGAAACATTGATTGATAATCCCCATGTCACGACTGTCACAGAGGCAGAACTGGCTTTTTGGCAACATCAGGAATGGCGAGAAAAATTGCAGCAAGTAACTAACGGTTGTGTGCTAGTGATTGGTTATGCTCCCTCGGTGCTACTCGAAGCATCTCAAGCCATTGCCAATCAGAAAATTCAGCCTGCGCTAGTAATTGGAATGCCCATCGGCTTTAGCCATGCTCCCGCCGCTAAGCGGCAACTAACTCAAAACGAAGTGCCTTTTGTTACCATTGAAGGAACTTTAGGAGGTGGCGCTTTAGCTGCTACTGCCCTGAATGCCCTAGTTGAGTCGCTGATTGAGAAGCCAGATTGTCATTGTTACACAAAAGATGCAGCAATACCTTTGGGCTAAGGTTAATGGCACAAAGATAAGCTGGGGGAGGAAAGAGAATTTTTAGTAAGTTTGAATACCATAAACTAAGTTAATTCACTTATTTTTGTCTCCCCCAGTTCCCCTGCTTGCCTCAACAAATAACTAAACTTAGTGCCATTCGGGTTAAGGGGGAAAGGGAAAAGGGAAAAGCAAAATTCCATCCTTTTCACCTTTTCCCGACTTTGGCAATAAGTCTCATATCTAAATCTGAAGCAGCTTTCACAATTATCGCTGCCATTGACTAAATTGTTAAATTATGTTTAATTTGTTAAACTTAGCCACTTTATAGTAATTCAATAATCCATAATTGCGGCGACACGCTAATAACGTGGTATAAGTTGCACTAGAAATCCTTCAGGATTTTAAGTAAATAAACTCTGCAATCAAGGTATAAATTATCATAATATGAATGCTCTGATGATTTTAATTAATGTGAATAAGGCCGATAACTAACACTAGAATCAAATTGGAAAAACTGGATTCTAAAATAGACACCAAAATGAGCCAAACTCTCTTTAGTTCTGGATTTAAGCGCTGATTTGAAATATGGAAAAAAACAATAAACAGTCGCTAAATCTAACTTTGAGACAAACCAAAGTAGACTTAAAGTATAGTTTTACACTAGTATCTACCAAAACTGAGAAGAAAGATAACAGGGATGTATAATTAGCGCGTCTCCTCCATCATCTATAAAAAGATAATGATTAGGGCTGGCAGGCTTTCTAATTCCTTTACTTTGATAAGGGGCATATGTGGCAACAAGAAAAAAAAGATAATTCGATAGTCAGTTTGGCATTATGGCTGGCCTTAGCAACGACTCCTGTGGCAGCAACTATGTTGGTGTCAGCACCAATGCTGGCACAATCTGCACCTGATACTCCCTCTTTTTCACTGCCGCAAACAGTGGATAATGGGACGACAGTGCGGATTGATGGGTCAAATAGCTTGGCTACAATCAACCAAAGCCTGAAAGAAAATTTTGAAAAACAATTTTCTGGTACAAAAGTTGAAATTGCGGCTAACGGTACAGATGCAGCACTAAAAGCTTTGCAAGATGGCAACATCGACATAGCAGCAATCGGTCGTGGCTTGACGCCAAAAGAAAAAGCGCAAGGTCTGGAGCAAATCCGCTTGCGCCGAGAGAAAGTTGCGATCATAGTTGGTGCGGAAAATCCTTTTAAACAGAGTTTGACCAGTCGGCAGTTCGCGCGGATTTTTCGGGGTAGAATTACAGACTGGTCGGAACTAGGCAGATCAGCGGGTAAGATTCGGGTAATTGATCGCCCAGAAACGAGTGATACTCGCGAGAATTTTCGTGATTATCCAGCCTTCAAAACCGCTAAATTTGCCACAGGCTCCAATGCTACCCAACTAGCTGAAGATAATACCGCCGAAATCATCAAACAACTGGGCAAAGACGGCATTAGCTATGTGCTAGCTAATCAGGTGTCAAAGTTGGAAGGCGTGCGAGTTCTCAAACTGCATCAAACCTTGCCAGATGATCCTAAATATCCTTTCTCGCAACCTTTAGTTTACGTTTACAAGAAAAACCCTAGCCCAGGCGTAGCAAGCTTTCTCGGCTTTACACTTGCACCGCCAGGACAGCAAGCCATAGAACAAGCTAGAACAACCGAAGCAGAAGCGATCGCCTCAAGCATATCGCAAGTAGTCACTCAGGCTACACCTTCTACAACAGATTCCCCCAATGCACAGGCTACACCTGCTGCAACGGTTTCACCTAACGCAAATACTCCTGCTAGCGAGCCGTTTGTGACTCCTGCGGCTACTCCTGCTGGCGAAGCGTTTGTGACTCCTACTAACAATCCAGCTGTCAACAGGGAAACACCATTTTGGTTACTGTTGCCTTTGTTTGTTACTGCTACGGGTGGATTGTTACTCTGGTGGTTCCTAGGAAGACGTTTATCGTCAACTAGGGAAGACAACCTACCAGAATCACCTCCTAATCAGGCTGGCGAAGAAAATATACCAACAACGACACTGAACGCCAGTGTTGCTCCTTCCGTTAACGGAGCAACATCTGTTGACTCAACACACCCGAACTTTCAATCAGATAGCGCCGATTCACCAAGTCCGCGAACGTCGGAAGCTCCTGAGCGCACTTCTTTCAGCATTTATAATCAAACACCATCTGAACTAGCAGAGAAACAAACTCAAGTAACATCCAATCTGGCACAATCAAATAATGTTTCCAACCACAGTGAGAGCACAGCCTCAGTTGCATCCAATGGCTCAGAGAAAAACATCAGCAATGGAGGAGCAGCCTTAATCGGTGGTGTTTCCTTAGCAGCAGGAGCAGGAGCCGCTTTGTGGTCTGCAATTTCCGGCAAAGAAACTGATGAGACAAAAGTAGTAAATGGTTATACCGAGGTAACTCCTCCTAAGTCTAGTGAAGCATGGGATATAGAAGCACCTGCGGCTGTCGTTAATAACTTATATCCCCAATTGCCTAATGTTCCAGAAGAAGGAACCGACGATGTAGAATTACCTGCGGCTGAAATCCCTGCCTCAATTCTGGAGCCTGATTCTTCAAAAGTGTCTGAGGTAACATCTTCGCTGCCTGACTTGCCAGATGTATCAGAATTGACATTTGAATTAGAAGATTATTGGGATACAGAAGTCACTCAAGACCCAACAGAAGACGAACTTCAGGCAGAATTTGACTGGTTAGAAAGTATCACTCAAGATACTAGTTTCGCAGCAGATACCGAAGCAAACATCTTATCTAACATTACCATCACTGGCAAAGACTCAGAAACACAAGCAAATAATAAGACTGTTGAAAACAGTACTTCTGCTGAATTAGCCTCGTTAGACTCTGGCGAAGGAGAAACATCTTCGGCGGAAGTTACAACCTCAATTCCCGAATTGCCAGATCTGCCAGAAGAAATATTAAATGTGGTGGCAGATGCAGCTGAACCCACTGCCGTGCCAGAAGAAGTATCTCAGGCAGAGCCTAGCACAAACAAAGATATCACTCAAACAGCTACAACAAACTTTGCTGGCGATGCTATTTTGGCAGCAGGCGCAGGAATGGGAGCATGGGCTAGCGTTTATGGCGTTGAAGAGACTCCTGAATTAAATATACAAGCACCAAGTAATACTACGGTTGACAATGCACCAGTAGAAGAAGCTTTTGGCTTAGTAGATGCAGAGCAAGAGAGCAATATTGTCCTCACACCTCGTACTTCCAAGTGGGCTTATGTCTCTTGGTACGTTTCCGACACAAAAAAGGAAGAACTGCGACAACAGGGCGGTTCCCAGTTGGTAGTGCGGCTCTATGATGTCACTGATATTGACTTGAGTTATCAAAGTCCTCAGCTTGTACAGCAGTATGAATCTGAAGAAGCAACAAGCGATGGCCTTGTGGCGATTCCAGTGAGCGATCGCGACTACATAACTGAAATTGGTTATATTACTGATGATGATCGCTGGTTGCTCATAGCCCGTTCAGGTATTGTTCGTATCTTTAGTCCTCTGCATACTGATACCACAGATGAAAATGCACCTTTAATCAGCGCATCAGCCTCTAGCCTGGTAAATGCAGATGAGGAAAGCAGTATTATCCTCACACCCCGTACTCCCAAGTGGGCTTATGTCTCTTGGTACGTTTCCGACACAAAAAAGGAAGAACTGCGACAACAGGGCAGCTCTCAATTGATCGTACGACTATACGATGTCACTGATATTGACTTAAGTTATCAGAGTCCTCAGCTTGTACAGCAGTATGAATGTGAAGAAGTAACACGCGATCGCTTTGTGGCAATTCCAGTGAGCGATCGCGACTACATGGCTGAAATTGGCTATGCTACTGATGATCATCGCTGGTTATTCATAGCCCGTTCAGGTATTGTTCGTATCTTCAGTCGTCCCCACGGAGATTCCTGGTTTGTGGCAGATGCGGAGTTAATTATCCACGGAGCAACAGAACCAAATACAACCGTAACCCTTGGTGGTCATAACATCAAAATTAAACCAGATGGTACTTTCCACTTACGTGTTCCTTTTTCTGATGGCTTAATTGACTATCTAATGACAGTAGCTTCTGATGGCGAACCCACTAGAACTATCCATAAGAAGTTTTCTCAAGAAACTTCAAATAGTTAGGAAATAGAGTTACTAACTAAAACTCAAGAAGAGAGAAGAAAAATTTGCTTCTCTCATTTTTTTTGACTTTCAGTTATGTTATTCAATAGACTTCTTAAACTCTAAGTAATTAATTTCATCAAAATATCTGGGCAACTCTAAAGTTCTACGCTCATAGCTGTATTCAAATTCAGCCACAATTTCTGCTGTTGGGTTAGGTAGCTGGAAATACTGGTTAAAAGTATATCTTTGGTCAGGTTTTAAGATTTTATATTTACTCATAGTTAAATTTGTATATAGTCAAGTGATTTTCAGAAATAGCCTAATTTAGCTCTGAAAAACTATGACTAACTTATCACAACTAGGACTTACGCACTGAAGGCTGAAACCTAGATCCCCCCTAGCCCACGCCAGTCGCTCATGGGGAGCCACCCCAAGGCGGAGGTTGCCGACGCTCGTTCGCTTAGAGCGTGTCGCAGACAAGACTCGCTCTCAGCGTTGGCGAAGCCTCAAAGTAGAGAAGCCATGCCGTAAAGCCTGCGGCATGGCTTCGCTTAAGGCGAAGCCTCTCGTTCACGAAGTGTCTCCGATAGGAGAAGAGAAGGCTTTACGCTGCGCTATCCGTTGTGGGGAGTGGCGTGGAAACCCCCTTGGCGCAGCCTCAAAGTAGAGAAGACCGCGCTGGCTCCCCTTCAAAAGGGGGGAATTTATAAAGCCCCCTTTTTAAGGGGGTTGGGGGATCTAAGTGCGTAAGTTCTGACAACAATATTTTTTATTTTGCGTATGATTTGTAATAAAGTGTTATTTACTACACAAAACATACCAACAGCACTAGTGTGATAATTAATGCTGAGAACACTTTGCGCTTTGAAGGGCAAGACAGCGAAGCGATCGCCTGCATCTTCACTTAAAGATTTAGTCTTTTTTATATGTAGATTGTTACTTGGGATAACTTTTTGGGAATTCTATAGATCATACCTTTGAATCCCAATAACCGATCTCAGCTAATGCAGACTATTCATACAGCGCTAGGTGCTATGAGTGCATTTAGTACACTACTTCAAGAACCGCAAAATTTAACCAATTACCTCACCCAGATCCAGCAAAAACCAGATCAACTACTTCAAGATCTGGCGGTTAAAGGCAAAAACATGGAGCAAGACATTGCTAGCTTTGTCAAAACCTACTTTTGCGGAGGTGCTCGCTCATCATATCCTCAATATATCGAACGAGCAGATGGCCAGGCTTTTAATCAACCCTATGAAATCAAAGGGACAAAAATGTATGGCTTTGTCATCGAAGGTTCAATGACAAAGTTGCAAGAGGTGTGCGATAAATATCTCAACAATCCAAGCAACGGAGAGATCGAATATCGCCCAGCCATGAACTATGTCGTCCTTACTTTTAACAATGTAGACTTCTTAAGTTCCATTGAGCCACCGGATTATAACAAAGGAACTAGCGCTGAGGAAGAAGCAATTTTTTGGATGTTGACAGTGGTCGGAAAAAGAATTGGGCCTTTCTTTGTTGCAGAGCGTCTTGCTTGGTTTATGCCCTACATTTATGTGAATAATTCACCGGCTTTAGTTTCAGGACGAGAAGTGTATGGCATCTTTAAACAACTTGGAGAGTTTCAGATTCCAAGCATTAATCAAAAACCAGATTTATTTACTGTAGATACATTGTTATTTAAAGAATTTAGTCCAGAAACAAAGGCTAAAAATGCTCGCTTATTAGAAGTCAATCGAATCGGTCAAGGAGATAAACATCAAGCAATTAAAACATGGGACAATTTTGAAGAAGTAATCAGAGCGATCGCCAGCTTACTTTTTGACAAAAACGGTGAGATTGTTATCCCTAGTTTGGGATTACCATTCAATTTGCTTGACTACCTCATTGAAAGAGTTGTACCTCTTGTTACACTTAAACAATTCCGCGATGTGGAAAACAGCAAAAAAGCGTGCTACCAATCACTGGTTGAGTCCCCAATGCAACTACAAACTTTTCATAGTGGGCAGCTTTTTGGCTTTGATAATTTCGGTGATCAATTTGAGTTAACAATAAATAATTTCGCTAGCCAACCCATTGTCCAAGATTTGGGTTTACACAAAGGATATTCTCCAGCAAGCGAATCAGTACACATCCCTATCAAGCTAGCTTTTTTGCTCAATTTCGATTTCACTTTCAAGAATGGCATCACAGTTTGGCAAGCACCACAGAAATAAGCAAACTTGCATTAGATGACGCGCATCTAAGTTGTACACATTTTTGTTAAAACCGTAATTTGTCTTTTGTCATTTGTTTATTTTTTATTGACTAATGACTAATGACAAAGGACGAACCTGACAAGTAAATATGCAAGTTTAAAGCCAGTACAGCAAATTAGTCTGCTGATTGTTTGCCTATTCACAGTTATCACATAAGGACAAATAGCCATGTCTGAAAAATTTAAGCTACAAAAAATCGCTATTTTGGGCGGAGGAATAGCATCTTTAACCACAGCCTATGAATTAACAAGCCAGCCAGGGTGGGAAAGTCTTTACGAGATTACTATTTATCAAATGGGTTGGCGCTTAGGAGGAAAGTGTGCAAGCGGACGTAATATTAAACCCCATGAACATTATCATGAGCCTGATTACCGCATTGAAGAACATGGGTTGCACATTTTTTTTGGATTCTATGAGAATGCCTTTCGTTTGCTCAAGCAATGCTATGACGAGTTGGGAGGCAATGGGCCTTTTAGCACCATAGAAGATGCATTCAAACCCCACAGCCTGATTGTTTTAGAAGAATACATCAATCAGCATTGGATAAACTTACCCTTCGACTTTCCGACAAATTCCTTAGTTCCCTGGCAAGGCGGTCGTACTTGTTCAATGTGGAAGCACATCTGTACAAATATTAGATTCGTTCTGCAAATTTATACAGAATGTAAGCAGTTCCAGCCTATGAGTAGCTATTCTCAGAATCCAGGCTGCTTAGAAGCTTTCACTCAACAGATGGCATTTGGCAAAGAGGTGCTCGAATTTCTCTGTGATGGCGGCATCTTGCAACTTTCTGACCAGTTCATTCAGTTATTACTTAAAGAACCTAGCCACTGGGGAGCATGGCTTGGGAACATCAACCAAGATATTAGAACAATCTTAGAGAGACTTGACTTTAGTTCCGAAGAAGTGTTTTTGAATCTTGCTTATAACCTAGCTCAATTACTTCCCAATAATCCTAAAACTCACAGACGTGAACATCGCCAGCTAATTTTGAGGCTTATAGAGCGATTTACAGAACACTTGCACCGCCAACTAGAAGCCAACATTGAGCTAAATGCTCATACTATGTGGCGCTTAACACTGATTGACCTTGCACTAGCAAACATCCGGGGTCTATTTGTAGATGAGGTAATTTATTATCGCTCCCTAGATAGTTTAGATGAGTATGACTATAAGGAGTGGCTACGAAAACACGGAGCGCGGGAAGCAAGTGTCAATTCTGCGTTTGTTCGAGTTTTATACGATCTCGTTTATGGGTTTCCAGAAGGTAATGTTGCTAAGCCACAATTAGCAGCAGGAACAGCCATTCGTATCCTGACAACGATCATTTTCCAGTACAACGGTGCGATCATGTGGAAAATGCAAGCAGGGATGGGTGATACTGTTATTGCTCCACTCTATAAAGTGTTAGAGCGTCGAGGTGTGAAATTTAAATTCTTCCATATCGCCAAGCAGTTACACTTAGACGAAGAACAAAAGTCCATAGCCAGTATTACAATGGCTCGCCAGATTAACTTAAAAAATTCAGAGCAGGAATATCAACCGCTCATTAAGGTTAAAGACCTCCTTTGTTGGCCCAGTGAGCCTCTCTACGATCAGATTGTAGATGAAGAAGCTAAAAAGCTCCAAGACAAAGACATTAACTTGGAGTCATATTGGACACCATGGCAGCCTGTAGAAGAATTTACCCTCAGTGCCAAAAATGGCGACTTTGATATTGTACTTCTTGGCATTTCCATAGCCGCTTTACCCTCTTTGTGTGATGAACTAATTCATGCTCAGAAAAATCCGGCTCATCAAAAATGGTGCGATATGGTGACTCAGGTCAAAACTGTTACCACTCAAGGCGGACAGCTATGGCTCAAGCCTACCTTGCCACAATTAGGATGGAAATTGTCCAGTCCCGTACTAGGTGCTTATGTTGAACCTCTCGATGTCTATGCAGATATGAGCGAGTTACTTCAACGAGAGAACTGGCCTTCTGAGCACTATCCTTATAACGTTGCTTATTTCACCGGCGTAATTGCAGACCCAGGACTTCCTCCCAACACTGAATATGGTTTTCCAGCACAAGAACAGAAAAAAATCGAGAAACAAGCGATTAATTTCCTCAAAAATCATATTGGACATCTTTGGCCTGATGCAACTCTCCCAGAAAACCCTCAAGGTTTGAATTGGGATTTGCTTGTAGATTTTCAAAATCGTCAAGGGGTCGAACGGTTTGATGCTCAATACTGGCGAATTAACATCAATCCTACAGAGCGCTATGTGCTTTCTGTGCCTGGAAGTACTAAATATCGTCTCAAAACTGATGAATCTGGGTTTGAAAATCTTTACTTAGCAGGTGACTGGATCAATAACGGTTATAATTCTGGGTGCGTTGAGGCTACGGTGATGTCAGCAATGCAAGCGACGCGATCGATTTTACAGCAACGGTTTCAGATTAAGTATACAAAGGAAATCATTCGTGAGTGGGATTCTTGGCTATAAGGATACGTTGAATGTCAATTATGTAATTTTGATAATCTGAACAGAATTAATAACTAATTGGATCGCCAAAACCTAGACTAGCTGTACAATCGATACACTTACAAAGTCAGCCTTAAAACTAACCTTGTGAATGTATCGATTATGCTAGGGCTTTTCTTATTAGCCTCAAAATCCATCTCGAATACTACTATTAGCCATGATTAACTTATCTAACTATCAAATTCTAGAACTAATTTATGATGAAATAAAGACCGCCGTTTATCGAGCACGAAGAAATGTAGACAAGAAATTAGTAGTTATTAAATTATTAAAAATAGAGTATCCTGACTTGAAAGATCTTGCAGGATTGAGACATGAATATGAGCTAATTAAAAATTTAAATATCAAAGGGGTTATTAAAGCTTACAAGTTAGAAAAATATAATAATAGCTTAGCTTTAATCTTGGAAAACTTTGATGGTCTACCTCTTTACAATGTTATTAAAAATAAAAATTTTGAAGTAATAGACTTCCTCAAAACAGGAATTAATATTACTCAAGCTATAGGTGAATTACATCAAAATTACATTATTCATAAAGATATTAAACCGCAAAATATTCTTGTTAATAAGGAAGTACATCAAGTTAAAGTTATTGATTTTTCTATTTCATCTCTTCTATCCAAAGAAAAGCCTAAACTTAGTAATCCTGATTTGCTCGAAGGAACTCTGGCATATATGTCTCCAGAGCAAACAGGACGAATGAATCGGTCAGTTGATTATCGCACAGACTTCTATTCTTTGGGAGTCACTTTTTATGAAATGCTTACAGGTAGACTACCCTTTAATGTCACTGATCCAATGGAATTAGTACACTGTCATATTGCAAGACAGGCAGTACCAGTAAATCAGTTAATGCCTGAGATTCCCCAGGTGATTTCTGCAATTGTAATGAAGTTACTCAGCAAAACTGCTGAAGATAGATACCAAAGTGCTTTTGGTATTAAAACTGACCTGGAAAATTGTCTCAATCAACTGGAGACAACTACTCAAATATCTAATTTTGAAGTTGGTAAACAGGATCAATCAAGCCAACTGCAAATTCCAGAGAAACTATATGGTAGAGAAGCAGAAATAGATACTTTATTGTCTGCCTTTGAACAAGTAAACCAAGGTAAAAAAGAGTTGTTACTAGTTGCTGGTTATTCAGGAATTGGTAAGTCTGCATTGGTGAGTGAAATTCATAAATCTGTTATACAAAAAAGAGGCTACTTTATCACAGGTAAATTTGAGCAGTTTAAGCGGAATATTCCTTATGCCTCTCTAATTCAAGCTCTGCAAGAATTGACACGACAATTGTTGACAGAAAGCGAGGCACAGCTAGCTGCTTGGAGACAAAAGCTACTAATGGCTTTGGCTCCTAATGCTCAAATTATTATTGATGTCATTCCTGAAGTGGAATTGATTATTGGCAAACAGCCAGAAGTGCCACAATTAGGGGCTACAGAATCTCAAAATCGCTTTAATTTAGTTTTTCAAAAGTTTATAAGTGTGTTTACTCAAAAAGAACATCCGTTAGTTCTTTTCTTGGATGATCTACAATGGGCAGATTTAGCTTCACTTAAACTAATTCAGTTATTAACTACAGATTCCGATAGTCAATATTTATTAATGATTGGAGCTTATCGAGATAATGAAGTCGATACTACCCATCCATTAATATTGATGTTGCAAGAGATTGAAAAGACTGATATCATTATCAAAAAAATTATTTGTCAGCCTTTAAAAATCACTGATGTATATCAATTGATTACTGACACCCTCAAATGTGATTTGGAAAGAGTTAAACCATTGGCAGAGTTAATATTTAATAAAACTGGTGGTAATCCCTTCTTTTTAACTCAGTTATTCAATTTTATTTATCAAGAAAATCTACTTTTATTTGACTTTAATATAGGTCGTTGGCAGTGGGAAGTTAGTCAAATACAAGAGATAGGAATTACTGATAATGTTGTGGAATTAATGATCGGCAAAATTAAAAAGTTGCATAATACTACACAAAAAACTTTAAAATTAGCTGCCTGTATTGGTAGTCAGTTCAATTTAGATGTATTATCCGTTATTAATGAGAAATCTCGAAAAGCTACAGCAATTGACCTTTGGGAAGCACTTCAAGATGGTCTAATTTTGCCTCTAGATGATGGTTACAAACTACCACAGCTTTTAGATCAAGTTGATGATTTTGTAATTGATTATCAATTTCTGCATGATCGTGTACAGCAAGCAGCTTATGCTTTGATTCCCGATGCTCAAAAAAATGAAGTTCACCTAAAAATTGGTCGATTACTTTTAAGGAATATAGACCAAACTTTACTAGAAGAAAAAATATTTGATATTGTTAACCACTTAAATATCGGTGCTGAATTAGTAGTCTTACAAGAAGAAAGATATAATTTAGCTCAATTGAATCTCATAGCTGGATGCAAAGCCAAGGATTCAGCTGCTTATGAATCTGCTCTCAATTTTTTTAAGATAGGTTTAGAAATGCTCGCAGATGATAGTTGGAATAAACATTATAAATTAACTCTTTTTCTGCACACAGAGACAATAGAAACAGCATACTTAAACACGAATTTTGAGCAAGCAGAAGCACTTTTTGAAAGTGTTATACAGCATAGTAAAAATATTTTAGATAGAGTCAAAGTGTATGAGAAAAAAATTCAGTATTATATTTCTCAAACTAGGATGCGAGAAGCATTAAATATAAATTTAGCAGTTATCAATATGCTCGGAGTGTCTTTATCAACAGCTCCACCAGATGATCTAATTATTGAAGATTTAGCTCATCTGCCAGAAATGACCGATGCTAATAAACTTGCTGCGATGAGGATGCTTAGGACAGCACTACCTCCTGCTTATTTTGTTGAACCTACGCTTGTACCGTTGATTTCTTTTACATTAGTAAATCTTTGTTTTCAATATGGAAATTCATCTTTGGCATCCCATGCTTATGCTTCTTATGGATTAGTTTTATGTGGTTATCTTCAGGATATTGAATCAGGTTATCAATTTGGTAAGTTGTCTTTAAAAGTATTAGCTCACTTTGATGCTAAAGAGCTAAAATGTAAAGTTTACGGACTATTTAATATTTTTATTTGCCATTGGAAAGAGCACATTCAAGAAACAATAGAACCTCTCCAAGATGGGCTTAAAGTTGCTTTAGAAGTTGGGGATATGGAATATGCAGGTTATAATGGTATACTAGCTTGTTGGCATTCTTTTTTTACTGGAGAAAATTTAGGAATTCTTGATAGGAGAATCCACCCATATATAACTTTGGCACATAAAATAAAACAAGACCATTTTATCTTCAGTGTGCGAATTTTGAAGCAAATGATTTTTGACTTGACTTCAGAATTGAAAAATAATTTTTATCTAGAAGGCGAAAGTTTCAATGAATTAATGATGCAGAAACTTGCCGGAAATAACACAGCAACTTTTTTTGCATATTTAGCTAAAACTATTGTTTACTATTATTTTAAGATTTATACTCAATCTGTTGAGAATGCTAAGTTAGCTCAAAAATACGAAGCCGCAGTCGCCGGAACTGTGCATTTAGCTCAATATACTTTTTATCAATCACTGGCCCTTCTTGCTCTCTATCCATATCAGTTTTCTGAGTCAACTTTAAATAACGAGATTGAATTTAGAGAAGCACTAGAAAAAGTAGAAGTGAATCAGAGACAATTGGAGAAATGGGCTTTTCATGCTCCGGTTAATAATCAGCATAAATATGACTTTGTTGAGGCAGAAAAGGCACGAGTTTTAGGACAAACTCTAGTAGCAATGGAATATTATGACCGTGCTATTCGGGGCGCAAATAGTTCTGGATATACTCAAGAAGAGGCACTAGCTTATGAACGAGCAGCAGAGTTTTATCTAACTCTAGGGAGAAATGAGTTTGCCTCATTATACATGACAAAGGCTTACTACGGTTATGTGCGCTGGGGTGCGATCGCTAAAGTTAAAGATTTAGATTTGAGACACCCAGATTTAATTGCCAAGGTATCAAAAATAGACCAGGTAGGACTAATCAATACTAATATTACTGCATCTACTGCCAATACCAAAGCTAGTGGACTTGATTTGATCACTGTTGTTAAAGCATCACAAGCTTTATCAGAAGAAATATTACTGGATAATTTGCTAGAAAAATTAATGAAAATTGTGATTGAGAATGCTGGTGCTCAAACTGGTTTTCTGATTCTAGAAAAAGAAGGCAAGTTGTTCATTGAAGCGAAAGCAGTTGTAGATAAAGATGAATTGGTAGTAGGTCAATCAATACTAGTTAAAACTAGTCAGCAGTTACCTATATCTGTGATCAATTATGTAGAAAGAACTAAAGAAGATGTAGTTCTAACAGACGCAAGTTCTGATGGAAGGTTTGCAATAGACCCTTATATTGCCAAAAATAAACTTAAATCTATATTGTGTACATCTATCATTCATCAAGGCAAACTTATCGGTCTAGTTTACTTGGAAAATAATTTGACTGCTGGAGCTTTTACTCCTGACAGATTGCAAATATTAAAGCTTTTGTCTTCGCAAGCAGCTATTTCTCTAGAAAACGCTCAATTATATACGAACTTAGAAGAAAAAATAGCAGAAAGAACTAAAGAATTAAACGAAAATAATCTACGATTAAAACAAACATTACATGAATTAAAACTTACACAAGCACAACTTATTCAAACAGAAAAAATGTCCAGTTTGGGGCAGATGGTTGCTGGCGTTGCTCACGAAATAAATAATCCTGTTACCTTTATTCATGGGAACCTTGCCCATATTGATGAGTACATGAATAATCTACTTACCTTAATTGATCTTTACCAGGAAATCTACCCCAACACCGCACCAGGAATTGATGAATTTTTACTAAACATTGACTTCGATTTTATGAAAGAAGACATACCTAAAACGCTGTCTTCTATGAAAATCGGTACGCAACGCATTCGTGAAATTGTGCTGACATTACGTAACTTCTCCCGCCTAGACGAGGCTGATATGAAACCTGTCAATATTCATGAAGGGATTGACAGTACTTTGCTAATTTTGCAGAGTCATCTTCAAACCAAGTCTGGACATCCTGCTATTCAAATTATTAAAGATTATGGAGACTTACCACAAGTTGAATGTTATGCAGGGCTATTAAATCAGGTGTTTATGAATGTCCTAGTTAATGGTATTGATGCTTTGGGTAAATTCAACCAAGAACGAACAGCGGCAGAAATTAGCAAAAATATCAGTACTATTAAAATCCGTACCCAAGTAGTAAACTCTGATTGGGTAGCTATCTCTATTAAGGATAATGGTACAGGGATGAGTGCCGATGTTAAACAAAGACTTTTTGATCCTTTCTTTACTACTAAACCAGTGGGACAAGGTACTGGTTTAGGATTATCAATCAGCTATCAAATTGTTGTGGATAAACATCATGGCAAAATTGAGTGCATTTCCGAACCTGGAAAGGGTGCAGAGTTTGTGATTGAGATTCCTGTTCGACAGAAGTAATCGGTAGCTTCAGTGATGCATGGTCTATCTTCTCAGGTTCGGATAACGTCAAAGTAAAACGGTATTAGACTTATCTTTGTATCTACGCAAATTAGCGGTATCCAAAAATATTAAGTTCTTGTGAAGTATTTTGCTAACTTGATAAGTTTTGATAATTTTCAGCCCATTTTGATAAGTTTTAGCCTGGTTGCGGGCACAAGACCTTGTAAGCATCCATATACTCAGGGAATTTGCACAGCAATAGTCAGAGCGAAATGGACAACAGAGTAAACCAAAGGCATGAAGAACATAAAGTAATACAATATTTCTGCACGGTCAAAAAACTGTTAATCCTGGCACAGATGTTTTTATCTCAGAGTCTAGATGCTAGGAAGATAATTCTACAGTTGCAGCAATATCTTCTGTCACCCAAACTCTCTAGCCCAAGGTTCAGACACTCATCTGTGAAAATGCAGCCTGCTCCTCTACCTAAAAATGAAGCAGAAAGACTCAAAGCTTTAGAAGATTACAATATTTTGGATACTCTGCCCGAACAAGCATTTGACGACCTGACTGCTCTTGCTGCCTACATTTGTAAGACTCCGATCGCTTTAATCAGCTTAATTGACACTAATCGGCAATGGTTTAAATCTAAAGTAGGGATAGAAGCCATTGAAACACCCAGAGAGTGGGCTTTTTGCTCTCACGCCATTCTTCAACCAAATAATATATTAGTAGTTCCCAACGCGATCCAAGACGATCGCTTCGTTGACAATCCCCTAGTTAAAGGTAATCCCAAGATTCGTTTTTATGCAGGTACGCCACTCGTTACGCCTAATGGCTTTCCTATAGGGACATTGTGTGTCATCGATACAATTCCTCGTTACCTAACTGACAAGCAGTTGGATGGACTACACCGCTTGAGCCGTCAAGCGATCGCTCACATGGAGCTGATTAAGGAAGTCCGCAAACGCAAACAAGCAGAAATGGAAGTAAGACAGTTATCGCTCACCGATGAACTAACAGGTTTGCATAACCGACGTGGTTTCTTCCTACTGGCTGAGCAACAGCTGAAACTCGCTCACCGCATGAATGTATCTTGTTGGGTAATCTTCATCGACTTGGACGGGTTGAAACAGATTAATGATACCCTTGGTCACGATATGGGGGATGCGATGATTGTTGATGCTGCTCAAGTCCTTAAGCAAAGTTTTCGTAACTCAGATTTTGTTGCTCGCCTAGGTGGAGATGAGTTCATTGTTTTCGTAGCCAGCTCCTTCAAAGACGCTGATAGTATTCAGGCGCGTCTGCAAGCAAATATCGCCAGTTTCAATCAACAGCAAAACCACAGCTATCAACTTTCCATGAGTATGGGAATAGAGCGTTACGCTCCAGAAAGCAATATGTCAATAGAACAACTGGTTACTAGAGCCGACGAGTTAATGTACGCTCACAAGCGTCTTAAGCGACAATCTCTCGGCTAAATCTCCAAAATTCACATAGCAGCTTTTATCTTCTCAGGAAAAGCTCCAGGGCACGGCGAATGTATGCCTCCCACGGTTCAGAAGTGGGATGGAAGATTTGAGCATAAAGACTAATCCCACTAATCAGATCGAAGATTAAATCGCTGTCTGTGTCAGCGTGAACTTCATTTCTCGTTTTTGCACGCTCAATCACCACGCGGAAAGCTTGGCGTCGCGGCTGTAGGTATTTTGTCCAGTAAATCTGGGCAAATTGTGGGCTACTTGAGGCGGTGCTGATAATTAATGCTTTTAACTGACGATTTAAGGGCGTGAGGGTTGTTCTAGCTGCACTCTCAATGATTAGATCTAGATCGCTCCAGAAACTACCAGTGTCCGGTATCGATATCTCTTCCCTTAAACTTTCAATCGCGTCTGCTACTAGTTCTTCTTTGGAAGCATAACGCCGATAAATGGTGGGTTTGCCTACCTCGGCGCGGGTGGCGATCGCTTCAATACTCATGCGTTCATATCCAACTTCCCCTAATAAATCCAAAGTTGCTTTCAGGATGGCCTGATGGGAGCGTCCACTCCGCGGCCGTCCAGGTGAGCTTTTGATAGGTTCACTCATGAAATTTTCATCCTTAAGCTAATTTGAGTTTTTTTACCAATTGACATGCTATTTTATATTTACGATACCGTTTCGTAAATAAATTACTGCCTGATAAAAATAATGACAACTCTATCTAAAGAGCGGCTACCTTTACCACCTGGTAGCTTGGGTTTACCCATCGTTGGCGAAATGATTAGCTATTTGCGCGATCCAGGTCGTTTTATTGAGCAGCGACAGCAGCGATATGGAACGATTTTCAAAACCCATTTATTCGGTCAGAAGACAGTTGTCCTAATTGGGGCAGAAGCGAGCCGTTTTTTGTTTGCCAATGAGGGTAAGGTCTTATCGATGACCAACCCTTTAAGTTTCGAGGTTTTATTGGGAGCAGGTTCTATTGGGATGAAGACGGGCATTTCCCACCAAAATCTGCGTAAGCAGTTGGCACAAGCTTTCCAGCCTAGAGCTATAGCAGGATATGTCTGCACAATGGCGGAAATTACTCGTAGTTATCTGCACAAATGGGAAAGCTTAGGCACATTGACTTGGTATCCTGAACTGAAAAAATACACCCTTGATGTTGCCAGTAAATTATTAGTGGGAGTTGATGCAGGTTCGGATGAGAACTTAGAAAAAGTCTATGAAACTTGGGCACAGGGGTTGTTATCAATTCCGATTCGATTTCCTAGAAGTAAGTTTGATCGCGCCGTACACGCTCGTGAGCAACTTCTTACCAAGATTGATCAGGTGATTCACCAACGTCAGCAAAATCCTTCTTCACAGCAAGATGTCTTAGGAATTCTGTTGCAAGCGCGAGATGAGCAAGGAAATCATCTAAGTCTAGAGGAAGTCAAAGATAACGTGTTGGGATTGCTGGTTGCAGGACATGAAACCTTAACTTCAGCACTAACTTCCTTGTGTTTGCTACTAGCTCAGCATCCAGAGGTGTTACAAGCTGCTCGTGCAGAACAAGAGCAACTAGGATTCATAGAACCACTCACACAAGAACATTTAAAGCAAATGACTTACCTGGATCAAGTTCTTAAAGAAGTTTTACGGCTGACACCTCCAGTTGTTCGCAGTGGAGATCGGAAGGTGCTTGAGTCATGTGAGTTGAGTGGATACTTAATTCCCAAAGGCTGGAATGTGTTTTACCAAATTCAGGAAACTCATCAAGATAGTAATGTTTATATTAAACCTGAACGTTTTGACCCACAACGCTTTGCTCCCGAACGGGCTGAAGATAAAAAATTCAGTTATATTCCGTTTGGTGGTGGTATTCGAGAATGTTTAGGCAAGGAGTTTGCCAGATTGGAAATGAAGTTGTTTGCAGCATTGTTAATTCGTGAATATGAGTGGAAACTGCTGCCTGGACAAAATATCGAGAGAGTTTTGCTACCGTTTTCTCGCCCTCATGATGGCTTAAAAGTAAAATTTTGGCGGCGATGTCCAAGGACAAGCCGCTGCACGTCTACGCAAGGTAATTAACTTGATAGTTGGGGTTTAAAACAATGATACCTTGATACAGTATTTGGCTATTTTCAAACGAAAAAATTCGTTTTATGGTATGGTAATTTTTTACAGAAATTAGCCACTTGAATTCAATGATTTATCACCGCAAATTGTCGAAGTCTCTGGGATTTTTGTGCTTATCAGTAGTATTAGGATCTGATTTAGCGATCGCTCAAAATGGCGTACAGTCATCTATTGGTAAAAGTGTGACATTTAGCTGTGATAATAGTGAAGCCACTATCAAAGCTAAAAATGGGCCCAAGGTAGTTATCGGGCAAACAACTATCTATATTGGTTATCAGCAAGTCTCATCTCGGAACAAAGACCCTCGCATTATCCGTTTCGATAATGGTGTTAAGAAATGGTGTCGCAGTGACTACGAAACAACGAATGACGATGGCACAGGCTACGGATTACTTTGGGATGGAGGAAATGTTTTGTATGGTGTTTTCTCCTCCACTGGTAGCCAACCTGGTAATGATTTTCGACGCTTTGCCAATGGTCGTTGGCTATCTAGTTATGGTAGCGGCGGCGGTGCGAAAGTATCAGTTCTGAGTCGTATCAATCCAGTCAATGGCAATGTTGACTATGCTACATTTCTTTCCGCCAGAAAAGCAAATGATGGTAAAACTAACTCTTTAGTTGTTACAAAATTATCATTGAATGGTACAAATTTGACTGTAGAAGCAGATTCATGGTGGACTCCCCGTCGCGCTGATAGAAATTCCATGACATGCATTGATTCATCACCTTATAAATATACAGCTATATTTACTGGTGACTTAACAAAGGTAATTTCGGCTTCGGCAGTTAAATGTAGTTAAAAGGCTTGATTGCTTGCATAGAAGGGTGAACATTGCGTTAAGCCAGCTTGATTAATACATCAGATAGACAAGAGGTTGACATTTAAGCATTTGCTTATGTATCATGTAAATAGTTAAGCAAATGCTTAAATATATGTTTAATCTGCAATGAGTAGACCTGTTGCCAGTGCCGATGTTTTTGTGGCGATCGCAGATCCCACACGCAGGGCACTATTGGATCTGTTACGTATTGGTGAGCAACCAGTCAAACAACTGGCTGAACCATTTGCCATGAGTTTGCCAGCTATTTCTCAGCACCTACAGATTCTCTGTGAAGCGGACTTAGTACAAGTGCGGAAAGCGGGGCGACAGCGCTTATATCGACTCAACCCAGAGCCACTCAAGCAGATATCTAACTGGATTGCTGATTATGAGCAGTTCTGGCAAGAAAAACTAGATGCTCTTGGCAATTATTTGGAGGAAAATTCATGCTCCGATTGAATATGGAAGTGTTCTATCCCTATCCCCCGCAACAGGTTTGGCAAGTACTTACTAACCGTCAGGCATTAGCGGCGTGGTTAATGGAAAATGACTTTGAGCCGCGTTTAGGACACAAATTCCAATTTCAGCATTCGACATTGCCAGGACTGGAAGGAAATATAGACTGTGAAGTGATTGAACTTGAGGAGCCAAAACGGCTTGCCTTCACTTGGTGTGACAGGATGATGTGTGAGTTTTCAATTGTTACCTGGATACTCAAACCTGTAGATGGAGGTACTAAACTTCATCTAGAACATAAAGGGTTGAGCCAGAAAGCAATTAAGCTAAATGAACCAATGCACCTTTCTCAAACGTGGCACGGTCAATTTATGCATGAGTCCAAGGCGGCAATGCAGACATTAGTGCCGAATAATCGCGGCTCCGCATTTTCATCAACACCTATCGGTAGATATGAGACTTTAGATAGTGTTATTTTTAGTTCTTTTCTCAATGGTGGGTGGAACCACAGGTTGAATGAAAAGCTGCCGCAAATCTTAGTTAGCATTAATTCCATTGCAAATGAACGATTTTAGTAAACAACTGCTTGCTTTGGCGCAAAACAACGCAGCGACATATTTAGCTAATCCAAAGGTGAAAGCAATTGGAGTCGCTGGATCTGTTGCTCGCGGACAAGCCGATGCTTACTCAGACATCGATATGAGCATTTATTACGGCGAACTACCATCTGACGAAGAACTCAAAGCAGCATATGAAAAAAATCAAGGGTTAGACTATAGAATCCATGCTAGCGATCGCAATGCTGGATATATAGTCGAGCAATATTTTGTCCAGGGTATTAAATGCGATTTTGGTCATACCACTATCCAATGTTTGGAACGTGATATAGAACATTTACTTCAGCAAGATGACCCAGATAATCCTTTACTAAATGTGCTAGCTGGCATTGTTGATATGCTGCCATTACATGGTGCTGAACTTATTAAAAAATGGCAGATTAAATTAGCAAATTATCCTGAGCAATTAGCCCAAGCAATGGTAAAAAAACATTTGCATTTTCGCGGTTTATGGATTGTAGAAAATTATGGAATTAAAAGAGATGATGTGCTCTTTTTAACAGATGAATTATTGCAAGCAGTGAAGAACATTATAGGAGTGCTACTGGGTTTAAATCGCTTCTACCATCCTGTAAATTCTGTGCCATTTAAGGGCATGGATAAATTCATCAATAAAATGACAATTGCCCCACCAAACCTTTCATTTCGTCTCAAGCAGATTTTTTGCGAGTCTCCCGAAATTGCTATTAGTCAATTAAGTCAACTGATTGAAGAAACATTTGCTTTGGTAGAAAAGTATATGCCAGAGATGGATACGACAGAAGCTTGGCAACATTACAAGCTATGGTCAGACAAGTATTAGTAAAGCCAAATTTAACTAAGTTTTTGGAAAATTCAATATGAATAAACAGACTTTTGTTGATACTGAAACTGAAACATGGTTTGACTTTGAGCCTGTTCCAGGAACAAAATTATTATCACTAGCTGAACCAGTGCCAGAAGGTTCAATTCATAGATTGCGAATGGTTGCTGGCACAGTCATTCCAGTTCATTACCATCCTTGTGATGAGTATGTCTATGTCCTTGATGGAACTATCGAAACTGCTGAATGTGAATGCAAAGCAGGAACATTCTGGTTTACACCAGCTAATACCAAAAATGGCCCCCATAAAGCAATTACATCTGTTGAGATTATTACAATTCGTCTTGGACAAATGGGAGCGTTTGAGGAGTTCAGTTAAGAATTTCTTCCTTATCTTTGCGTCTTTGGCGTCCTTCTCTGCGAGACGCTGCGCGTTCACGTAGTGTCTCGCAGAGAAGGCGGTTCGTTAAAAAAATTAACTTTCACAAAGAACTTTAGCCTTAAGTGAACCGTATTGCAGTTAAAGCTAAATTTTGGAGTCACCAGATATGAATCCTACTCAACCTAGCATTCCATTTATTATACAAGAATCAGCCAAAGGTGAGCGAGTATTAGATATTTATTCGCGCTTACTTGCAGAACGAATTATCTTTTTGCGTAACGAAGTAACAGATGAAATAGCTAATCTCATCGTTGCACAAATGCTATTTTTAGACGCTGAAGAACCAGAACGGGATATTACCCTATATATCAATAGTCCTGGAGGTTCAGTAACAGCAGGAATGGCTATTTACGATGCTATGAACCAAGTTCGTTCAGAAGTGTGTACTGTATGCATGGGTACTGCCGCTTCAATGGGAGCATTCTTGTTAGCTTCAGGAACTCAAGGCAAAAGATATGCTTTACCAAACGCTCGAATTATGATTCATCAACCATCAGGAGGTGTTCAGGGAAAAGCATCTGATATTGAAGTTGCAGCCAAAGAAATTTTATATTTCCGCCAATTAATTAACAAGATACTTGCTGCCAATACTGGTAAATCGCCAGAGCAAATTGAACTTGACTCTGAACGCGACTTTTTCATGAGTGCTCAAGAAGCCAAAGCTTATGGATTAATTGACAGTATCATCATCAAAACATCTGCGTCTATTCAATCTACAACTAGCTCTGACATCGATAAATAGAGTGGAATAAAAGGTAACAATATCAGTCAACAACTGATTTGTAAAAAGGATAAGAAAAATGAAAATCCTGATTATTGGTGGCACAAATTTCATTGGCCCCCCTTTAGTCCATCAATTGGTTGCAATCGGTCATGAAGTGAGTATATTTCATCGCGGAACGACCACAACTAATCTACCACTAAACGTGCATAAAATTTTGGGCGATCGCTCGCATCTTTGGGAGATGAGAAGCCAGTTTCAGCAGCTTGCGCCTCAAGTTGTAGTGGATATGGTTGCTTACACTGAGCAAGACGCGCTAACCCTGATGAACACATTTAAAGGTATTGCTCGGCGTATCGTTGTCATCAGCAGTATAGATGTGTATCGTGCATACGATGTACTTTGGGGCAAGGAATCTGATGTTATACCTGTACCACTTACCGAAGATTCGCCCCTGCGCCAACAACTATGTCCATACCGGGAAATGTCCTCTAGACCTCTCAATGTGCCAGTTGAGTATGAAAAAATTCTAGTGGAACGCGTAGTAATGGCAGGTGACTTACCAGGAACGATTTTACGCCTGCCAATGGTCTATGGCTCCAGAGATATTCTGCATCGTCTGTATGCCTATATTCAGCGAATGGATGATAACCGTCCTGCTATTGTTTTGTCAGAAAGTATTGCTAGATGGCGTGGTTCTTATGGTTATGTAGAGAATATAGCGTATGCGATCGCATTAGCAGTTATAAATCAAAATGCAACTGGTCGCATCTATCATGTTGCTGATGTAGCAGCACTTACCGAAGCTGAACGTATTACTAGAGTTGGGGAAATAGTCGGCTGGCAGGGTAAAGTTGTTGTTGTACCCAACAGCCAGCTACCACAAGACAGGAAGTTATCGCTCAACTTAGAGCAACATTGGGTTGTAAACTCAACTCGTATCCGTCAGGAGTTAGGATATCAGGAAATTGTGCCTTTAGATGAAGCACTGGCGCGAACTATTGCTTGGCAGAAAACTCATCCGCCCCAAGAACCGCAACAGTTTGCAATGCCGTGGTTGCTAGATTATTCAACAGAAGACGTTATTCTGGGAGGTATTTTATGATTACTCCTTTCCGACTAGGAAAATATCTAATTCTTTTTCCTCCTTAGCGTCCTTGGCGGTATGCCTCCTGCACGCTACGCGAACGTAAAAAGAAGTAATTTTGGCGTTGCATAATTACGGGATGATTGCTCTCACGCAGCGGAAAGTTTGTAGCAATATCCCGCAGGGTGCGCCGGCTTCCGGCGAACAGAACTTTCCAAGACAGAGGCGCAGTGAAAAGTATGAGCGCCAGTTTCCGGCGATAGTCTGTTCACTGCCGAGAGGCGCAAAGCCTTGCGCCTCTCCCTTGTATCCAGAGGACACAAGGCAACCGTTCTTTTAGAACGGTTGGGCAGTAAGACCCGCATAGCGTTGATAACTTTTCAAGGCACAGACGCAGCGAAAAGTTCTGTTCGCCTCCGGTCTCCGTCAGGAGAAGGAGGGTTAGCCCGACCTAGGAAACTTTTCAAGACAGAGAGGATAAGGAGTCTGAGATTTTAATACATCAAATTTCATCCCATGATTCAGCAACGCCGTAATTTTATAGTGGTAAGAGAGTATTTAAGTCCAGTATAAAATCTCAGCATCAGGATAGCGCCGTTGAATCTCATCCTCAAAAAAGCGCTTCATAGCCTTCATTGTGCCAGTATCGTAAACGTACTTAACGCCACCAAACTTGTTACGTTTGACACTGCGTTTTGCTTCGTCCATGTCTAACTTCGATTGGGGATACCAAGTTTGCAACACCTCTTTCGACCCTGGCGTAAAACGGTGGGAAATTAGCTCAAAAGTGAGGTCACAATCCATATCGAGCGCTTCACTAATCGAGTCAAACAATCGACTATAGTGCATTTGCCAATCATCTATAGGCATAATTGGTGCAATAACTAATCCTACTGGATACCCACCACCACCGCGCTCCCGTGGTAGCGCCAACTGCCGTAATGCCGCAAGCCGTGATGCTACCGACGCTGTACCACCTTCAAACTTACCAGAAATAGGTGCTGCATTAACGCTCATCCGGCAGCGAGTACGACCGTTGTGAGGTAAATCGAGTAAGCCATCCACCGCAGAGAATTTTGATACCCAGCGTAGATGTGCATCAGTCCGAGTACCAAAGTAACGGATACATTCAGTCAGACTACCAGTCAGATGCTCAATACCCAATGGGTCAGTGTAACAGCTGACCTCATAAGTTGTTACTTGGCCTGGTCGTTCATAGACTGCTAAATTCTCTAAGATTTGCGGTAAGTTCGCATAGGTGCGGATAACAGGCGGCCCCGATAAACTACCTGCAAGATAACAGTATTGGCAATGTCCAGGACAACCCTCAGCGATATGAAATTGCCAATCAGCAGATGGTGGGATAGGACTAAGCTTGAAATGGCTAGGTGGTGCAGTCACAACTGCCAAAGTACGCTTGGCAATATTGTAAGTCTCACGCTCGTCTTCACCGCGTAAACCTGTAAGGCGGTTGCGTGGTAGTTCTTCTATTGGTAAGTTTAGTGACTGGACACGTGCTAAAATGTGCTGTCCCCAAGGCTCGTCTAAAGCAGCAGGTGTAAACATTACCCGTTCAGGCATCCATAACCTTGCCGGTCGTGTTTGTGTGTCTGCTCCTGAAACATTGTCTGTAATTGTATTCAGCAACATTGTTCTCCGTTATTTGTCTTGCTGATATCTGCAAAAATTCTCTAGGATTTGTTGAATTCGTCGCTTTAGTAAAACTTCTGTTGAGGTAAAAGCGCTTTTTGTAGCTTAACTTTATTTTACAATCTTGACTGAGAACTCTCAAACTATAAATGAAACGGATTTTACTCATTTGAGAGTAGTAGTTTCCGGTTGCAATTGTTGTCTAGCTTGTCTGTTTTTAATGGTGGACTCCCAGTATTAATAACACGCTCCACAACCAATTTTTTGTAGTCTAGAGTCGGTGCTTGTTGTAAACTGTTGAGACATTGCAATACTGACAAGGTGATCAAGAGGTGTTACAACAATAAATCTACAAGTAATCAGTGGTACAGGTACAAGAGCGTAGACGCATTAGCGAAGCGGTAGCGACGTTCGCGTAAGCGTCTCCCGTTGGGAGAAGGAGCGTCAGCGGCTTGTCGCCAGACATCGCTAGTCAGTTGAGTTCATAAGAAGTGAGGGATATAATAACATGTTTGTACTAATACTATTCATACTACTTAATTAAGTTTGATACAAATGCTGGATAACATATAAACAGCCGATCTAATGTCATTTTTGAACTTTTAATAAATGTAAAGCTATGATTTCTCACGATTACGATGCAATTAATGTTGAAGAAAACCTGCTTCGACAAATCGAAATTAAAGAAAATCAGCTAAAAATTGCCCAAGAGTCTAATATGTTCTATGTGGCGGAAGCATTAGAAATTGAATTGCTAAAATTACGCTCACAATTACCAGAACCACAAGAGCAAGAATTGCAAGCATTGATGAGTTTGTTAGATGATTGAAGTTTGTAGTTAAAAAATGCGATCGCAGAACCCAAAAATACGATAATTTCTGATGTTAACGCTTGATTTTGATAAGAAATAATCAATAAAATAATTGCTCGTCAGCTTTAACATCAACCAAAAGGCAGAACTTTAGCTTATTACTTTCTAACTTTAGATAGTTTAATCTGTATAAAATAAATTTAGAACTAAAAGTAGGGGTATTAAATACTTTTGTTTTCTGTACATCTGTATGTAATACCTAAGTGCTAAATGGAGGTAGTCAATTATGGCAGCTCAAACAAACACTTCTGATTTACTGGTAGAGTTACCCGAAGAAGAACAGGAACTTCAAAGTGGAGGTTACTGGGGTCACTATGGAAGACCTTGGGGCTACTATGGCAAGCCTTGGGGTTGGGGTGGTAAACCTTGGGGTTGGGGTGGCAAACCTTGGGGTTGGGGTGGCGGTTGGCGATACTAAATTGACAAAGCCTTATTTAAACAAGCTTGTCATTACCTAACATTTTTGTAACAGTAAAATTGTCGCTAAACCATAGTCCGCCTGCGATTCAAACCGCAGGCTAATAGCCCAACTCCACGCTTGCGTAGATTCAAATCCTTTCTTAATCTTCTTTAGAAGACTTTAGCTATTAGCTTGGGAATTTATTCCCAAGCTAATAGCAATCATGCAATAAATTGATAAAGATGTGGATTAAGACAAGGACTTATAGTCCTAGGCGATTCTTTAGCTATTAGCATAAGGAATCATGAAAATTTAACCACAGATGAACACAGCGAAAAGTTCTGTAGGCAAAGAGAAGTCTGAGCGTCGGCTTCCGGCGAGCAGAACTTTTTCCAAGAGAAGACGCAATCATGCGAACGGGGTTTCCCAACCTAGGAAACTTTTTCAGATAGATAAACACCGATGTATCTGTGTTTATCTGTGTTTACTGTGGCTCTAAATAAAAGCAAAATATTTCATCTATAATCCTGCTTTTGAATACTCCCCAAACGAGCTGCATCACGAATGTTATATTCAGGACGAGTAAAGCGATTTATCTGCATTTCAAAGAAATCTCGATTAGCTTGTAAATGCCTGGGATTGGGGTCATCTAAAGGATATAAAAGTGCTGTCCGCAATGCCTGAATTACCGCAGAAGTAACACAATACATTGACCGTTGGAAACTAACCCCCAACTGAATCAACATATCTTCTTCACCACGGCAATGTTTGCTGTAGTAATCAACAAGATATGGAGGCAAAAAATGCAACATATCTTGCATTAGCAATGTAGGTGGAATACCAGCAGTACCAACTGGAAACACATCAGCGTACAGAATGCCATAGTGGAAGTCTTTTTGATCTTCTGGTACTTGACGTGCTTGAGCATTATAAGATTTTGTACCCCGGAAAGGAGCAGTACGATAGAAAACTGCTTCTACATAAGGTAATGCGGCTTCATATAGCCACATAAAGCCTTTAGATTTGGGGATAATTTCGTAACATTCGCCACGAATATAAACGTGATGATAAATTGGACGGCCTGCGATCGCAAATATACCATTGACTAAGAAACTCATCGCCTCTGGGACACTGGTAATTGTGCCTTCGTCATAGCGGTCTGACATTTCAAAGAACACTGGGGCCATGATTTCCCAAAACAAGCCCAGATTAGCATAGTAAGACATTTGGCGGCACTGTTCCAAAAACATATCTGGGAACAGCTTATAGAGTCCCAGCATCACTGGGTTGCCTTGGAAGTAAGCTTTAATTGCCCTATCAGCGTTGGCTTTGTATTCTTCTGAGTCTAGGTAAGGGTCAAATTGCCCACCCATTCCTCTATGCCACAGCATTGCTCGCATACAGGCTTCTGCAAATTCCATGTTAATGCGATCGTGGAATAAGTGATGCAACAACTTCGGCATTTTGAAGGTTTCACCTTTCTCGATAAATGCCAACAGTTCTGGATGGGCAGTAGCTTCACCTCGCCAAATTCGTAAATCAGCATCATCGCCAGCGTAATGATTATGCAATTCTAAATACTCTTTGGGCAAGAAGTATTTAAAAAAGGGCAACGGGTTTAAGAATTCGCGTTCAGCAATATAAAGCAGGTCACGCCAATAAAAGTCCATCGGCACGGCATAAGCTTTATATAAACCGATGATTTGCATCAGGTTTTCTGGCGTATCTGGCAACATCGCACCGCCAGCTTCTAGGCGATGAATTACTTCGGAAAATTCATGCGTGGAAGGAGGTAACTTAGTCGCTATCTTAATTGCTGTCATGGTAATTGGTGTTTACTAAATTGCGTAAATTTATAGCGAATCAAATTCCCAAACTCTGCGCTCCTTTGCGCTTAGCCCTGCGTTCCTACCCTGCGGGAAGGCGTTCGCGTAGCGTCTCGTAGAGAAGCGCCTATGCGTTAAAATTCCAACCCTCAATTATTTACCACTTGAGAGATTACGGTTTTTTCCAAAGAAGGAATTGCAGCTACCATTGCTGTTGTTGTAGGTTCACTCCAACGCACTAACCAAGTGGGTTGTACTCCTAAAAAGATAATCAGCGCTGCCAAAATTAGAGCTGGCATTTTCTCAGACCATAAAACTTTGGGATAGTAGGCTATGTTATCGAGTTTGCCAAAACAGGTGCGATTGAGGAGGATGACAAAATAAACTGCGGTTAATCCACTAGCCACTACACACAACAATGTGGGGATGGGAAAGACCGAGAAACTGCCTTGAAAAACGATAAATTCAGCGATGAATCCTGTTAAACCAGGAATACCAGCACTAGCCATCCCGCTTAAAACTAGCAAGGCACTAATTAGAGGTAAACCGCGTATGGGACTCATTAAGCCATTGAGTTTATCTAACTCACGAGTGCCAACTTTAGCTTCTACGACTCCCACCAGATGGAAGAGAATGGCGAGGATAATGCCGTGGCTAAACATTTGAGCGACAGCGCCAACAAGTGCTAGAGGAGTACCGGCGGCGCTAGCTAGCAATATATAGCCCATGTGACCGACGGAGCTGTATGCTACCATGCGCTTGATATCTTTTTGAGCGATCGCAATTACTGCTCCATAGATAGCGCTGATTGCTCCCCAAATTGCCAAAGTCGGTGCGATAATACTCCAAGTTTCAGGAAACATACCCAACCCAAACCGCAACAGTCCATAAGTTCCCAGTTTTGCCAACACGCCACCGAGAAGAATGGCAATAGGTGCTGAAGCTTCAACATAAGCATCTGGCAACCAAGTATGAAAGGGAATCAGGGGAATTTTGATGCCAAAACCTAGTACTATGCCTGCTAGTAGAAGGATTTGCTTTGCTGTTGATAGATTTTCTGTAGAGATTCCATCAACAGCAAAACTAGTAGAACCAGTTAACCATACCATACCCAAGAAGGTCGCCAGAATAAAAGCACCTGAAACAGCGGTATAAATCAGGAATTTGATCCCAGCATAAGCTCGCTTTTCTCCTCCCCAAATAGAAATTAGCAAATAGAAAGGGATTAGCTCAAGCTCATAGAACAAGAAAAATAGCAGCAAATTTTCTGCTAAGAAAGCACCGGCAACCCCACCACTAACTAATAAAACCATCGAGTAGAAAAGCCGGGGACGTTCAGTTTGTTGATTACTGCTGTAAATAGCAATCCAAGTGAGCAGGCTATTTAACACCAACATCAAAATCGATAGTCCGTCAACTCCTAATTGATAGCTTAAGCCGAGAGTTTCATTCCAGGGTAGGTACTCTTGAAATTGCATCTCTGGATTGCTGATATCAAATTTCACCAGGATAAAAATATTCCAGAGCAGAACTATTCCCGAAAAGAATAATGCTCCTAAACGAATCCGATTAGCGGAGAAACTTCCAGGTAATAATACTATGACAACTGCGGCTAAAATCGGAAGCCAAATTAATACACTTAACATGGTAATTTTAAATGGGAAAAAGCTGGTAATAAGTAGTGCTTCAAAATCTTTTTGTTGAAAAATTTAAAACTCAAACAAAAGATTTATCTTTTATTTTGAATGGAGCGATCGCATAGTATCTTACTAAGAGAAATCATAGTCATTAATCCTCATACAAATGACAAAAGACTAATGACTAATGACAAAAAACCTAACTAACTACATTGATTTTGCCAGTGTCCAAATCGTAATAACCACCGACTATTTTCAGCTTTTCTGTCTTGATTAACTCAGATAAAACTGCCGATGATTTTAACTTTTCAACTTGCGCTAAGATATTTGCTTTACAGGCATTTTCTAACTTATCTCCTGATTGTTTTTTTGAGCTTTCTACACTGGGTTTAATTGCCTCAAGCAAACTTCCAATTTGTCCTGGTACTTGAGCACCTTTAATCGCGGCATCTACTGCACCACATCTTTCATGTCCCACGACCATAATGACTTTAGAGCCTAATACTAAACTGCCAAATTCTAGGCTACCAATTTCTTCTTTTGTAGCAATATTACCAGCTATGCGGCAGACAAATAAATCTCCCAGTCCTTGGTCGAAGACAATTTCCGAAGGTACTCGTGAATCTGCACAACCTAAAATAGAAGCAAAGGGTTTTTGAACTTTAGCAACTTCTAACAAACGTGTATAGCCTTGGTTAGGATTTCGACGTTTTCTTTTCACAAACCTGTCATTACCGTCTAGCAATTCTTGCAGTGCTTTATCGGGGGTTATGTCATCTTTTGCTGTGGCTTGTTCGGGTGCAATCAAGTTTGAACCTATTCCTGCTGCCACTACTCCTGTACCGATCGCACCTGCACTAAACTTGAGTAAACCTCTTCTGGAAATATTTACTTGGGACTGTTTTTTGCTCACTTGCTTCTCCTCACAATATTAAAATGTTAGCCTGAATTTAAATGGTCACTACTACAAAAATGTAGACATTTAAAACATCAAATCTAAAAACTGTACTCCCCAGAATGGCCAAGTTACCCACATTCCTAAAGCGCTTACCCCTAAAAGAACTGTGAATGCATAAAACTGGGTTTGTCCAGAAGTACTGTACTTAAGACTTTCGCCACCTAATAGTGAAAACAAACCAACCATATTAACGATGCCATCGACTACAAAACGGTCAATCATATCGGCTAATTTGGAAATTTGAGCAACGCCGAAGATGACGGTCATCCGATAGAGTTTTGGTGTGTAAAAATCGTATGCCAGTAAGTCTTGTAAACCTTTCCAAGGCAGACGAATCGGTTTAGGAATATTGCCTAAATAAATCACACCACCAATGCTGCAACCGAAAATACTTGACCAAATTAAAAGTAGTGCAACATCCTTATTTATGATTGTCCAATCGGGTAGGAGTGATAAGCTTTGTAATATCAACGGAAGATGCAAAGTAAAGCCAAGTAAAATCACCATTGGCAGAACCATCGGCCAGTGAGCTTCAGGCGATCGCTCACTCATCTGCGTCGGTTTACCACCAAAAAGTAGACCGAATTCTCTGGTTAAACTAAAGGCTGTTAAAGCGTTGACGGCTATCACCACTCCTACTAACCAAGGTTGCGTTCCCCACAGCCCATCTGCTAACTTCATCAACGCCCAAAAGCTACCCAGAGGCGGAAAACCAATTAACCCCAAAGTCCCGAAAATAAAGGCTAATCCTGAGATAGGGCGGCGTGACCACAATCCACCTAATTGGGTGACGTCTTGGGTGATGCTATTCCAAATAATTCCCCCAGTACTCATCACCAACAAGGCTGCTGATATCGCATGGGTAAGTACCAACAATAGTGCTGCTTCGTCTTGCTGTACTCCCACGGCGATGAACACTAAGCCCATGTAAGCACTGACAGAATAAGATAAACAGCGTTTAAGGTCAACTTGAGCGATCGCAATTAAAGAAGCACCCACCGCTGTCACCGCCCCAACCCCTACTATGACTGAGGAAACTACGGGCGACAGAGTTAACACAGGTTGCAATTTAATCAGCACCCATGCACCACTAGCAACTACTACCGAGTTCCGCAAAATTGTACTCGGAACAGGGCCTTCCATCGCTTCATCTAACCACAAATGCAGGGGAAACTGAGCGCATTTGCCCATCGGCCCAGCAATTAAGGCTAAACCTACCAGCGCCATTGTCGTAGGATTGACATTCGCAGTCGCCGCCCATTGTGCTAGTTCTGGATAACTCCAAGTCCCAGCTAGGGGCCATAATGCTAACACTCCCATTAGCAAGAATAAGTCTCCCACCCGCTTTGTTAAAAAAGCATCTCTCGCACCTGAAACTACTAACGGCTGACTAAACCATAAACCGACTAATAAGTATGTTCCTAGTGTGAGAACTTCCAATATCACATAACTAAAGAACAAGTTATTACACAGAACAAGGGCGCATAATCCCGCTTCAAATAATCCCAACAAAGAATAGAAGCGTCCCCAACCCCAGTCCATTTCCATGTAGCCAATTGCAAATATCTGCGCTAACAAATTCAAGCCACAAATGACAACTAACGCGCCGACACTTACAGAGGAAATTTCTAAAGCAATTGTCAGGTCTAAACCAGCCGTAGATAACCAAGGAATAAATACTTCTTGGGGTGGATGATTCCAAGTTGCTTGTAATGCGATCGCACTATGAACGAACGCCAAAAATGTCATCACCAAATTGACATAACCAGCCGGTCTTGGCCCGGTGTGACGAATGATCCCCGGCGACCACGGCACAGCCAACAGCCCACCCATTAATGCATAGCACGGAACTAGCCAAACAGTCTCAAGTAGAAACTGAGCCATCAAAGCACCTCTAGATTTGCAGTCAAACTTCAGGGTTTTTAAATCAACAAACGTTGATCCCCTTAAACCCAGCTATCGCAGATAAGGTCAATTTATCTTTTTTTAATCTTCTTAAAAATAGCTTACATTATATATTTGCTCAAATGGAATAACTTAACTAAATAAATTAGCGATATTTAATCTAATTAATTCTTATATAATTGGGCATTTGATTTTACAATAATCACTATTATCTCTAATCTATGAATAAATAAAAGTTTACTCAATAGTTACGATTGATTTTTATTAATTGACATAAATGACAAGAGACGCTATTCATTGCGTCTCTGCAAGTCGGTTAAATATAAGCTACACTTTGACGATTTTGTCAACCTGGCAAGTATAAGCAACGAGCGCAGGTATTTGATCAACTTGGCTGATGGGGGCGGGTTTCATGTCCCGGTAGTCCAGCAGTTGGACTAAGATGAGGTAGGCGATCGCCAACAGAATAGAAATCGCGCCTGTAATAACGGCAACTATCTTCGAGCGGTTCATTAGTATTTCCTGTAATGTTTATTGTGCTGTGCCTATCTCTACATTAATACTTGAGAAACACACCACACACTTACTGATATATATCGCTCCGATTTCCGGGGCAAACTCTGAACTGGGGCAAAGAGCTTTTTATTGATACATAGGGCTGGCTCACAGTTATAAGCTTTGAGCTAGTTCCCTAGTTCTAACTTTAGGGGTTGAACAGCACTTTCAAGAATACGATGCGATCGCTAAAATAACAAAAATCGCACCTGTAACCCAATACGGTTCGGTTAAGATCCCCCCGCCTGTGGCGACCCCCTTAAAAAGGGAGTTAAAGAGGGTTATAAGCCCCCTTTTTAAGGGGGGTTGGGGGGATCTTCAAAATATTAAAACGTTAACCAAACCATGTTGACCTGTAAACCGTTATAGAATTTTGAGTAGGAATTAGATTGCAAAACTGTATGCCAGAGTCTCAGACTATTGAAGCAATATATGAAGATAGGGTTTTGCGTCCACTGCAAACACTAACAGGTGTGGCAGAACATAGCAAAGTTAAGATCACAATTGAGTACCAAGAGACTCTAACCCATCCACTGTTGCAGTTTGCAGGTATTATAAGCGACGAAGAAGCTGCATAATTGCAGTCTGTGATTCATCAGGAATTTGAGCAATGTAGATAATCTGACAGTAGAACAGTGGTAAATCATTAATAATATTTATGATTTTGTACTTTTAACAGACACTTCAACCTAAAAAGTTCAAAAATCAGTCTCTAATACTCATGAATGAATCTTTGAGGTTGACGCGAGATGCTTTGAGGTTCGCACGAGATGTTTTGAGATTAACGCGAGATGCTTTGAGATTAACGCGAGATGCTCTGAGATTAACGCGAGATGCTTTGAGATTAACGCGAGATGCTCTGAGATTAACGCGAGATGCTTTGACATTAACGCGAGATGCTTTGAGGTTCACGCGAGATGTTTTGAGGTTCAAAAGTCAAAAATATCTAACCTTCCTGAATTTACAGGGGTGAGGGTGTAGTAAAATTTACTCACCTCTGTACAGTTGAACATGGCTTTAGACTTCTCCGGTCAAAATCTCCGAGGACGCAACTTCAAAGGTAGACAAGACCTTGCGGGTGCAAACTTTAGCTATGCCGACATCCGAGGGGCAAACTTCACCGTCGCTAACCTTAGAAGTGCAAACTTCAGCCATGCAAAAGCTGGAGTGCAACACCATTGGGTAATTTTCCTAGTCCTTGTTTCGTGGTTTTTGTCGGGACTATCAGAGTTTTTATGGTTTATCAATGGTTTCTTGGTGTCGCGAATATTTAACACCTCTAACACGTCCGGCTTAGCGCTCATGGGTTGGACTGCTTTTATCGTATTGATTGCCTTCTTTTTTGTCGCGATTCGCCAAGGAGTAGGAGCCTTCGTCATAACCCTAGCTATAACCACAGCTTTCACTATAGCTTTCACCATAACCGCAGTTGTAGCCGAAAACATCGGAGTCATAGCCGGAGTCATAACTATAGTTGGAGCCATAGCTGTAGGCATAGTCATAGCCGGAGTCATAGCCGTAGCCGCAACCATAGTCGGAGCCATAGCCACAGCCATAGCCATAGCCGCAGCCGGAGTCATAACCGCAGCTGTAGCAGTAATCGGAACTGTAGCCGTAACTGTAGCCGGGGTCATAACCACAGCCGAAGTTGTAACCGCAGCTGCAGCAGTAATCGGAACTGTAGCCGTAACTGTAACCGGAGCATTACTTAGCTTTTATATAGGTTGGCAAGCTGTGGAAGGCGACGAACAATATTCCTTTGTTCGTAATTTCGCTGTCAACTTTGCTGCAACAGGAGGTACTAGTTTTCGTGGTGCTAATTTGACCAGTGCTGATTTTACTCAAGCTACGCTCAAAAGTACAAATTTCCGAAACGCTATTCTTATTCTTACCCTTTGGTATCAAGCGAAAATGCTTGATCTTATTCGTCCTGGTTTAACTTATCTTCAAAATTCACAAGTACGTCAACTACTAACTACAGGACAGGGACAGGATAATAACTTTGACCGTCAAAATCTGCGAGGTCTGAACTTACAAAAAGCTAACTTAGCAGATACCAGCTTTATCGGCGCTGACCTCAGTGAAGCTAATTTGCAAGATGCCGATTTGTCAAGAGCAAAACTCAAACAAACGCAGCTATATGCAACCGATTTAACAGGTGCAACTCTCACTGGAGCTTACATTGAAGATTGGGGCATTACGAGGGAAACTAAGTTGCATGGGGTGAGGTGTGAGTATGTCTTCATGCGCTTACCCACCAAAGAAAACCCCGACCCTCTCCGCAAACCTGATAATAAACAAGAGGTATTTGCAGACGGGGATTTTGCCGACTTCATCCAGCCAATTTTTGATACCCTCGACCTTTACCACAATCAAGGCGTTGACCCCCGCGCTATGGCGATCGCCTTCAAAAACCTCGCCGAAAACCATCCCGAAGCTCAGTTAGAAATCGTAGCGATGGAGAAACGCGGCGAAGATAAAATCTTGCTCAGAGCCAAAACCGCAGCAGGTAGCGATAAATCTCAACTGAGTGCAGAATATTTTGATGACTATAATCAACTCAAAGTTTTATCCCAGAGTCAGCAATTATTACTTGTAGAAAAAAGCGATCGCATTCGTAATTTAGAAAATATGATCACAACTGCACTCCAGCAGCCTAAATTTTATACACAAGGAGATACCAAAGTGTCTGATATCAGCGGCATCAATATTCAAGGCAGCAGTAACGTCAGCGGTATCGCTGGAAGTGGTTCTGTTGCTAATCTAGGAACCATCAGCGGTAATGTAAATATTGCGCTCAATCAGTTACCTGATTCACCAGAAGCAGATGAACCAGGAATTAAAGAACTATTAACGCAGTTGCAAGAGGCTATTTCCCAGTCTTCAGATTTGCCAGAAACAGACAAAGCTGATGCATTGTTACAGGTAAAAGCTTTAGCAGAAGCAGGTACAAATCCTCAAGAATCTACTAATCAGAAGACTGCAAAAAATGCAATCACCATGTTGAAAGGGATATTTTCTGGTTTACCTGCTGTTGCCACATTAGTTGAATCGACTAATAATTTATTGCCTGCGATCGCCAAACTATTCGGTTTAGGATAATATACGTCCAGTTAAAAATCTCTCACAAATGTAAAACTATGCTGGAACTATTAAATATCAAACGTGAAGTAGAAAGGTTGTCGAATATCCTAGGCAAAGCTGAGGACTGTCTTTGACCTCAGAGAACTGAGTACAAAAATTCAAGATCTAGATCAATCAATTGCTCAACCTACTTTTTGGGACAATTCTCTTACTGCCTATCAGACACTTCAAGAGATTAAATTCCTCATCTCCAATCAGAAAAAATATCAGCAATGGCGCTCCATCCTAGAAGATATCAAAGTTGCTTTAGAACTATTGGAATTATCAGCTGATGAGCAATTGTTACAAGAGGCGCAAAGTAACCTCACGCAACTCCAGCAAGAACTCAACACACTTGAAATACAACAGTTACTATCTAATACCTACGACCAAAACGGAGCATTCTTAACCATTACTGCTAGTTCTAATAGTGTGGATGCTCAAGATTGGGGGTCTATCCTACTGCGGATGTACCACCGTTGGAGTATCAAGCAAAATTACTTAGTACATGTAGGAGAAGGTTTTGATGCGGATTTAACTAGTATTAAATATATCACCTTGGAAATTATCGGGCGTTATGCTTATGGCTACCTCAAATCAGAACAAGGAACCCATGCAAAAATAATGCGGCTTTCTCATTTGAAGGGTGATGGTAAACGACATACTTGCTTTGCCAATGTAGTAGTCAGCCCTATCTTGGATGAGTCTGTTGAGTTTGAAATTCCAGACAAGGATTTGAAAATTACTTTGCCACGTTGTCAGAGGAATGTTAACCGCCTAGAAACATGGGTGCAGTTGTTTCATCTTCCTACTGGTATTACTGTGTTTTGTAACCTGGAGCGCAATCAACTACAAAACAAAGAAAAAGCATTAGCTATTCTTAAGAGTAGGCTGGTTGCGATCGCACTAACTCAAGGTGTCCAACTTTCCCAAATTCAACCTCAGCAGATAAAATCTTTATCCTACAAGCTAATCCGTGAATATGTATTACATCCCCACAAAAACGTGAAAGATCTGCGTACCAAAGTGCAAACAACTGCTGTAGCAGAGGTTTTAGATGGTGAAATTGATTTATTTATCAAAGCCTATCTGCAACAGTAAAATCAAAACACTGGAGTAAGCAAAGACACTCTCGCCGTTTGCCCTCAGATATTGGCAAATAATTCCAAGTAATTTATGTAACTTATACAAGTCGTGTAGAAAAAATTTGCCAAACTCCAGCTAAAATCAAAAAGATACAGCAGTTGGCATTTTCATGAATCATACGTAGAGACGTTACATGTAACGTCTCTACAGGGTTTCAGGTTTTATTTATGTACTTTATTTACCTGAAATCTGCTGTAAATAGAATCAAGAGCAATCTCCCAATCTAAAACGCTCTATCTATACGTTTAGCAACCACTATGGAAGTCTTAGAACTAAAACGCGAAATCGAAACGTTGTCTGGTCGCCTGGGTAAAACCCAGCACTATCTTTGACGTACCTGCATTGACAGCCAAAATTCAAGACCTGGAACAAATATCAGCTCAGCCAGAATTTTGGAATGACCAAACCCAAGCTCAACAAACGCTACAAGAACTCAACGACCTGAAAGCCCACCTTCAGCAATATGATCAGTGGCAAGCCAGTCTGGAAGATACTAAAGCAGTAGTTGAGTTATTAGAGTTAGAAACCGACGAAGCACTATTGCAAGAAGCCGAATCCACGATTACCAAGCTCAATCGTGACCTTGACCAGTGGGAGTTACAACAGTTACTTTCGGGCCCCTATGATGCGGAAGGTGCTGTACTAACGATTAATGCTGGTGCTGGTGGTACAGATGCCCAAGATTGGGCGTTTATGTTACTGCGGATGTACACTCGTTGGGCAGAAGCTCACGGCTATAAGGTAAGTTTAGCTGAAGAGTCTGAGGGTGATGAAGCCGGAATTAAATCAGCAACCCTAGAAATTACTGGTCGTTATGCTTATGGTTATTTGCGGTCTGAAACAGGCACACATCGCTTAGTGCGAATTTCACCCTTTAACGCTAATGGCAAACGACAAACCAGTTTCGCCGGGGTGGAAGTAATGCCACAAATAGATAACTCTGTACAGTTGGACATTCCAGAGAAAGATTTGGAAATCACCACAACTCGCTCTGGCGGTAAAGGCGGACAGAACGTCAACAAAGTAGAAACAGCAGTGAGGGTTGTTCACCTCCCCACGGGGCTAGCCGTGCGTTGTACAGAAGAACGTTCTCAACTGCAAAACAAAGAGAAGGCCCTTGCTCGCCTCAAAGCCAAGCTGCTGATTATCGCCCAAGAGCAACGTGCCCAAGAAATTGCTGAAATTCGTGGTGATATGGTGGAAGCCTCTTGGGGCAATCAAATCCGTAACTATGTATTTCATCCTTATCAAATGGTGAAGGATTTACGTACAAACACGGAAACAACTGCGATTGCAGATGTGATGAATGGCGAACTGGATACATTCATTCAAGCTTATCTACGGCAAGAAAACCAACTCGTAGAAAGCACCCCTGCATAATTTAAAGATTAGTTATGGGTACTAAGTATTTTTTTACTATATACTTAGTACCTATTATTTATTTTTTTAGTATTGATATTGGTGCGATCGCAACTCTACACCAAACCAACTGTTACATTTATAAAAGAGTCTGTGATCAAACAATTATGAGCAACTCCCCTTCAACAGAACCTCAACCCAGTTACGTGAAACTCGCCATGCGGAATATGGTGCGAAAGGGTGGCACGTCCTTAAAACATTTTGCACTGACCGCCGTAGGACTTTTAGCTGTCCTCGTTGGTCTTGCTTATCTAACACACTAACGATAAATACTTACCTCAGCCTAGGAGACTACGTGCCCCTGAGAGTTGAATTGTATGTAGAGGATTATGATTACGAATTGTCCCCAATAGCATCTGGAAAGATTGGGGACACACATCCTCGAATCACTTCTGAAGCTTGGGAAAACTGGTTTAATCTCTGGTTAGAAATACTTAATCCTCATCTTCCAGCCGCGCCAAGTTACGAAATCGGTCTGCGCTTGACCGATGACTTGCAAATTCAAGTACTCAATGCCCAGTATCGACAACAAAATAAGCCAACAGATGTTTTAGCTTTTGCTGCTTTAGAGGTAGACTTTCCTCAAAGTGCAGAAATGCTTGCCTCTGTACCTTTATATTTAGGTGATATTATTGTGTCTGTAGATACAGCCCAACGTCAAGCTCAACAGCAAGAACATAGTTTGCCAACTGAGCTAGCTTGGTTGGCTGCTCACGGCTTATTACATCTGTTGGGCTGGGATCATCCTGACGAAGAAAGTTTGAGGCGAATGTTAGAACAGCAAGTAATATTGCTACATGCAATAAGTATTTCTATTGACATAGAATAGCAGTGATTTGCGTGTCTGTAAGTGTTAATCTTGGGTAATAATTTTATAATATTTCTGGAGAAAATTCCCTAAAACTGCCTCAAAGTTTATTAAGCCATGATAAATGGCAAAGATTCCCACTGTAGCTCCTATTTTTTTGTATTTTTAAGCCTATGTCCCAAAAAGTTTCCCCACCACCAACGTCCAACACCTTACAAACACTGGTGACAAATGAACGGGAATTCTCCTGGCAGGTTGCCTCTAGTTTATTAGTTAGTTTTAAGTATGCTTGGGCAGGAATCAGCTATAGTTTTCAAACTCAACGTAATTTTCGTATCCATGTGAGTGTTTGCGCTTTAGCGATCGCTTTAAGCGTTTTTTTACATCTGCAAGCCGTGGAAATATCAGTTATTGGTATAACTAGTGGCTTGGTTTTAGCATTGGAGTTACTGAATACAGCGATCGAGTCCCTTGTAGACTTGACTGTTAAGCAGACTTACCATGATTTAGCAAAAGTTGCTAAAGACTGTGCTGCTGGTGCTGTACTAGTTTCTTCTTTAGTAGCAGTGTTGGTAGCTGCTACACTCTTGCTCCCTCCTCTAGTATCCTTAATTATGTCGGCTTTCTAGATGTAGTTTGTGATCCTGCCCTGTCCGATTCCATTTAAAATTTAGATGCTATAAAAGCGTCTGAAGGGAGATAGTCCGTCCGCACAGCTTTGCTTTTGTGGAAATGGAATTGAAGTTGAGGAAGCAGCTTTTTGTACTCTGGTTAACTGAATTCCGTACCACTATTTAGCCATCAATTAATTCAATTTAGTAGGAAAGATAATGACCCAAGTAATCGTAGGTGAAAATGAACACATTGAGTCAGCCTTACGTCGATTTAAGCGAGAAGTTTCCAAAGCCGGAATTTTTCCAGACATGAGAAAGCATCGCCACTTTGAAACGCCACTGGAAAAACGCAAACGCAAAGAAATTGCTAAGCACAGGCAGAGTAAAAGAAGTTTCCGTAATTAACAACTGACATAGAGATAAACTAATGCCCTCATCGTATTTATGAGGGCTTTACTTATGAAAAACTCCATCCCCTTGTGGGTGGAGTTTTTGGGCATAGAGAAGAGTAAGCAGATGCTCAGTATCCTGATTCGGTGGGTGGTGAGTTAGCGCTAAGTTGTTTATTGAGGCCAAGTTTGACAAGCGCAGAAGTTTCTACACGATTGCTAGCAAAACGACATAAACGTTATTTTGATTAGAGTTGCAAAATTAAAATAGTTGCAACCAGTCAGAGAATTACTCGTATGATTTATTACTCCTAATCCAAGGATTACAGTTAATGCAAGTTCTAAAAAGAGCCATCAAACCAGAAATCTATATATCGTTCCTCTACATCTACCCAACTACTTGGGGAACTGCTGGTGATATCTGTTTAATCCGTGAATCTGTAGCTAATTCAAATGCATCGACAAAGTTTGTCGGTCACAAACTCCAACTAGCCCTTCCAAAAGGGATGGAGCGCGATCGCATCGCCGGCTTGCCGGTGATCAAAGTTGCAGGTAATGTAGGCGACGGGCATCCTAAAGAGCACCCGCTGGAATGGGAAGCTTATGAAGGTGTAGATGCAGAAATAGCGATCGCGGCTCTGAAACCTTGGGGCTTCAAATTAATTGAGTCCACGTAACCCCAATCAAGCTAGGAGCTATTAGTTTTGATTATAGTCATTGACAATTACGACAGTTTTACATACAACTTAGTGCAATATCTGGGAGAATTAGCGGCAGAGTTCCCAGTAGCAGCTGATATTAAAGTTTTTCGTAACGACAAGATATCCATAGATGAGATTCGGGCGTTAAAGCCGGAAGTCGTAGTCATTTCCCCTGGGCCTGGTCGCCCAGAAGATGCTGGAATTTCCCTAAAATTGATTGAACAACTAGGGCCTCAATTACCAATTTTGGGTGTCTGTTTAGGACATCAAAGTATTGGTCAAGTGTTCGGTGGTAAAATAGTTTCTGCTCCAGAGTTAATGCATGGCAAAACTTCTCAGGTGTCTCACACTGGGGTAGGAGTTTTCCGGGGATTGGAAAATCCCATGACCGCCACCAGATATCATAGTCTGGTGATTGATCGCGAGACTTGCCCTGATGTGTTGGAAATCACTGCTTGGGTTGAAGATGGCACTATTATGGGAGTGCAACACCGGAACTATCCTCACATTCAAGGTGTCCAGTTTCACCCAGAGAGTGTCCTGACATCTTCGGGAAAGCAGTTATTGCGAAACTTTCTGGAACAGTTACAGTCGAGAGAGTAATTAATGAAACGACGAAAGTTGATGGGCTATGCTGGGGCGGGGTTGGTCACAGCTTTCATTACTACCTTGAGTTCTGAATCTCAAGCTAACGCACAATCTAGCGGTTTATCAGTTCAGTGGTTGGGTCATACTTGCTTTCTATTTACCGGTGGCGGTGCGAAAATTCTCGTCAATCCATTTCGGACGGTCGGCTGTACTGCTAAGTATCGTCCACCAAAAGTTGCAGCAGATTTAGTACTGATTAGTAGTCAACTACTAGATGAAGGTGCGGTAGATGGACTACCGGGAAATCCAAAGCTAATCTACGAACCTGGAGTTTACGAGTTCCAAGGCATCAAATTCCAGGGAATTGCCATAGACCACGATCGCAAAGGTGGGAAGCAGTTTGGCTCAAACACCGCCTGGAGTTGGAAGCAAGGAGGAATTAATATCCTGCACTTAGGGGGAGCCGCTGCACCCATTTCCATTGAGCAAAAAATCCTCATGGGGCGTCCCGATGTGGCATTCATTCCAGTAGGAGGTAGTGCAAAAGCCTACAATGCCCAAGAAGCAAAGCAGGCGGTTCAGGTATTGAATCCCAAGCTGGTGATTCCCACCCATTACCGGACGCAGGCGGCTGACGCTGCTACATGCGACATTTCGCCACTGGATGATTTTCTCACTTTGATGCAAGGCATGACAGTACGTCGTAGCAATGGCGATACTATTTCTCTTAACCCTAGTAAATTACCAGAGAATGGGGAAATTCAGGTTTTGAGTTACAAGTTTTAAGCCTAACTGAACCGTATTGGGTTAAAAGGTGAATTTCATCTAATAGCAATTTAAAAAAAGAATGTGACAGATAGACCATGTAGAGACGTTGCAATGCAACATCTCTACCAAAGGATTTATTGCAATCATTAATTGTAGGACTTACGCACTGAAGGCTGAAACATAGATCCCCCCTAACCCACGCCAGTCGCTCATGGGGAGCCACCCCCTTGCGGAGGTTGCCGACACTCGTTCGCCCAGCGTGTCGCAGACAAGACTCGCTCTAAGCGTTGGCGAAGCCTCTCGAAGAGAAGCCATGCCGTTGGCGATCGCGCAGCGTGTCGCAGACAAGCCTCTCGAACAGAAGGCTTTACGCTGCGCTATCCGTTGTGGGGAGTGGCGTGGAAACCCCCTTGGCGCTAGCCTCTCCCTTTGGGAGAAGACCGCGCTGGCTCCCCTTCAAAAGGGGGGAATTTATAAAGCCCCCTTTTTAAGGGGGTTGGGGGATCTGAGTGCGTAAGTTCTGAATTGAATCGGTATAACGCATTGGGCATTTGTAACTTCTTCTCCATGCCCAAAAACTCCACCCCACTTGTGGGATGGAGTGTTTGATTCAGCAATATTTTAAGCGGTGTACCACTCTGGGCCAAGCTTATCTGCATCGCTTACAGCAGTCTCAGTCGCTCTCGTTCCGTCCATAGTCCAAATGGTGTCTGCACCTGATGTCTGATCACGCCAGTAAACGTCTGTCTTGCCATCAGCGTTGAAATCGCCAAGCGATGGTGTCAAAGATGCGCCATTACTGGGGAGAAAAGCTTGACTACTAACTGTTGTACCATCCATCAACCAAGCGGTGTTCTCACCGGTTGCCTGATTGTGCCATAAAATGTCGGTCTTGCCATCACCGTTGAAATCGCCAATGTTGGATTTCCAGTTTGAGTCAAGTGTTCCCACAGCACCCTCAGTTACGATAATGCCGTTCACTTGCCAAATCTTGTTCTCACCTGTTGTCTCATTGCGCCACAGAAGGTCAGTGCTTAAATCGCCGTTGAAATCGCCACGGGTAAAAGTCCAGCCGACATCTTGTGATTGCAGAGCAAAATTGCTTACTTGCGCGCCATCCATAAACCAAACGTTGTTTTCACCCGTTGTCTCATTGCGCCAGAAGATGTCGCTCTTGCCATTGCCGTCGAAATCAACCACGGTAGGAGTCAAGCCTGTAGTTGTAGTCTCTAGAACAGTCGCGCTGAGAACTGTTGTGCCATCCATCTGCCAAAGAGCATTTTCGCCGGTTGTGCCATTATTCCAGAAGATATCGGTTTTGCGATCGCCGTTGAAATCACCAATGTTTGGAGTCCAAGCTGGATCAACTCTGTCCAGAGCAACCGCACTCGCAACGTTGACTCCATCCATTATTGCAAGATTATTCTCACCCGTTGTTTTGTTACGGAGTAAAAAGTCTGTCTTGCCATCACCGTTAAAATCGGCAGTTTTATAAGTCCAGGCGGATATGTCAAACTGTCCCAAAGAACCTTGTTGGAGAACTTGTGTCCCATCCATTAGTCGAACCAAAATCTCACCGGTTTGAGAATTGACCCAAAGTTTGTCTGTTTTTCCATCACCGTTGAAATCAGGAAGAATCGCCGCATTAGTTATGTAAGGATTAGGATTGGGATTTGCAGCGGCTACTATAGGCTGGGTCAAAGATTGACTTTGGAATGTTTGTGAAGAACTCTTATTTCCAAAAGTATAATCAGAACTTAAATTCTCAACGGAAGATGTCAAGATTTGTGATTTGGCAAAAGAGTTTTTTGCCCATTGAGATGTATTCAAAGATAAGTTTGACGAAGTTTTACTTTCAAACATGATGTGTTCTTATGGGTAGTTGTCATATTTTTTTAACTTTTTTTTGCAATATCTTTCTGTTATCAAATAACATTTGCCAGAGCTTAAATATTTCTTTATAACTCTTTTTTTTTAATGAATGTCAATTTTTAAAGACAAATATTTGTTTGTTATAAATCATTTATTATGATTTTTCAAGTTGGATATAAACAATTAGGAAATATTAGTTTGTATTCTATGTATGTCAGGATTTAAAGATAAAATCTCCCTTTTTAAATATTCGTGAGAGAGGTTTAATAGCTGAATTTAAAACATACGTATATTTTGGAATGTTAATCAATTACATAAAAAATATCTACACTTGTAGCGATTATCAAATAGATATGATTTTTACCTCACGCAGAGACGCGAAGCCGCAGAGAAGATATTTGTATAAACTTCAGCCTTGGCGAATAGAATTCGCACGTCAGTTGCTTCAAAACGGGTTTTGCCTGTGTAGATGAAATTTCTGTTCAGACAAAAATAAAGAGGTAAAACGTTTAAAAACGATTTACCTCTCTTAACAATAAATAACTACAACTAGTAATTACACCTTAGTGCGATCGGTTAAAATCTCATAACCCGTATCTGTCACTAAGACTGTATGCTCAAACTGTGCCGATAGAGCATTATCTACTGTTACTGCTGTCCATCGGTCAGATAATGTTCGTGTATGTCTAGAACCAGCATTCACAATTGGCTCAATTGCCAGCGTCATCCCTGCACGGAGCTTAACATTCGGCATTTCGCGAGTTCGGAAGTTGAATACTGACGGTTCTTCATGCAAGTTACGACCGACACCATGTCCGGTGAATTCTTCCACTACACTAAAGCCATTGGCTTTCACATGGTCTTCAATTGCTCCGGCCAAGTCAAGCAGGTATACACCGGCTTTCACTTGTTCAATACCTTTATAAAGAGCTTCTTCTGCTACACGAATTAATTTAGCCGCTTCAGGGGTAACTTCGCCGACAGCAATTGTAATGCAAGAGTCCCCATGAAAGCCTTGGTAATAAGCGCCTGTATCTACTTTTAATACATCTCCAGTCCGAATAACTTTCTTGGGACTAGGAATACCATGTACAACTTCATTGTTAATACTGGAGCAGATAGAACCTGTAAAACCGTGATATCCTTTAAAGCTTGGTGTTGCATCCATTTCACGAATGCGTTTTTCTGCATAAGCATCTAAGTCAGCTGTAGTCATTCCTGGCTTTACTAGCTCAGAAATCTCTTTGAGCACGGTAGCTACAATTTTTGCTGATTGCCGCATAATTTCAATTTCACGCGGCGATTTAATTTCAATTCCTCGGCGTTGTTTTTTTGGAGGAGTAGACTGAGTTGCTTGAGAAAGTAAGTTACTGAGAATGTTCATGGGGAATTAATAATTACTGGCGTCTTGCGGCTTAAAAGTGAATGTTTTTTCTAGATTAGTTGAGAAATAATATCTATATTTAAGTTAACTTATTTTTCGTTACACACTCTGCTTCATAGCTCCAGTGCATTGAATTAACACATCTGAACATACTACCAGGATTAATCAAATAATTCTTAATTGCTGATGGCAATCTCTCCAGTCATACCTGCTTCCGTGTGTCCTGCAATTGGACAACGTAAGCCATATTTACCTGGTTTCAGGGGGACAAACACCCATTCTGCTTCAGCACCCGGCTTTAGTTCCAGTTCGTGAATAGCTCCTTTAATTTCTACTTTGCCTGCTTCGACTTTCTGTGTCCAGATGCCATCGGCAAAATCTTTTGCAGTGAAATAGTGCTTCTGTTGGCTGGGATTAATGAGCCGTAGTTGATAGCGTTTACCAGCCACTAATTCTAAGTGATTTGGCTCAAATTTGAGTTCATTAGCCGAATTACCTAAGCTAACTGTAATTTCTGTGGCTGGTTGCTTCAGCAAATTGCTAGACAAATTAGCGGCTACGGCTGGAGCAGCACTGGTAAAATTCCAGCATAAAAGCAACGTTAACATCACGCATAACCGCAGTATTGCTTGTAGCCGAATAGAAGTGAAGGAGGTGAAAATTACAATTAAAATTTGGTATAAATGCTTGTAAATTTGCGTAGATAACCCGATCATTTCCGTTACTAGTTTTAGTACTAATTCGTAATGTGCTACACCCCGCTGCGTACACCTACATAGAAACAAGCTATGGAGAGTGTCTTGTAGAGAAGACTTTGCCAGACCAAAAGTACCCAATTAATTCTGCGTATTTTGGATTACTATACAGGTTTTCTATCACTGTGTCATCAACACTTAAAATCCCTCCTTCTAAATTAATTATGTCCTTTACAATATCAAACAAATTTTTTGGTTCGTACCTTTTTCTTAGCAAAAAGTGGTTCACACTCTCATGTCAAATATCTTCTAATATCTCTGCTAATCTCCTGCACCCAACCTGCTTTGGCTCTGAATAGTAAAAATATAGTGTAATAAGGGTCTGCTAATTTCTCTAGTTGTCCGATACCTATTTATAAACTACACCTGTGGTTTAAAACACTATTTTATCACTCTGTCAATGCGTAAGTTCTAGATATGATACGTATTTAATTAAAATTTAACCTTAGAACTTAATTCCTTAAGACTAAATCTATCGCAAGTTGTAAAAAATTCAACAAGGTAAGCTATACAATACTACGTGTTAATCATCAAAATACTTCAGTTTATTGCTTTTTTAAATTGTAGATAAATAAAGAGTAGTAATTGTCAATTATTGAGATCAATTATTCATTCAGAAAAATATCTTTATATTCACTGTGTTTGCTGAGAAATATTTTGGATAGAAAAACCTCACGTAATAAACATTAATTGCATACATTATTAGCTTTGTTTTGATAGAGGTAATATATGACTTTAACAACCAGCAACGAATCTCAGATAGACTCTGAGGCAGCGCGATCGCAGACTGAAAAAACACTAGACCAGAGTTTTTTGTGGATAACACGCATATTAGCATTTGCTGTTGCAGCATTATTGCTTTGGATAGCTGTACAAGTCGCTATAAACTCAATACCTGCTATTCAAGAGTTTGGTCTACAATTCCTGATTAAAAGTGCTTGGAACCCTGTAGAAAACCTTTATGGAGTGTTACCCATGATTTATGGAACACTCTTGAGTTCATTAATTGCCTTGCTTTTAGCTGTGCCAATTGGTTTAGCAAGTGCAATCATTTTGAGTGAGAATTTTTTACCGTTATCAATTCGCACTATACTAACTTTTTTAGTGGAACTGCTAGCAGCTATTCCTAGTATTGTGTATGGTCTTTGGGGCATTTACGTCCTAATACCGTTTTTGAAACCTATAGGCAATTGGCTTTACGATAACTTTGATTACATACCTATTTTTTCCACACAGTATATAGGGCCGGGAATGCTACCTGCTGGGGTAATTTTAGCCATTATGATTTTGCCCATTATTACAGTGATTTCCCGCGATTCCCTTGCTTCTCTACCTTCCGAACTTCGTTGGGGATCTTATGGTGTGGGGTCAACCCGTTGGCAAACAATTTTCAACATTTTGATCCCAGCAGCTTTTTCTGGAATTGTAGGTGGAATCATGCTGGGATTGGGGAGAGCATTGGGAGAAACAATGGCTGTAACTTTGGTAATTGGTAACAGCAACAATTTAAATTTCTCTGTGCTTGCACCTGCAAATACAATTGCTTCTTTGTTAGCTAATCAATTCGCAGAAGCTAGTGGCTTGCAAAGAGCTTCCTTGTTTTATGCTGGTTTAATTTTGTTTGTAATCACACTCATAGTTAATATGCTTGCCGAACTTGTTGTGCGCCGAGTTAAAAAGTTTTAGTAGCGATAAAATTTCATCATCCAATTACAGTTTAGGTAGGCAATTATGACATCTAATAATCAAGCTAAACACTCTCTAAACACAGATGAGAGCATGGAATTTTCTTATGCTACTCGCCGAACATTAATTGGGGCTGTACTGACAGTATTAGCATTTCTTATGCTAGGTATTGCAATTCTGCCTTTAGGGTTAGTACTTGGTTATGTGATTATCCGAGGAGGTAGTCAATTTAATCTGGAACTATTTACTGGACAGATACCAACCGCGTTGCAAGAAGGTGGCGGTGTTAGTCCTGCTATTGTAGGAACATTAATTGTGGTGGGGATTGCTTCAGTATTGAGCATTCCTTTTGGGATTCTGGCAGCAGTTTATTTATCAGAGTTTAGTTCCGGCAGAATAGTTAATTGGATTCGCTTTGCTACTAATGTACTCAGTGGTGTACCCTCAATTATTGTGGGACTGTTTGCATATGGCGTGGTAGTCGCAACTACAAATCAATTCTCAGCTGTGGCTGGGGGTTTTGCCTTGGCGGTTTTGATGTTACCGATAGTGGTAAGAACTACTGACGAAGCCTTACAACTAGTACCTCAACAAGTGCGTTGGGCCTCAACAGGGGTAGGAGCTTCTAACTTTCAAACAGTTTTACAAGTTGTTTTACCATCAGCGATGGGGGCAATTATTACAGGTACGACTTTAGCGATCGCTCGTGCAGCCGGCGAAACTGCACCTTTAATTTTTACCGCTTTGTTTTCAAAATTCTGGCCTACAAGTATCTGGGAACCAATTCCCACTTTATCAATATTAGTTTATAAATTTGCCACCGTTCCCTACGACAATCAACAAGAAATTGCCTGGGCAGCTTCACTCATTCTAGTTTTATTAGTACTGATTACTAGCATTATTTCTCGCTTGGCAGCGCTTAAAAGTACTTATTGAAATTGCTCAATATTCAATAGTAATTTAACCATACAGGATTAACAATGTCTGCCCAAAATCAAACCAATAATCATCACAATACTAAAAATCCAAGCGAAACTACAACAGTTTTGCAAACAGAAAAACTCAGCGTTTACTATAGTGATACTTTGGCGCTACGAGATGTTTATATGGAAATACCAAAACAACGAGTAACTGCTTTGATTGGGCCTTCTGGCTGTGGTAAAAGTACCTTACTACGTTGCTTCAATCGTCTGAATGATTTGATTGACAAATGTCGGGTAGAAGGCAAGGTACTTTACCGGAATAAAAACCTCTATTCACCTAAAATCGATCCGGTAGAGGTGCGGCGGCGAATTGGCATGGTATTTCAAAAACCCAACCCGTTCCCCAAATCAATTTATGAAAATATCGCTTACGGAGCCAGGATTCAGGGACACAAAGATGATATGGATGAATTAGTTGAGCGATCGCTCCAGCGAGCTGCTTTATGGACTGAAGTTAAAGATAAACTCAAACAAAGTGGTTTATCTCTTTCTGGTGGACAGCAACAGCGTTTGTGTATTGCTAGAGCGATCGCCCTCAAACCAGAAGTAGTCTTGATGGATGAACCTTGTTCTTCTCTTGATCCGATCTCTACTGAGCGAGTTGAAGAACTGATTCAGGAACTCAAAGAAGAATACACAATTATTATCGTCACCCACAATATGCAACAAGCCTCGCGGGTGTCAGATTTTACTGCTTTTTTCAACGCAGAAGAGTCAGACAAGGGAAACCGCTTCGGTTACTTAGTAGAATATGACGAAACAGGAAGAGTTTTTGGCAATCCCCAAGCCCAAGCAACCAAAGAATATCTCAGTGGTAAGTTTGGGTGAAGTTCTACCACTGATGCTTTGCTTCTTAACATGTTCCTATTTCTATTTAATTCTTTGTTCTGCCAATACCGCTGGCCCAGCTGTGACAACCACAATTTGATCTGGGTGGAGTAACTCACGAGCTGCTTGATTGACTTGGGCAAGAGTGACTTGCTGAATTTTTTGAGTAAATGAGCGTAATTCTACTGTATCGAGTCCGTACACCTCATTCATTAGAATTCTATCTGTTAATTCCTCTGGGTTTGCTAGAGAAACGTTGTAGTTGCTGATTAGGGTGTGCTTTGCTGTCTCAACTTCTGGTGCGGTAACACCTTGTTGATGGATTTGCTGTAGGAGTTGGTGGGTGCTAGCGATCGCCTTTCCTGTATCTTCTGGGCTAGTTTGCATCTCAATCAAAAACGTCCCGACTTTCTTCCCGGCTTGAAAGTAGCTATAAATTCCATAGCTCAGACCTTGGCGATCGCGTACTTCTGCCCCCAGTCTACTTGATAAGGTATCGCCTCCTAAAATCTGATTTAACACTAAGGCTGCATGAAACCGGGAATCTTGACGGTTAATACCTGTGTAACCCATATAAGTGATGGCTTGGGCTTTACCCGGTAAAACTGGGTTAACACGCACTATTTTTTCTGGCAGTGACACTGTGGGATATTTTAACTTTGGTGGTTGCCCGATAACTTGCCAGTCACCAAACTTAGCTTGAAGGAGCGATCGTACTTTATCTAGCTCAAAATCTCCAACTAGCGCTATCACTAGCGTGTCTGGACGATAATGTTTTGCTTTGAAATCAATCACATCCTTACGGCTAATATGCTTTAAACTCTCCTGTGTGGGAAAGGTGTGTAAAGGATGTTTTTTCGGATAAATGGATTGAACAAACGTTCTTTTTGCTACTTCCGACGGGTCATCTAATTCCAGTTCAAGAGTAGTTAAAGTTTGTTGGCGATTTAGTTCCAACTCTTTTATTGGAAATGTACTATTTCTAACTACATCTGCTAAAGTTTCCAGGAGTATAGGTAAATCTTCTGCTAAACTATCGCCCTCAATACGCACGCCTTCGCGGTATGCTTCAAAGTCCAAACTTGCCCCCCTTTCTTCTAAGGCTTTAGCAATAGCTAAGACATCTTTGGCTTTAGTACCATTCATCAAGTTGTCTGCCACAACAGCAGCTAGTCCAGCTTTATCGGCTGGGTCAAATTCCATCCCTGCTTCGATGTAGCCACTCAAGGTGACGGTAGGAGTACTCTTGTCCGGTAATAGTAATACCCGCAGACCGTTGCTAAATGTGAATTGCTGCGGTAAAACTCGCGTGATGGTATCTGTTGCCGCTACAGGTGGTAAGTACTTCACCACTTCCGATGAAAGCTCAGGTGTGCTCAAAGAAAAATTTTCTGTAGTTTGTGCGGAGTGTGGTTTATTACTAATTTCTTTGAACTGCTTTTGAGTTGGTTCAAAAAAGCCTACTGTACGTACTTCTTTTTTCAGGTATTTTTTGATCACAGCCACAACATCTGCCTCTGTTACCTGGCTGACGGCTGCTAAGTAGCGATCTGTATAGCGATAATCATCAGCTGTTGTCTCGTCGTTGCCAAGTTGCATTGCTTGACTGGTGATATCGCGGTTACTTAAAATTACATCTGCTGTTAGTTGGGTCTTAGCTCGCTTTACTTCCTCTGGTTTAATCCCTTTTTCTACCACATTAGCGATCGCCCGACTCAGCACTGAATCAATTTTTTTCAATTTTTGATTAGGTGCAGCCGTAACCAACAACTCATACCAGCCTGATTCGCGCAAACTGGTAACACCTGCTGTTACTTCATTAGCTAAACCCGATTCTACCAATACTTGATAAAGGCGAGAATTTCGCCCCTCTGTCAAGATGTAATCCATCACATCCAACGCTGGCACATCTGGTTGATTCACATCCGGTAGCGGATACACCACTTGCAACAGCTGCCCTACTCCCGGTTCTCTTAATACTATGGAAGTGTTGGCTGTTGACTTTTGACTGTTGACTGTTAACTGTTGACTGTTGACTGTTGACTGTTGACTGTTGACTGTTGACTGTTGACTGTTGACTGTTGACTGTTGACTGTTTGGTAATTTCCCAAATACGTCTTTAACCATTTCAAGAACATTTGCAGTTTTAAAATCTCCGACAACTACTAATACAGCATTATCAGGATTATAGAAATTTTGATAGTAGTTTCGTACCTGCTCTACCTGAAACCTATCGACATCAACTTTAGTACCACCCACTGGCAACCCATAAGCGTGATTGGGAAATGCCGCTTGCATCACAGCGCGGTTGAGGCGGTATTCTGGGCTATTTTCGTAACCTTGTAGCTCAGAAATTACTACCCGCTTCTCACTTGCTAGCTGCTCTGCATTAATTAGAGAATTCTGCATTCTATCTGCTTCTAGCACTAAGAGCGCTTTGAGTTTATCCCGTTCTACAGTGCCGTAATATGCAGTTTGGTCATAGCTGGTGAAGGCATTTGAGTCGCTGCCTAAAGCACTAAACAAACGTCCAAATTGAATAGGACGATTTTTTGTGCCTTTAAACATCATGTGTTCTAACTGGTGAGCAATGCCATTTACTCCCGGTTCTTCATTCCGCGAACCGACTTTATACCATACTTGCACTGTCACTACTGGCGCAGTGTGCACTTCTTTTGTCAGGACAGTCAAACCATTTTCCAGCACTATTTTGCGGACGTTCTCTGTCACTGTTAGGGGCATGATTCTTTTTGCTACCAAGGTTGAATAATGATTTTTATTGTTATATGTTTCTATATGTTGGCTAGCAGCAGGCTTATCACTAAGTAAAAACACTGCTACTAACCAAAGTATAAGTATTAATAGCGGAAAACGATATCGATACCAAATGGAAGATACAGACATGTGTGTGGCGGATATAGCATGTCAATTATTTTACATATGTCTTGATGAGGATGACTATAGTCTAATTTTCGGTAAAAACATCTTACTTCGGTAACACTACAAAGATTAAGTATTTTATTAACAAAAATAATCAATAAAAAGGCTAGATTATGAGATTTTTTCTAAGATTCGGATGAATTCTAACGGTAAACCATCAGTATCGGCAATGAAAGCAACTTCGTAAATGCGATCGCCTATCTGTTGCTGTGTCGGTTCTAAAAGTACCTTTAGCGCTGGTAGTTCTGGTTGATTTTCTGCCGCTAATAATACACGTTCTTGTAGACTTGTCAACCAACTGGGTAAATCTGGTGTAATTTTAGTTAAATCAAATGAAAGATGATAGTACCCTACATAATGTTCGTCAGCGAATGCATCTGGGGCAGGTTTTGGTTGGGGAATTTGAATTAGTTCAATTCTGCCTCCTAATCCTTCCATCCAACAAGCTAGGGTGTAGCCTGTAGTGAAGCGTTCCGAAACTGTAAACCCTAACTGTTCATAAAAAGCGATCGCCTGATGAATGTTTGCCGTCCGAATCGAAGCATGGTGCATAATTTTGTCCTTTCTTACAAAGTTGAGCCAGTTGCTTGGGCGGGTTCCCCGACTTATGCATTAGCGTAGCGGTAGCGACGCAGGAGCGTCACTGGTGTTTGCTCAAAGGAAACCTCCGCTCAGACTTTGCGCTTTGTTCTTAGTCATTAGTCAAATGACCAATGACCAATGACTAATGACTAATGACAATTACTCAAATAATCTGAAATAAGGATAGCGTACAGGGACTCCAGGCTCTTTTTCCAAGTCAAAATTAATCACTTCCCAACATGGATCTTCTGGGGAATCAGGGCTAAACTCCACAGGTAAGCCGTATAGTCGCGCAGCCGTGATTTCCGGTTGTCCAGAACGCCAAGGTGTGCTGCGTTCTAAATAGCCACTCATCAATTCCTGATAGCGTCGAGCAATGATCACTCGTGTTGCTCGATAGCCTTGGGTATACAGCTTGTCTAATGCTTCGTGAATTTCAAACCGAATACCATCAGGATGGGTATGTTGTCTGTACCATTCATTATTCCATCTTCGCCAATGACGCCCAGACTGGAGATGGATTAATTCTCCGTTTTTGGGATTAGCTTCAAAAGCGCCATGACGCGGACATAAATACGTATCAGTTAGTGTCAGCGCCGGAATAGTCTGGCGACAATGGGGACACTGTATTTCAGGGCCAAATATTGGGTACTGCAAGCCTGGATTCATCATGAAGTGCGTACAAACATAGTTTTGTTTTCACCAGCACCAGTGGGTTGGATTTTACACTTCGGCTCCGTCACTTTGGGTTACTTGCTCACTGCTGCACGGATACGGAGTTGCGGCAGGAACATTTTTCACTAGTGTTTGCCTCAGCGTAGAGGCTTGACGCTGTGATATTCTGGTTGTGCAACCAGCCTCAATGGTTGGAGTTTCTCCAGTGTTCCTGGGTACCATATTCATATTCTATCGTGTCTACCGCTTCTTACTGGACATCTGTCGATTTTTCTCAAGCTGCCTTCGTCGCAGCCAATGCTGTTGTAGTCGGCTCTGTAACAATAGCAGCAGGAGTGAGCATTTGGTATGGAGCTGTAGTTAGGGGAGATGTAGAACGTATTGACATTGGCGAATGCACAAATATACAGGATGGAGCAATTCTACATGGTGATCCTGGTTTTCCAACAATTTTAGAAGATCATGTTACCGTAGGGCATCGCGCTGTGGTGCATTCCGCCTACATTGAACGTGGAACTTTGATTGGTATTGGCGCAGTTATTTTGGATGGGGTACGAGTGGGTACTGGTAGCATTATAGGTGCTGGTGCTGTGGTTACTAAGAATGTACCGCCTATGTCCCTTATCGTCGGCATTCCTGGCAAAGTGCAGCGTCAAGTAACAGACGTTGAAGCCGCAGAATTAATCGAACATGCTCAACGTTACCAAAAGTTAGCTTTGGTTCATGCCGGTCAGGGGACTGATCTAGGTTTTAACAAGGACTAGTGGTAGGGAGAGGAGGGAAGCAAGGGGAGCAGAAGAATTTTAGATTTTAGATTTTGCGGAAAGTTGTAAGGAGGGTTTCCCTCCGTAACAAACTTTTCAAGACAGATTTTGGATTGAACAATCTAAAATCCAAAATCGCAAATCCAAGATTGAATGTGCAGGGAAAGCAGAGGAAGAGAATAATTAATTACTCCTGTCTCCTAACTTCTGTCTCCTGTCTCCTGTCTTCTATCCCAACTTTAAACATTCTTTACACATTGATTGGGAAAAATTGCCCACTTCAGCTAAAAATAAAAATGAGAAGAGTTGACAAAAGTTTAATTTCTACTTAGCAGAGGGGTTCTAGACATGGATATTGATTTCCGTATAGCGATCGTTTTAGCACCAATCGCCATTGCTGCTGGCTGGGCAGTGTTTAATATTGGCGCTGCGGCTTTAAGACAAATTCAAGGCTTTTGGGATAGAGAAGCTTAAATCAGTAAACAGTAAACAGTAAACAGTTATCAGTCCTGACGGCGGCGTATGGTGGGGGATTTAAAACCGCTAGATAGTGTCTGCCACTAATCGACTTTGGGTTATTAGTTTTCGGTTGGAAGCGATTACCCCCTTAGTGGTTCTCCTTAAACCCAATTATCTTGACTGATAACTGTTAAATTCGATTCAATATCATCATTTTTTAACCGACTGTTTCTCTTTACCAAGACAGTCGGTTTTATTCATAATCAGTCAATGAGTCATTTATCATTAGTCACTTGTACTGAGCAAAGCCGTAAAGCCTGCGACATAGCTACGTTTAGGGCGCAACCTCTGTCTACGACACGCTACGCGAACGTAGAGAAGTATTTGTGATTAATTATTCTCTTCCCCTTGCTTCCCCTGCTCCCACAATCCCCAATCCCCAATCGTGGATATCGATTCTGTAATACAACCCTTTCAACGCTTTGGTGTCCATCTAGGACTCGATCGCATTGTGAAATTATTAGCAAAGCTCGGCAATCCCCATCACCAAATCCCAGTAATTCATGTTGCTGGTACTAACGGCAAAGGTTCGGTCTGTGCTTATCTTTCTTCTGTACTTACCGAGGCTGGTTATCGTACAGGACGCTACACTTCTCCCCATTTAGTCGATTGGACGGAACGGATTTGCCTAAACGAACAGCCAATTTCCTCTGAGGAATTGAGCCAATTATTAGAAAAAGTCCAAGCAGCTATTCGTGCAGGTGATGAGCCTGCAACTCAATTTGAAGTAATTACAGCAGCGGCTTGGTTGTATTTTGCTCAGCAACAAGTTGATATAGCAGTGGTAGAAGTGGGATTAGGAGGTCGTTTAGATGCTACTAATGTCTGTTTGCAGCCTTTAGTTACTGTCATCACTTCCATCAGCCGCGAACACTGGCAGCAACTTGGTTCTACTGTCGCTGAAATTGCCAGAGAAAAAGCTGGTATTCTCAAACCTGGATGTCCCGTTGTAATTGGACTATTGCCACCGGATGCCGAAAAAGTCGTGCGATCGCGTGCTTTAGAATTACAATGCCCAATTTTTCAGCCTCAGCCTTCTCGCCAGATAGCCCCAGGATGGGCGGAGTATGAAGGAGGGATAGTAGGGAAGCAGGGGGGCAGGGGAGTAGGGGAGCAGGGGGAGCAGGGGGAGATAGAAAAACTACGCCATCACTTTATTAAGTATCCTTTGCCATTAGCAGGACAAATTCAGTTGAGTAATTCGGCTTTAGCTTTGGCTACTTTAGAAATTATCCAACAGCAGGGTTGGCAGATTTCAAAAGAAGCGATCGCTCAGGGTATGGCAAAAACTCAATGGTTAGGGCGGATGCAATGGACTACCTGGAAAAACCATAAATTATTACTCGATGGCGCTCATAATCCAGCCGCCGCCCAGGTTCTTCGTGAGTATATCGATAGCTTAAACACAGTTAACAACAAGCCCATACATTGGGTTATGGGAATGTTCTCTGACAAAGATCACGCTGATATTTTTGCCGCCTTGCTGCGCCCAGGCGATCGCCTTTACTTAGTACCAATACCAATAGAGCCTTGGCCAGGAAGAACCTCCGCTGACTTACACAATTTAGCCAGCCTAGCTCACAACCTCTGTCCAAATTTAAGCGATCGCCAAATACATCCAGATTTATTCACAGCCCTAGATTCTGCAACCTCAAGCGCTACCACCAACGATTTAATCGTCTTATGTGGTTCGCTTTATCTAGTAGGAGAATTTTTACAAACACAAACATAACTCGTAAATCATAATTACGAATTACGAATTACGAATTATGATTTACGAATTACCTTTGATTCCACTGTTGCGCTGCATCTTCTACAGCTTTATCTACCGTCTTCTGGTCTAGCATTGCTGCTTGTAAGTTCTCGTAAACGGCCTTTTGCAGTTTTTTGAAATCCTTCAAAGTAGGAGTTAATATTTCTGCCTGTTGCAGTTGTTGAGCGGTAATAACTCTTGCTTTTTCTACTGTGGAAGCAGTAGCCGGGACATCTTTAAAGTAGCTGTCAGATAGCGCTTTGACTGTAGAAGGCAGGACATTTGCAGCTTTGGCAAAGGCTAGCTGATTTTCGTCATTGGTGACAAATAGAGCAAATTTAACAGCAGCGTCAGGGTTTTTAGTTTCGCGGGGAATAACTATGTTCATCACAGCTACATTTTTCTTCCCTGTATCACCCGTTAATTGAGGTGCGATCGCTGAGGCTTGAGCAATTTTCGGGGCATTATTGGCGATCGTTTTGAGAAACTCTGGCCCTGAAGCTAGAAACGCCGTTTCTCCAGCTTGGTATAAATCGATCGCATGGCGATGTCCCTGCGTTAACACCTCTTTAGGAAGCAACCCTTTTTTATACAAGTCCACCCAATACTGAAACGCTGCTTTACCTTGAGGAGAGTTAAACGCTGCTTTACCGTCAGTATCAATTAGAGTGACTCCCATCTGCACAAAAGATTCCAGCACTTCACCGGAATCTTGCGGAACGAAAGTCACAAAAAAGGCATATTTGCCAGTCTTATCTTTAATTTGTTGTGCCGCTTGTGCCAATTCTGCGTAGGTTGCAGGTGATTTATTGATACCTGCCTGTTTTAATAAATCAGTGTTATAAATGGTTAGCCTTGTGGTGAGATACCAGGGAATCCCGAAACTCTTGCCATTGAGTGTGCTTGCTTTCCAAATATTCGGCAAATAGGAGGAACGGACTTCATTCGGGACTTTTGTATTCAAATCCAACCAGGCATTTCTACCGGCGAGTTGGGAAGCAAAACCTGGATTGAGGTTAACAACATCAGGTGGCGTTTTTGCTGAGACAGCTGTTAAAATTTTGTTCTCCATTGCCGCCCAGGGTACATCTACCCAGTTAACCTTTATACCTGAGTTTTTCGATTCAAAATTTGTAATCAGGCTTTGGAAGTAATTGGTAAATTGCGGTTGGAGTTGCATCGTCCAAAACTCAACAGTTGTTGCTCCTGAAGTAGCCTGTTTTGTACTTGTACCAACGTTACCTGTGCTGCAACTTACAATCCAACTGGTAAATAAACCAAGTAGTGCCCAAGCAGCCAGTTGTTTGAATTTTCGCAATTGAATCATCTTACCAGTATTTTTACGCTTGTTCGGGGTGAAAATCTTATGCAAAATTGTCGAGATTATAAGCTAAATCGATTACCAGTAGAGACGTGATACATCGCATCTCTACATTAAATTTTCAATTTACCAGTCTAGCAGGCACAACTGTGGTTAAAAGCTTCAATAGTCTGTTTGGCAAATCTAATAAAGGGGTTGGCATTGAACTTGCCCCAGAACGGGTAAATGTAGTTCAGCTACGCAAACAACGTCAAGGCTTAAAAATAGAAGCCTTTACATCAGTAGCAGTTCCAGAAGGTGTAGTTACCGATGGTCAAATTACTGACCCTCCAGCAATGGCGCAGTTAATTCAACAGGCGCTAGCTGAGAGTAAAATCAAAGCCTCTCGTGTAGCTACTGCTGTACCAGGGCGTGATTCTATTGTCCGTCTGATACCTGTGCCGGCAGAGTTAGATGATAAAGAACTGCGAGAAATGGTAATTAACCATGAAGCAGGTTTGTATTTACCCTATCCCCGCGAAGAAGCTGATGTAGATTATCAGAAACTTGGGTACTTTGTAGACGAGGATGGTATTGAAAAAGTACAGGTACTTCTAGTTGCCACCCGCAAGGACGTGACTGATACCTATATAAGTACATTCGAGCAGGCAGGATTGCAAATTGATGTTTTAGAAATTAACAGTTTTGCTCTGCTTCGGACTATTCGCGATCAATTGCGGCAATTTGGGCCGCAAGAAGCAGCGGTACTAGTTGATATAGAGTTCGATAGTACAGAAATTGCCATCATTGTTAACGGAGTGCCGCAATTTTCGCGCACTGTGCCTATTGGCACTTATCAATTGCAAACTGCCCTAGCGAGGGCTATGAGCTTACCTACATCACGAGATATGGAAATGTTGCAGGGAATGACCATTCCCTCAACTCCCGTAGATGGCGGCAAAACTGGGGTTACTGGAATCGATCCTGGGATGGCGGCCATTGTCAGAGTATTAGCAGAACTAACAGATGAACTACGCCGTTCCATCGATTTTTACCTCAATCAGAGTGAAAACTTGGAGGTAGCACAGATTCTCCTAGCTGGGCCAGGAGGCGGACTTTCACAGTTAGATGAGTTCTTTACCCAACGCTTAAGCTTGCCAACTACCCAAATAGATCCCATTGGCTCTTTGTCCTTGGAAGTTGACAACGAGAAATATCCCCAAGTGCAACGCTCTGGTTTAGCGATCGTACTCGGTTTAGGAATGCGGGAGGTGTGATAAAAATTTTGGATTGTCTATTTTGACAATCACGCTGTTTGAGAATTCTCAAACCATAGTATTTATCTTAGTTGGTGTGAGAACATGTACAGTCTTGATGTTAATTTTCTTAAAGACCGCCCAGCGTATCAGAAAAAGCCCGACAAGAAGGCAGGACTAACACTTCCTACAGGGAATTTAACACCCGCCTATTTGGGAGTCGGTCTAGGTGTGTGTCTTCCAGTTCTGGTGGCAGGTGGTTGGTGGTTTTTGCAAGGCAAGATTACTGAATTAGAGGGGACAATAGCACAACTAGATCAGGAAAACAAGAGATTAGATACAGAAATAGGAAATATTAACAAAATCAAAGCAGAGACCAACGCAGTTAAAGCGGAAACGCAAGCTTTGGTTACTGTGTTTGACCAGATTCGTCCTTGGTCAGCCATGTTACAAGATTTGCGCGATCGCATACCAGCATCAGTGCAAATTGAGAATGTCAAGCAAACCCTACCTACTCCAGCAGCACAAGGGCAGCCACCAAGCAATCCTGCTGGAGGATTAGAAATTACTGGATTGGCTCGCTCCTATAACGATGTCAACGATTTCTTATTAACTCTGCAACAGTCTCAGTTCTTTAAGTCCTCAGAAAGCAAAATTATCACAGCAACCTTAGTAGATGCGCCAATACCACCAAATGCTGTGAGATCTCCTACTGCCATACCAATTAAGCCACCCCAAATAGTTAAATACACCATTCAATCGAGTATGAGTGATATTCCAGCTTCGGAGTTAATCCGAGAGTTGGAGCAAAAAGGCACAGTAGGACTAGTGGCTCGAATTCGCAGTATGCAACAAACAGGAGTCATTTCAAAATGACAGTAAGTGATGATTTAAATTTTGCAGAACAAGGCGGTGAATTTGACTCAGCAACGCCAGCCTACCCCGTCGTCTTTGGCATTAGCTTCACACCCAAAATCATAGGTATTTTGGCAGGAGTTTTTGGTTTAGCGGCAGCAGCTTATATATTATTCAATCTGGTGATGCCAGCTTGGGAAAATTATCAGCAGCAGCAAGCAAAAAGCGCCGAACTGCAAGGGCAAATTCAGCAAAAGATAGCCAGCCTCAAACAGATTGACAAAGTAAAAGACGAACTAGCACAGGCAAAGCAGCAAAAAGTCCAGGTTTTAGGTTTATTTGCTAACGAGAAAACCTTAGATACATTACTGCTTGACATGAATCGCTTGGTCGAGTCTGGGAATGCTCAAAAAGCTTCTTTTAATACAGAGAGAGCTAAATTGAAGAAGTATGTGCCAGCTTCACAGAAACCAGAACCGATTACCGATGGAACTCTGGGAACACAAGTCGATGGCAAGCTTAAACGTAGCAGTGTCAATATTGAAATTTCTGGAACTTATGAACAAACACAATCGATAATTCGTAACATTGAGCGCTTACAGCCTTTATTAATAGTTAGAGACTATCAATCAACCTTAGCTCCAGCAGAAACTAGGGTTTTACCTGATAGAACGGTGGTGGTGCGGTCTGGCCCTGCATCAATCAATACATCCTTCCAGCTACAGGCATTGATGCCACTTACTCCAGAGGACATAGCAGCAGCTCAACCTGTTGCCAAGAAGTAACAATAAACAGTGCTGAGTTATCTTGCACCAGTACCAATAACCACTATAGGTTATAAACCTATGGCTCATAACGAAAGTCCTCTTAAGAGGACTAAATTCTTTCCAGACTTGCTTTTCAGTCTACTTGAGTAGACTTAAGCTATTAGCCCATAACTTGAGTTCTGGGCGGGCGAGGTTGCTAATTGAGAATGCTGCCAAACATCAAATACTCAGCACTCATAGCGGCATAACTACTCAAAGATTATTGGTTAACAAGGTTTTATTAAGTGAGGAATGAACTGTGAAACAGCTTCACGGTAATAGTTTAATTTTGGGTGCTACCGCTTTTGTATTTTTGGCAGCTCAACCAGTATGGGCACAAATTACTCAAATTACTGATGTACAGTTAAATCCAGTTAGTGGTGGCATTAGTGTTGTTTTGAAAACTTCATCAGGCTCGCGCCCGCAAGTTTTTACTACAAAAAGAGGCAAAGCTTTAGTTGCAGATATTATTAATACGCAACTACGTCTACCACAAGGTAATAGTTTCCGTCAAGACAACCCATCTCCAGGAATTAGCTCCGTAGAAATTAGTCAGCTAGATGCCAATAGTATCCGGGTGATGGTGATTGGTAGCAACAACGCCCCTGACACTCAACCTGTGGAACGCAAGCAAAATGGAATTAGCCTCAGCTTTACCCCATCTGCAGGCACAACAGTATTAGCACCAACACCAAGGCCAACACAAACAACACCAACACCTCCAACACCAACAGCATCGCCTGCTCCCGCCCCAGCTCAACCAGGTCAAAAGCCAAACGTTCTCGTTCCCAATCCACAAGTCACAATTGACGGCACACCTGCACAAGCCGCGGGCCCTGGTCAACCTGTAAGCCAAGCTCCACCTTTCTTACCTAGAGCCGTTGCCCCACCCGTAGGAGATATAGCCATTTCCGCTACCGATGCCTCTCCTAGCACTGTTGATTTGGCAACTCAGGAACGCGTTCCCCGCTTAGTATTGCGAGATGCCCCAGTGCGCGAGGTTTTGTCACTGCTTGCCCGTGCGGCTAGTCTGAACTTGGCTTATGTCGGAGGCGAAACCGCAGGAGCGGCATCTGGTGAAGGTAAGCCTGCTTCAGGGGGTGATGGTTCGACAATCTCCCTAGATATAGAAAACGAGCCAGTGCAAGATGTTTTTAACTACGTCTTGCGCCTAAGTGGTCTAGAAGCTAACCGCAGCGGCCGCACAATTTTTGTCGGGCCTAAACTGCCTAATGCGACCCGTGACATGGTTATGCGTAGCTTGCGGCTCAATCAGGTTACAGTAGGAGTCGCCTTAAACTTTTTGGTCGGTCTGGGGGCAGAAAGCGCCGTCAGCCGCGAACGGCAGGTTACTAGCGTTAATGCTGTACCTGTGGGCGCTGGAGCTACTCCCATTACTCAAACTCAGACCACTACAGAAACCAAAGTTGAAACTCAACGCGTTGATTTTAAAGACTCTAACCCATTACTCAGAGGTTTACAGGCATTAGGTGACGAGCGTACTAATTCCTTAACTTTGATTGGGCCTCCTAGGCTAGTTGAGATGGCAATGGCTCAACTAACTCAGCTTGATATCCGCCGTCGTCAAGTGGCAGTTAACGTCAAAATTATCGATGTTAACCTCTTGAACACTCAAGACTACAACACTAGCTTTTCCTTTGGGATAGGCAATAACTTCTTTACTAATGATGGCGGTGCAGCATCTCTCAATTTTGGTGGTTCTAGACCGGCCACTAGAGCTGAAGCAACAAGCAGCGTGACTGGTACACCAGTCATTAGCAATCCAGTTACAGGACAACCCTTCCTTGACCCAAATAGCACTGTAGCTGTTCCAGGAACTACCCCAGGTACAATAGTAGTAGACCCAAGCGGTAACATTACTAGAGTTGCAAACCCAGGAAGTGGCAACTTCTATAGACCTACTGCACCTACTGGAAACCCTTTACAGCCAGGTTTTTCTGATATCACTCCAGCAACCGATAACATCATTACAAGAAATGCTGATGGTACATCTAGCATTACACAAGGCGCTCTTGGCTCGGCTACTACAACTCTGCCAACTTTATTCCAATTTCCTAAACGTCTTCTTGCTAGCTTGCAGGCTCAGGTTACAAATGGTAATGCCAAGATTTTGACTGACCCAACCTTAATTGTGCAAGAAGGACAAACCGCTAATGTCAACTTGACTCAGGAAGTGGTAGGCAATATAAAAAGGGAAATAGTTCGCGATGCAAATCTTGCCACAGAAACGATTTCAGCTGAGAAAGACCGAGTAGGTTTAACCCTAGGTGTCAAAATTGAACGTATTGACGATAACGGTTTTGTTTCTCTATCGGTAGCTCCTGTCGTCAAAGCACCCCAAGCTCCAGCTACTATCAATGTTGGAGGGGGTGGTAGCCAACAAATATTTTTGGTGTCTGAGCGTTCCCTTAATTCTGGGTTGATTCGTCTGCGAGATGGTCAAACGCTAATTCTCTCAGGCATCATTCAAGATACAGACCGGACAAGTGTTTCCAAAATTCCCATCTTGGGTGATCTTCCGCTGATTGGTTCGTTGTTTAGACAAACGAACAGATCTAATCAGCGCCAAGAGGTAATTGTGTTGCTCACACCTCAGATTATGGATGACACAGAAAACTCTTCCTACGGCTATAATTACACTCCCAGCCCACAGGTGCGGCAAATCCTTGAGCGCCGTGGATTAAAGACTCCCGCAAGGTAACAAAGATGATGAGCAGGTGAGTCAACTCTGGCTCAAATCCTGTCCAACTACTGTTAAGCAGTTCATAATTAAATCCTGTTTATTTTGACGCTCCCACGGCTTGAAGTCGTGGGATTCTTGTTTAGTCCAGCCTACTTGTCTAAACAGGAGAAACAGTAATTTGAAAAAATATGAGTTTTCAGCTTGTTAAATAGGTAGGTATAATTAAATATAAAAAAATAAAATCCTAGTTCGTAGTGAGCGATTCATCGCTCAAAACAAAGATTATCAGAACTAAAATCCTTACTAATAACTTTAATTTGTTTACGCCTAGCTACTTACTTAAAATAGCGAGACTACACTAATTTGTATCCATTTAGTACATTATTCAAAAGGATTTGGGTTTCCTTTGTTTTCAAAAAACGCAAAAAATTAAGTGTTTCGGCTAAAAGTGCATCTGGTGCTGATTCAATTTCTTGCATAAGTTGTTCTTTGATTGCCATATTCGCACTTCTTAAACTTGCATTTTTTAGCATAGAAAATATACCTGGTAAATGAAATTTGTTATAGCTGAACTTCATAATGCACCGTTTCCTGATAACTTGGTGCTGACACTCTTTACTAGCATATTTATCCTTAACTGTAATATTAAGGGGTATAGTACTGGAAAAAAGTTTGTTGCGGAGAACTGAACTATGGTGGCGACAACAATACCCGCAGAGACTAGGGTTTTACTCCAAAATATCAGCTGGCAAACATTTAAAATTATGCTGGCTGAAATGGGTTCGGAGCGTAACTCCCGATTTGCTTATGACAATGGAACAATAGAAATTATGAACCCACTGATGCCGCACGAAAACTCAAACCGCCTAATTGAAGGCTTCGTTGTTGTGCTGTGCGAAGAATTGGGCTTGGAGATTAGACGCGCTGGTTCACTGACTTTGACGCGGGATGACTTAGAACGGGGAGCCGAGCCAGATAGTAGTTACTACATCCAAAACGAAGCGTTAGTTCGAGATAAAGAAAATATTGATATAGCCACTGACCCACCCCCAGACCTTGTGCTGGAGGTAGAATATTCCAGGTCTGCAATAGACAAGTTTAGGCTTTATGCTGCGATGGGAGTCCCGGAATTCTGGCGTTATAACGGCAGTGTGTTGCGGGTTTACGCGCTTGAAGGTAGGCAATACTCAGAAACCCAAACTAGCCCTACTTTTGCGCCTTTGTCAATCAAGGAGATTCCCCGATTTATTCAACAGGCTAAAAAAGATGGGGAAATTGCTACTACCCGTGCTTTTCGTGCTTGGGTGCGACAGCAAATTTCTGGTATTAGTTGAAATTGATAACTTGCACCATTCTCAATTAACGCCAGTATCCACCTGGAACTCAAAGTTCCAGGCTAATAGCCAAAGTCCACTCAAGTGGACTGAAAACCAAAGTCTGGAAGTAATTTAGTCCTCTGAAGAGGACTTTCGCTATAAGCCATAGGTTTCTAACCTATGGCGGTTGTTGGGACTAGTGCAAAATATCAGTTGAAACGGACTCAGTTTTAACTGAATTGTGCGCGCGTGCAGCTTTCACAGTGATTTTGTTGATTTGGCTTGTTGGTTAGGGACACCTCCACAAATCCTTTGGCTAACTTGTGGCAACGTCACAAATCGTAATCTCCGGCAGATTCTCAGGGCTACATTTCCAGATACTTTAGAGCGGCTGCGACAAGGTTAAGCGATTATAGAAATTAGTGTAGACATATAGCGGGCAGTGCTGCGATCGCAGACCTAATATTCGTATTTAAATTTTAAAATAGCACGAGATATTTATCGAACTCATGACCAGATTTTAGAAAAACTGCTAAATCTAGTTAATAAAACTTCTATATGAGTAATTAAACCTAACAAATACTGACTACTTATCTCTTGTCCTCCACTCCTTCACTTCCCTGTTTTTCTGGAAACAGGGGTTTTTACTAGGTATTTTTTCCTACTTTTGTGGTGTTTTTAGTGAAACAACCACCCTAAAATTACAAAAAATCCTGAAATCTATATAAATTAATGGTTTCATCTATCCACTACAGGCTACAACACCTTAGAATGATTCATTGAAAAGTCGAGCCGATGGGATTTACAGCGATCTTGAGTAAAAATACTCCCAAAGGATGACTTTTGTATTTCTCCAAACAGAGATTTTAGTAAAGATGTATCAAGGTACATCCGTAGAGAATCTCAAATAAACCTCAAGGAGTCTCATATGAACAAAGGTGAATTAGTTGATGCTGTAGCTGAAAAGGCTAGTGTTACCAAAAAACAAGCCGATGCAGTCTTAACAGCCGCTTTAGAAACGATCATTGAAGCTGTTTCCTCTGGCGATAAGGTAACGCTAGTCGGATTCGGTTCATTTGAATCACGGGAACGTAAAGCCCGTGAAGGTCGAAATCCAAAAACAAATGAGAAAATGGAAATTCCGGCAACAAAAGTGCCTGCCTTCTCGGCAGGAAAGCTGTTTAGAGAAAGGGTAGCACCCCCAAAATCATAGGTTCTGTCTTTGGGAATCTTTTTTTGATGCGGCAACCAGCACACGGGGGAAATTTAGCCTGGGCAGCAGCACTGGCTGGCTGTCCCCGTGATGCTATTCTGGATTTTTCTGCTAGCATCAGCCCGTTGGGGCCGCCAAATAGCGCGATCGCTGCTATTCAGTCCCAAATTGGTAATATTAAGCACTATCCAGATCCAAATTACAGTGAACTGAGACTAGCTCTCAGTCACTTCCATCAACTGCCGCCTGAGTGGATTCTGCCGGGAAATGGCTCAGCAGAATTACTTACTTTAGCAGGTCGAGAATTGGCACAATTAGCCGCAGCAATATTAATCACTCCAGCCTTTGGCGACTACTACCGAACCCTGGCAGCGTACAACGCTAAAGTCCTGGAGTGTCCTTTGTCATTAGTCATTGATGATTCGTCATTGATCGCTGATCAAGGACTGTTACTGAATAATCCACACAACCCGACGGGGAAGCTATTTTCGCGCGACTCAATTTTGCCCTACCTAGAGCAGTTCGCTTTAGTAGTAGTGGATGAGGCGTTTATGGATTTTGTGCCCCCCGATGAGGAACAAAGTCTAATTTCTGTGGTGCAGGAATATCCGAATTTAGTAATATTGCGATCGCTAACGAAATTCTACAGTCTTCCAGGACTAAGGTTAGGATATGCGATCGCTCACCCCGACCGCCTATCGAAATGGCAGCTATGGCGCGACCCCTGGCCTGTAAACACGCTGGCGGCTGCGGCTGCAATTGCGGCAATTCAGGATACAGAGTTTCAACAGCAAACCTGGACATGGCTACCACCTGCACGAAGCCAACTCTTTCAGGGTTTAACCTCAATTTCAGGATTGCATCCCCAAGAAAGTGCTGTTAACTTTTTACTGGTTGAGTCAAAACAGTCTACTTCGCAGTTACAGCAGCAATTACTTAAGCATCACCAGATTTTAATCCGCGATTGCCTTAGTTTTAAAGAACTAGGCGATCGCTTTTTCCGGGTTGCTGTACGTTCTGAATCCGATAATCAGCGTTTACTAGCAGCACTACAGTCAGTGCTCAGTAATGAGTGCTGAGTTTTTTGTCAGTTAATAGGGGCACAACACATACGTGTCAACTTAACGTGAAATCCATATCCCGCAAGAAACTGAAGTTCCTTGCTCATAGCAAAAGTCATCTAAAGATGACTATATATCGCCCAAAATCCTGAGTCTACTTTAGTAGACTTTCGCTGTTAGCCAGAGAATTCATTCTCTCTTGGGTGAGGAGACTAACAGTAAAGCTATTTTTAGCTGAAGTTGACACCAATGGGTATAACAGTGCCCCTACTGTTAGTTGTTAGTTATTTCTTATTTTCCAATGATCAATGACCAATGACCAATGACTACGATGTCGTAATTATCGGTGGCAGTCTTGCGGGACACTACGCTGCCCTTGCTGCGACCCAACTACGCGCCACAGTTGCTTTGGTAGAATCCAAAGTAAATTATGGATTCATTTATCACCAGGCTATTAACGAAATTAGCAACCTCGCACAGAATAAAGATGATGTAGCTGGTTTTGGTATTCATAGCAGATGCTCTGATAGTTCACAAACATGCGACAGATATGTGGCATGGCAAGAAGCAATGCTGTACGCTCACGGCGTTGTCTCAAATATCCAAGAACACAATTCTCCCGCCATCCTAGCCGCCCAAGGCGTTGATGTTATCGTTGGCAATGGTCAATTTCAATCCTCACCTCAACTAGCTTTTATCGTCAACAATCGCCCACTACGCGCACGTACTTATTTGCTAGCCAGCGGTTCCCATCCGGCGATTCCAGAGATTGACGGATTGCAAGCCACTGGCTACCTTACCTTATCTGATATTTGGCAATCTTTAAATCAAAGGACATTAGCTAAAAATTGGGTAATTATCGGCGGTATTCCCCAAAGTATTGAAATAGCTCAAACTTTAGCAAGGTTAGGTTGTAGCGTCACGTTGGTAGTCAAATATCCTTATATTCTGCCTCATATTGATCCCGAAATAGCCGTACTGCTTCAAGCGCAGTTAGAAGTTGATGGCGTGCGCGTGCTCACGGAAAAGCTAGTAACTCAGGTAAGGCGAATTGAAGATAAAAAGTGGGTACAGGCAGGAGATAAAGCGATTGAAACTGATGAGATTTTAGTAGCAACTGAACAACAGCCAAATCTTGAATCCCTAAATTTGGCAACAGTAGGCGTGAAATGGCATCAGCGTCGCTTAGTGGTAAATGATAAACTGCAAACCACTAACCACCGTATTTATGCTTGTGGTGATGTAATTGGTGGTTATGACTTTGCCAATATCGCTAATTGTGAAGCGAGAATCGCTCTGAAAAATGCGCTCTTTTTCCCCAGGCTCAAAGTCAACTATCGATGCATTCCTTGGGCGATATTTTCTCAGCCAATGCTGGCGCAAGTGGGTTTGACAGAGGCGCAAGCAAAACGCCAATTTAATCAAGATGAAGTTTTAGTTTTGCGGCAATATTTTAAAACAGTGGCAGCAGCTCAACTGCAAGACGAAACCACTGGCATCTGTAAATTAATTGTGCTGCGTAACGGTGAAATTTTGGGAGCCTCAATATTAGGGAAAGAAGCTGGAGAGTTAATTAATTTGATTGCCTTGGCAATGTCCCAAAAAATTACAATCAGGCATCTAGCAGATTTATCTCCCGTCTATCCCAGTTTCTCAGAAATTCTGGAACAAACTGCAAGCGAGTGGAGTAAGCAAAGGCTAAATAGTAACACTGCTTTGCAAGAGTTTCTAGAAGGTTTCTTCTACTTCCGCCGCAATTGGAATTTGTGAGTTATACCAATTTAAAAAAAGAATGTGACAGATAGACCATGTAGAGACCTTGCAATGCAACGTCTCTACCTGAACCGTATTGGAGCAGAGGCACAGGGGAGCAGGGGATTTTGGAATGCAATAATCAGTCTTTGATACTCGTTAATGGAGCTAAGAACTCCGTTAATGAAGTTTTGAGCTTCATTAACGAATCTTTGATATTCGCGGACGAATCTTTGATATTCACGGACGAATCTTTGATATTCGCGAACGAGTCTTTGATATTCACGGACGAATCTTTGATATTCGCGGACGAATCTTTGATATTCACGGACGAATCTTTGATATTCGCGGACGAATCTTTAATACTCGTTAACAAACATAAAAACTTTGCCCCCCCCTGCTCCTCATCTCCCCCTCAGCACTTGTTCAAGTCAAAAACGTTGTACAATCCACACTACCCCTGCTGCTACTAGTGGCACGCTAAGGTTATCCGTACCGTGGGGCGAAACTGCCTCCGCTAGGGTTGCAAAAGTAGCACTTACTAGGGCCACTAAAATAGCCTGTCCCAAACCCAAAGGCATTGCTAGGGGACTGAGAGATGAACCAGGTAGCAGCAACAGTACCAAGAATATGGCCGCTGTACTCGCCACAAACATTGCTGCTGAACCCTCCCAAGAACGCACAGAATTGCCTACCTGATATTTGTGCTGCCCGAAGCGCCTACCAATTAATGCTGCTAAAGCATCGCCCCAGGTCATCGCCATTATCCCAGCTACAGCAATTGGGGCGCTATCTATGGGGCCATCTGGTCGCCACAGTAACCCAAATAGTAACGTTACGGAGACAGCAAAATAAACTGTGCCAGGTGAACTGTCCTCAGTATCCATTGCACCAACAACTCTGTAGCGATAAAACAGGTAATTAAGTCCGATAAACGTAGCAAAGGGTATAATTCCGATTTTCCAGTTATTAAATAGCAGCAGGACACCAAAAACCCACATCCCTGCACCAACATGAATCACCTTGCGGGTCAAATCTGGTTGGACACCAAATAGTCTACACAGTCCCTCGCCAACGATAAGCAGGCCAAAGGCGTAGATATACGAGGCTACCAGCCCGATAAAATCATTGTTTGTCATAAGTCATAAGTCAGTATTCACAACTTCTCGCCGAACAAACAAAGCTCGATAAACAGGTTCACCCCGCGATATGACGCTTGTTTCTCGTTCTGTAGGAACTGATAGCGGATTTTCTGCTAACCATTCTTCTGTGTTACTCTGATAAGCTGGGTGAGCAGCAAAGCGATCGCGCATTTCCACAGCCACAAATTCTATATCTGATTGGAGAAATACAACTCCCCCAACTACGAGATAATTAGCTAATTCTGCCACTAATTCTGGTTGCACTACACGACGTTTAGCATGGCGAGTTTTAAACCAAGGATCGGGAAATTGAATAGTAACGCGCTGCAAAGTTCCTGTAGGAAGAGAAGATAAAAGCGATCGCAATGAGTTATTCACATTGCAAAACAAGTAGTGCAGATTTGTTAAACCCAACTCAGAACGCAACTTATTCGCTTCTACTACCAGCGGTTCCCGAATTTCCAAACCGAGAAAATTCCAGTTGGGTTCTATCTTTGCTGTATCTAATAAAAAGCGTCCTTTAGCGCAGCCAATATCTAGATGTAGCGGTTGGTTTGGCTTTGCATAAACTTTTTCCCATTCCAGGGGACTTGCTGGCGTTTGATACTTGTTGGCAAGCGGGTTAACATGTTGGCGGACTCGGACAGTTGCCAAAATTTACTCTCCTCTACGTAAAAATGTCTTGTGATACTCTGAGCTTGAATCGAGTCTCGCCCCTTAATCTTCTCTCTTATAAAAAGGCGTCGAGAAAACCCATTCCTTTTAGAGATAGGATGAAAGACGCCTTTTTAGACTGTTGACGGTCAACAGTCAACAGTCAACAGTCAACAGTCATTCGTGTTATCCCATCCCCTTTTATGGGTGGGATGAGCTTAACAGTTATGTCAAAGCAAAAGCTATAACTCAACTTGAAAAACGATTTCATGTTGCCATGACTGATAAGTTACTACTTATTTATTTTGACATTTTACAGATGTCAAATTGTAGAAAATCGGATTGGTTAATTTTTAATTTTAAGAGAAGCCTAAATACTGAGTTCCGACGTTTATAACTACGGTAATTTTTAAGTGGACTATGCTATGTAATCGATTCTCAATGTATATAAATATTAAGGTTAAGTGGACGTGTTCTTCAGCAGGAAAACAAAGCAAAGGTTATACTCTTTGGAAAAGAGTTGTTTTAACCCCCCAACTTTTAACATTTTATTAAATCAATGGCCCTCAATTTTCGCTTTGCAATAGTAAGTGACTTACACCTCGCGCTTCCCCACACAATCTGGAATCATCCTAGCCGTTTTCATTTGGTGGAAGTTAGTATCCCTGCATTTGAAACTGTATTAGAACATCTGACACAACTCGATTTAGATTTCCTCTTGCTTCCAGGAGATTTAACTCAGCATGGTGAACCGGAAAACCATACTTGGTTACAACAAAGATTAGCTCAGCTACCTTTTCCTGTCTATGTTGTTCCTGGTAATCATGATGTTCCTGTGCTGATGGCAAATCAGCAATCAATTGCTTTTGCCGATTTCCCATACTATTACTCTAAGTCTGGCTATGATAATCCACAGCAAATTTACTACACTCGTCAGTTGTTGCCTGGAGTGAGGATAATTGGACTGAATTCTAACTCTTTTAATGACCAAGGTGAGCAGGTGGGGCGTTTGGATATCAAACAGCTAAGGTGGTTAGAAGAGGTGTTAGCGGCGGCTGGGGATGAATTAGTCTTGGTGATGGTGCATCACAATGTTGTTGAGCATTTGCCCAATCAATCGCGTCACCCTATCGGAAATCGCTATATGTTGGAAAATGCACCAGAACTATTGCGGCTGCTACGACATTATGGAGTCAGGCTAGTATTTACCGGACATTTACATGTTCAGGATATTGCTTGCTCGAAAGGAGTATATGATATCACTACTGGTTCTCTAGTCAGCTATCCTCATCCTTATCGGGTGTTAGAGTTTCATCGAGATAACTTAGGTAGAGAATGGTTGCAAATTCTATCACATAGGGTAGAATCAATACCTGATTTTCCCGACTTGCAACAGTCATCGCGGCAGTGGATGGGCGATCGCTCTTTCCCGTTTATAGTTAAGCTGTTAACTCATCCACCCTTAAACCTCACATTATCCCAAGCAAAAGAACTAGCTCCTAGTTTGCGAGACTTCTGGGCAACTATTGCTGATGGGGATGCTGTTTTTGAATGCCCCCACTTTCCCCTAGAAGTGCGGCGCTACATTCAGACATATAGTGCATTGACGCAGCCCACCGCAGGCATCGCTACTAGTGGAACTCTGACTTTGATTGACAACAACACCACACTCTTACTGGAAAGGAGTGCTGACTTGGCGGCAAATCCCAAATGCTGAAGTGTAGGCGTGTAAAAAAGTTCTGCCACCAACTGGGCCAATTTCACCGCCACAGAAAAAACCGCCTACGGGGATATTTTGAAGGTAACGCCTAAATAGCTCCGAATCAAAATTGGGTTTGCCATACAGTCCTTCACCTCTTCCCAGACAGGAAAACATCAAGGCAGCTACCGCAGAGGGTTCAGAGTCTCTTTGGTGTTGATAGCTTTGTAAGAGTAATTCCAAGTCTTCAGCGGAGGCTTCGGCATCGCGCAGGTGGAATTGCAGGCGTTGACCGGGACGGACGCGATCGCCAATTGCGATCGCCCCTGCTGTTGGATCTACTCCCAGGATGCCGCGAATTAAAAAGTCTCCCTGTTGCAAAGAAAGCTTAAACTCATCCATTGCTACACCGACAAACAAAGAGTGTTGTGCTAGAGTCTTTTCTTTTTCGCTGAGATTGGCAATCAAATCTCGCAATACAATCAAGGGTACTTGCTCATCCAACTCTAAGATAATATTGCGATCGGCTTTTGTTACCTGCAACGGTTTACCAATTGGTCGGCATCCTTGGGCAACAATTGTTTCCATCACAATGTTGCCACTCAAAGCTATACCGACTGTACCGTCACGATAAAGGCGATCTTTACAAAATAGAGCAATCCGACCACCCATACCCCCGCCACTAGCCTGCCCCCCTACAATCACCGATCCAGGATAGGCAAAATCCAACCCCTGCAATAAGTCGTTAATTCCCGAAGAAAAAGAACTGGACAGCAAAATAAACTGGGGTGTTGGTGATGGTGGCACACCAATCAAATCTAGCCACGCATCTGGCGGACTATCCAAATCAGGTAATTCTTCAGCAATAATATGAAAAACTTGAATTTTCACCCCTGGCAGATGCGCCAAAGTCAAGCTAATGGCTGGTTCTGCTTCCAGTTCTTGAGTTTGTCCACTAACTGTTGTCCCGATAACACCTCCACCACTACAGCCAATTAGTACTGGTACAGAAAGTTTCTCAGCCATCAAAGGCAAGAGTCGAGAATACTCACTCGTAAAAGCAGACGAAATGAATACCAATCCTAAATCTGGAGGTGCTGTTAACGATGAGACAGCTCGTTCCACCACATCTGTAACAGCTGCTTCCAAAGAATGACGGGTTGATAGGGCGTTTGCCCACTGCATTTGGTCTGCCATGAGTTTTAGGCTTTTTTCTCTGTTGACGTTAGTAGTTTTTGATTTTTTATTTTGAGAAGAATTGCATCCTACAAGAGTTGACGCCAGCCCTTTGTATCTCCTAATCCCAGGAAACTGGAGTTGTCATTCCCTAATATATGCATCTAAATATATTGTATGATTGTTCATCTGTAGTACTGGCTCCACAAAATCTTAAAAGATAAAGGTGAATGCAGTATAGATGCGGCAGTGTGCTGTATTAGTATATGGATCATCAGGCTCAAACACTAACTTATCAGCTAAGTGATTAGAATGGTGAGCCATAGAGCCAAAAATAGTCATTTTTGAAGTTTTATACTAGTATTAACAACTCACAACGAGACTAAAGCAATGACCAACATCCAAGAAAAAGCAAACAGCGACATCCAAGAAAAAATCCATGAAGAAGTGGAAGAAGCTCGTGCTGTCTGTGATGCGGCAGGTAGCAACTCACCAGAGTGTGCTGCGGCTTGGGATGCAGTAGAAGAATTACAAGCCGAAGCTTCCCACAAACGCCAAAGTAAGCCAAAAAACTCTCTAGAACAGTACTGTGATGACAACCCAGAGGCAGCTGAGTGCCGGGTTTACGAAGACTAGATATTTAGTTGGTGAACTTTCTGTTCGTTTGGTCGGCAAGCAACTAAGAGCTATTTACTTATATCTTGAGCCTTCACGCTACTCCTACACAACATCTCACTTACCCAAAATCATCATCCCCAAGTAGTATAAACTTGGTGATTCCTCAATAATTTGGGAGGTTTAAAGACTTTCTTCTAAAGAAACCTTTAGCTTTTAAAAAGATAGAGATTTGTGTAGGAGTGGCAGATGCATAGTAGATTAAGATGAGTTTTGAAACTCTCCTTAATATTGCTAAATGTAAGAGCAAGATTTAAGTTAAAGAACTTTTAGTTGCTTGTTTTTTATTTAACAGAGAAATGAGGTATGGAATTTGAAGTAGTAAAATTATCCTTATTCATCGGCGTAAACTCCTATACTGCCTTTCTTTAGACTCTGTGATGTTTGGTTTGATTAAACTGTTATGTAAGATATATAAACTACTAGCTAGCTAATAGCTGACAGCGATCGCAGTTATTGATACTCACTTTTGGCTAAAAGTATTTTATTTATCGTCTGAGAAAAATTATGAATGATATTTGGCTTCGCCCTTTCATCTGGATTGACTACCGAGTAGCAGTTTTATTTGCCGTGATTATTCCCCTAATTCTCTTGATTTGGGCGTTTGTCCAAAAAGTGGAAGGGATACAACGCTTGTTAGGTATTTACTGGCGAGTATCAAGCTTACTAGCAATCACGGTTTATTTAATGATTGCCCAATACCCAGTCAGCTTTATCTCTGGGTTGATGGCTCTGATACTGATCCCCATTTCACTGTGGTTCTGGGTGGATATAAACGATGAGATTGAGTATCAAACTAGTGGAGCGTTGAAACTGGTTTTTACTTCTTGGCGCTGGGCTATGAGTGTTTATTGTATTTTGAACGCGCTAGCTTTTATCCCTTTTTTGGGTTGTGCTTTTTCTCAAAATGTGGCAAATGCTCCCTATTGTCGCCTCTGGTTTGAGGCCCCATTACTATTTAAGGAATACTTTCATCCTAATACTAAGCCTGGGTTCTTGGGCTTTCTTGCCATAATTAGTTTAGTAGTTTATGTAATCTACTTAAGCTACTTCGTCCTCATAAAGCTGGGTAAGCAGGGGCGCTCAGCTACACAACAGTAACCGTCGCTACGTCACCTAAGTATTCGAAATCCAAAAAATGAATTCCATTTGCAAGCGACTGGAACAATATACTGCTAAACGTCAGCAAGAAGTCTTAATTGTGACGGTTGAAATTGCTGATGAGCAAGACAAAATTGTTATTTTTAAAGGCTTTTCTAGTTCTTTGATGCGCCCCACGGCATTTGATGCAGATGTGCCTGTACTGCCAGATGAGGCAACAATTATCAGTATTGACCGCATAGCAAGTCCTTATAATCCTGAAGCACCCCGTTATATTCAACAAGGACTCTCCTGGGAAGCTATGCAGACTCTATTGTTAGAAATAGGTGTCTAACTAATACTAATTCCTAATTTTGTGGAAAGATTGTAGCGTTTACTGCTACCGAACGATGACTGAACTGCTTCACAGGCGCTCCCCAAATTGAAAAACTCCCACACAATCAGCAAGATGCGATCGCGGCTCGATTTCTGGCGGAGCAAGATGAGCAAAAATGGGAAGCTCGTGCCACTACAAAGGATGATCAGTGGGATCAGATGGCTGCGGTACGCCAGGAAATTGCAAGGAGTGAAACCGTTCCACTTGATAAAGTTTTTCCGTTACAGAAATGAAATCAAGTGTCACCAAAACGTTTCGTAATCGGCTGAGTGTTCTTCCTGCATCGGTTCAAGAGCAAGCTGCAAAAGCTGATACACTCTGGAAAGAAGATCCCCATCACCCTAGCCTTCAGTTCAAACTAGTCAGCCAGCAACAACCAATTTATTCGGCTCGTGTTAGTTTTAACTGTCGTGTTCTGGAAGGTCTTTGTTAGGGCGATCTCTGTCTATTCTAAATTTGTGTTGTAAGGTTTCAATCTGATTGAGGATCTCAGCAAACTCCTGGCCAAACAGAGTTAAGTGATACTCAACACGGGGCGGGATTTCTGGATAACTTAATTTCTCTACAACTGCGAATTGAGCTAGTCTCGTCAAACATTCATTCAATACTTTTGTTGTCAATCCCTTCTTAGTTTTCACTAACGCGCTAGGACGATTTGTTCCACAACGAATTTGCGCCAGAAGGTGAATTGTCCACTTACATCCCAGGCAATCCTCAAACATCGAAATCAGGCTGGGTGAATAATTGGAAGAAATTTCTGAGTCTTCTTTCACCGATAATTCCATATTTGTAACCAAAAAGTATCTACCTTACTAAAAAGTATCTGCTTGAACCTGAGCTAGAAATCTTTTATCTTTGCTGACGGAGCACAATTCATGAAGTGTAAAATCAATGGCAATGTTTCCAATTCATGACGCGACGACTGCACCAGAAGCTTCTAAGCCACTACTTGAGCAAGCTAAAAAGAACTTCGGCATGATTCCGAATCTGGAAAGGGTAATGGCTGAATCGCCTGCCTTGCTTGAGGGATATGTTCATCTTTGGGAGCTATTCGATACCACGTCATTATCCCCCATCGAACGGCAGGTCGTTTATCAAACAGCCAACTTTCAGAATCAATGTGAATACTGTATTCCTTGGCACACTAAGCTATCGCAACTTGCTGGTATGGCTCCGAACGAGATCGAGGCACTGAGACAAGGAACAGAATTGGCAGATTCGAAACTTGAAGCATTGCGGCAATTCACTAAGTCTTTGATCTTAAATCGAGGAAAAATAGTAGAAGCTGAATTAAAAGCTTTTTTTTCCGTAGGCTATTCTTCCCAACAAGCGCTTGAAGTGATCTTAGGGATTGCAGTTAAAACAATGAGCAACTACACAAACTCCATTGCAGGCACACCTTTAGATAAAGCAGTCGAGAAGCTGAGATGGAAAAAGCCAATTATCTCAATGCGGGAGAATATGGATGCAGATGCAGTGTAGGCCCGATCAAACAACCCGGTTGGAGCGGACTATAGAAAAGCCTCTGATGTGCATGTAAAAGTTACTGGCAGCCGCTCAACTGGAACATTACCCTGAAGGAAGCAAGCTACAGAGCCTCAATTGTGGTCTGAAAGTGTCTTCACTTCTCTACGAGCGGCTGCGCTAACATTTTTGAAGAATTATTTTGACTTTTAAATTTAAAAAATGTCCCGTTCTGGATACACACTTCCTGTATTTGCATGTGCTGCTGCTGTTGCAGCTTTACACTGGTTACACGATCGCCAACCCTTAAGTACAGCATCGATAGATTTAATTGAACCAGCCCAAATTGCAGAAATACCAATTGAACAGGTAGCGGGACTATCTGAGAATATGGCTTTGGCGATCGCTCGCAGTGACCCTGGTGATAATCTTGACTTGACTAGAGATACACCGATTTGGGCAATGGTGGAATGGCGAGAAGACGGGGAAGAAGCTGTAATTATTCAAGGAGGGGAAGGGATTGGTAGGCAGATGAATGCGGGTGACAAGCCTGCTATTTATGCTTATGCTCATCGGTTGTTACAAGAGAATTTGCGACCGATGCTGGAACCGGGAGAAAAAATTACGGTGACGATTATTTTACCAGAGGGGCGATCGCTTGCTGTTCGTACTTCAAATGCGGCTTTCGGTGTTGTTGAAGGACTTTCTCTTTTAGGAACAAGCGGCATTTCTCAGCCTTTGAGTACACCTGATCAGCTTGCAGCTTTTCGAGCTGAGTTACAAGATAAAGCCAGTCGTTTCGAGAGTTTGGTATTCTGCATTGGCGAGAACGGCCTAGATTTGGCGCGTAAACTAGGTATTGATCCCGAAAAATTAGTAAAAACTGCTAACTGGCTTGGGCCAATGCTAGTAGAAGCTGATTTACTAGGCGTTAAAGAAATTTTATTATTTGGCTATCACGGCAAACTGATGAAACTAGCAGGGGGAATTTTTCATACTCATCACCATGTTGCTGATGGACGCCGGGAAATTCTGGCAGCACATTGTGCCCTAGTCGGGTTAAAGTCGTCAGATATACAAGTAGTATTTAATAGCGCTACAGCTGAAGCAGCACTGACATACTTACGATCGCTTGATGTCTCAACTGGCAGTGATTGGGTAAATCAAGTTTACAGTGCGATCGCCGAAACTATTGATGCTCGTTCTCAAGAATACATCCAAAGCCATAGCAGTCGGGGTGCGGAGGTAACTGTCTGTGGCTCTGTTATGTTTGATCGCGATCGCAAAATTATTGTAAAGAGCCAAACTGCTGCTCTGCTGATGGGAAAACTATGTTAATTTATTATGAATAATCGTAAACAATCCAAATAAATAATTTTTTCAGTAGCCACTCTAGGGTAAGTTTATCGTTTTAATACCATTTCAGACTTATAACCTCAGCAGACGCACTTAAGTTTACGTTTGCACAAGTTCTTCATACCATTATCAGCCTGACCAGGCAGCGGAATGGTGGCACGTTAGACACCACGACGATTTATCCTTAACAGACATACATCTACCGGTCATGAATACAGCGGTGACTCTACTAACAGAACAAGCGCCTCAGACGTTAGAAAATTTTAAACGGCTTGATTGCCAATTGGTTGTGATTCTGGATTTCGGTTCTCAATATTCTGAACTGATTGCCCGTCGCATCCGCGAAACTCAAGTATATTCCGAAGTCCTGTCCTATCGTACTACAGCTGCACATTTACGCCAACTCAATCCCAAGGGAATTATTTTCTCTGGTGGCCCGAGTTCAGTTTATGGTGATAACGCTCCCCATTGTGACCCAGAAATCTGGAATTTGGGAATACCTATTTTAGGTGTGTGTTACGGTATGCAGTTGATGGTCAGCCAGCTCGGTGGGGAAGTGGCAAAAGCTGAGCGAGGTGAGTACGGCAAAGCATCATTATACATAGATGATCCCACAGATTTGCTCACTAATGTTGAAGATGGCACTACGATGTGGATGAGTCACGGTGACTCAGTGACGCAAATGCCACCAGGGTTTGAATTGTTGGCACATACAGAAAATACTCCCTGTGCTGCCATTGCAGACCATGAAAAGAAACTTTACGGCGTCCAGTTCCATCCAGAGGTGGTACATTCCATTGGTGGTTTAGCATTAATCCGCAACTTTGTCTACCACATCTGCGATTGTGAACCCACGTGGACAACAGCAGCTTTTGTCGAAGAAGCGATTCGGGAAATTCGCGCTAGAGTTGGCGAAAAGCGGGTATTGTTGGCACTGTCTGGGGGAGTAGATTCTTCTACCTTAGCCTTCTTGCTGCATAAAGCAATTGGCGACCAACTGACTTGTGTGTTTATCGACCAAGGCTTTATGCGTAAATTAGAGCCAGAACGGTTATTGAAACTATTTCAAGAACAATTTCATATTCCGGTAGAATACGTGAATGCTCGCGATCGCTTTCTGGCGATCGTTGCTGGTGTCACAGACCCCGAAGAAAAGCGCCGTCGCATCGGTCACGAGTTCATCCGTGTATTTGAAGAAACATCCAAACGCCTCGGTCACTTTGACTATTTGGCTCAAGGCACTCTTTATCCCGATGTGATCGAATCCGCCGACACCAACGTTGATCCGCAAACTGGTGAACGTGTAGCAGTAAAAATCAAAAGCCATCACAATGTTGGTGGATTGCCTAAAGACCTGCGATTTAAACTAGTGGAACCGCTGCGGAAACTATTTAAAGATGAAGTCCGCAAAGTTGGGCGTTCAATTGGTCTACCAGAAGAAATTGTTCAACGGCAACCTTTCCCTGGCCCTGGTTTAGCAATTCGGATTCTGGGCGAAGTCACCGCTGAGCGCTTAAACATCTTACGCGATGCCGATTTGATTGTGCGGCAAGAAATTAACCAACGCGGCATGTATCATGATTTCTGGCAAGCGTTTGCTGTGTTGCTACCGATTCGCAGTGTCGGAGTCATGGGTGATCAACGTACCTATGCTTACCCAATTGTCCTGCGGATTGTTACCAGTGAAGATGGCATGACTGCTGATTGGGCGCGTGTGCCTTACGATGTGCTGGAAGTAATTTCTACCCGGATTGTCAATGAGGTCAAAGGTGTTAATCGGGTGGTTTATGACATCACTTCCAAGCCGCCTGGAACCATTGAGTGGGAGTAATCAAGTTTTGAATGTTAAGTTGACTTAACTAAAAGCTCATCGCTCTTTTCTATGGATTAGATTTGCATACTTAAAAAGGGCAATGCCGATTTAACTCATTTTCAGTGTCGGTATTGTCTATTTTTTATATTCACAAATAGTACTATTTTGTCAAGTCTATTCCCTTGGTTTAATTCTTAAAACCAAATCTTTGTATATAGTTGTGACACTGTAAAAAAAGATTTAAGTAATGCAACCGTAAACTTTTAATGCCGCAGTCTGAGCATTGAAAGGTTTATTCTGTTAAGTGTGACTAGCTAATGGAGAAGATTCGTGGAATTTTTATCCGATTCAGTTGTGCTATCACGCATGCAGTTTGCACTGACTGCACTATTCCATATGCTTTGGCCTGTGCTGACTACAGGAATGGGGATTTATTTAGTCATTGTTGAAGGACTATGGCTAAAGACTCGTAATCCAGACTATTATCTCCATGCCCGCTTTTGGGCTAAGTTCTACATTCTGAACTTTGGGATTGGTGTAGCAACAGGCATCCCAATGGAATTTCAGTTTGGCACTAATTGGGCACCCTTCTCCGAAGCGGTAGGTAATTTTTTCGGTAGTGTTATCGGTTTTGAGGCTTCTTGGGCGTTCATGCTCGAAGCTGCTTTTTTAGGAATTATGTTATTTGGCTGGGAGCGTGTTAATCCTACTATTCATTATCTTGCTACTATTTTGGTTGCTGTTGGCGCCAACCTCTCAACCCTATGGATTTTGACAGCAAATTCCTGGATGCAAACTCCATCTGGTGGAGAAATGGTTAATGGCAAGTTTATTGTCAGCGATTACTTTCAAGCAATTTTAAATCCTTTCATGGTTAACAGTGTACTGCACATGTTCTTTGCCACACTGGAGACTTCTTTGTTTGTGATTGGTGGAATTAGCGCCTGGTACATTATCCAAAGACGCCATCAAGCTTTCTTTTCACAGTCTTTGAAGATTGCCTTAGCTGCTGCGATCGCAGTTGCTCCTTTACAAATCTACATTGGGCATTTGAGCGGTGAACAAGTCCATCACTATCAACCCACAAAACTGGCAGCAATGGAAGCCCAATGGGAATCTTCACCTGCCGGACAACCTGCTGATTGGAGCTTGGTAGCTATACCCAACGAAAAAGCACAGAAAAATGATTGGGAAATTACTGTTCCTAATGCGCTGGGATACATTCTGGAATTCAAAAAGAATCTCTCTGAACCAGTACGCGGATTGAAAGAGTGGAAACCAGAGGATCGTCCTCACATGGTGGGTTTAATTTACTACGCTTTTCGCATCATGATTGCCATTGGCTTTTTCTTCGCTGGATTGATGCTGTTGAGTACGCTGCAATGGTTACGTGGCAAGCTCTCAGCAGAAAATATTACCCAGCAGCGATGGTTGATGTGGGCCTGGGTGTTTGCGGCTCCTCTGGGATACATCGCTGTAGATTCAGGCTGGATTGTACGCTGTGTGGGACGACAGCCGTGGACTCTTTACGGGCAAATTCGCACAGTTGATGCTGCTTCTCGTCTTCCCGCTAGCAATGTTTTAGTCTCACTAACTAGCTTTGCAATAGTTTACAGCTTTTTATTTATTGCAGTCTTGTACTTTGGTAGCCGCATTATTCGTAGAGGGCCAAATCTCGACTTGCCAGTACCAGGCGTAGAAATTACCAAACCAGCCGTGGATACTACCCCTGGAGAGTTTGTTCCAGATGAACGGCCTGTAGAAGCACAACAGTAGGAGATTACATGGAGACGCTAAAGTATTTTCTTCCCCAAGTATGGTTTGTAATTTTAGCTCTCTTTTTATTCCTCTATGTAATGCTCGATGGATTTGATTTAGGGGTGGGTATATTATCTCTTACCTCGTCTGATGATGAACGCCGGGGCATCTTAATGACCAGTTTGAGCAATATTTGGGATGCCAACGAAACCTGGCTAGTTTTAATGGCGGGTGGACTGTTTGGTGCATTTCCCTTAGCCTACGGCACAATTTTAAATGCTCTGTACATCCCCATTTTCGTGATGGTGTTTGGGTTCATCTTTCGGGGGGTGGCATTTGAGTTTCGAGAGTTAGCAAGCCGCAAATTATTTTGGAATTTTGCCTTTGGCGCTGGTAGTTTTGCCGCGGCACTTGGTCAAGGATTCGCCCTTGGTGCTGTGCTGAAGGGTATTGCAGTTGATGAGGCGGGACATTTTATCGGCACAACTTGGGACTGGCTGAGCTTACCATCGCTACTGGTGGCTTTGACGTTAATTCAGGGATATGTGTTAATTGGTTCCACTTATCTTGTATGGAAAACCACAGGGGAATTGCAGGAAACTCACTATAAAACTGCTAAAATTGCTGCTTGGACAACAATGCTTGGGGCGATTTTTATTACGATTACGACGCCGATATTTTATGAAAGTGCTAGATTGCGGGTGTTTCAACCACCCCTAGTTTTTATCTTTGCCGTTATTCCCCTACTGGGGGTAGTGTTGGTTTCGCAACTTCTTAGCAGTCTCAACCGTAAAGAAGAAAGAGCACCTTTCGTTTGGACTATTCTCCTATTCGTACTGTCATTTATTGGTTTAGGATTGATTGTCTTTCCCTATATCATTCCCACTGAGATAACTATCTATGAAGCAGCAGCCGATCCCAGTTCGCTGGTGATTATGATCATCTTTATTGGCTTTCTTATCCCCGTGATGCTCTTTTATAATCTCTACCAGTACATTGTTTTCCGAGGTAAAGTTACTGGCGGTAACTACGGGGAATAGATATACAGTTAACAGTAAACAGTTAACAGTAAACAGTTAACATAATTGGGTTTAGGGGAAACCACTAAAGAGGCGAGTATTGATAACTGAAAACTAATAACCCAAAGCTAGTAAACATAATTGGGTTTAGGGGAAACCACTAAGGAGGCGAGTACTGATAACTGAGAACTAATAACCCAAAGCCGATTAGTAACAGACGCTATCTGGCAGGTTTAAATCTCCCAACTGTTTACTGTTCACTGTTCACCAGCACTTAGCACGATTAGGTGTAAATGTGTCACCAGGGTTTAAATCCCCCAACTGTTTACTGATTTAACCGCTACATCTAAAATGCGAACAATTGCGGAAATTAACGAAAAAATCAGTCGCCAACTTGCAGTAGTTTTGACAATTGAAGAATTAAAAGCACGAGTTGCAGAAATAGGTATTAACAAAGCTGCGAAAGAAGTGGATGTAATTACCACTGGCACTTTTGAGCCAATGGAATCAAGTGGTGCAATTATTAATCTTGGACATACTGACCCACCAATAAAAATTCGTCGCTGCTGGTTAGATGGTGTTCCAGCATACTCTGGGTTTGGAGCAGTAGATTTATATCTGGGTGCGAGTTGTGCTGTGGAAGTGATGGATGGAGAAGAGATCCGAGAACGCGGCGGTGGTCATGTAATCGAAGATTTGATAGCTGGTAAACCTGTGCACGTAAAAGCGCAAGGTCAAGTAACAGATTGTTACCCCAGGGCAACGTTTGAAACTACAGTTACCAATGAAACAATAAATCAGTTTTATTTATTCAATCCGCGCAATCTTTATCAAAATTTTATTGTGGGTGTAAATGGGGGCGATCGCTCACTTTTCACTTATCTCGGCCCTTTACAACCGCATCTGGGAAATGCCGTTTACTCAAACCCCGGTGCTATTTCCCCTCTACTTAATGACCCCGATTTGCAACTGATTGGCATTGGCACGCGGATTTTCTTAGGTGGCGGCATCGGTTACGTTGCTTGGGAAGGTACGCAGCACTTTCCTTTACAAAAGCGTTTAGCTAATCGCACTCCAATTGGGCCGGCTGCGACTTTAGCTTTAATTGGTGATGCTAAGCAAATGGATGCCCGCTGGGTGCGGGGTTGTTATTTCAAAAGTTACGGCCCTTCATTGATGTTGGGCGTTGGTGTTCCACTCCCTGTATTAACCGAAGAAGTAGTAGAACACTGTGCCGTGCAAGACAAAGACTTAGTAGCCCCAATAGTGGATTTTTCCATTCCTCGACGTGTCCGTCCTACCTTTGGTTTAGTGAGTTACGCCCAACTCAAGTCTGGGCGTATCACTATTGAAGGCAAAGCTGTACGCGTTGCACCTCTGGCAAGTTTATTTTTTTCTAGGCAAGTCGCCCTAGAGTTGAAACAGTGGATCGAAGCAGGTACTTTTACCCTCACCGAAGCTGTTTCCCCAATTCCGATGGAGCGATCTTTTTTACCCCAAGACCGCTGGACGGATTTTTGATACTGGGGATTGGGGAACTCGGGGCCCCCTCTGGGGATAAGGGGCAATGGGGACTAGGGACTAGGAGAAATAGGAGGAATTATTGAACAAGTCTCCACCCTTTCTTTTGTCTACCTTTGTCTACCTTGTCTGTTCCTAATTCTCAATCCCTAATACCCAATCCCCAGTCCCTAATCTTGGGTTGGCTTGGGTCGTTTGATCGGCTTAGGAGCGGGCGTTTTGGGTATAGGTTTTGACACCGCAGAGGGGTCGCCGCCTGTTTTCTTGATTGGACGTGGGGTTTCTCCATTGCGTCTGGGGGGGAATGGTTTTCTGCCACCGCCAGCACGAGGAGCACCTTTGAAAGGTGGTCGGCGTTTTTTGGGTAAATCAGCGATCGCTTCAGCTTTATCTACCACTAATACATCAGATTCCCTTTTAACTTGGAAGTCCCAGAACTTTCCTACTGCTTTGGTACCAAGTACACCTCTAAGTTTCAACTTAAAATACTTAGGTTTATCAGTTGGTTTACGTGGAGCCTGCTTAATTTTGACCACTAAGCTTTTAGCGTCAAAAGACTGGTAAACTACTTCGCCACGAACAGAAAAACCACCATCTGTAATCTCTGATGAGGGGGTCTGAACACTTATAGTTTCGTCATTCTCGGATAAACCATCATCGGGCGTCTGTAACTCTTGTGACTCTGAATGCTCATCTTCTTCTGTTGGCTGTTTAGCGAGATTTTCTGGCTCCCAAACTCCAACAATTTGGAGGTGCAAGGTGTCATTTTCTTGCCTTGTGCGCGGATAAACCACCCACAGATGTTCTTTTTCCAAGTCTAGGTGATTCTTGACTAAGCTCATAATCCGACCTAAAAGGACGGCGTTGAGTTCTACATCATCTGTGGTCAGCAGTGTACCTTGAGTGAATTGTTCGCTGCTAGCATGGTAGCGACCACGAACTAAACCGATCGCTCGGTACTGCATTGGTTCACTGGGAGGTGGAATCGGTTGCTGCCGATTAGCTAAGTTCTCATTTGAGGCATCACTAGAGTTAACGGGCGAATTCTCTAGCTTAGTGACTTTGACTGGTACAGTATTAACATTAGCGGCTGGTTCTATATTAGTTGGGCCCTGGTTAGAGGCAGAAGAATTAGAAGGTTCAGGCAACGGCATCAGGTCGGAATTCATAAAAACTCCTTGCGGCGGAGACACATCCCATTGTGGGATTTTACTAAGGCGGCTGAAAAGAGCGTTTGTGCGGCTGGTGAAAGTATATTTTCTTTCAACAAAGTTACATCAGAGCGCCCTATACAATTCTAAAGACGCTAAATTCATCATTTATATACTAAATGTGTCGTTTAGCGCCTTTACACTAGTTTCGGAAGCATATCATAGCTACGATTCTGGCGGCTCCTCCTAAAGTCATCACTTACTTTAGCAGTGTGGATAGTTATTTGTTATAAAATTCACAGGCAATTGGCGGAATTCCGCAAGGTTTTGGAAATTTTTAACTTTCCAATTTGTGTAAATGATAATGTCATTAGAGTTCAGGAGAAGGACAAAATTGTGTCTCAACCACGCAATCGCTGGATAGTAAAGGTCGTTTTGGTCATAGCAGTTCTTGCTTTTGTGGGTGTTTCCGTAGTTCCCATAATTAGAGCATTTAATAATACGCCACCTTCAAACCAAAATACTTCTAATACCAGAGGCAGCTCACCTTCCTCTGACCAAAAATCACAATTAGAAGACCAAGTACGGGGTTATGAACTGGTTTTACAACGGGAACCAGAAAATCAAACTGCGCTCAAAGGTTTGTTACAGGCACGGTTGACATTGTTAAGTCAAAAAGCAAAAGGCGAGGTGCAACCGACTGATATTCAAGCGGTAATTGAACCTTTAGAAAAGTTAGCAAAGCTGAATCCAGAACAGTCAGAATATGCAGTGCTGCTAGCTCAAGCAAAACAGCAAATTGGCGACAAGGAAGGAGCGGCTCAAGCTTATCGCTCAATTTTAGCCACGAGACCGGGTGATCTGAATGCTTTGCGAGGAATGGTAGCTCTGTTGCTGAGTCAACAACGCCCGGAAGCAGCTATTGGTTTGCTCCAAGATACCCTCTCTAATGCTGCTCAAGCGAATAAAATTCAACCTGGAAGTGTAGATGCGATCGCGGTGCGGGTACTATTAGGAACTGTTCATGCTTCTCAGAAGAATTATCCACAAGCTACCTCTGTATATGATCAAGCAATTCAAAAAGATCCTAAGGATTTTCGTCCTGTTTTAGCAAAGGCAATGCTTCTGAAAGAACAAGGCAAAGTCGCAGAAGCAAAACCTTTATTCGATACTGCCTTGGCTCTAGCACCTGCTCAGTACAAAGACGAAATCAACAAGACAGCAGCATCTCCATCTCAGGCTCCTGCTGTACCTCCTGTACCTCCTGTGCCCTCATCTGATACACCTAAGTAGGGGGAGTGGAGGAGCAGAGGAGCAAAAAAATAATTCTCTTTTCCCATGCTCCGTCCAATCTCTAATAGCTTCTCCCCCTCCTTTTCTCTCCTCACGCTCCTTCAATGGCGGCAACGACACCAAAGATGAGAAATAGGCATCCACCGACAAAAGTGAGTTGACGCTCCGAAATACGACCAGCAATCATTTTGCCACCGATAACAGCGATCGCAGCACAAATGGCATGACCTAAAATTGCACCCATCGTTACCCCAATTGGGTTGTTTCCAGCTGCTAGAGCAATGGTAGCAATTTGCGTGCGATCTCCCCACTCTGCCATAAATGTCAATACAAAGGCTTCTATTAAAATTGCTAAGGGGGTTTTGCGTTTTGGTAGCTGCAAATCTGCCTGTTCCACTGCTGCTTTTGCTTCTTCTACAACTTCTGTGTCACAAGTAGAGGCAGACATTTTACTCGCTTCGTACAGCAGCTTAATACCAAAAACAAAAAATAAAGCTATTTCGGCGTAATGAATATAAACTTTTGGCAACAAAGCCGCTGTTTGCCCTAACAGCACCGAAAGGATTGTCATCGCAGCTAAAGCGGCTGTCACTCCTATGAATACCAGCCGCCGCGAGTGATGCATTGCCAAAATTACAGCGATAAAAAATGTTTTATCACCTAGCTCTGAAACTGTAATTAATAATAAACCTGCGGTAAAAGCTGTTAACACTCTCTCAAGCTCCTAAAGAATCGTTTACCGATGTGAGCTTGACAAGAGCCAAAAGACCTCACCAAGCACACACTTTTTGATGTGAACTTAGTGAAGGTCTCGCTTTCAAATATTAATTATTTGCCACCTGAACCAGGCTTAATGCCAGTATGTTGATTCAGATGCACTGGCTTTTAATCTTTTTAGCCAGTAGCTACTCCCCTTCTATACGTTAGGTATTGTACATCTGCCCCAGTTGTGAGTCAAGGTAGTCAAGGAAGAGAGCAAAGGAGACGGAGAAGAAACTTGTTTCATTGGAACTGCTTTAATAAGTTCATGCAGAGATATGTGATTCTTGAAAAATTGGAGCAGTCTGCTGCATTACTTGATTAAAAACTAGAGTTGTTTTAGACAAATGCGGCATACCGACTCGCATAAAATATGTATCGTCATAGCAGTTGTAATCGCATAACAGTTCCTCTCCTGGTAGGATGTCGCGTGCTGTCACATCTTGTCGGGGAGTAGAGATAATGTTCGGAAAATCTGGCTCATGATTGATGAACCTTTGATCATCAGAACAGAGGACATACAGCCCTAATTCTTTATCATAGTAAGCATACTTCCAAAAGATTTCTCTAGCCGGAGCAGGCATTCTTAATATGTCAGTTTCAGAATAAGCAGAGTCAAAATCGGGATGATATTGCCATGTTACTGTTCCTTTGGGAATAAATTGGTCGGCAAATAATCCAATACCATGAACTTTGCTAGATGCAATCTGTGTTTTTACTAAAAGCATTTTAAAGTATCCTTAAACCCATAACACCAAGAACAATCAAACCAATGCAAAGAGAGCGAAATAGTCCGTAGCTCTCACCAAAGAAGACAATATCTGCAATCACAGTACCGATAGCTCCAATACCAGCCAGTACCGCATAAGTAGTTCCAACCGGAAGTGTTTTTAGTGCTTGTGATAAAAAGTAAAAACTCAGGATTGTAACAACAGTGGTTGCTGCGGTTGGTAGAAAGTTTGTAAATCCGTTACTCCACTTTAAAGTGACTGCCCATGTTGTTTCTAAAAGACCTGCAATCAGAATATGTATCCATGCCATAAGTTTGAAACACTTAATTTAAAAAATTTAGGACAGCAATTGACTTCTCCAATAACTGTTATCATTACTGCACAGTTTATCTAGCTGAAGTCTCAATCTTGCCGATGTTATTTAGGAAGCCTAGCGGAGGTGGAAATTTCAATATCACTCTAGTCACATTGTCTAGTTCATCACGAAGATTTTGATAGATTTTAGGTCTTTGACTCCAATGAACGTTTGGTCGCAGATGATGTTCTTGGTGATAACCTTCATTGCAGAAAAGTAGATTGTAGATGCGACCATAATGACTGGTTGAATTGGCATAGAAATTTTCAGGTGTAGCGCCAAAGTGTTCATAATAATTCGCTAAATACGTTATGAACCAACCAAAATAAAATATGGGAAGCACAAAGAATAAAAAAAACTTCCATGAAATCAGCAAGTATCCAATAATTGCCAAAATACAAGCACCTGATTCTAAATACAATTGAACACTTTCTTTGTGTTTCTCCGCGTGATGAAATGAGTTAGTCATGTCATCCCGAAGAATTGCCAAAGCACAGTAAGTTATGACATTTTCACTTTGACCATTTTTACCATAAGCAAAGGTAGAAGAAAGATCTTGAGTCTGACCGTGTGCATCTTGTCTATCGTTACCATAACGATGATGATTGAAATGAATATGACGGTAATGCGTTACAGGAGAAATTAGATTAGCAGAGTTTACTACCGCATATAAATTATTCAGGAATTTTGAATGAAACCAAGGTGTATGGACAAAATTGTGAGTTGCAACTAGAGCGTTGTACCAAAATATAAACAGACAAAGCGGATAATACAGAAGATTATCTAAAAGACTGTGCGATTCCCAAGTTAACGCCAAGTAAATATTTAGCACTAACTGAAAAATTGTCATAGCAAAAGGAAGGCTATCCCACCAAGAATACCTGAACAACATTCTTATTTTCTTTGCTTGGGTAAATGTCAAAAGATGTGTGAAAACTATTTGGTGATCAGCCAAGCATTTCGTAACATCCTAAATCTCTATTAGAAAAGATGTAATACTTGCGTAAGCAAATTTTTTACAACTTGCTACAGCAAAATAAACCTCTGTAATACAGTGGCTTTAATTGATTAAAGGTTTGCGAGATTCATAGCCGAAATTATCCTCTTTTTACGGAGGAACAAAATAGGGAAAACATTTAATACTTGCAGATACATCCTCTTAATATAGAGGTGTATTAATAACCTTGACGAAGACCCTGATGACAAAACTGTCAAAGGCTATGTTTTAGTGATAAAACTTTTATTTTTTCTTCATCTTTATACGAGTTTCCCAGTATTTACACTTCGTGTCAAGTAAATCAACAAGCTTTGCGAAATAAACATCCGTATTTACACGAATATGAAGTTATTCCGTATTTAACTTGCATATATTGATCAAGATAGTCAGCAAGTAGATGATTATTTAGACACTATCTGGCGTTTCTAAATCAAGATTGTCGCCAAAACTTATATTTGCTGCATGATTTTGTGTCTTAAGGACTAAGAAAAGTATTTTTTAATCCTCAAGACACAATTAATATCTCCGCTCTTTTGGCTCAAACATGGTAGTTACCACTGGTCGATATTGAATATCAATTCCTGCTGGTGAATAGTAAGCCATTGTGTGCTTAAGGAAGTTAGTATCATCTCGTTGGGGATAATCTTCGCGGAAGTGTGCGCCACGGCTTTCCTGGCGATTTAAGGCTGATGCTAAAATTGTTTGCCCTACTATCATCAAACTCCGTAGTTCTAAAGCCTCCACGATTTCTGTATTCCAGCAACTACCTTTATCATCTAAATAAATTTGTGGGTATTGCTGTTGTATCTGTGCTAATTTCTGCGAACCTTCACGCATTAGTTCTTCGGTGCGGAAAACACCACAAAATTGAGTCATGCAATCTTGGAAGGCTTGACGAATTTGGTTGATGCGGTACTGTCCTGGCTGCTCTAGCAAAGCTTGGATTTGTTGCTGGGCTTCTGTTACATAACGTTGCTCGTCTACAGAGGGCAATTTACGTGTTTGTACATACTGAGCGATCGCAGCACCAGTTCTCTTACCATAAACCACGCATTCCAGCAGGGAATTACTACCAAGGCGATTTGCACCATGAACAGAAACACAAGATGTTTCCCCAGCGGCAAAGAAACCATCAACTAGACCATCGCCACTACTACGGACTTGACCATCAGTGTTAACTGGGATACCACCCATACAATAGTGAATTGTTGGGCGGACTGGCATCGGCTGAGTTACTGCGTCAACGCCTACTAGGCGGTGTGCTTCTTCCCAACAGAAGGGAACGCGGCTCATGATTTTTTCTTTGCCCATGTGGCGCAAGTCAAGATAGACAAAGGGGCCGCCAGCACTACCATCAGGATGAATACCGCGACCTGCGCGAATTTCGTAAGTGATCGCCCGTGAGGTAATATCACGAGGAGCCAGTTCCATGCGACTAGGTGCGTAGTTCGCCATAAAGCGATCGCCTTCACTATTGATCAGATACGCCCCTTCGCCCCGTACTGCTTCGGAAATCAGCACACCTACAGGATACAAACCCGTGGGATGAAATTGGACAAATTCCATATCTTCTAGGGGCAAACCTGCGATCGCAGTCATTGCTAAACCATCACCAGTGGAAGCGTAATCATTTGAGGTGGTGTTATAAACACGACCATATCCCCCCGTCGCAAACATCACCGCTTTAGCCCGCACGACCTCTATATGCCCATCTATGAGGCTGTACATCACCACACCCTTCGCCTGACCCTCTTCCAAAATCAGGCGCATGACATACCACTCTTGATAAACTTGCACACCATAACGCCGCAAGTTGTTTACCAATTCGTGCAGAATCGCGTGACCGGTCTTATCAGCGGCGTAGCAAGTGCGGTTGTGGGAATGTCCACCAAAAGCCCTTTGAGCAATGCGACCATCAGGCAAGCGAGAGAACAAAACGCCCATGTGTTCCAAGTCAATCACCACATCTGGCGCTTCTTTGACGAGAATTTCTACTGCATCTTGGTCTGCTAAGTAGTCGGAACCTTTGACAGTATCAAAAGCGTGTGCTTTCCAACTGTCTTCTGAATCAACATTTTTTAGTGAGGCTGCCATACCACCTTGAGCAGCCACCGAGTGAGAACGAATGGGGTGGGTTTTGGCAACCACAGCAATGTTTAAGCTGGGGTTAGTACGGGCGATTTCCACAGCAGCGCGACATCCCGCCAATCCGCCCCCAACAATAATCACGTCATGTTCTAGCATAATTAGCCCTCGACTGCAAAAAGCTGCTGTTCTATTGTAGAGACGTGATTCATCAGACAGTGCGTTGTAGAGAAAAGTTTGATGCTCAAAAACCTCAGAACTTCCGCATCTCAACAAAAAAATTCCCTGTCTTTAGGCAGGGATATCATTTCAACTTTGGATTTTGATTTTGTGAAAAGCTCCAAGCAGAAGCTAGTATGTTGGTTTTCAGATTTGAGTCGGAAAATTACTCAGCCAGCCGCTTGTACAGGTTGTTGCTGAGAAATATTACCAGGTATAGGTTCGGTCTTGGTTGCTGCATCTACAGGAGTTACTTCAATATGATTTAACAATGTAGTGACAAATGCAAACAGCAAGAAAGGTAGCGATAGCAGAACGACAAGACCCACCGTTGCTAAAGCATACACTGGTCGCCTAGCACCCATTAGCGCCAAGGCTGAGGCCAAACTTAGGGTAATTGTGATCAACCAAACAATTATTTGACCATATATATCACCAAAGGTCAGGGTACAGACAAACCGATATTTTTGAATATTACTCGTGGTCATCACATTTGCCTCAAGTCTCTCCTATAAATTCTACGTTAGAGCCATGTTTGGTTTCTAGACAATTTCTAAATATTTTTGCAAGGTTTGTAATATCGCTTTACAATTAACTTCTTTTGTTAATGAAGGAAATTTTTCAGTTAACTGTTAATATTTTTTACGAACGAGTGATGTTACCTACAGACCACAAATTATGAAAGATAGCATCAGACGATCCTTTAATGACGATAATATAAATTAGCCCCAATAGTGGTGAGGCACAGCCAAATGGTTTTGACTCCTCAACAACTAGACGCCATCATGCCTGACGCTAGTCAGCTATATAGCGATGAGCCGGAAATGGAAAGTTCCCTGCATTATATGCAGCTATTGCTGCTTGTCACTTGCTTAGAATGGCTGTGGCGTGACAGAAATGATTACTTTATTGGTGCTAATCTCACCATTTATTTTAGTCGCCAACAACTGCGAAATCGTGATTTTCATGGCCCTGATTTTTTCTTAGTTAAACAGACACAAAAGCATCCCCGCAACTCTTGGGTAGTGTGGGAAGAAGATGGTAAATATCCTAATTTGATTATTGAACTCCTCTCAACCAGCACCGCCGATATAGACCGAAATTTGAAAAAAAACCTATATCAAGACCGTTTCCATACACCAGAATATTTCTATTTTTCTCCAGACACTTTAGAATTTGCTGGTTTGCGCCTAGTAGGAAGTGAATATCAAGATATTCTACCTAATGGTAATGGCTGGCGCTGGAGTCAGGAGTTAGATTTGTACCTGGGTATAGATTCAGGCAAACTACGTTACTTTACTTCTGAAGGTGTTTTAGTGCCAACACCAGAGGAAACCGCATTACAGACACAATTGGAGTTACAACAACAAAACCTAGAGTTACAACAAGAACGCCAACGGGCTGAACGGTTAGCAGAAAGACTGCGATCGCTTGATATTGATTTAGAATGAATTAGTGATTATTTCAACTTAAATTCATCAAATTTTATAACCTCTGAATCTGGCTTGCGGGTATCAAAACGTCGATAATTTGTAGTCAATTTTCTACTAACTTGTTATTGAGCCAATACAAAAACTGTGTGTTCGACTACTTAAAAAGTGGAATAATCCAGGCAGCCGTAATGCTAAGCAAAATTATAAACTCTATGACAGCCAATGCAAGCGGTGACTGGAAGCCTTTTGACCATGAACCCCGACGCAGGTTCGTCCACCATCTGGAGAGATGAGTAGACCACAGAACCGGACTATCTTTGTCACGGAATTGCCAATTTAGCATTGATAGTAGTAGCGTTAGTCCACCCACCCTTGCATTCATGAGGATGTGAACAGCGATGGAAACAACCATAATCACCCAGGCAATTAAGTGTGCGTAGTACCAGGTATGGTTGAGTTCTCCCTTTGGCAGCCATGTTTCATCCATCATCTTACCGCTGAAGAGGGCAAAGTTTAATGCAAAAAGCGTAAACGTGTTGGTAAAACGGTTTAACGTGTACCACCAAATTGGTTTACCAACTTCAGCTAATTTAGAGAAAGAATCGGGTTGAATAAGCCGCTTTTGCCCCCTATGAAACGCATAGAGAACAAAGGTAGGGAAAATTAGCAAGGTACACAGCCCAAAAGTTCCGTGCAAACCTTCAATTTCTTTATAGGAAGGAAGTGGAATTCTTCCCCATCGGCCATCATAAAGATCATAAGTCCAGAAAGCAGTCAGAATTGCAGCAATGAGAAAAAGACCAGTGAGTCCATGCAGAATACGCAAGAGCAACGGTTGATAAGGCTGAATTGATTTCATAAAATAAAATTCTACTAATACGCGCTAGCTTTTGCAGAGCAGTTTCACTCTTCATCTTGCAACTCTGAGTGCGATCGCCCTATTCTACTAAAAACTTCAGAATGAAGCTTTCTGGCAGCTTCGCTGCGTTAACTGGAAGAATCGGCAGATTAGACTTATAAGTGCTATGAGTACCAAATCAGCTCGCTCTTAATGCCCCAATACAGTACAGATAAGCCGAAAACCCTGATTTAGAGACGCGATAAATCGCGTTTTCAAAGACTTTATGTTGATTTAGAATAAATTAGCGACTATTTCAGCTTAAATTCATCAAATTTCACAACCTCTGAATCTGGCTTGCGGGTATCAAAACGATAACTACTTATCGTACCTGTCCCCGTATCAAAGATACTGAAAACCGTAATATCCTTACTGGCAATATAGGGCATTGGTTTACCATCTTCGCCTAACAAGGGTGCGATCGCTGGTACTATAGGTTCTAAACCATTAGGATTGCCTTGCTTAACATAATCCTCTTGATACCCAGTTGGTACTTCTCGCTTTCTTTCACCCCAAGCAGCGCCATAAGTGTTACCAACATTAGATGTTTCTAGAAAGTGCATTCCATTAGGACTAACAAAGCGGTTCCACAAATGGGAATGTCCATAGAATACTAATTGTACATCAGCCGTTTCTAGCAAGGGGACAACATCGCGGATAATATAATCTGCGTCTTTAGGATATTCGTAACGCACTGCTTTAATTTTGCCATCATCCCGTTCAATTATCTGTACTGGGTCTGTATATGCAGGAACGATATTATCACCCAGTGTGTGAGGTGGATGATGAAACATCACAACTTTGTATTTTGCTTGTTTAAACTCAGGGCTTTTAAGTTCTGCCTTTAACCAATTGTACTGCGTGCTGCCTTTAGCAATTGGTTCATAAATAATCTGTCCATAACCCCACTTTTCAGGATTATTTAAATCTTTTTCTGCTTCCCGATATCTACCTTTATTCTTTCCATCTAAGCTGGGAGTCCGCCACATATTAGTAACATACAGTACTACCAGACGCACATCACCAAAGCTAACTGCATAATACCTTTTTCCACCCTCTTTACTTTTTGGGAGAGTGAAAATTTCTTCGTAGGTAAAAGTATTAAAAGAATTATCTATTAGGGATTTACCGCTATACAATTTTTGGGAAATTGCACGAGGAATCGTATTATCAAATTCATTGTTTAAACTTCCCGTACTAGCAAACCGTCCCATCACCTCATGATTACCAATGCAAGTAAACATAGGTGCATATTGAATAATTTTCCCGCCAGTGTAAGTTGTTTTAACGCCATTATGGGTTATTTCATATTTGGCACGACCTTGCAAACCGGGAAACAGCGCACCACCACTATTATCATCAAACCATTCTGAGGCGCGATCGGGCGTATTGATTAAATCACCAGCAAACCATACTCCGTCTACTTGTCCAACTGTCTCCACCACTTTTTGCAGATTTGCTGCTGTCATCGGTTTCAATTGATGGTCAGAGGTCAGCAAAATCTTCAGCGGTGTACCTGGTTTTGGCGTGGCTGCAAGGGTAAAAACATCGCTGCTAACACTCTCATCATCTTTGTGCACACTTGTGATACGATAAGGAACACGCATACCGGGAGTTAAACCAGTCACCTCAGCTTCATGTCGCCAAATGTCGCGTTTAACAGGTTCTTGATAAACTTGTCCGTTTTGGGTTTGGCTTGCTACCCGCGATTGCTGGTCTTCGCGTATGCGACTGAGTTGAGTAGTACTTGCCTTGACAGTTTGTTTGAGATTTTCACCGTAGCTGACTATGTGTTTAACACCAGCAAACTCAGTAAACCAAACTACTCGTACTGAAGTTTCAGTTGGCAATTGCAAAAAGGGGTCGGTCAGCAGTTGGGGTGCTGATGTCATAATTGTTTGACCAAATGAATGCACGCCTACCAGAGTAAAGCATATAACAAGCACAAGCACAGCCATATAAGGGATTTTACGGCTGCTTAAGCGTCTGACCATGAGTAATATACCAAATATTTTTAGGGTGTTCACGATTGACCGCAATTCTATTATTAGCTTTGTCGGCGAACACCTTAAAAAGTTTCTCCGTTTTGCTTTATATCGCATAAAGCATCTATTTCAGTATTACACTTCACTTACGGAGTTTTCCAAAGGTTTATAACTTTTATACCATTCCTTGCCGATTTCAGTGATTTTACTGCGGTAGCAAGGTATGGGGTAAATTAAATTTGATTTGTAGCTTTCTTTGGTAAAACTACTTTTAGAAATATTTAATTACAGAGTAGTTAATGTGTTTCAATTATAAGTTTACTGTAAAAAATACTATTAATCAATTAGCAGTAGCTTGCTACTTTAATTTACAAAATCAGGCTAAAAACTGACTATATATTAGGCTTTGTTTACCTATTGCATAAACTTTGGACGTAACCGCAGCAGATTTTAATGTGACTAGCGGCAATTTTTAATCCTCTAAAAATTTCAGAATTACTGCGAGGTGTAAGCCTTGTGGTCAGATTTTGTTGCGTTTTTTTAGGAAAAACATACAACTGGCACAGGTTTGATATTTATGTCTGTATTGAAACTGCAACAGTCTGTCTTAAATTCACTCCAAAATCTGAAAAGTTTTGATGCAGTCAAAAAATTATTTTGGAGTCAGTTGAACTACGAACGAGTTAATAAAGAGCTTTCTCATAGAACATTTACTGATGCAGTTGCTAATGAACTTGCAGATGACCCCTTATTATTAGCATCCGCTTATTAGCATTCGCTGGTACTAATAATATTTTTCACGTAATTTATGCACGTCTGAAATCTTAACTCCTCAAATGTCTGGGAATATTTTAAAAGTATGTGTTCTGAACTTTTAGGCAAAAGTTTAGAATTACGCAGTATTTACATGAATAAAATTCCCATACCTAACGCTTCTGCTATTGAACGTGAAGTCATATCTCAACTAGTACAAAGCTTAGACGCAAAAGGCGTTAACTGTGAAACATGGGAAAAAGAAATAGATGAACGAGTTGCCGCCCTTTACGAACTGTAATAATTGCTAATTCCTAATTCAAATAATATTAATAACTAAACTTATTACAAAAGTCCTGATTTCTATAGCAATCCTAAGTCATTTCTGAGAAAACACCATACTCATGAAGCTTTGGGTAGTCAAAAAATTGACAATGAATTGAGATTTCAAATAACGCTTTGACTACAGTAAAAGAATGACAGAAAAAAT
>NZ_VJXY01000074.1 GCF_014831675.1 Komarekiella delphini-convector SJRDD-AB1 | reverse complement strand
GCACCTATATTCACGACACCTACAAAAAATCGCGATCGCTGCTACTCCTTGACTCATTAATCGCATAAATGCCTGTAATCATTATGGAGCATAGCTTAGAGCTTTTCTTAGTGCCATTCAGCTCAGAGCGAAAAAAATTCGCGGTTCCACCAGCAGCAATAATTTCATCAGCAGAGCGCGTGACATGAAGTTTGAGCCATTGTGAAAGCATCATCCAGTATTCTTCCCTAGCGTTGGAGATTGCTTTTCGGATAGTTGATAGTTCATGACTTTTGTAAGCTGAATCTAATGATACGACCAATGACTCTAAAGCTTTACCAGAGACATTTTTACCAGCTTTGCACATAGCTGTAACCAGTTTGTGCTGGTCTAACGCGGAAGTTTGACTTTTAACTCTATCAACCATCTTGGCGAATCCTAATGACTCGGTACGTCCAACAGACATCTCACCACGTTCTACCAACAATATAGATGCATCCCGATAACCAAGCATTACAACTGCTACTGTTTGGTCTTTAAGGCTAGAACCAGGAGGGCGTCCTCTGCTTAAAACTCCCCCACCTTCAGGCAAACAAATAAATGACTCTACTAAAAAAGATTTGGGCTGACCCCGGAATTTGTAATTAGCAAGAGCCTCTGTGACTAATGTCTTAAACAAATCTCTATCCTGATATTCTCCCCAAGGCAGTAAAATTCCTAACTTGATTGTTGACCCATTAGGTAGTTCATGTTTCTCAGCGATCGCACCAACCATTGCTAAGACTTTAGGAAGTGCTAGCTCAAACTTGCGTTTCTGTAGTTGTAAATCGGCATAAAATCTTTTCCTAGCTAGAAAACCCACTGCTTGATGTTGCCCTTTATATTCAATCCAGGCGTTATTTTCAGGTGAAGAGTTGCCAATCTTGGTTTGCTCATAAGCTTCTAGACTGTGAAGCGGTACAACAGCTACTTCTGGCTCCATTAAAATCAATTCAGGTTTGAAAGTATCTAAAGTAAAAAATCCTTTGAGACCAGAGCCTCCCGGATCTACTCCTAAAGTCAAATCTGCCATCAACTTAATTTTCCTTATGCGTCAAATACTCGTCACTTATGCGTCAAATATAGAATGCGTCAACTTTACGTCAATCAGGAGTCAAATACTCGTCAATCATCAGTCGAATAGTCGTCAATAACAAATATTATATGACAAAAAATAGCTATGTATTGTCAATTTATTTCTGCTAATGAGAATACGTCAATAATGCGTCACATCTGCGGCTAAACTATGTCAAATTTACGTCACATTCACGTCGCTTTATCGGCAATTTGGCGTCAAATGTGCGTCAAATAGAAATTTTTTATGATTAGTTTATTGCAAAATAATGTTTTGATTTTATGACGCACAGTACGCCAAGTTTGGCGGAAAGTTTTTCGAGTTATTTGCTATATTAAATGTCATCATCAAGAATGAATAAAAAATTTGTTGAAGTCCAAGCCTCTCCAAAACTTTTTGACTCGTCATCAAACTTACTTCTGTTTGATAACGGTGATTAACTTTGACTTCAATAGGTACAAGAGTAGTGATTATTTGGTCTTCAGAGAAAATAACCAGAGTTTCTTGACCAGAGTAAGTAGATCTCGACTTGCAAATGGAGTTGGGATGCGATGCTAACAGCTGCTAATGTTTCTTCTGAAATGGCGGTAAATTACTTCGTCAAGAACTACTACCACCAGGGAAAGTCGCGGTGGAGTGGTCAAGGGGCTGAGAAATTGGGTTTGTCGGGAGAGATCGATAACGAAGATGCTTTTAAAAATGTCATCGAAGGGCGATCGCCCCAGGGGAGTGAACAGTTAAATGCCAGAGTAGTTAAAGGAAAAGGAGAAGAACGCAGGGCAGCGTTAGACTGTACATTTTCTGCGCCCAAAAGTGTAAGCTTGATGGCTTTAGTAGGTGGGGATGCTCGTTTAATCGATGCTCACCATCAGGCATTGAAAGAAGTGCTGCAACTGATAGAGCAGCGTTACGTTTATACCAGAGTGACAGATGATAACGGCAGGCATAGAGTTAAGACTGGTAATTTGGTCGTCGCCCAATTTGACCACATCGAAAGTCGGGAATTAGACCCACATCTGCACACACACTGTCTGCTAATGAATATGACGCAAACACCTGATGGTAGGTGGTTGAGCCTGGGCAATTCGGAGATATTCGCCAATAAGAAATTCCTGGGGATGACATACCAAAGCTTTTTGGCGCGTGAAGTCCAGAAGTTGGGGTATGAGGTAGAGCAGCGTCAGCATGGACAATTTGAGATTAAGGGGTTCAAACAACAGGAGTTAGAGGCATTTTCTAAACGGCGACAACAGATTATAGCTGCATCTGGTGCTAATTCAACTTGGGCAGAACGTGAGAAAATCTGGGATCAAACCAGACAACGTAAGCAAAAGGTGACAGAGGATGAATTAAAATCGCTGTGGCAACAAGAAGTTGCGGCATTGGGTCTTACCTTCGTCAAAGGGGGAGAGCCAAGCTCTCAGCAAGCGGATGAAATAGTTGAGCAAAAAAGTCTGATTGATGCCCTGAATAATGCGATCGCTCATTGCAACGAGAGGAATGTAGCGTTTACACAAGAGGATTTGGAAAAATTCATCCTAGAGGAACGTTTAGCCACTGATCTTCGAGCGATTGAACCACTGATTAGAGAGCATCAAGAATTAATCGTTTTACCAGGACTAGAGAGACAATACACTACATGGGATGCGGTCAAACGAGAAATTGCTACTATTGGACTGATGTCCGATGGTCAAGGGAAAGTTAACCCAATGTTACACCCGGAGGTAGCACAGAGTTATCTAGAAAAAACCTCTCTCAACACCGGACAGCGCCAAGCGGTACAACTAGCTGCAACAACATCTGACCAATTTATAGCGTGGCAAGGTGTCGCTGGGGCTGGTAAGACTTTTGCGCTCTCCCAATTGAAAGCGCTAGCAACTGATGCGGGATACACTATCATTGGCTTTGCCCCCAGTTCAGCAGCCGCCAAAGTATTGAGTCAAGAGTTAGAGGTTCAATCGGAAACTGTTGCGAGATTACTTGTAACTGAACCACCACCCCTAATAGAACCGAATCAAGTTTGGATTGTGGACGAAGCTGGTTTATTAAGTGCAAAGGATGCTTATGCGCTGCTACAACGGGCAACCCAGGAACAAGCCAGAGTGATTTTAGTCGGTGACACTCGGCAGATGTCAGCAGTAGAAGCAGGCAACCCTTTTAAATCTTTGCAACAGGCGGGAATTGAAACCGCATACATGAATGAGTCTTTAAGGCAGAAAGACCCAGAACTGAAGCTGGCAGTAGATTTGATTGCCGATGGCAGAATAGAAGCGGGTTTTGAGCGTTTATTAGCAAATGGCTCGATAAAAACTGTAGATGCAGAATCAAAAGCAGAAGCTATAGCCAGTGATTATATGGCGGCGACACCACAGCAACGAGCCAAAACCCTTGTATTAGCCGGGACAAATATAGAAAGACTCTCCATTACCCAAGCCATTCGCTCTCATCTCAAAGATGAGGGAACTTTAGGAGAAATTGCAACCATCACCCAATTACAAACCAAGAATTTATCAAAAGTACAGATGCGGTTTGCCCATAACTTTGAAATTGGGGATGTAGTCATGCCGACACGCGATTACAAACGGCGTGGACTTACCAAGGGCCAACTGTATGAAGTGGTAGGTCAAACTACCGACTCTTTAACTCTCAAAAGTGATGATGGCAAGCATTTAGAAGTCGATACAGCATTTGACAAAGCCGTATACCAAAGACAAGAGATTGAAATTGCGGTGGGCGATCATCTGCAATGGAAGAAAAACGATCGCCAACTAGAAAGGCGTAATGGGCAAGGATTTGTAGTTGCGGCGATCGCTGGTGGTCAAGCCGAGATTAAATATCTTGACAGTGATCGTAGCGAATCCATCAGCTTATCCCAAGCGCAAAACTTAGACTATGCGCTTGTGAGTACAACGTACAGTAGCCAGGGGAAGACTGCGGATCATGTGTTGATTTCGGCAGACCATACCATTGGGCAAGAAAGTTTTTATGTTGCTGCCAGTCGAGCCAGGCATGAACTAAAAATTTATACCGAAGATCCAGCGCGCTTGGTGGAGTTGGCACAAGAGTCGAAAGCCAAGGAGAATGCATTAGAGCTATTAAGGCAGCAAGTCAGGCAAAAGAAAGCAGAATTTCCCGAAGCTACGGCAATCTTTATCAATATAGATGTAGATGTAGCTCAAAGTCCAAAACCCAAGCCGAAAGCTGCAAAACAGATGCCATGCCCAGCAGTCGAGGTTAAACAAACTGGGACAGAAGTTATTGGTGTACCAAACCGTAAGCAAGGGACAGTGGACTTTTCAGCCCCCATCCTCATAAGTCCTCCTCCAACAGTTGCTTTTTGGACACCTGAAAAGACAGAAGCACCAAATCACATTGAAGCAAAACATTGGTTGGAGTTGGTAGAAGAGAGTGCAATTCACCCAGACATAGCAAAGCTCAATTTCAAGACTCTCCAGTACGACGTAGCAGAAGGACAGCATGAAGCCTGGGGGCGTTTATTGTATAGTGAAAAATTTGATGAAAAAGCTCATCGGATCAATACAGGAGTATTAGTTAAGAAATGGTTAGATACTTATGCTCACTTGGATCATGGTGGTTGGTGGTGTAGTGCGGGGGTAGATCCACGCTCGTTTCTTCATCTGGAGCCGGGGCAACAACCGCAATCAAAACTTTGGGGATGCTTGAAACCAAATAACCCAAGAGCGAAAGCGGATAAACCAGGCAAGTTTATTAAGTATGAACACCCGCCACAAGTAGAAGGGAGCATTTTTCTACTGGATGTGCCAGAACACATTGCAGACAAGATTTACAAAAAAGCTGGGGTCGAACCATCTTTGAGCGAGCGCGCTAGTGGATTCTGGTATTGTGTGTGGAAGCATAACATACCAATTACGCTCACTGAAGGGGCCAAAAAAGCAGCTAGCCTACTAAGCCAGGGTCATGCAACGATTGGATTACCAGGAATTACCACTGGTTATCGGCGTGAAAAAACTGTGATGGAGGATGGCACTATTGTTAAGGGAGAAGCACATCTGCATCAAGAATTGGCGCCCTTTGCAACCAAAGGGCGCTCAATCAAGTTCTGTTTCGATTATGAAACAAAGCCAGAAACGAAGCAAAACATTGAATCGGCTATATCTACAACAGGTAAACTACTAAAGAAAGTAGGGGCATCGGTCAGCGTCGTAGATCTTATAGGCCCTGAGAAAGGGGCTGATGATTTCATCGTGGCACAAGGGGGACTGGCCTATGAAAAGCTCAGTCACCAAGCAATGAAATTATCAGAGTGGAAACGCTGGATTAGGGACATGAAGTATTTGCGTTCAGAAGAAGAACTACCCAAGCGAGTAACTCCCCAAGAGCAGCAGCAAAGATTAGAAGTCAAGGCCACTATGTCGCCTAATGCGATTGCGATGTCAGAGAAATTTAGAAAGCAGTTGGAATTGATGAGGGATGAAGATTTGGCGAAGCTGGATTTGTACATAGCAGATTATTTTAAAGAGCATGAAAACGAAGATGACCTCCAAACGCAAGGGTTGAGGGTGGTCAGGAAAGTATTGCTTGAACAACAAGCTGAGATCCTGGAGAAATCAAAGAAGCAGAAACTAGAAGAGGAGAAAGAAGTTTTAAGTAGTGAGATGGAATTAAAAGTATCAGAAATGATTGAAAAGATGAGCAATGAGGAGTTAGGTAATTTAGTACTTGAAGTTATGAGTTATTTTAAAAAGCCCCATCAAGAAAATGACCCTCAATTTGAGCAGATGAAGGTCATTCGTGGGGTGATGAAAAGTATGAAATCGAAAATTATTGAAAGAGTAGCAGACTACAAAGAAGAATTAGACCAATCAGAACAAATACGGTTGAGACATTAACGAGATATTCCCCTAGATTGCGCTTGAGATTCTGACTCAACTTCGTTTAACTTTTCTGATTGTTCAGCAGCATCTAGCTTATCAACTATAGGCTGCACTTTATCAAGCGCTTGCATTTGTTCTGGTGAAACCTCAGTAGACAAAGCACCATCCTGAAGAACTGTATCTCCATTTTTCGCCTTAACTGTTACAGTTCCACCTTGCTGCTGAAAGTCAAAGCTTTTGCTCGTATAGCTTAAAGAACCGTCTGAATTTTTAGTACCCAAGTGCCTTAAAAGGGCTTTAACGCTTTGGTCTATCGCTTCGCTTTTAGCATTACTGATAGACTTAGTAAACTCTTGGCGAGTATTTTGTATTTCTGTCTTAACGTTGCTAATCCCGTCATCAATGTTTTGTTTAACATCATTTACCGCAGAGTTAAAATTACCTTTGAGGGTTTGAGTCTGCGCTCGCACTTCTGATTTTAGGTTATCAACCCGTTGATTTAGCTGAGTTTTTAAGTCTTCAATTTGGTTTTTGAGTTTTGTAGTTTCTGGCGTGATAGCATCCTTAGCTTTGTCAACCCAATCTTTGACTGTATCCTTGACCTTTGACTCAATCTTACCTATCCAGTTTTGAAGTTTGCTGTTTTGAGAGGGGGCTGGGCGTTGTTCAAGTTTTGACAATGCTAATTGTGTTTTTTCTATAAGCTCCTGCTGTCTCTCTAGAGATTTGGCAAGTTCATCAACTTGAGATGTAAGTTTAGCAATAGCGTCTGGAGTTTGTGATTCCTGAGACTGTACCTTTTGCTGTAACTCTTTTACTTGCTCCGCAAGAGCGGGTATGTTGTAGACCTGATATTTAACTTGTTCTCCTTCTTCTCGCTCAACTGGAACAACAGGTTTTTGAGCTTGAGCAAGAGATTCAGAAAGCCCTAGTTTATCTACCTCAAGTTTTTGGTTTTTAACTTGAAAAACTTTTTCTGACCCAATCTTGATAACGATAGAGCCTTGAGTGTTCTTTGGGTCAGAGAAAGCCTTTTGTAGAGCATCAACCGTCTCAGGCGTTATCAAATTTCTAGTAGGGTCTTTGCCGGGAGACGCTTGGTAGACTTTGGCGGGGCCAGAAAAGATATGTATATCTTGAGTACCTCTTTCATTCTCTTTTGCTTTCACCTGAATTTTTTTAATTATTGAATCTAGGATATCTAGATAATCTCTTTGTAAGTCTTTAGCCTTGCCATCTTCAATCATTGCTTCGTCCTGCAAATAATGAGTTTATGAGACTAACAGGGTTGATAATCATCTCAGGAAAAGGAACGTTACCCATCTTATTTAAAACTTCTTTACCTTCAATTTCAATGTACACAAATTCTCCATCAAACATGAGCGTAGAAGTCAAACAATTATTGCCTTCTTTGGGAAAAGCATATCGCTCCAGAACGCCATTAGAAATAGAAATAATCGGGTTTTCTAGGTCTTCAGAGGTATAAAGTTCAATCTCATTCGGCACGTAATTATCAGGCAAACAAGGATTTTCCCAATTGTCAGCAACATTCATAATCTCGAAAAAATATTTGTCTATTAGCGCTGCTATCTGGGATGGCAATTTATCAATAAGTTGCTGATCGTAATCAGAGATATTCATGGTCAGATTCCTTGATTAAATCTCATCTGCTTCCTGCTTAATTCTATCTTTCTTACTAAGCAAAGACAAGAGTTTTTCTGCCTCTGCTCGTCGTTGATTCATTTCGGCTTCTCCTACCATTTGAAGATTTGATATACCTCGAAGTTCTTTTTGGCATTGATACCAAGCCGTTGTACTTTTTTTCTCGGCTTTTGACCCATTGCGGGGGTCGTTATCAGAAATATTAATTCGTGATAAAATAGGTAAGTTTGTTTCACCACGAGATCTAAAACCTGGACTAATGAAAACTGCTTTCCCTTCAGGGAGATTGTTAAACTGATTAACAGAAAATAGTTTGCGTGTACTAATTTGATCCGAGATAGAATTACTTGCTCCCCCTTTTCCACCAGAAGAACGTGAGCGCAGTTTGTAACGAACTTCTTCATCTCCTAAATAATTGCTAAATCTTTCAGCGGCAACATCATCTTGAGGATTGAAAATAATCTTAGTAGCACAGCCCCCAAAAATTGCATTAGTAGTCTTTTCTCCATAAACTTCTTCAAGCATGGATAAGTTTTGCAAGCCAAGTATTGATATTAAGCCATCTTCCCGATTCTGATTGAGCCAATCGACCAGAGCAGGTAGATACAAAGTAGGCAGTTCGTCAAGAGATAAAACAAGAGAGTGAGTGCGTTTGAGCGCAACATTACGGCTTACTAAAAGATGAAGAATAGAAACTAACAATGGCGCAATTACATCACGCTTTTCTTTGTTCATCCCAAAGATCACCATTTGGCGTCCCTTGAGATCCAAGGGAATATTGGTCTGTCCGCAAAAAGCAGCTAAAGCAGAAGGAACCATGAATCTACTGAAAAGTCCGCTTGCAGTACCAACAATACTCGCTGCTGTTTCTGGGCTACCAGCAACAGAAACAAATTGTGAAAACGCCTCTTTAACTAAGAAATTTAGGTCTGCATTTTGCAAACGTTGCACTAACTTGGGCAGACCTAAGATAGCTTGGCACATCATGACGTCTGGGTATTTCGTCCCTTTCGCCAGCATAAAAACTGCTTGTACCAGCTGATCCCCAGCATTAGTGAAAAAGCTATTGCTAGAATCTTCAGAGCCGAGCTTGAGATTACGGTTAACTGTGACAGCAAGTTGCCGGGCCATCTCTGAATCTTCATTGCTGCGGAGGAAATCTAGAGGATTAGCTATTGCTGATTCAGGGAAGCCAGGGGCGACAACAGTCACTTTATAGCCCCGCTCCCTAGCATAGCCAGCCAAGACGGGCGCTTGTCCTTTACCCTTAGCTGTTGCTGATTCCTGTTGTGCGTACTTGAAATCGTATAGGATCAAGGGTAGTCCCTGGTCAATAGCAGAGCGAACAATTGGGTTCATCGCAGAGTAGGATTTACCGCTACCCGGGCCGCCACAAACTAAAATACCTCGCTGGGCTTCTGGTAAGTATAAAACTTTTGGGTCTTCAGGTATGCGAGTTATCCGCTCACCTTTGACCACTTCAGAAGACAAGCCTTTAGGGCTGCCAATAAATAAGGAAACTCTATTATGTTTGCGCTTTTGTATTTGCAGACATGCTAGCTTCCTCGCGGCTCTTAAATCAATATTGTTACCCCACCGGGCTGTAGCCAGTTTAGCTTTTTTGCCCAAGGCTTCCAGAAATTTTGCTGTGGCAATAACAAGAACGCAAGCAATCAAACCTAATCCAGCGGGGGAGAACATTATAGACTCCAGCTCGGTCGGTACAAGTTGGCTAAAGTCAGCTTGCTCTGACGTGGTAGGCTTGCTCACCGCAAAGGAGGGCTGGGGAAGCAGGGGGAGAACTGCCCTCCGCAAGTGGTCAGAAGCCTCCTTTTTTAAAAGGAAAAAAACAAAAAACACTTGTTTCGAGACACGTAGCGCAAGAAACAATACGTCCTTGCTGAAGCGTGTGTGTTTACTTCTAGGTTCGCTCCCCCAGCCACCCCTGCTCCCCCTGCTCCCCCTGCTCTCTTTTCTCACCGACCGCCTCCAACTATAACCAAATCATTTTCTTTGACAGAAAACCAAGGAACGGGCCCAATAAAATAAGGAGTGCAAGTTTTCTGCATGAATGGCGGTCTAGCACAGATTCGGAAGAACAAACCAAAGTCAGCAGTGCCCTTTGATTCCTGAATATTTGTGAGAACTACTTTAAAGGCATTACCGTATACAAGCCGCCCAGTTGGTTCCTTACCACCGTTAACTCCAGCTAAAAAACCGTAGCCGCCTTTTACCTGCTGCGAGGAACCAGATACCCAGCGTTTACCGTAAAGGGTTCCGTTAGAACCAGAGAAATCGCCTAACTCCAGATATGGGCATTCTTTACCAGAATCGCAGGCCACTGGAACAGTGCGGTCGCCCCTAACGACGCTGCCAGAAATAAAATAATTAGATGCCACTTTGGCGTCACCTCGTTCAGCCTGCCCAAGTACTACAGATGCTATACCAACAACGCCAATACCAGAATCAATCTTGCGGGGCATCTGATCAAAAGGCACTTGGCTCAACCCTGGAACTTGGTTAACAAAACTACCCTGCCAGCCTTGAAACTTATTTAGAGGTGTAGTTATCAGTCCGGGAATTGACTCAGTAGAATACTTGGCTAAATCAAGCTTACCTAGTGGAGTGTTGGCAGCTTCAGGATTTGAAGCAATTAAGCGTGATATTTTACCCCTACCCATGCTCCCTCTGGACATAATTGCTGCTATAGGTGGAACTTGGTTAGCGTTAAGATTACCAATTCCAGGGATTGCCTGAAGTAGAGATAACGGTGTTTGCCATTGCATCAGTCCAATATCTTTAAGCGTGAGTTTTGGATTGATTGGGACAATCGTAGATAATTGCTTAAGAGTGAAAGAACTAGTTTTAAAAGCATCATCAATATCGCCTAGCATCACCACGGAATCAGCTTTTTGTCCTGCCGACCACTCTCGTGATGGGTCATAACCAAATACTGATATGAGGTTTTGAGGAATCTTTAAATATCCCGGTTGTTGTACTGGTGGTAAAGTATCCCAAGTAATCTTTGACCAGTCTGGTGCTTGAGTTTGGTATTTACTTTGGGTATAAGTGATTGTGGGAATTTGAGCAATTACGGGAACTTGTATGAACATTAATTTTACCAAATTGACTGACTTAAATTTGTTGAATCAGTATTGTTTAGTAGTGTTCAGCTTCCTCATCTATATAATGACTAGTTAGGGGAAACAAAACACTGATACTTGCAAACAAAAATGTGCTAGCTAGAATGAGTTTTTAAATATTATCTCCACCCAAATAAGTAACTTAATCTCAATCTGCCGTCAGATTTTTTCTGACATTTATTACCTTCAACTCCATTAGGATAGTACCAACAAACTTTTAGCTCCAAGTTTTCATCAACGCCTTGATAATTCAAACATGACTCGCAAACTTGAGGTCTAACAGGCTTTAATCTTTCAACTGCTTCATTATGCGCTTTAATTCTTACATCTCTTTGTATTTCCCAAACTATCTGCCATGACTCTAAAGTTTGATGGTCTTTGCATATATCATCTTTAATTCCGTGGGGATATAATTTGCAAGCATATTCTAAATCATCAACTTGAGAAAAATCGAAGCTATTACAACCTTTACAGGCTAAAGGCTGTGATAGCTCTTTGATTCTGCGCTTTTCTTGTTTTTCTGCAAATCTCTCTTGAGTTTCTTTCTCTGCACGATTTTTTATTGGTATCAATACTGCGGTTGGCACTGGAACAAACAAAACCCAGTATGTTTTAGGAGAACGTAAATCTATATTAATCAAAGTAAATGTGATGCTTACTAATAGCATTAAATAAGTCGCTAACATATCAATTAAATAATTTTCTTTAAACAGCCAGAAATCAGAAAAGTTATCTCCAGCTTTCAAAAAGCTTAGTAATGGTTGAAGTTTGTTGTTCATCTGGGGTTAAAAAAATCTTTCGTCAATTGTTCATCGTAATGAGTATGTACTGGCAATAAAATTATTATTGTCACCATCCCAATTAAAATCGGAGAATTTTTAACATCAGGATTCCTTCTTATTTGTATTAATAGATGTAAAAGAAACATTAAACAAAAAACAACCATTATTCTATAAGTGTTTTTCGGATACAAACTCATTGTTGTCCCCACTGAAGTAGTTGATTAAAGACTTGTGCTGAAATACCAGAGCGAGAAATAGCTTCTTCTCTACTCTTGCCCTGACGTAATAGCTTAATGGCATCTTGAGTTTTATTCCAGGCGTTTGTGCTTGGTTTAATTTGACCGTTTCTTGCGGCAACAGCCAGCCCAGCAACTACAGCGTTAGCATCATCTCTTGGTGTTGGATTAGCTAGAGTCAAAATTTTAACAGGTATATTACTAGTAGCAGTCACGCTTTGATTACTAGCAGAAGTTACTGGTTGCTGAGGAATATCAGGTTTTTTAGTAGTTGCGGTTGCTGGCTTTTCAGCCAATAAAAGAGGCGCCGGTCGTTCTGAATCCGGCTTAATTACAAGGCTAGTGTAAGATGGTTGACCCATAGCAGGAGTTAATTTAAATTGATACTGCTTTTGACCATCATTACCATTAGTAATGACGGTAATTTGTGTACTGCCGTCACTACTATTAGTCATATTCGGAAATGAGATCGGCTTAATTTGTCTGATAAACAAAACTGTAGCTTTTGAGCCTTCACAATTTTGGTCATCACCTTTTGAACATAAATTCCCGTTTGAGGTAAAAGTAAAGCGGCTTGGATCTCCTATCCATACTTGTTTAATTGTTTCGCCCGTAGCTATAAAATCAACTGTTAATCCATAACCTTTGGCGATTTTTAATTCAACTGAGTTAGAATCAATATCCTGAGAATAAACTACTCTTGCAGGCATAGCAGATACTTTTATGGCACTAGCTAAAACTAAAAATGCTGTAATAGTAAATAACTTTTTTATCATATATTATTGATTTTTTGGCAAATTCCACTTAACAAGTATTTAATTTTTACAAGTAGAGGACTCAATTTGTTTTTGATTGATAGTGATTGATCTAAACTCCTTAGATATTCTCCTCCATCTTTTGCAAAGTTCCAGGCAATCGATACGTTTTTAAAATTTAATGCTTTCAATTTACTTAAGTACTTATTAGCGTGGTTAGAATTATCAAAACAAGCTAGTAAACGTGCTCCATTTAGTTCAATTTCATTCTCATCAAGTTGCAAAATAAGGAACATACCTAGCTCTAAAGCATCATCAATTAAATCTTGATGATTTTGTGTTTCTTCAGGAGTCATAAGGAAATTCCTTGATTAATAAATATTTGAACCGTCTTTCCTGCATCTATAACAAATACTTTGTCTTGAGAACTCAATTCACTAACTTGTCTTTGGTTGGATGCTTGAATATCTCGCAGGACATTCCCAAATGCACCCTCACCAAATCCAGACAGCAAATCCTTTTCTCCATTGGTTGTGCTACTAGTGGAAATACCTGATGAGGTAGTAGTTATTTGACTGCTAGGACGATTCTGAATTTCAGCAGCTTTCGCAACGCCTGCAATTACCGCGGACATTAAAGAATTTCCAACATTACTACCTTTGCGGGACTGAGCTTTAAGGAAGCTGCCTTCTTTCGATAGAACTAAAACAGAGTTTTCAGGTAACTGTTTGTGCTGAGTTTGCCCATTCTTGTTAATTAAAACTGCGACACCGTGCAGTTGCACAAACCCTGAAGAGTTTGAATTACTCAACTGTGCTACAAGGTAAGAACCTATCGGCAAAACTTCACTATTGTCAGCAGCTTTAAGGGGTTTCAATATTTTAATCAGATAGTTCTGAGCTACATCACTTGAACTTTGAGGACTCCAAGTGATGGGAGTTTCTAGCTGACCCTCAGTCTTGCTCCCTACGAGTACACGTTTTGCATTGTAATCAACTTCTTGATTACTAACTACTTGTTGTGATGCGTCCTGGTCAGGCACTTCTGAGCTTTGCCCAGTACCGCCCTTTATTCCGTCAACGCCTGGTAATTCATCCTCAACACTAGAACTAGAAAAGCTACCAATCTGAGCAGCAGCTTGCCACTGTTGAACAGGGTCTACGGTTTGAGACTGAATTTTAGAAACAGATGCCTGCTTAATAGAGCGAGAAATTGCAACAGGCTTAGGCTGTGGTTGTGGGATTCTAGGGGGGGCGACTAATTTAGGTTGTGGAGGAATAGAACGAACGGCAATAGGTTGCCGTTGAGGTATAGCCCTTGGTTGGGGAGGAGGAGCAACATTTACAGGTTTGGGCGATGGAACTGCTTGTTGTTCTTGAGCTTGCGCCTTTTGATTACGAAGTTTTTCAAACTTTTCTTGTTGACTAGTCAAAGCCAATGCTGTCTTTGTCTGTCCTGTTTCGTCAACAATTTGCGGCTCTTGGGATACGTTTTCAGTTTTTGTTGGCTCACCAGTTTTAGTCGTAGCCTGGTTTAAAGCAGACATAGAACTATTAATAACACTGCCAATCAGGGCAATGAATAAAAGTATTCCCCCTCCAACCACTGCCATTTTGATTAAAGGATTTTGTGAAATTGGCCGAGTTGTAGTAAATACTTCCGGCTCAACTTCTTCTTGTTTGTTCTGAGTAATAGGTTCTTGAGGCTTTATGCTATTTACCCCATTCATCGCCGCAAAATCTTTTTTCTTCTTCTGTGAAGATGTGTCGTTCGTATCTATATTACTAACTTCAGTGGTATTTTCAATTGTAGTATTACTGACAGCTTCAGTAGTATCGATTGCTTGAGTCATTTGCTTAATCCTAAATCTTGAATCTTATATATTTCCATCCCCGCTTGACGAACACGAGAGGCTGTTTGCTGATGTTGGGATGAAATATGAGGAAGTATTGGAGTATCTATCGCCCTCACAAAAATTGTTTTGTTAAATGCAATGGGTGAACCAACCATATTGTTTCCCTGAAACACAATCACTTCAGCAACCATGTCAATAGACCATTTACCCTGTCCTATCTTTTTAGGCTCACTAAAAAGATTGACTTTCAATATTGATTGAGTTGTGCCGTTAAAAACGTCTGGAGGTGTTAGTTTGGCAATCTCCTTAAGGAATGGTGCGCGAAAATCTTCAGATAAAGCAAATCCCGTTGACCATGCTGTAGTTGTGATTTTCTGATCTCCAGCTTGGACACCAGAATCAAGCTTTATTTTGTCGGAGGTATTTGGGCTATATTCATTAAGTGAAACTGGAACTGCATTCCAACTCAGTAAACCCGTCATCGTTTGTCCGACGAAATATGTGATTGCTTGAGGCGAACGCTCGTAATTATTTATTGACGATACTCTGATAGATTCGCCATTCCCAAGTTCTACAAGTGTAGGCGCTTTTGATTCGGCAATCCTACCAACACGGGAGAAATTAAGTAACTCAATAAATAGTAGAAGAATCACAAGTACAGTATTACCTATCAAAAAAATTGGTGTAAAGTTTAGTTCTTTTCTTTCTAGTAATCTCATTTATCTTTTACCTAAAACAAATTTACTACTACCAGTGATGGCAGAGAAAACAGAAAGACCACCACCAGTACCTATTGCTAAAGCTAGCAAGGGAGAGAAAATGGCTTGAATCAGCTGATGTAGTAAAGGATTAGTAGAAGGAGCATCAACAATTGCACTAGCAGCTATTCCGACAATTATCGAATAAGAGATAAGGATTAAAGTAAGAGCAAGCCATCCTGATAGCCATGCATAAATAGCTTTGCTACTTACTGGCAGTAAAGACAAAACAAGAAAGATGGGTGAAACATAAGCAGTTAGTAAAAAAGATAATTGAAGGATGTACTGAAATGCAGCTTCCATGCCGTTTAAAATAATAAATACTACACCTTGGACAACATTGTTTATAGTTTCTGCACCAATATCCCAAGGGTTCCAACTGCCACTACCAGAACCTAATTTTTTAGCTTCTCTAGCTTTTATTGCTTCTTGCCTAGATAGCTCTATAGCCTCCTTTTTACATTGTTCCTTTTTATTGATAATGTTTCCGTTTTCATCTTTTTTTATTCCGGCAAGTTTGTCGCATTCAGCTAACATTGTTTGCGTTGCTAAAACAAACGATTGATCACTATTTACCATTCTTATAGCATCTTTCATGGTAACACCGTTTTTAGTAATACTTAAAATACTTCTATTTAATGTTACTGTGGTATTTCTTAACGCCAAACATGTACTAGCTAACATTGCGCCATTATTAGTTAGCATTAAAATTACTAGTAAAGGATAAATAGTCTCGCTAATAACATCAGGCGAAAAACCTTCTTCTGAAAATTTACTATACCAACCTAAACCCCACCAGCTAATTAAAACAACAGCAACCATTGTAGAAGTAGCTACTACAGCCGTGTATACTGGTGCTTGTCCATTAGCAAAACTTGACCAATCCTGTTTGAAAGAATTAATCATCATTTCAGAACCTTTATTAACGGATTCTAAAATTTCAGGGGCGATCGTTGTACCTGTATTTTCTCCTGGTTGCTGACCATTTGATTGAGCAAATAAATAATTTAAAAACATTATTGATCCTCCCAAAAAGCATCAATAGCACCAGCAGATCTAATAATTTCTCTAGCGGTCGCATTAGACTCAGCCTCTTGCTTTCTAGCTTGTTCATTAGCGCTACTAGAAATATCAGCTAAATTAATATTGGCAGTGGCTAAAGCGCGTGATTGTTTTTGTGACTCTGCGTGTATTGATTTAGTTATTACTGCGCTTTGAAGATTTTGTACTGCCATCTTTTTCAAGATGTCTTGAGTAATTACGTCTGCTTGTGCAGCTTGAGCGTTATCAAGGGAAGTAACAGCAGCATCATTAGAAATTTCTGATTCTTGTGCTTGAACCCGTTGACCCTCAGCACCCAAAATAGATTGTGCTTGCCCACGGCTATATTGTTCATTCCAATCAATTACAGCAGCATTCCCTTGAGCGCTAGGATTAGTTTCAAGTAAATCTGTATCTTTTTTCGATATTGTGACTTTAATCTTTTTACCAGCATCTAAAGGATCAGGTATTCCCAAATCACCGACAGTTGAATTTATATCCTTTGTTAACTCCTCTCCAAGCTCTCCCCATGCTTGTGTAAATTCCTCTTTATAAGCTTCCACATGTCTTTGCAAAGATTGATATATTTGTTGGAACTGTGTTAAAAACGATGGTACAGTTTGCCCAACAGCAGGAATAGTTGTACCAACAAAAACAACGGAAACACTACTAATAATAATCAACTGTCTGGAAAACTTCATACAAATCTCCTAATTTAACAGTGAATGATTCCGGGGTACAGTCGGAAGAAACTATTACTTGCTTATTTTGAAAATCAAAAGATTTTGACCGAACTGCTAAAACTTGTGGAATTTGTTTAGTTACATCTAATTTCGGGAATTTTTCAGAAATTAACAGATATTCCTGACCTTCCTTATAACCTCTTGCCGCGCTAGGTTGAGCAAGTTTAGGATTAGCAACCTTTTCATTAATTAATTTAATTAAACTAGGGCTTAAACTAACATATTTTTTAGCTTTTCCTATTTGAAATTCACATTGTTCAGCCCTCTCTATTAATTGAGCATCTGCTTTAGCTTGATTATCACTAATTAGCTTATAAGCACCGAAAACTAAAACACCACTAAGTAAAATGGTCGCAGCTTTTTTAAACATCATTTTCATCTTGTTTATTTAAGTCACTTAATTATCCTCCAGAGTCATTCTATAATGGCTTGCCTTGCTTGATGCAAGAGACGTAATGTTTAGAGAAGTGTAAGAGCCAATCAAACTTATCACGATACTGTAACTTAAAGCGATCGCGTGCAGCTTGCTCCTCCCGACTATTAACAACTAGGGCCAGTAAAGGATACGAAGGATAGTAACGACATTTGATGTAAGTTTTGTTATAGTCAAACAGCCACAATGTGTACAACTGTTGAGTGTCCGGTACAAAATTTTCGTTTTCCTGAATAATTTCAATAGGAATGCCCAGGTACTCATTAAAGCTATTGGCAGCACCAGAAACTATTTTTCCTATTAACCTCAAAGGCATATTTTGTAATATTTGTTCACCTGCCTCTGACCTAGCTATTGAAATTACATCTTGAGCAGCTATAATAATACGACATCCAGACTTCCGCGCAGTAGCGCATTTACGTCCAACCAAGCGAGAAAATGCGGGAAACCTTAGCAACACGCTTGCTTCATCCATAAAGAAAACACTATTTGGACAAGATAATGATTGTCTAGAAGCTGCAATATATGCAGACATAGCGAACACTTCAGATTCCTTATTTGATTGCAAGTTGGTTAAAGCAAAGGTAATGAGCTTAGAATCAGTTTCAAAGGTTGAAGGCTTGCAAATGGCATCACCAATTGAGCTAGCTTTCCAGTACTGAAGTCGCAAGCGAATATACTTGAGCGCTTTATCTATATTCTCGTCTTCATATCCCAAATCAATGCGTTCTGGGACAAAAAACTTTTCAATGTCTACTAAAGTTGGAGTGTTAGCCCAAGCAGTAGAACCCAGTCCACCTGATCTTGCTTTTGCAAACCTAGATTGAATTTCAGGATCTTCATAAAAAGCTTTTGTACCAAGAGGGATCAGAGACTCAATAGTTTGAGCAAGAAAACCGTCAAACTGTTGCGACCCTAACACTAGCTGCAAAAGGATTAAATTGACGTCACTGCGATGAGCTTTTACCCTGTCCTCTCTTTGCTCTAATGGTATTTTTGATAAATCTAAGGGCTGAACGAGATTATTGGATTGCCTAGAAATATCAAAGTAAAAACCTCCATAGTAAGGCGTAAAATCTCCAAAAGTTCCTGAGCCATCATCGTTGGGCAAGTCAATCATCGTTACCGACATCCCTAAGCCCAGGCACTCAGAAATGATTGAAGCAACTAACACTGATTTTCCACTACCAGTTGTACCCAGAATCATCAGGTTCTTGGTTTTAGAAAAATCTATACTGACTGGAGAGTGCCCCTCATTAGCAATTAATTCAAACCCTCTACTATCGGCCGTAGCACTTTGAACAACATTAGCCATTGCAATCATCTCGCTAGTGAAAAAAGTTGTCCGGCGATTGTATGGACTAGTCAGCTGTGGCTTTTGCTTTAATAGCAAAGTTTCTAGCCAAATCAACCAACTGTACTGGGTTTCACGCGATAATTCCGTGGGCTGGTTAACGTAACCACAGATCAACCTGCAAGCATCATCAATTTCTTCAGGGCTATTACGATAAACCAAGACGATGAGTGCGGTGTTTTCCGGCAGATCACCAGTGTATAGTTGCTTTTGAGCATCAACAGAGCGCTCAACATTAATTTGTGATAAAACATCAATAGTTTTACTGTTGGAGCGAGCGGTGTTGTGCGATCGCTTAGTGATCAATTGCTGGGCAACTCTGACCATCTTTTGATCGGCTGGGCTAATTTCTGTGATCACTTCGATATCGTGAATAATATCACGAGAAAAAACGTTCCACAAAAAGCAGATTTGCTCAGTGACAGACTGAAAAATTTCCGGCTTTTGAGCAAGTGTCATCACACCAACATATTTTTTACTACCATCATGAGTAGACAGACAGACCCACTTACGATCCGCATAAGGAACACCATTGTTCAGCAGAATAGAAACGGCATGAGTTTGATCAATATACTGATGAGGCGATGTAGAAGACTCATTAAACTCTTCTGTTAATCCTTGCTCATCAAAAACTAAAGTGTGAGGAACTTTAGTCGGTATTGAACCAATATGACTGGATAATTCCTTCCAAAGTTGCTTCTCACTTTTTGGCGAGGGATGCAGACCCATTCCAGACAATATCTGCTGATATCTTAGGGAAATGTTGATTGCTTTTTCTAAAATTTGTGTTAAAACTTTGTTGGTGATTTCACTTGCACCAGTGGGCGTAAACTTGCGCTGGATAAAGTTAGAGAGTTTAGTAATAGCCCTGTCTATAGGATCTCCTGGCTCAGTTAAGCCCGGCTTAACAGTAAAGGTAGTATAAATGCTTAAGGTAATAGTCTTGCGCTGTTTATTGCGAATCAACTCTTGGGTTCTAGCTAGTTGAGCATAATCTAAAAACTCACTTTCATTAGAAACGGGACGCTCTAGACGGTGCTGATAACGTTCTTCAATATCACTGTCGGTACAAAATGAACTCCAGCGGAAAGTAACTCTTTCGCCCTGTGGGATTTCCTTACAGCCATTTTCAAAGGCTGAAGCAACTGCTTCTACTTGCTTTGAGGAATTAAATGATGGGTGAATTCCCCTGCAAGTATATCCAAAGATTAACTGTAAAGTGTTATTAGCATCGCCAACCTGTTTTTTACTAAGTAAATAAGCTCCAATTACGTAGCCTGACTTTTTCAGCCTGACAAGTGTAGTCAAGTCTAAAGAATCTTCAAAAGGACTTAACTTTTTATTTTTTTTAATTGTGGACTTTACCATGATTTGGGAGCCTTTCGAGAACCAGCTTTTTTCTTATTCTGAGCAGAGTCATACTTAACGTAACCGCGTACCCACAAAGGAGTTATAGGAAAAACCCTAGACCAAAATAGGTGAGGGTTTTTACCAGATAAAAATAATATAGTTATCGCTAGCCATATCCCAGCTAAAATACTCCAAATCATTCCTGCCCCGAACAGGAATGCTACAAAAAAACCAATCCCAAGTGAAATCAAAGAGGCAGCAAATTGAAACCCTGTAAAGATACCAATTGGCGCGGCTTTACCGATGGATTGATTGATGTGGATTAAATCTTTTTTGTTTTTCATATCAAAAAAGAAGGTCAATGCAATTACACTGACCTGTATATGTGGTTTAAGTACAAGCGGCTGTAATATCTGCAAACAAGATTTGTTGGGCAATAAACAAAACGAGAGTCACAAAGAAAACGCCAACAGGCTGTTGAATTACTTGGGTAATTTCTTGCCCATCCCCGATTGCGTTAGCTACTTTCACACCACTTGCCACAAAATAAACAAACAGCATAACCGTGATTGCTGCATTAATTACTGCTGGCAGGGCGTTCATCAAAGCATTGCCTTGCGCCGCGGCACCACCAAACATACACGTCAGGGCTATTTGAGTTGGATCAAATAGCCCGAATGCATGAGCAGGCATTGCTTGCCCTGAAACAATCATAGTAGTACCAATAGCGTAAATATGGTGTTGGTATTTACGTCCCCACTTGCCTAAAATCTTGGTGAAAATCTGAACCGGGGATTTTTGTACAGGATGGTTATCAGAGACTTGATTATATGCCAAAACAATTGCTCCTCTTTTCATGCTAAATCAGGTAACTATCTGAATGTTTGAGATCGAACTCACAAAGGGAAGTGTTTTAGTTTTGATGCTGACAAACTAGCATTGCTTTTGTACAATTAACAGTTTTGTTTTTTACCTAATGACCTTTGCTAGCTTCTGAACTTTTTATCAGAATTTAGCAAAACTGTTAGTAACAGCCCAATGTTATCACAACAGTATTAAATTGTGGAATTCCTCGGAAATATTCTCTCAATTTATTTCGCATTAAGTTATTAACTATCATCAAAAATTTCCTAATTAACTGAAATTACTTAATTAGCTTCTCTCTGATTAGCCGTTTGACAGTGTTAGACAAGTTCACACCCCAGGATTCTGCTATCGTTTCCAACTTTTGTCGCTCAAATTCATCCAAATATATTGGGAGTGGAAGTTTTCTCTTTTTTCGATGGTTCATAGAAATTATCAAAAGTCATGAAAGATATTTTATGCACATTTGGCTCAGCAAATCAGGTGTTTAAACCAAATATTAATAGAAAATCTGATAGAATTTAAATATTAAGTTAATCACAAATGATAGTTATTGCGATATTAACTAAATCAGGAGAAGATTAATGGGTCGCAAAAGAGTATATGAATCAACTTTGACAAATGTCACTGTTAGGATAGAGTCCGAACTAGTTACTGCTATCAAACTCTATTCCCAAGCAGTTGGAAAGAGCCAAACTCAGATTATGAGGGAGTTTTTAATATCTGCCATTCAAGCTATCCCTGAGCATCAAAAGCAAGCAATGGAAGTTATTGCTAAGTGCCGAGCTTCAAGCTAATCCACAACTACGTACATAGATGTCGAGTGACCGAAAAGGAGGGCAAGGGAAGCTCTTGCTGCTGGGGAAATTGAGGGAGAAGGTAAACCTTCTCCACTTTTGCTTTTTCCTTCTAGCTACTTCTCGTGGAGCTTGCGGTCTGAATCCCCTACTAAATTCGTCCTTCTGACCTTTGACTTCCTAGCTCAAACTCAATAAAATGTAGCGATTTCTCTCGTTCAGACAATAAAGATTACTTATCTGGTTTCAAACTTAAATTTCAATACAGCGCAGCTTTTTATATTTACTTGATCGGATTTTCAAATAATATATATTTAACCTTCGATACTCACATCAAATATCGAAGTATTTAAATTATTGGCGTTTAACTTTTTGATAAAACATTGAGACAAACTAATGTTTTATCAAAAACTTAGAAATCATCCACCGCAATCAATAAAAGTATGACTACCGCAACTTCCGACCTAGTTCACTCCTACCTCAAGCAAATCGGTCGTTATCCTCTGCTGTCTCCCTCTCAGGAAATTGCATACGCAAGAGAAGTACAACAGATGATTGCAATTGAACAAGCAACAGAGCAACAAGCACAACAGTTAAACCGACAACCAACCAACTCGGAATTAGCAGCAACTTTGGGCAAAACCGAAGCTGAAATAACCCAAATCCTGAATCAGGGGCAACGGGCTAAGCAAAAAATGGTGATAGCTAATTTACGGCTGGTGGTTTCAATCGCCAAGAAGTACCAAAACCGTAATCTAGAGTTTCCCGACTTGATCCAAGAAGGGGCACTCGGTTTGCAACGGAGTATCGAGAAGTTCGATCCCAATCGTGGTTATAAACTATCGACTTACGCTTATTGGTGGATCACTCAAGCTATCACACGAGCGATTGCGGAAAAATCTCGCGTTATTCGTTTGCCCATCCATCTCAATGAAAGACTTAATAAAATCAAGAACCAAGAGCGAGAACTGTCTCAATCACTAGGTCGTCGTCCAACTGTGACGGAGATTGCGGAGTCTTTAAAACTCAAGCCTTCTTTAATTCGGGAATCTCTAAATGTCTCGAAAAATCCAGTTTCTTTGGAAATGCGAGTGGGAGCCGAACGAGAAACTGAACTAATCAATATCTTGCCTATACCTGAGAACTCTCCCTCGGATCAAATCAATCAAGAGTTTTTGTACCAGGACTTAAGCAAGTTACTAGCATTGCTCAATCCAAAGCAACGAGAAGTATTGACTCTACGTTTTGGATTGGGGGATGAGCGCCCAATGAGCGTGAACCAAATTGCAAAACGTCTTAAACTGAGTCGAGAAAGAGTTGTTAAAATTGAACATCAAGCAATGACTATTCTTCGTCGTCATCGAGATAATATCAAAGAGCATCTTATTAATTAGTGCGATTTGTTGTGTTGTTGCTTTCGCAAATATTTGTATGAGTCGAACCCGCTACCCTAAAGATTGGAAAGAAATTGCCACATCTATCAAAGAATCCTGCGACTGGCGCTGCTCTCGCTGTAATCGCCCCTGCTTGCGCCCTGGTGAAAACCCACAAGGCTGGTCTAAATCCCAACGTCGGGTAT
>NZ_VJXY01000073.1 GCF_014831675.1 Komarekiella delphini-convector SJRDD-AB1 | reverse complement strand
TTCTTTTCTGGCTCCTTGGGGAATATATCTTCAAACAACTTCCATTCCAGATCGCTTAATCCTTCAAATCGCCCAGCCATACCTTGATACAACTTACCGTCATCAACAGCAGATTATCATATTGCTGCTATTAGTGGGATAGATTCAAGTATGCGATCGCAGTGGAACAAAGAATTACATCAAAACTTTCATCATTGAAGTTTACATACTCTGCATCTGCTTCAATTAGTTCAATATTTTGCAAGCCTAATTCCTCAATCTTCTGTCGTGCTTAAGCAAGCATCCCTGAAGAAAAATCTACTCCGATTACTTTTCCCTCAGAGCCGATAATTTGTGCAGCAGCAATGGCAATGATACCTGTACCAGTTGCCATATCCAATACTTTTTGTCCCTTCTGTAATTGAATTCGTTCTAATAGAGGGAGAGCGCGATGGATAGTGTAATCGTTATCGTAAGTAGTTCTGCTATTAAAGAAATTAATTACTTTTTGCTTGTATTGTTGCTCGTATTGGCTATTTTGCATAATATACTTATGTATTCGCTGGTCAAATATGAAAATATTAGTATATGTCTTTCAACTTATTCCACAACTCCAAAGCAGGAATTTGACAAAGACCAGCAAATTGAGCATCTGCTGTCTCGATCACGATCCAATCTCCACTTTCTAATTGCCCAATATCAATTGCCACATAAGGAACATCAAGACGTTCAGAGGCTAAAATTGCCAAGTTTAACACCTGTTTTTCTTCTTGTTGTGATAACTTGCTCAAATCATTTTGCCCATCCCAATAATATCCATATTTGAGAACCTGCTGTTTATAAATAAAGCATCTAAATTCTCTTCCCATTGGGAAGCCATTGGGAGCTAAACGTTGATGTCTCAACTTCACTAGCTTTCTAACAATAACTCTGCCTCGCGAATGTTCTTTAAATTTTAATAACAATTCTGTTATTTTAATCAATTCTTTTTGATTATTTGCTATGCAAAACTTCCACCCTTGCATCTTTATAGATTGAACTGTGCCTTTAACAAACACAGGAAATCCTAATAATTCACCAGCTTCTATACATTCGTCTGTCGAATTAATTACCACACTATCAGGTGTTAATCCTTTTAAGTGCGGATAAAACAGATTAAACTCCAAAGCTTTCTGGTGTTCTAATGGAGTATTAAGTAATCTTATCCCCTTAGCTAAAGCAGCTTGATATATAGTTTCATAACGCTCCAATTTTGGGATATATCCTACCCAGATACCAGCAGTTTCTACAGCAGACTTAGGAATATGCCATAGAGCATTTTCCGCTGTACCACAGCGTTGGAAATCTCGCGGTATATAGTAGACCTTGCACCCCAATATTCTGGCGGTCTCAGTCATTAATTTATTTTCGCTAGCACTGGCTGATGACTCTATTTGTTCCGTCGATTCGCTTAAAACAATCATCTATTTCTCAGCGTACCTTTGCGTTTAAAAAATAAAAAAGTGGGCAATGCCCACTACTAAACTCAACCTTTCACACAAACAACTTGCTTGAGCGTTGCTACAACCTCAACTAAATCCGCTTGATTTGCCATCACTTGGTCTATCGGTTTGTAAGCGCCGGGAATTTCATCTAAAACGCCAGTATCTTTGCGGCATTCTACACCATTGGTTTGCTCAATCAAATCATCAAGTGTATAGACATTTTTTGCCTTATTTCTAGACATTAAACGCCCCGCCCCATGACTACAAGAGCAAAAGCTATGAGCATTACCTTTACCTTTAACGATGAAAGACTTTGCCCCCATCGAACCAGGAATAATCCCATAATCTTCAGTCTGGGCGCGGACTGCACCCTTGCGAGTAACATAAACATCCTCATCAAAATGCACTTCTTTTTCAGCGTAATTGTGATGGCAATTTACCTGCAATAAGGGCTTAGTTGCCTTACCACCCGCCAGATGCTTCTCGACTATGTGCTTAAAACGCGCCATCATCACATCGCGGTTGACACGCGCATAGTCTTGGGCCCACTGCAAATCGTGCCAATATGCCTGAAATTCTGGCGTACCAGCCACAAAGTAAGATAAATCAGGATCAGGCAATTGATTACCTGCCATCTTGGCTAATTCCTTTGCTGTGTGAATGTGGCACTGAGCTAGATTATTGCCGATGTTGCGTGAACCAGAATGCAGCATCAGCCAAACTTGGTTCTCTGTATCGAGGCATACCTCTATAAAATGATTACCTCCGCCAAGAGAACCCATTTGTTTCATTGCCTTGGCTTGTAAGTCCTGTACTCCGCGATGCAAGTCTTGAAAATCACCCCAGCGTTGCCAGTTAATGACAGATTTTTCAACGTCTTTGTTTTCGTTAAACCCAGTAGGAATTGCCGCTTCAATATCCAAGCGGATTTTCTTCAGTTTGCCTTCTAGTTGTTCAGCAGTAAATGGCGTTTTGATGGCAGACATACCACAGTTGTGTACAAATACTCCGGCTTTAAGCGCGAAATTATGGTACTCCGGTACTATGAGACAGTAAACGTCCTCGGTATAATCTAGAGGAATCACTGCTACAACTTTGTGATTATATTGATGTTCTTTTGCGCGGTGATTGTCAAGTCCAATTGGAGTTTTGACTTCTGCATCAAGATTCTGTGGTCGATTATCAGATTCCTGGAAATTGCGATGATGAATGACTGTTCTTTGTCCTTCAAATTGAGGAATTTTGCCGAGTAAACCTGATCGCGCTATAATCCAATGGGCTTTTTGCCATCTGCTAGAGTATGGCTGAGCAATCAGGGTATAGCCATCTTTATCAGTCTGAGTGTAAAAGGGCATTAAAGAAGTCCCTATTTGAAGTAACTCGGCTTCTTTATAGGTTCCGTCCCGAAGCATGAATTGATGATCGGGAGTACAGATAATTTCCTCGTCGTTATCTAAAATAACTTTTACGAGTGGAGTGTTTCGTCTAGTTAGCTTAGCAGTTGCTTGAGCAGCGACGATTTTTCCTGTAGGGGTGCAAGAATAGATGATAAATTCTTTACCCTGTGCTGCTAAGTCTTGAATACGATAAGATTTTCCATCTACTAAAGGAACTAAAGTATCTCCCACAAAGCAGCCAATATCTACGCCCACAGCCGCAGGTATAATTGCCTCTTTTGTAGCAATTACCGAACCTACTAAAGCACCTTTACCTAGATGGACATCTGGCATTAAGGCCACGTGCTTAAACACAAATGGTAGCGATGCCACATTCTTTGCCATTTTAGTTTCTTCTGAACCCAAGGGATGATTCGCCCATGAGAAAACCGGTGCTAGTGTAGTAATTTCTAACTTTTCGTAGGGCATAATTTTTTCTATTTTGGATTTTTCAGTTTAGTTTTGGAGGTTGAGGCGAAATTTCGCACTTATCCACTAAATTATTTGTAACAAGTTAAAGATACCGTTGGCGAATTCGTCAACGCAGTGTACTAGCTGGTTAATTCAGCAATGAAATGATTGAGCGCTTTTTGGACAGCTTTGTAATTAGAGGCTTGCTTACTTAGCTTCAGTGCCAACAAAACTTGTTCACTACGTAATAATGAGAACTTAGAAGCAACAGCTGATGCTGGATAAAAAAACTTAGGAGAATTCAAGCGCCTTTATTTGATTGATTTTGAAGAAAAACTGTTGGATTTTATCGAGCAAAAAAGTCGAACCAATCGCTCACATACAGATTGAATAACAGAAGAGGAAATATGACAATTCTTTCAGGACGCGCCTGGATTACTGGTGCTAGTAGTGGGATTGGTGCAGCCACAGCCAAGATACTAGCAAAGAACGGGGCAAAAGTGGTTTTATCGGCACGCCGCACGGAGCAACTCGAACTGCTCTCCCAGGAGATTGAGCGTGCAGGCGGTCAGTGTGTGATCAAAGCGTTGGATGTGACTGACCGTGAGGCAGTGGCACAACTTGGCGATGAACTTGAAACGATGGGTGGCGTAGACATTCTAATCAACAATGCCGGTTTAATGCCGCTCTCACCCATGCTTGAAGGACGCGTAGATGAGTGGGAGCGAATGATTGACGTGAATATTAAGGGACTTCTCTACGTCATTCATGCCGTCCTTCCCGGCATGGCTAAACGCAAACACGGTCATATTGTAAATATTGGCTCCGTGGCTGGACGTTTTGCCTTTAAGGGAGCGGCTGTCTACTGCGGAACCAAATTCGCGGTACGCGCCATTTCAGATAGTCTGCGCCGGGAAGCAATCGAATACGGTGTGCGGGTGACTGACATTGAACCAGGAGCAGTGGCGACTGAACTCGCCGATTCGATCAAGCATGAGGCAACTAAAGAAGCTGTTACTGGACAAGGCGGTTTTTATGCCCCGGATGCAAATATTCTTCAGGCTGAGGATATTGCCAGCGCAATTCTTTATGTGCTGAGTCAACCCGATCGCGTTAATGTTGGTGAGTTGTTGATTCGTCCGCGTATTCAAGAACTTTAAGTCGTACAAATATTGGACGGACTACAGAGAAGGTGGCGATCGCCACCTATAAAATTTTTCACCCGGTTTGTTCTGGAAACACTGTTACTACCTCTTGGTCTTGGCTGTTGTCTAAATTAACCTCAAAAGTCTGTCCTGCCACTGTCACTTGATCACCCCGTACTAGTCGCTTTCCTCGTCGGGTTTCCACCACACCGTTTAGTAGTACATCGCCACCTTGAATCAACAGCTTGGCTTGCCCTCCAGTTGGCACTATACCCATTAACTTTAAAAACTGACTTAACTTAATTGTGTTGTCTCTGGGTTTCATAGTAAATAAAAGTACAGTTTCTTAATTGTATAGTGGCGTTATCAAGCTAAAGCAGATATTGCAAGCTCCAATTACTTCTATGTTGCCTTTAGCGAAAAGTGCGATCGCTGAAAGCGGGCGTTTCGCCATCGCCCCTTTTGGTCAGCCAAACAAGCAAAGTAATTTTTATATTTCTTTTAAACAACGTATGATTACAATGCTAAAAAAAACTTAATTTTTGCTCAATTTATAAAGTTGTTTTTATACCATTCAATACCAAATTACTTGGTTCGGGTACTGTTTTTGCAACAATATCTCCAGAATTAGTATCTAGTATTAAGTCAGAATCAGATTGAGGAACCTGAAAGAGTGATAAGTTGTTATTAATTGTTCCTGATAAATAAATTTCACCAGTAACTTCACCCCCTAAATCTATTGAACCAAATATTTCTTGGGTAACTGTATTAAAGTTAAATTTGAAATAATTAGTGTTTGAAATGCCTTTCATCACGTTATTATAAGAGGCGATAAGATTATTTAAAGGGTCAAAAAAAGAAATATTCAGAGATTGTAAAACATGGGTTTTTCCAGGCCCATTCTCAGAGAAAGTAGCTGGGGCTGTACTTTCGTTATAACTAAATAAGCCTTTAGCTAAATAATTTCCACTACCATTCCAAGCAAAGTTAAATGTAGCAGCTTGAGAAGTAGATATTCCCATCAAGGTGATAGTAATAACTATCCCTAATGTCAAGATTAATTTTGACAAAAGTTTTTTCATCATATTACCGCTTTTTCCCAAATGCATTAAAATTTGTAAAGAAAATAACTTTGATTTAAACAACCCTTTAGAGTAGCCACACAATACCTATGGCAGTGCGTCAAGATACAATCTGGGAACGTTTTTTATCGCCTGTAGTGCGTCTTTTGATTGATGAGGAAGGATTGCGGCGTTACGCTGATAGTATTGACTGGGAGAAAGAAAGCGATCGCTTCCGCCGAGAGGATGTGATCATGCCTCCGTACTACATTAGCCAAAACTTTCACGGTATTACAGGCGGGTATCTCAAATCTAGCGCAGCAGTTACTTACGACCCAATTACTCAATACGTTTTACCACCTAATGAAACTATAGTACGTCAAGCTTTAATTGATGCTATCAAAGTACAACCACGACGCATACTCGATTTAGGCTGTGGTACAGGTTCCACTACCTTAATGTTAAAGCAAGCTTTCCCCGAAGCAGAAGTCATTGGTTTGGACTTATCACCCTATATGCTGGTAAGGGCAGAAGACAAAGCTAGAACTGCTGGTTTAGATATAGTCTGGCGACACGGGAATGCGGAGAAAACCGGATTCAGCGATGCATCGTTTGACTTGGTGACAGCTTCTCTGCTATTTCACGAAACACCAAATGCAGTATCTCAAACAATTCTGCGGGAAAGCTTCAGGTTACTGGTAGTTGGTGGGCAAGTATTGATTCTAGATGGTAATCAGAAAACCCTACGTCAGTTAGATTGGCTCAATGATGTTTTTGAGGAGCCGTATATTCGTGAGTATGCTGCTGGCAATATAGATGCGAGTATGGGTGCAGCCGGGTTTGAAGCGGTAAGGACTCAGGATGTATGGTGGACAAATCAGGTAACGAGTGGAGTAAAACCCATTCCCGCAAAAGATACAACTATTCAAAAAAATGTTACACGGTACTCTGTGACATCAAGAGACAACACAATAGATAATAATGATTTGGAGGGACTTGAGTCTCCGGCGTTTGGCGTAATGGCATGAGTTTAAAGGCAGTTCTCTTTGATTTTAATGGTGTCATCATTAACGATGAGCCAATCCACTTGCAACTGATAGATGAGATTCTCGTTCAAGAAAATCTCCAACCCCAAAGGGTCGATGAGCGTCAAGCTTCTTTAGGACGAAGCGATCGCGCTTGTTTTCAGCAACTATTTGCTAATCGCGGTCGAGTAGTTAGTGAAAACTATTTAACTCAGTTGCTATACCGCAAGGCTCAAGCTTATGTGTTGGAACTAGAGAAAATCGAAAAACTGCCTTTATATCCAGGTTTAGAAGATTTGATATTTCAGGTGCGATCGCGCAATCTGAAACTAGGGTTAGTCAGTGGTGCTATTCGCAAAGAAATAGAACTGGTACTCAGTCGTGCCAATCTAGCTGAGTACTTTAAAATTATCATAGCTGGTGATGATATTACTACCAGTAAACCAGAACCCGATGGTTATTTACTAGCAGTAAAACGCCTCAACCAAGAATTCCCTGCTTTGAATCTCCAACCACAAGAGTGTCTAGCAATTGAAGATACTCCAGCTGGTGTCCAAGCCGCAAAACGAGCACAGATGCAGGTAGTTGGGGTAGCGAATACTTACCCATTCCACATGCTCCAGCGTTACTGTAACTGGACAGTTGATTATCTGAGTGATTTAGAACTCGAACGGGTGCAAGAAGTGTTTTCCCAAAAAGAATTTCAGCCTACAGTCAGTGAATGTTAAGATACTGCAATTAAGTGTATGTACTTAGGAAAAGCTTCTAGATCATTAGCTCATAATTCACGGCGTGTCATATTGTCAAAATTGGGTTTAGTCATGAACCCGCTCTAAAGTTAGCTAATTGTTAAAGGTTGCTAGATCTGCTAAGTAAATGAGTTGCGGTTTTTGACTAGATAATCATTGAATTTCTTTACAAAAATTTTACAATAGTCCCGTATTTTCCCGTAACACGCAAAGTTTTCGTCAATATTTTTAGTACGAGATCCGAAATACTACGAATTTAGTTTAGTAGTTGGTTATATAACTATAAAATTTAGCCGTACCCAACTCGATGAAGCGATGTCTACGACGGTCTACGCCTACGCATCTTGTCCAAATCGCCATGATAGTTCTATTTTCCATTGGCAGTCTTGGCGTTATCGGGGGAAGTTTTTTTCTCAGAAAAGCTTTTAGCAGTGCCAGTGAATCAGAGTTAATCACGGATACATCGCGCTATAGAGAAGTTCGTAATCAACTTTGGTCTGGTAATGACCTTGGACATTTTCCTAACGAGATTCCTGCTGATGCTAAAGACGTCCGCATTGTCTACTCTCCAGGATTTTTGCAAGGAGGCAGTTATTTTCAAGTTAGGCTGAAACAGTCACCAGAAAAGATTCAAAAATTACTTTCACAATACAGAAGTATTGCTAAACACGAATATATTGGTGGTAACACCAACGAGCATATCAACTTACCTAATGGTGTACCAACAACTTTCTTCTATACCAGTGAATCTTCTGCGGAGTCTTTTCCTGCTACATATCAAATATTAGTATTAGAAGCAAATGATAGAGGCAGACCTGGCTTTAAATGGAATCACGGCGATAGTTATGGTGTAGCGATTAATAGTTCAGCTTCAGAAATTGTCTATTGGACTGAGCAATGGTAGATATAGCTAAGGCTCAGATTCCTGACTTTTTAGAGAAGTCGGGAATCTATGTAAAATCGCGATGAGAAAGATCATTATTGGGGTGATGGGCCCTGGAGAAAAAGCTACAGCAAATGAGTTGCAAAATGCCTACGCACTAGGTAAACTCATAGCTCAACAAGGATGGATTCTACTCACTGGCGGTAGGAATGTGGGGGTAATGGATGCAGCAAGTAATGGTGCAAAATCCAGTAACGGTTTAACTATTGGCATTCTCCCCAGCGGTAATCAAAATGGTATTTCTGAGGCATTAGATATTGCCATTTTTACAGACATGGGAAATGCTCGAAATAATATTAATGTACTTTCCAGTGATGTAGTGATTGCCTGTGGTATGGGTGCGGGAACTGCTTCAGAAATTGCTTTAGCTTTGAAAGGAAATAAGAAAGTAATTTTGTTGACTGACGATGAAGAAAGCAAAGTTTTCTTCAAAAAACTATTGCCCGAAAACGTTTATATTGTTGAGAGTGTAGTAGATGCGATCGCTACTGCCAAAGCAATTTTATAATAGTTAAGTTTGGATAAAAGTTTGAGACTGTTGAATTAGCGAAAGTTGCGGTAATCCCAAACGTTTTCTCACCTCATTAATCGGTTCTTTCCAGTAGTCTTCAAAGCGGTAGCCCAGCAAAAAATCGGCTTTTTTGCCCAGTTCGCGTCCTTTTTTTAAGTTGGCAAAAATCGTTTTGATTTGCTGGGGAGCTAGGATAGGATAAAGTACTGTGGCAAACAAAAGGCTAATTTTTAGTGATTTGCTGTATTTTTGCTCAGCAGCGAAAGCAAGAACACCTATTTCACCCGCATAGCTAGTATCAAAGCCAAGTAAGACATGAAAAATGTCGTGAGTAACAATGTATCGCAGAGAAAACACATTGCGTCTAGCAATGTCTTCTAATTCGGGACTAATGTTTAGTGGCTTGAGATTATTTACCTGCATATGATGAGCATATTCTCGCCCAAATGTGCCTTGAGAGTATTGACTTAATGTCTCCAAATTAATTGGCGGATGATATCCCATCACCTGTTGCAGTTTAGAAGCTACTTCAAGAGACGCTTTTGCACCTAAAAGATTAGATTTAAGAATGGCAAAATCGCCTAGATTTTCCGAGTCTTTGTAAGCCAAAACTGCTTTGATTTGTTTCAGTTTTTTGAGCATGTTGACTTTTTTAGGTGTGCGATCGCAAATAAATTCTAGACTTAAGGTTGCACTACTCATCCACACCCAAGACTTTCCCTTATAAGCACTTCTTAAGTCCAATTTAGTCTAGGAAAAGGTTAAAGGTTAAAGGGTAAGAGTAAATTTCAGCCTTTCCCCTTTCCCCTTAACCAAAAGGTATTACATACACACCTGGAAGTCTTAATCTTTTTCCATATAAAAAGCTCAGGCACTAATGCCTGAGCTTATATCAAATTCTACATCATAAAAATGCGGCTATAAAGATGACCGCTGTTTTAGAAAGTTTTTAGCTTGCTAAAACTTGAACTAGGAGACTTTTAGATCTAAAAGGGTTTAGTCTATTTGGATTAGTAACGGTTGTTGCGGTTGTAACCACCGCCACCGCCGCGATTACCACCAAACGAACCTCCTCTATCTTCTTTGGGCTTGGCCTTGTTAACTTTGAGGTCACGTCCCATCCACTCAGCACCATCAAGAGCTTCGATAGCTGCTGTTTCTTCGGCTTCTGTACCCATTTCCACAAAAGCAAAGCCGCGCAGGCGGCCTGTTTCACGGTCAGTGGGTAGTTGAACCCGTTTTACAGAACCATATTCTGCAAAAACAGCGCTCAAAGCATCTTGGGTAACTTCATAAGAGAGGTTGCCTACGTAAATCGACATAAAATGTCTCCAAAATCATAAGAGTGTAGAGATTTAGATTTCGGAGAGAAGTCTGTAAATACCAAAAGGGAAAAACCTGTCAATACTAAACACAAACGCTATCGCCGAATTAATTCTCATTTCATCACCTAGGTTAACATAACAACAAACTATCTGGGGAATTGAATCGAAAAACTGTTATAAAAAGTTATATTAACGATTTATCTCTAAATACGGAAATATGGTAAAGACTAGATTATACATAACATTTTCTAAATCATTATTGTGACTCTAGCTGTCTTGCCTGTAAATGATATGAGGCTGGAATAGCTGATGGCTGCTCAATGAGTAACTAGTGTTTATGCGGTATTATCTTGTCCATCAAATTAATTTAGACAGGCACTTTCAGATAAAAATAAAAAAAATGGTTCTGTTTAAGGCAGAACCATTAAAACTTTCATAAACGTGTTATGACTTAGCGAGCCGCTCCTTGAGCAGGAACAGCATCAATCGGTTTCATCAGATAAAGCTGCAAAAATTGCCAGCCACTTGAAATGTAAAGCGGTAACTTCTGGAAAAATTGCAGGAATTTGGGAGTATTGGAGTTAGCGATCGCGCTCAGCTTTTCGTTATTCTTTATACAAAGATCCAACCGTTGATAAAATTCAGGATTCTCTACATCCAGCATTACTGGAAAAACTCTACCTGCGGTTTCGTTGGTCTTTTTAATTACGTAGATGTCGTATTCTCGTGCATCTAATCCAATTGAGGCATAAAAATCCTTGCGTTGGATGTCATTGAGATACATTGTTACAAACACCGACAAGAGGAAAAACCGACTCCACAGCCGTGCTTTCCAATCATTTAACATCTGCGGCTGAGACTTCATGATGGCATCGAAGAAATCACCGTGACGGTTTTCATCTTGACACCAGTTCTCAAAGAATCGGAAGATTGGATAAATTCGGTCTTCAGGATGTGCTTCTAAATGCCGATAAATGGTGATATACCGCCAATAACCAATCTTTTCAGAGAGATAAGTAGCGTAAAAGATAAATTTCGGCTTAAAGAATGTATAGTCGCGGCTCTTAGTCAAAAACCCTAAATCTAGAGACAGATTAAAGTCCGACATGGCTTTGTTCAAAAAGCCAGCATGACGAGCTTCATCCCGTGACATTAAGTTAAAGCACTCTGCTAAGACAGGGCTTTTGTCCTTCAGGCGACGACCGAGTTCTTTGTACAGCAAAAAGCCGGAAAACTCAGCAGTACAAGAACGTTCTAGAAATTCAACGAATAATTGGCGAGTTTCACCATCAATGTGATCCCAGGATTGTTCAAACTCTGCATCCCGAACAAAGTGATGGCGGTTGTAGTCAGCGCGAAACTCTTCCAAAATGGCTTTTAACTCGTCTTCATTGACGGAGATGTCCATCCGCGCCATTTCATCAAAATCGGTAGTATAAAACCGAGGTGTTAACAGGGTTTCTTTTGCCGGGACTTTAATCCCTGGCCGCATTTCTTCAAAGCCTGGTTTTTTAAGGGAATCTACCATGTCTTGATTGCTCTTTTGTCTTTATTATCTTGAGTTCACCCTTCGGGTGATGCCTCCGGCACGCCCGCCGCAGGATGCCCGCTTCGGGCTGTAGGGCTAACGGCAGTTCCTCATGGGGGAAATCCCCTTGGCGCTAGCCTCTCCCTTTGGGAGAAGACCGGACTGCTTTACCAGAAAGCCAAAGGTAATGTTCTGGCAAGGCGCAACAGTTGACAATAATCCATTTGTATAAAAATCAGTCTACCAAGGTGAAGGTTAGAAACTCTAAATTAAACGTTAAGAGTTGCAACATCCTTCAATCTTTACGGAATCGAGGATTGGGAATTTGTAGTCATATCCACATAGATCAATTAGAGTAGCATCAGCTCATCGTATTCTCAAAATACCACTGCTTCAGTAATTTTATGTGGTTGTTACTATAATAAAGTAGGTAATTCTATCATAATTTGCTCCTTTTGGAATAAATAACTACTCCTCAGTTAGCATAATTCCTGAAAATTTCTAATTATCTTAGCTAACCATGCTGATATGAAACAAAACAGTAAGAGAAAAGCATCTTTAGACAACAAGAGCGAATCTAAGGGGTTGAAAACAAGATGAATCTTGAAAACAATCAGCATAAAGACCGACTTCTTGTATCTTACATTCTAAGTGCGGCGCTGTTTTTCGGTTTAGGAGGGCTGCACCGCCTATACAATGGCAAGATAGGGACGGGTTTAGTGTGGCTATTGACTGGGGGTATGTTTGGCGTAGGACAGTTTGTGGATATATTCCTCATACCTAATATGGTTGATGAATACGAACACAACCTCAAGATAAAAGCGGGTTTATCTCCCTTGGGTGTACCCCTAAATCAAGCGGTAGTTGCCTCTCAAGTCCGCCGCTCAACTGGTAATCAACTTATGGTTGAGTTGATTGAAGCAGCAGAAAACAAAGGCGGTAGCCTAACCGTGACTCAAGGTGTAAAGGCAACGGGAGCCAGTTTTGCGGAAGTGGAAGCTACTCTTAAGGAAATGTTTAAATCCGGTTATGTGAAGATAGATAACGACCCCATTACTGGAGCCGTTACCTACCACTTTCATGAACTTAACTAATTTCTACCTAGCCACTTTTGACCATTCAAGCGCTGTACTAAACCAAATACCAACAGGTCAAGTGTAATTTTGCGCTCATCGATTAAGAATGACTCAAGAGTACTAGGTTTTTTGCCTTCATTACAGGAAAAACCTTTTTTCCCTTGAATATCTTCTTCGGGGAAATACAGGTTAAATTGACGCAGACCGTTTTCCGACCAACTACCGATAACTTGCCAGCATTCTTCGGCGGATTCAAAGCCCTTGATTGACACCTTCTGCTTAGCAAAAGATACTTCTAAGTTTTGCACACCTTGCTGAGCGATCGCTTTTTGTAAAGCTGGCAAGTAGTCTTGCTGAATAAACTCCACAAAAGGTTTATCTTCAACAGCTGGGGCTTTTTCCTTTTTTGCAGCTTTCGCGGCGGGTTTTTCGCCTGCTGCGGGTTTTTCTCCTACTGCATCTTTAGCTGCGGCTGCGGGTTTTTCTCGTTTGGGGGGTGCAGCGGGTTTTGCAGCATTGGGGTTAGTTTCTGGATTCGCGGCTTCCGGGTCTGGCGCGTTGGCAGTAGGAAGGTCTGTCGCTTCGGGTGAGTTTGTACTAGGAGCGTTTTCTTCAGCGACACTGGGAGCCTGCTTGTCAACAGTGCTGGGAGCCACTTCGCCAGCTTCATTATGATTTTTTGCTTCTGCCATTGCTCAGGTCAATCCTTTGTCTAGCTTTAAGCGCGATCGCTCACCTTGAGGTATCGGGTATTTTCATTTTGACATACTAGAGTATGGCGAATGCTAGCAATTTTGATTGCGATCGCTCTCAGTTAGCTTATGGCTCTGGGTTGCAATTTATAAATTACAGAAAACTTTCTTGGCGTGGAAAAGGGACTACTGTCACTTGATGACATTACGCTTTAGCCCTGGGGTAAAATGGGCGGAGTCTGTGAGCGAATAGCGCGAAGAAATTCTTTGATTGCTTGTGGTTGTTCTTGTGGTCTAATGTATTGTGCTAACAATTGCAAGTCTAAATCTGGAAAGAACTGGCTATGAACAACTTCTCGATAGTTGGCTTCGCGCAGATCATAAAGGGTTAGCTGGTTATTCTGCCAAATCAAAACTTCTGGAATACCAAGGCCTTTGTAGACAGCTAATTTATCCACTCCTCCACTCGTCAAATTAACTTCAATTGCAAAATCTGGTAGTTCTTTGAGAGTATTCACACAATAACATTCGTCAGGTTCTAGTCCTCGCGCCTTAGCTTCACGTCGAAAAGTGGTTGAGCCATAGCCATGTAAAGGAATATCAATCTCCTCTGCATAGCGTTCTAGGAGCCTTGTAATGACCTTTTTGAGCATTTCATGTTCAGCAGAGGGCATAAAGATTTCTAAAGTTCCCTCAAGGTAGATGAGCCGTAATCCAGGATAATCCCCAAGAGTTGCTAATAAGCTTTCGTACTGCTCCCAGGTAACGCTAGGCAAGACTACCCGTTGTTCTTCAACGTTGTAAAGATATTCCGTTAGAACCATTGCTGTTCTCAGAAATCATCATATTTTATTGTATCGCTCTCAATAATTGCGTTCTTAATATCACTAATCAATTCATCAATTCTAGATTGAGTTGTGTTCCAAGAACACATAAAACGAACTCCTCCCACACCAATAAATGTGTAAAATTGCCAATTCTTTGCTTTTAAACTATGAATGACAGGCTCAGGTAATTTAACGAATACGGCATTTGCTTCTCTAGGAAACATTATCTCAATGCCTTCTATATCTAATAGTTGATTTTCTAGATATTCAGCGCATTGATTAGCATGTCTAGCATTTTTTAACCACGCGCCAGTTTCCAATAAACCTAACCAAGGAGCGGAGATAAACCGCATTTTTGAAGCTAACTGACCTGCTTGCTTGCAACGATAATCAAAATCTTCTGCTAAGGCTTTGTTAAAGAAAATAATGGCCTCACCTAATGCCATTCCATTCTTTGTCCCGCAGAAACACAATACATCAATTCCAGTTTTCCAAGTAATCTCAGCAGGACTTTTATTCATGGCGGCAACTGCATTTGCAAAACGAGCGCCATCCATGTGAATTTTTAAGTTATGCTTTTTTGCAACTTCTTTAATACCAACAAGTTCTTCAATAGAATATAAAGTTCCCAATTCAGTTGATTGAGTGATACTAATAACTTTAGGTTTTGGATAATGAATATCAGTACGTTTAATTACAATTGCTTCTATATCTTGTGATGCTAACTTGCCATTTTTACCCTGAGCAAGTAACAATTTAGAGCCATTAGAAGCAAATTCGGGTGCGCCACATTCATCTGTTTCTATGTGCGCTGTCTCATGACAAATAACGCTGTGATAAGACTGACAGAGTGCGGCTAAGGATAAAGAATTTGCCGCTGTACCGTTAAAAGCAAAAAATACTTCACAATCAATTTCAAAGAGTTCCCGAAAATAATCTGTTGCTTTTTGAGTCCATTCATCATTACCATAGGCTGGAACACTGCCATGATTAGCTCTAATCATGTATTCCAATGCTTCAGGACAAATACCAGAAGAATTATCACTCGCAAACTGTTCTGAGAGGCTACTCATAATCTCTATTTTTGTCCCCATAATAATAAGATAGGGGAACGACAATTACTTGCCGTGTCCCTAACGGCAAGCTTATAAGTTTTATTTACTAAATTAGATTTTCTCTGTATTAACCACCTGCAACAGCAGGGACAATACTTACTTCATCGCCATCTTTTAAAGGTGTATCTGTCCCTTCCAAAAAGCGGATATCTTCGCTATTGAGGTACAAATTTAGAAATCGGCGGGGCTTTCCGGCTTCATCGCACAACCGCGATTTAATCCCAGGAAAGTTTTGTTCTAATGAGTCCAATAATTCAGCAATGTTGCTACCACTGCATTCTAGGGTAGCTTGATTATTAGTAAAATTCTGTAGAGCAGTAGGAACTAAAACTGTTATAGCCATAGAAGTGGAAATTTAAGAGTGAAGAGTAGAAACTTATCTTTTGTCTTTGGTTCTGACAAAGAGAGAAGTCTGAGCGGAGACTTCCTCCGATCAGAACTTCTCCTAAAGGAGACGCTGCGCGAACGGGGACAAGTGACAAAAGATTAAACAAGGACTTGTTGCCATTCCAAGCGATCTAGTGTACGCGATCGCTCTAGGGCACGTTCAAAACTATCGAGTTTGGCGTCAATTGTCAAAGGTTCGCCAATATAGCCTTGAACTGCTTCTTGGGTTTTCAAACCATTGCCAGTGATGTAAACCACGGTAGTTTCATCTGGATTTATCTTGCCAGCTTCTACCAATTTTTTCAGTACAGCAACAGTTGTTCCACCAGCCGTTTCTGTAAAGATGCCTTCGGTTTCTGCCAGCAGTTTGATGCCTTCAATAATTTCTGCATCATTGACTGATTCAATATTACCGTTAGTTTTCTTAGCTATCTCTACAGCATAAATACCGTCTGCTGGATTACCGATCGCGATCGACTTAGCAATTGTATTCGGTTTCACTGGCTTGATAAAGTCGCTATTTTCTTTGAATGCTTGGGCGATGGGGGAACAGCCTTCGGCTTGAGCACCGCTGAAACGGACATTCTTACCTTCTACCAAACCAACTTCGACAAATTCTTGGAAACCCTTGTAAATTTTAGTAAACAGTGAACCAGAAGCTAAGGGAGCAACGATATGGTCAGGTAGCTGCCAACCCAGTTGTTCTGCAACTTCAAAGCCCAGTGTCTTTGAACCTTCAGAGTAGTAAGGACGCAGATTGATATTGACAAAACCCCATCCGTATGTATTAGCAACTTCTGAACAGAGGCGATTTACCTGATCATAGTTGCCCTTCACAGACATGAGAGTAGGACTATATATCAAGCTACCCAGAACTTTACCAGCTTCTAAATCTGCGGGAATAAAAACACAGCAGTCTAAACCGGCGTGAGCGGCGATCGCAGCGGTAGAATTTGCCAAGTTACCTGTGCTAGCACAAGAAACCGTGGAAAAACCCAACTCTCGCGCACGGGTGAGGGCGACTGACACCACTCGATCCTTGAAGCTGAGGGTGGGCATATTAACGGCATCATTTTTTATATAAAGCTTGTTTAAACCTAGGCGACGGGCGAGGCGGTGGGAACGAACTAAGGGAGTCATACCTGTTCCCACGTCAATAACATTATTAGTTGCAACAGGCAAAAAGGGACGATAGCGCCAAATAGAATTTGGCCCGGCTTGGATTGTTTCACGAGTGACGGTCAGACGTAGAGCATTATAGTCATACTTGACTTCTAACGGCCCAAAGCATAACTCACAAACATTGCTGGCTTTGAGTTCATATTCCGCACCACATTCCTTACACTTTAAGGCTTGAAAGGTGGCAGTGGTCGTTTGGTTTTGGGTCGTTACTGCTTGAGTCATAAACTAGCTTTCCCTGTTTGTCTTGGCGACTGTCGCCTGATAGTAACACGAGCCAAAATACTAGTCAAACATACCCGACAAAAATAGTCGGGTATGTTTTTGGCAAAAGTTTAAGGAGCTGAATGCTGAGTCAAGAGTCAGTATTTATTCACCCCCTGCTCCCCCTGCCTCGTCTGCTCTCTTCACTTCTGTCCAACCAACAGATAAGTTGTCATTTTTCCTTTACCTTTAACTTCAATTTCGCCTCGCTTTTCAAATAAAAATTCGTCACGCAAGCGTTTATAAGTATTTTCTGTTACCTGAATTTTGTCAGCAATTCCTTGAGATTCTACGTATTTAGCAATCTCTATAAGGTTTTCACGTGTACTATTAGTATTATTTACTGCTTTAATTACTCTATCTGCAACAATACCGCTATGGATACCAATGCGGATGCTGAAGTTTTGATGATTCTCGGCATTGAACAGAGCGATCGCTTTTTGCATGTGCAGCGCTATTTGGGCGATCGCTTGGGTATGCTCACCTACTATCATATAACCATCATTAATAGTCTTGATTTTCTTTAAACCATATTGTTCAGTAAGGTAGTCAAAGGCTGAGAAAATTGAATTGAGTAAGTTTACCAGTTGAAGCGCACTCATAGAAGCAGCAATATCAGTCAAGCCAATGATATCTGCAAACAAAACTGTGACATCAGCAAAATCTTCAGCAATACTATCTGGTTGTTCTTTTAGGCGATGTTTGATTGCTGATGGCAAAATATTCAACAACAAGCATTCAGTTTGTTGTTGATAATGTAGTACTTCCTTTGCTGCTAGTCGCTGGGTAATGTTGCGAAAAATGCCACGAGTAACAACTGGATGACCTTCTACAAATTTACAGTTTATGTTACCTTCTAGAAAAACTGTTTGACCATCTTTGGTAAGGAATGCAGTTTGAACTTGTTCCAGTTTTTCACCTGAAAGCAAGCGATAAAATTTTTGACGACAACGCTGTTGAAAATGAGGATGTATGATATCAAAGAGATTCATGTGACTAATTTCAGCTTCGCTATATCCCAAAGTTTCTCGCCATGCACGATTGACATATAAAAAATGACCAGATGCATTAACACATTGAATCAAGTCATTAGCATTTTCAAATAAATCTCGATATCTTTCTTCACTTTCTACAAGGGCATCTTCTGCTTGTTTGCGTTTGATAAACTGGGCAATTTGGCTACCAATAGAACCCATCATTTGCAATAAGTCTGTATCTTTTCGTTGTATCTCTCGACTAAAGAAAACCATCACCCCTAAGATTTCATGATCATCTAGGATGGGGAAGCCAAATGCTGCGTGCAATCCAGCTTCGGCTGCGGGTTGCGATCGCTGTAAGTCACCATCTTCTGTGATATCGTTAATCCAAAGGGGGGAACGTCGTATCCAAATCCGACCAGGCAAACTAATACCAGGAGTATAGGTAGTTTGCCAAGTAATTGCTTTAAACTCTCGAACAGAAATTATTCGACTTGACCAAATTTCTACACACCTTAGTATTGCATTAATACTGTGCCCTGGAACTGATTTACTGATGTATTGATTTGGCGTCCAAAGTTCACCTAAATCCCATCCTAAACTTTGACAAATTGATTGCAGAATTTGCGGAATCGCCTGTTTTATGCTCTGGGATTCTGATAATATACGGGTTATACTATACTGAGCGTAAGTGCGCTGTTCACGATTTAAACGAGTAGTAATATCTCGACCAATATAAACAATATCTTCCAAGCCTTCTATTTTTTTTTTAACCACTGAACAGGAAAAAGCAACTAATAACTTTTCTTTAGCTTTTGTTCTACAAACTAGCTCTAAATTCTGAGAGTATTTTTTTAAAGAAGTATATTGTTGAATTACTTTTATTAATCCTTGCTCATCATCAATTATCAGCGATATTGGTTGATTAATTAATTCTTCTTCATTAAAACCAAATAACTTTTGGGCGGCATGATTTACTTTTTTTATTTTTCCTAAACTATTTGTTACCAATAAAGCATCTGCCATTGAAAGGATAACTTTATCCATATAATTTTTATATGACATCAAGGCACTTGATAGCATACGTGCTTCATTAGCTCGTTGTGCTAACTTTTGTTGTAAAACCATTCTGTCAGTAACATCCTCAATCAGGATAATTAATCTATTATCAGATTCCTTTGTATCCTGTTCGCCGATGATATATATATCCATATATACATTGGATTTATCATCATTACATCGTCCAATACCTTGTAATTCAAATAGTTCCTGTTTTCCTTGTAAAATAGATTTTAGAATATCTTCAAGTCCAATAAACTCAGGAAAACTTAGTCGAACATCTTTTCCTGACATCACTTCCTTGGGGCGATCAGCAAACCGTTGTACTTGCTCAGATGTATCTACGATGCAAAAATTATCATCCAGTTCCAAGCGTTCAAATTTACGTGGAAAGGAAGGTTTGTTAAAAATCCAATCTAGTACTTGGTATTTCATTGTGATGTGAGAATAAGCTTGAGACTTTGCTTGAAAATAATGATCAGAGGGTATAGAAGGAGAAAACTTCAACCTGTTGCCCTATGACGCCATTACTCCACTGAAATATCAGGATTCAGGAGTCAGGACTGACAATTAAAAATTTAGCGCTTTTGATGATTCTTTCAAAGATTTGCTCAATATACAAGCCTGTTGGGGCAGATTTTATAGAATTTGCCAATACTCAGTTTTATTACTGAAGTTAATATTGATTGATTAAGTGTGCCATTTTTATGATTATAAAATCAGTATGTTTAGTTAAAAAGGACTACAAACCATTTCAAAGGTCTATTTGATATAAATGTAAGTAGATTAATATAATCAAATCAGTGTTTTATATTTGCTATTAATTATCTGACAAGTGGCTAAATTTTTACATTTAGTCAGCAGTTCTTAGTTAAAAATAATATTCAGAATATTTGACTTAAATTTTCCCAATTTACCGATTATTTATGAGAAGCAAGCGATGTCTACGACGGTCTACGCCCACGCACTCTGAATATTCTCTAAAACCGAATCTCAAGTTACAAAATGCAGATATTGAGCATCTAAACCAGCTTGAGTAGTAGAATATCGAGCTATCCGGTGCTACCCAAGAACTGTAGAGAGTTTCAGTCAAAAGGCGCTGTTGCTTCTCACAAAGGAGATTATTCACAGGGGTATCGTCTTCAGTGACGATGTGGTTGATGTGAACAGAAGTTACAATCTCAGTTGTAAGAACTTCAGACATACTTTGATACCACGGTTCAACTATTTTAAAACTTTAAGCGAATAATCCACGCTAGCTTTTTCCAAGTCAGGCTATTATTTGCAAGGTAGCACATTAATTTCCTACTGGTATTACAGAATTGTCGGTAGATGGTTCGGTATATTCGCAAAAGATATTCAATCCAATTTTAAGGATATATAAAACAATAATAGTAGCGATCGCCGGATCAATCGGCAAACCGTTCGCTGTCGCTAAACCCACAAGGGAGACAATCAAACCTGTCAGCAAAGGCGCACTCCCTGGATTCTTTGTGTAGTCTTTAAGTTGACCGCGAAAGCCATCATCGCCGCAGAGTTCTTCACGCAGTACCTTTAGCGTTACTTGCCAAAGAGATTTACCTTGTTGCATGACCGGTTGCCCATTTTTTTCTGTCCATAAATCCTGGAAAGAGCGTTCTAGGTTGCCATTATGCCTTGCCAAATTATCCAATGCATGGACTGCTGGCTCGTAATCTTGCAGAATTTCGCGTGAGACATTGATTTCTGTAATATTTAATTTAGCATCCATAACTTATCCTCATTTTTAGTTTTCAGCGCCAAAATACACTTCATTTTAAGGTCATTAGTCATTAGTCATTAGTCATTTGTCAAGAGTCAAGAGCCATTGGTTATTTCTCCCCCTGCTCCCCTGCTTCCCCTGCTCCTCCACTCCCCCACTCCTCCACTCCCCCTCTGCGTTAGTGGTTCAAATAGGTCAAAATCTAAATAAACCTGATCGCATCTTACTGACAATGCAGATTACCCAGAGTCTTCATACAGCCATTCTCGTTACTGATTTAGAACGCTCCGAACACTTTTATGGCAAGGTATTAGGATTATCTAAAATAGATCGCTCCTTAAAATACTCTGGTGCATGGTATCAAGTTGGCAACTATCAAATTCACTTGATTGTCGCAACCACCGTACCCACCAAAAACCCAAACGAAAAATGGGGACGTAACCCCCACATAGCTTTCTCTGTTGCTGACTTGGACACCGCCAAATTAGAGTTACTCAATTACAATTATCGCATTCAAGCCAGCGCCTCCGGTCGTGCCGCCCTCTTCACCCAAGACCCTGATGGAAATATTATCGAGCTGAGTCAGCAGTGAAAGGAAGTGGGGGAATAGGAAGCAGAGGGGTGGGGGAGCAGGCGAAGCAGGGAGAGAAAATAACCATGCTCCATTCCCTATCCCTCTTTTGTCACTATCTTGAGAGTAGAATTAGAAATAAGGGACGAAACCAAGACAGGGAGCATGAAAGAGCCTCGTTCAGCCGCACCAACGGTTAAGTATGAAAACCTCACGCAGAGGAAGACACTTGCGTGGGCGGGTTCCCCGACTTGAGGAGGCAGTGCGTTGGGCGGGTTCCCCGACTTGTAGCAACTGCCGTCAAAGTGTCCGTCGCGCACCAGACGCAGAGAGAAAGATTGAGTTATTGATAAACTTCAGGGTTGACGCAATAAGGCAAACGATCGCCTGTAAGTCCAGCGATTAAATTAGCAATCGCGATCGCTGCCATTTTTGAGCGTGTCTGGCGGCTGGCACTACCAATATGAGGCGTGATAATCAGGTTATCTAAAGTCAGCAGGGAGCTATCGGTGGGAATTGGTTCTGGTTCTGTGACATCCACAGCAGCAGCGGCAATTTGTCCACTCGAAAGTGCACGATACAGGGAATCTGGATTTATTACAGATCCTCGTGCCGTATTTATTAGGATAGCGGATGGCTTCATGAGCTGAAATTGGCGATCGCTAAAAAGATGATTGGTGTCCTCAGCAAATGGAGTATGTAGGGTAACAAAGTCTGATTCTTGCAGTAAGTATTCTAACGTAGCAAACTCTATGCCGAGGGATTGTTCTAATTCTGGGTTGCATCGATGCTTACTTGTGTACAGAATTTTCATCTCAAACCCTTTAGCACGACGAGCAACCGCTTGACCGATACGCCCAAAACCAACAATACCCAAAGTAGCACCTGTAACATTCGGCCCTAACAATAAATCTGGCTCCCAAGTCTGCCACAAACTTGCACGAGTAAACCGATCTGCCTCTACTACTCGCCGTGCTGCTGCCATCAGTAACGCCCAAGCAAAATCCGCGGTAGCATCTGTTAATACACCGGGCGTATTACCGACTGGAATCTGTCGTGCAGTAGCGGCGGCGATGTCGATGTTATCGTAACCCACCGCCATTTGACTGATAACTTTGAAAGTTCCCAATTCTATGAGTTGCCGATCAATTCGGTCAGTCAACAGACACAGTAACCCATCTATTTCCTTGACCTTTTCTAATAAAACTTCGTAGGGAGGCGGCTGGCGTTCTGTCCAGACTTCGACCCAAGCGTGCGATCGCAGTTGCTCTAATTCTACAGGAAGGCGACGAGTGATGAATACTTTAGCTTGAGACATGGTTAATAAACACATTACCCTAAAGCAATATCTAAAAACATCATGACTACAAAGCCCAACATTACACCGATAGTTCCTTCTTTCTCTAAGCCTTTGCGATGAGATTCGGGGATAATTTCATCACTAATCACAAACAACATTGCTCCCGCTGCAAACGCCATCGCCCAAGGTAAAACAAAATTAGCGACACTCACCACACCTGCACCAATCAAACCGCCAATTGGTTCAACTAAACCTGTAAGCAGAGATATCCAAACTGCATAGCCTGCTGAATACTTTTCAGATACTAAAGATAATGCTACTACTAAACCTTCTGGGATGTTTTGTAAGCCAATTCCCAAGGCTACAGGTATACCGTCGCTAATGTTGTTGTTAGCAAAATTAACTCCTACAGCTAAACCTTCTGGGAAGTTATGAATAGTAATTGCAGCAATAAATAGCCAAATCCGCTGGAGGTTATTACGGCGAACATTTTCTTGTCCTTTAAAAAAATGTTCGTGAGGTAAAAACCGATGTGCCAGCTGCAAAAAGACTCCGCCTAGTAGTCCACCAAGGCATTTTTGCTGGGTAAGCCCCTCTAATTGATAAACTAGTCAAAAAAGGGGTTGAGCATGGCAAAAAAGTATGTTGTAGATTTAAGCGAAGAGGAAGTTTTACAACTGCAA
>NZ_VJXY01000072.1 GCF_014831675.1 Komarekiella delphini-convector SJRDD-AB1 | reverse complement strand
GGGAAAAGGAGCGTAACCAGCAGAAAGCTAAAATCGATTGGCGTTTTGCAGCTTCAGATGCCAGAGTGAAATTCCAACGGTTATATCCTAATTTACACCTGTCATAATTTTCTTGGTTGACTAGTAGTTTACCATGTCGAGAACTTGATACAGATTATTTGTCTCTGTTGTCAGTATGGATTGACCAAGCTTTAAGCAACAATCTTTCTGTAGCCTTGGATTTGGCCCAAGCGCACAAGTGGTTGCGACAAATTACTGATTGTTTGCGCTATCCTGAATACGAATGTCACGAAGATAAGCTGGGGAGGCTGGGGTAGCTGGGGAGGCTGGGGGAGTAAAGAGCAATTACTGATATCTCTTACTACTGCAATACCCTTGAATACACTAATTTCTTTGTCTCCCCCAGCACCCCCAGCACCCCCCGCTCCCCCAGCTTGCCTCAACAAATAACTAAACTTAGTGCCATTCATCCTGAATACTCCAAACGCAGCGCAGATAATGTAACCGATATTACTCAAACTATTAGTTCACCCTTAACGAGCTTTCAGGTTCGGCGCGAGATGGAAGAGTTGTTACAGATGTTTCAACCTGACCATCAACAAAATCCTGCACAGTTTGCTCTCAAGAAAAAGTTACAACGTTTATGGGATAAATACGGGGCTAACTTATTGCACTGCTATGATATCCCAGGCTTGCCGCCAGATAACTTGAAAATGGAAGCGATGTTCAGCCATTTGCGTCGTCATCAACGGCGAATCAGTGGCCGCAAATCAACTACCGCATTGCGCTATTTTGGTCAATATCAAGTTTTATTCCTAGCTGAAAGCGAAAAACACTTACTTGAGCAAATTCAGGAAGTTCCCACAGCTGAGTACAAAACTCAACGTCTTAGGCTAGCTTTGGCTGAAGCTCCTCGCCAACGCAAACATCGCCTTCACCATGACCCAATTAGCGCAATACAAGTTCTGGTCAATCAACATACCGAACTTCTCTCTGTGCTTGATTCTCAAACTCTTAAATACCAATTAGATAGTTAGGGGTTTATCCTTGCTTCATCAGCGACGAAGACCATATTGTTAGTAAAACCTACATGACCAGGGTTGAAGGAGAAAACAGTCGTTTTCGACATTATCTTGCTCGACTACATCGGAAAACTTTTTGTTACTCTAAGTCAGAAGAAATGCTGAGACACTCTATTCGGCTGGTCATACATTATCTTAAGTATGGTTCAGTGCCGCTCACGATGTGAGGTACAAGTTTTATTCCAGCGATCGCCTGATTCATATTTTGATTCAGCAACGCCAATAATTCGACCAACTTGCTTAACTGCTCCTCGGACAGCAGCTATTTGAATCAATACATCCGGACAAGGACGACTATCCTCAACCATATTCTTGACACCCCGAATATGTCCTTCAATACGAGACAATCGTTTTATCAAATCATTTAAAGATGCTTCACTGTAAGTATGCTGAAAATTGGATAAGTTTTTTTGATGAGAATCCATATAGCTAATAGCTTAAACTACGCTTGTTTATGCTGCGATCGCCTAATCCTTCTGTGCCCAACTCGTTGTATCTTTTTACCAATGCGTACATCCATGTCCTACTGTAGCCTGTGATTTCCTCTACTTCTTCGGTTTTTCTTCCTTGTGCTAGTAACCAGATAATCTGATACTGACGGCTTTCTATCCCATCTTTGGCTTGACGGTAACGTTCTTCTAGCTCTTCTGGACTCAGATGTGCGGCTACACTAATTCGTTTCGGCATTAGTCATCTTTGCACTCACTTCTTTTATCGTAACCGATTACCCGGACATGATATTACAGACTTCCAAACAAAAAATATACAACTTTTTTTGTGGGGTGGACATCTTGTCCGCCCCTGTCCAAAGGCGGGCGAGACGCCCACCCCACAAGAGTGGATAATTTATTTCTTGGTAATCTCTTAGACCGTGCTGCGATCGCCTGTGCCAGTTGCGTAAGTCCTGTTCATATCTGAACTAATCGGTTCAGTTTAGCTGTTTGAGGAATTCGCCAACGGTATCAGTCCTGTGGCGAATCACAAAAAATAGTAAAACTATGCATACATATCATTCATTATATGAATTAATTAAATTTTTAGATTAATTATAAAAGCATTGTCACTGCCCAAGGCAATTGTCAAGGTTTTCAGTCTACTGACTTTTGATTAACTGTTTTTGTAAAGCAACAAGCACAGCTTGAGTGCGATCGCTCACTTTTAATTTCTGTAAAATGGCATGAATATGAACTCGTACTGTTCCAGGTGCAATACACAGTTCATGAGCGATTTCTTGATTAGTTTTTCCAGCCGCTAACAGTGATAGAATTTCTTGCTCACGTCCAGTGAGGGGATTGTCAGGCTTTGTGATGTTTTCTGGCTCAAGTTTAGGTGTCTCGTAACTCAATGAAGAACGAATTTCTTGTGTTGCAGTTGCATCCCACCAAGAAGCACCACTCGCCACAGAACGTAATGCTAACACTAATTTTTCCGCAGCAATTCCTTTGAGGCAGTAGCCTTGTGCGCCTGCTTCAATCAAACGTGTAATTAGCGGCTTTTGCGAATGGGAAGTAAAAACTAAAACTGGTAGTAGAGGATTTTGCTGTTTAATTTGTTTACAAGCTTCGATTCCTCCAATTCCTGGCAAACCTACATCCAAAAGCACTACATCCAGAGGAATTTGCTTAAGTAGCTCGATAGCTGTTTCACCATCTTCAGCCTCAGCGACAATCTCTAACCCTGGTTCTTGTTGCAATCGCACGCGCAAACCCAAGCGGAAAAGTTCGTCGTCCTCAACAAGCAGAATTTTAATTGGGATAGAGGACATTTTACGCAGTTAGAGATGGAAATGGATAAACAGGCAGCTTGAATGCAAACATCGCACCAGTTGGTACTCTATTCTCTGCCCAGATTATACCTCCGTGAGCTTCAATAATTTGGCGCGATAAATAAAGTCCTAAACCCGAACCCTTGGCTTGGCGATCGCTATGTCCTTGGTAAAATCGTTCAAATAAATGAGGTAACTGTTCTATGCCAATACCTGCACCTGTATCCAAAATTTTTACGACTTGATAAGAGGCTTGTGGTTCCAAAACTACTTCTACCCTTGCACCGCGACGTGAATGATTAATTGCATTCACTAAGAGATTGTTAAAAACTCGTTGTAGTTGCAGTGCATCACCTTGAACCCACAATGCGTGTCGCCAGTCAGAATCACCATAACTTACCGAAAGATGAACGCGACGATTGGCAGCTAATGCAATCAAACTACTAGCCACATCTTCTGCTAAGTTGGTCAAATCTACAGGTGCTAAGTTCAGTTTTAAGCCTTCAATATCGTTGCGATAGACATCTAACAAAGTTTCTACAAGTTGTAGAGAAGTCTTGTGGCTGCGTGCCATTGTGTCTAATACTTGTTGCTGGGTGGGTGAAACTGAGCCAAATTTTTCTTGCTGAAATGCAATGATAGTTTCAATTGCTCCCAAAAGTGGGGTTTTTAAATCATGGGTGAGTGTAGAAGCAAAATCTTCTCGCAGTTTGACTAATTCTTGTTGAGATTCTAGTTTGGCACGGGTAATGGCGATCGCTTCTTGGGAACGACGCAAGCGCTCGCTTAACACACCAGTTACAATCAAAGCCATTGCGGCGATCGTGCGACTGGCAATTGTGGATGTTTTAATAACTTCACCCCCTGGCAAGAAAATATTTAAAATCGTTAAGAAAACTGCGATTGTCGTCGCTCCAAAGGTTGCAGTCCCCCCGAACCATGAGTTCGTCAATAATATTGGCCCTGTATAAAAGTAGCCAAACACATACTCTGTAGGTGTAGTAAACTCCAGCAGCACGACAGTTACAAACAGCCCTAACATGACTAGCAATCTACTCAATCGTGAGTTTTTAGTCAGAAGTTTCGTAGGAAGTAGAAGCATTGAAAATATGTTTTTAGTCATGGAGGCTGTTAATTTTATGATAAATAATTAAATTCTAATATTCAATTTAGGAGAATTTATTTAATTCTTAACAGCCGAGATAACGTTTAGATAAAAATATATTTTGTTTAGGAATTAAGTATATACAGTATGCCTTAAATTGAACGGTAAAACTATAATTAGGACGTTATTTATTTTAAGTTAATCAAAATAAATTTTCATAAATAAAACATAAAACCCTTTTAGGCAAAACTAGCGTTTAGAAAAAAAATAAACATCCTAAACGTTTGTATATATTTTACCTAAACGCTAGATATAGAAAAATAAACGCTTTATCAAGAAAAAATAAGCCTATTTTTATATCTTCTATGTCTTGTCTTCATTCTCAAATCAATGAGATTATGTAAATAAATTGATACAAACAATTGCAGACAAACCCTATGTCTATGTATGGCAACTCAAGGAATTAGTATTAACTACTCCAATCGAAGGAGAGTATTTGATGAAATTGAAATGTTATGACTTACAGCAGATTGCAGGTGAATGAGGTACAAATTTTAACCAAAAGCCATGAAACAAAAGACTTTCAAACCTGTTACCTGTTACCTGTTACCTGTTACCTGTTACCTGCTGTATATCTGAGCCTCATTGATACTCAATATTCCAATAGCTTTGGAAATTCTTTATTACAAATAATCAATTGGTATAACTCATGCTACAAGGATGGCTACAAATAGCATTAACGCTACTAATTGTCGTAGCAATAACTCCCTTTTTTGGGCGATATATGGCGCGTGTCTATCAAGAACAACGCACTTTGCTCGACCCAATCTTGAACCCTGTGGAGCGATTAGTTTATGCTCTGATTGGTGTTGCAACTAAAGAAAATATGACAGGTTGGCAGTATGCCAGAGCCATACTGTACAGCAATGTAGTGATGGGAGTGTTTGTTTTTTTGCTGATCCTCAATCAAGGATGGTTACCCCTCAATCCTACTAATTTAGGTGCGCCAACTTGGGATACAGCATGGCACACTGCTATTTCCTTTATTACTAATACCAACCAACAGCATTACTCAGGGGAAACCTACTTAAGTTATGGTAGTCAAATGTTTGGGCTGGGATTTCATATGTTTACCTCAGCCGCAACAGGGATTTGCGTAGCTATTGCCTTTATTCGCGGGTTAACTGGTAGACCATTAGGCAACTTTTATGTAGACATAACTCGCAGTATTACAAGAGTTTTGCTACCTATTTGTATTGTCGGTGGGATTGCCTTGATGGCGGCTGGTGTTCCCGAAACTTTAGCAGGGCCAGTTGTCATTCCTACCTTAGAAGACCCTAACATTAGTCAGGCGATCGCACGCGGCCCGGTGGCTCATTTTGAAATCATCAAAGAACTAGGAGAAAACGGCGGCGGCTTTTTTGGCATCAACTCCGCCCATCCCTTTGAAAATCCCAACGGGTTTTCTAACTTAATTGAGATTGTGGCGATGCTGTCAATTCCTACATCTCTGATTTACACCTACGGTTTGTTTGCCAATAACACTAAACAAGCTTGGTTAGTTTATGGCATGGTAGGTATTATCTACGTAACATTTATTATCATCACTGCCATTGGCGAATATAACGGCAACCCGGCTGTTAACGCGCTTTTGGGAAGTACGCAACCGAACCTAGAAGGAAAGGAAGTCCGGTTTGGCTGGGCGCAGTCTGCATTGTTCGCCGTCAGTACAACTGGAACTATGTGCGGTGCAGTTAATAGTTTGCATGATTCCTTTATGCCTAATGGGGGTTTCGTTACCCTCTCTAATATGTTTTTGCAAATTGTCTGGGGTGGACAAGGTACAGGCACAGCTTACTTATTTGCCTACTTGATTCTGGCAGTGTTTGCAACGGGTTTAATGGTAGGACGCACACCAGAATTTCTCGGACGCAAAATAGAAAAGCGCGAAGTGGTGCTTGCGAGTTTTCTGATTTTGTTAGTTCATCCCATCGCCATTATGATTCCGGCAGGAATTACCCTAGCATTTCCTGAGCAATTATCAGGCATTAGTAATCCAGGCTTTCACGGCTTTGCTCAAGTCATTTATGAATATGCCTCGGCTGCGGCTAACAACGGTTCGGGATTTGAAGGTTTAGGTGATGGACAGCCTTCACCTTTAGCTATTGCAGCCGGCGCAGAACCAACAATTACAGGTTTGTGGTGGAACCTTAGCGCTAGCTTCAGCCTCATTGCCGGACGCTATATCCCCATTATCGGTTTGTTGTTATTAGCAGATAGTATGTCTCGCAAACAACAAGTTCCTTTAACGGCGGGAACATTACGGACTGACACCGGACTATTTACAGGCGTAACCGCAGGCGTAATTTTAATTCTTGGCGCACTGACATTCTTTCCAGTCTTAGCATTTGGCCCCATCGGTGAAGCCTTTTTGATTGCCAGAGGTATTGGATAAGGAGTTATTGGTCAATGGTCAGTCCAGAGTCAAAAGTTATCTTTCCTTACTCACCTAATTCCTCATCACCTCATTCCTTATAATCTATGACAAATAATATAGACTCATCACCTCGTCCCCCCCATGTTCCCCACGGAACTCGTGACTCACGCAGACATACTCCCAAGGCAGATATGCGGGGGCTTTATCAAAGAGCCATAAAAGAATCCTTCGTCAAGCTTCATCCCCGAATTGCTGTCAAAAACCCAGTCATGTTTGTGGTTTGGGTGGGAACAATCGTCACTTTTCTGGTGACTGTTAATCCTAATTTATTTGGTACTTTACAGGCAGATGTTAACCAGCAACGCTTGTTAAATGGCTTAATTACCTTAATTCTGTTTTTTACAGTTTTGTTTGCTAACTTTGCCGAAGCAGTCGCGGAAGGACGTGGTAAAGCACAAGCAGATTCCTTGAAGTCAACCCGTTCCGATACTATTGCTCGTAAAGTTCTGCCCGATGGTACGATTGTGCAAGTTAATTCCACAGAATTACACCGCAACGATTTGGTGAAAGTGGTTGCTAATGACATGATTCCTGCCGATGGTGAAGTAATTCAAGGTATCGGTTCGGTGGATGAATCAGCAATTACTGGGGAATCTGCCCCTGTGCTTAAGCAACCAGGTACAGATATTGCTTCTTCTGTTACTGGAGGTACACGTTTACTCTCAGATGAGTTGACGATTCGTATTACAGCCGATCCCGGCCAGGGTTTTATTGACCGGATGATTTCTCTTGTGGAAGGGGCAGAAAGAACGAAAACTCCTAATGAGATTGCCTTGACAGTATTATTAGCCGTACTGACGCAAGTCTTTTTAATTGTCGTGGCTACCATGCCTCCCTTTGTCAACTACATCGCTAACTTCATCAGTACAGTGTTTGGGGCAGAAGCAGCAAACAGTTTGCGTGCAGGTGCTAGCGTTGCGATTTTGATTTCGCTATTGGTAGCTTTAATACCCACAACCATCGGTGGATTACTCAGTGCGATTGGTATTGCTGGAATGGATAGGGTAGCTCAATTTAATGTTATTGCTACCTCTGGACGTGCTGTAGAAGCCTGTGGCGATATCAACGCATTGGTGCTGGATAAAACAGGTACAATTACCTTGGGAAACCGCATGGCTGATGAGTTTATCCCTGTGAATAGCTACACAGTTGCAGATGTGGCACGAGTGGCCCTAGCCGCCAGTGTATTCGATGAAACACCAGAAGGCAGGTCAATTGTCAAACTAGCCGAAAGTTCTGGCGTGAAAACTGATTTTGACCTCAAACAAGCCGAAGGTGTGGAATTTTCAGCCAAAACTCGTATGAGTGGTACTAACTTACCTAATGGGAAGGAAATTCGTAAAGGAGCAGTGGATGCAATTAAAGGCTTTGTCCGTTCTCGTGGTGGTCGAATTGCTGATGATGTAGATACAGCTTACGAGCGAGTTTCCCGCTTAGGTGGTACACCCTTAGCAGTCTGCCAAGATGACCAAATTTTTGGAGTCATTTATCTCAAAGATATTGTCAAACCTGGCTTACGAGAAAGATTCGACCAATTGCGGCGTATGGGTGTGAAGACTATCATGCTCACAGGTGATAACCGCATTACCGCCAGTGTCATTGCTGAAGAAGCCGGAGTTGATGATTTTATTGCCGAGGCTACACCAGAAGACAAGATTAGTGTGATTCGTAACGAACAGTCTCAAGGTAAGCTGGTGGCAATGACTGGTGATGGTACTAACGATGCACCTGCATTAGCTCAAGCTAACGTGGGTGTGGCGATGAACTCTGGAACCCAAGCCGCCAAAGAAGCTGCTAATATGGTGGACTTAGATTCTGACCCCACCAAGTTGATTGATTTGGTGACTATTGGTAAACAATTACTTATTACCCGTGGGGCATTAACAACTTTCTCCATTGCCAACGATATTGCTAAGTATTTCGCCATTATCCCGACTATCTTTGCGGCGGCTGGCATTGGCGCACTTAATATTATGGGATTAAAAAGCGCCCAATCTGCAATTATCTCAGCCTTAATTTATAACGCTTTGATTATTCCCATACTCATTCCTCTCGCACTTAAAGGCGTAAAATTCCGTCCCTTGACGGCAGATCAACTATTGAAACGTAACATCCTGATTTATGGTTTGGGCGGCATTATTGCACCTTTCATTGCCATCAAACTCATCGATGTCATTTTACCTTTGTCTTAATTTCTAGTTACTCAAAACTACTATGAAACTCCCTCTGAAGAAGATTATTCCCCTTCTTTTACCCCAGGTACTTGCAGGAGTAAGTGAAATTTGGTTGCAGTGGCGTAAGCAAAAACTACCTCTGTATTTGTTCTTGGCAATGTGTTTAAACCTGATAGTTGCACCTGTTGTTTATGCGGCTACGGGCGAACAATTTTCTCATTTTCAAGCTTGGACATTAGGACTGTTAGGGCTAGTGACGTTAGGCCTTTCTACATATTTATTTTTTGTAATGTTTGTACCGGAGAAATTCTAATGAGTTTTGCAACAGAAGCCAGCAGAGCAATTCGTTCTACTATCGTTCTTTGGGTGATTAGCGCAGTTATTTATCCGTTTGTGATGATTGCGTTTGGACAAATTGTATTTCCATCTCAAGTAAATGGTAGTTTAATCCGAGATAGTCAGGGTCAAGTTGTGGGTTCTAGTTTAATTGGTCAACCATTTACGAGCGATCGCTACTTTAACAGCCGTCCTAGTACCACTAACTATAGTTCGGCAAATCCGAAAAATGATGAAGCTTTAGTGCTGAGAACAGGAATATCCGGTGCTAGCAATTTAGCTCCCAGCAATCCCGCATTAATTGAGCGCATTGTAGGTAAAGACGATCCTGACCCAAGTAAGAGGGTTGTAGGCGATTTCAATCGTTTGAAAAATGCCAGTGTCCAACCAATTGCCGATTTAGTTTACACCTCTGGTTCTAGCCTTGACCCCCACATTACCCCGGAAGCTGCCAGAGCGCAAATTGCTCGTGTCGCTAAAACGCGAGGACTCCAACCCCAACAGTTAGAAACTTTGATTAATCAAAATACTGATGGTCGTTTTCTAGGACTTTTTGGTGAACCTGGAGTCAACGTCTTAAAATTAAATCTCGCTTTAGATGCATTAAAATCTGCAAGTTGAATTCCGATTAATTCCGATGCTTATACCAGAAAAAATCAAAACATTCATTTGTTGCAACTTTGTTAGTTGGATGTTATTTACATCTCTCTATACCTGGTTCATGTTGGGATTGCAAAATCAATCTTTACCACTGCTAGCAAACATTAGTTTCCTCACAGAAGATCGAGAAACAAAACTGTTTCAGCGCGAACGTGGTGGTGTCAGACGTGTAGGAAGCAATAGTGCGAGAAATATCACCAAGGGAAATTTGAGCAAAACAGTTTAAATCATGCAAGTTAAGGAGTAATCCGTTGTATGTGCAGCGGTTTTCCTGATAACCAAAAATACTTACAGTCCCTAGACGAAAATAGCAATTCTGAATTAAAGGAGTCAAACACATTACTCAATGACCGCTACCGTATCCTCAAACCTCTAGGACAAGGAGGCTTTGGTAAAACCTTTCTCGCTATTGATGAGAAATCTACTCAAAATAGTCAATCTTTAGATTATCTAACATCTAACATCTGTGTCATCAAACAATTCTTGCCACAGTCGCAAACTGGCCATCATAGCCAAAAAGCCTTAGAACTATTTCAGCAAGAATCTCTACTTTTAGCAGAACTCGGTAAACATCCTCAAATTCCCCAACTACTAAATACTTTTGAGCAGGATGGTCAACATTATTTAGTTCAAGAATGGGTGAACGGACTAAATTTAGAACAGGAATTAGCAGAAGCAGGTGAATTTGATGAAGCGGAAATTATTCATTTGCTGCGTGAATTGTTGCCTTTATTGCAGTTTATTCACTCTTATCAGGTAATTCATCGGGATATCAAACCTGCTAATATTATCCGTCGTCGAACAGACCGCCAATTATTTTTAGTAGATTTTGGAGTTGCTAAATATAACTGGCATTTGGCAACGGGAACCATGATTGGTAGTGCTGAATATGCTGCACCAGAACAGATTAGAGGTAAAGCTGTATTTGCCAGCGACCTTTACAGCTTAGGAGTTACTTGCCTACATTTGCTTACCCAGATGTCACCATTTGACCTCTATGATTGCAGTGAAAATAAATGGATATGGCACTCATATTTAGTTGAGCCGATAAGTCCATCTTTAGAGAAAATTATCTGCAAATTGGTGCAACCAGCAACTAAACTACGCTATCATTTTGCAGCAGAAGCACTGATAGATTTGAATAAATTACCAAAATACTTTAGTGGTTCATCAAATCCGTCTGCTAACACAAATAATGAAGACTTTGAAACTCCTTACTTTGGGTGGAAGCGTGAAGCAGATTTAATTGGTTCTGTAACATCATTTGCCGAGAGTTCTGTTGCATCTGTCACTATCTTTGACCCGAAAACAAAAACTTGGCATTACATACCAGCTAAAACTGAAGGTGGCGAACTAGCGCGGAAAGTAGCAGCATTTTTAGCCCCGCGTCTAGAAGCGGCTACACCTCCCGTACAAGAGGAAAAATCGATTGCGGTTAATCAGAAAGCTAGGAACAAGCTAAATAAGATGTATCAGATAATTGTGACGGCGATCGCCTTTACTATCGCTTGTCTAGCTTTAGCAGTAGAATCAAATTCAATTTCTACCAATTTGAAAGAGGAAATATCGAGAACCATAAAGCAATTTATGAACATCGGACATAACGAAACACCACTGCATTGAGTTCTCTGTTTCTTTTTCTAACTTTCTAGAAGTTCTGTATTAGCAATCATTCTCTCGTAGCTATGAACTTCAAAAACTTTAATCTTCAACCAACTTTTTCTGTGAGTATTGTTTCTCATTCGAGTCAGCCAAAATTGGCAAATCAACCTGAACAAGATATTGGTTATCTAGCAGGTGTTTTTGTAACTTCCATAATTATTGGCTTTCTCTTAGGATGCTACTTACAGTATAAAAAGTTCAAAAATCTACGTCATCAGCATTCAATAGAAATCATCCGCACAATTGAATCATTAAATGATCTCCAGCAGCCAAAACTTGAGATAGACAAACAGATGACTAATGAAAGAAAACAGCAAATTGAAATTTTAGGAGATATTTGGAATAAATCTTCTTAGTTTCTAATTTGCACATTAATAATTACCTTCATCTTTGAAGGTATGAGTAGATTAGGAATTTCACAACTTCATCAAATAAAAATTCAAGGACTTATGAGACAGAAAGAAACAGTATTTGTCATTCCTACCCATCGCTTAAGAGACGTAGCCCAAACCATCGAAAAGTATGACGAAAATTTCTGGGCTAATGGTCATGCTACCAAAATCATGATATTTGATGATTCCAGCATTGCGAACTACGAAAAATACTATCCACTGCTAGAACAAACCAAAACTGTAAACGATGTATTTTATGTTGGGCCTCAAGAAAAAGAAAAGTTTATTACTTTCTTAAATGAAAGATTGCGAGATAAAAAACTAGAGTCACTTGTTAAAAACCTATTTCGACCTAGTTACGGTGGAAACCGCAACTTCACACTGATGTACACTCTCGGACATTTAATGGTCAGTGCAGATGATGATATGCGACCTGATGCACTAGTAGAAACCAGTCCAGAATCTCTATCACCAGATGAAATTTGTCGCGGTAAACTAATCAAGTCTAACCAGGAAGGTGGGTACATTCATAAATCTTTCGATTTACTTACTGCCTTTAATGATGTTTTAGGTAAAAAAGCCAGCCATGTACCAGAAAACTACGAAGCTGGGGAGTTTTTGCTGGATACAGCAATGGATTTAGAAACTAATACGACAAAAGGTTATTTTACAGAAAACTCTTTGTTATTACAAAGAGGACGAGTATTAAATAACTCGGTTGTCAAAATTGCTCAAACATTCCGCACAGGTACTAACGATATTGATACACTTGACTTTGTGCATATGTATCTGAACGATGAGAATCAAATCAGTCCTTATGACCTAAACGATTATTATATTCTCACTAATTTTAGACCTGTTGTTACTAACAAAAATTGGCGCATGGATTGTGGCGTTGCTGTATATGATAATCAGTTAGGATTGCCACCATTTTTTCCGACTCGGCTCAGGTTTGAAGATTATATTTATAGGCTTTGGATACAACAAGAAGGTGTTGTAGCTGCACACGTTGATGCAGTACAAAATCATATTCGCAACAATTATATGCGTAATCCTTTAGCCAGTGAAATTTTTAATGAAGAAATATGCAGCCTGCTCAAAAAGAAAATTAAAAGCAGTGTCTATCATATTGATGATTTAGGAATCAAATTTGATTACTCTGGTGAAGTGACTTTACTTGATTCGGAAGAAATTTTGCAGAAGATATCTGTTATCCATGAGCAAATAGTTAAAGCTTCATTATCTACACAAAACGATGAACGTAAACAATCTTTGCAATTGTTTGCTAATAATCTATCGAGGGTATTTTATGGCTTTGAAGCAGATTTCTTTCAGCAAAATGTCTCTAGAATTGTCGATGATGTCATTAGTCAATTTCATGCTTCTCTAGAAATCTGGCCGACTCTAGTGGAAATTTGTTACTTACACAAAGATAAGAAAGATTTGCCTCAAATCAGAGTTAAAAATCAAAAAATTAAGTCAAGAAACGGATATAAAGTTGGTGAGATAGTAGCCTAAATCTATCCTGCAAAGGTAATTCACCTTGATTCTATCTATAGATGAGAGGTTGTTTAAAAAGTGGTTGGCTGTATCTTAGTACTGATTTATACCCCCTAGTCATTCTTAAAAAAGAGGGAAGAATCAAATTCCCTCTTTTTAAGGGGAATCTGAAAGTATTTGCTACATCATAAAGAAATTTTCCAACATTTCTGACCTCCATCACAAAAATCAGCAGTTTGATAGTGCAAGTAGTGTAAGTTTCATTCAATTACAAGTAACTGTGCTGTAGCCAGATGAAAATACCAATAACTTCAATTGTTATTATCATCACATTCAGGTTTTAGCCATGCCTAAAAGAAAAGAAACTCAATCTCTTATTTTATCCATCCTCATTCCAATAGTTTTTATTAGTGGTATGAGTTTATGGATATTAAAAAGTTATGATTTCAGCAATTTACATAACTCAATATCTACACCTAATAATTCGACTTCACAACCTGAAACTAAATTTAAAAAATAGTAGTTTTAATGGTGGCTTATCAGCTTTGCTTTTCAATTTTATTAAAGCAGTAGATTACACTATCGTTAGCCAAAACTTACAATAGTTTAATCAGAAGCAGGCAAATGAAGATAATACAGAAGTGCTTATGTAAAGGTTGGAAATTTTATTTTATTATTTATGCTAGGAAGACTCAGTTATGCAAAAGCCCAATGAGGGAAACAAAGACAACTTTCTCTACCCTCGCAGTCGCTACTACGGTTCAGTCAAACCAGAAAATTTGGTATTTAATGCCAATCTTCAAGAATTTGCTCAAAAAATTAGCTACATCGTCAATTTACAAACAGGTGGAAAACTCTCTTGTGAAATTGCCTACGAACGGATTGAGGCACTTTGGAAACAATTAGAACTCAGTAAGAAGGAATTAGGGATTAGTACAGAGTTAAATCAGCATTCAGGTGGCTTGTAATAAGTTGTTGCAGTGTAGTTACTCAGAGCAATCTCGATTCTTTTTTTACTTATCTTACTTAGAAAGTGATTGCTCCAGATATGGTACACAAAAAGTACAAAAACTGAAAATTTTAAGGAAGTTTTAAACATTGAATAGAGTAAGATTAATTTTATTGACGTTGATACTCCAATCATGTCTAACCTCTTCCCGATTTCAGCCAACAGTACCTATACTCATCCTTCCCGTTTTGGCAAACATAAAATCCTTCTGGGTATGGCTCCTGGTGTGGGCAAAACCTATAGGATGCTGGATGAAGCCCACCGACTCAAACAACAAGGTAAAGATGTAGTTATCGGCTACTTGGAAACACACGATCGCATAGATATAGCTGCCAAAGCTATTGGCTTGGAGATAATTCCTCGCAAAATTGTACAACAGGGTGAATTAATACTCACTCAAATGGATACAGATGCCATCCTTGCGCGTCAACCTCAGCTAGTTCTGATTGATGAACTAGCGCATACCAATATACCGGGGTCTGGGAGAGACAGGCACTACCAAGATGTGGAGGCAATACTGAAAGCAGGTATAGATGTTTACTCTACAGTTAATGTTCAGCATTTAGAAAAATTTAGCCATTTAGTTACCCAAATGACAGGAATTGCCGTACAAAATTGCATTCCAGATTATTTATTAGAAGTCGCTAATGAAGTGGTGGTTGTGGATGTCACACCTGAAACCTTAGAAGAAAGATTATTAGATGGTAAGATTTATCCACTGGATAAAATTGAGCGATCGCAGCAAAATTTATTTCAGCATCATAATTTAGTATTACTACGAGAACTGGCACTGCGAGAAGTCGCTGATAAGATTGAACAAAAAGGAATCAAAGAAGCAGGTTACACTTCACTTGCACAGGCTTGCTGTGTACATGAACGCATCCTAGTTTGTGTTTCACCCCAGCCACACTCCCTGCAACTAATTCACAAAGGAGCCAAAATCGCCAGTTGTATGAAGGCTCCATTTTATGTTTTATTTGTCAGCGACCCCCAGCGTTTCCTAACAAAAGAAGAAGAACTTCATATTGAAAGCTGCAAAAAGCTTTGTCAAAAGTTTAACAGTGAGTTCGTACAAGAATCCGGTCATAACGTTGCCCAAAAAATTGCTCAGGTTGCAGACTCTTACCGAATTACACAAATAGTTTTAGGTCAATCTTGCCACAATCGCTGGCAGAAGATTTTTAGAGGCTCTTTGATTAGCCAACTGATGCGTATATTAGCTCACCAATTACCGCAGACTGCGAATCATAACTTAAACGATAAAAAAGCAATTTGCGATCGGACATCGTTTTCCCAAATTGACTTTCATCTAATCTCAATTTAACAGTAAACTGTAGCATAACTGACAGAACTAAGCTAAATGGCGGTACACGTCAGTTTCGGCAATTTCAAGTTACTAACGATGGTGGCTGAACAAAATTACAACCGTTCCAAGTAAGCAGATTGTAACGCCAAGTAAGTCATACTTATCTGGTTTGACACCTTCAGCCAACCACAACCAAACAAGAGATGAAAGAATGTAAACACCACCGTAAGCAGCGTATACTCTTCCGGCATTTGAAGCCTTAACTTTGGTGAGAGCAAAAGCAAAAACGATCAGAGCTAACACTCCTGGAACAATCCATAAGATGCTCTTTCCCAGTCTTAACCATACCCAGAAGGTGTAGCAACCGAAAATTTCTCCCAAAGCAGCAATTAAAAAGAAGGCAAGTGCTTGCATCTTTAGTAAGGGTTTAAGATATACATACTACACCATGTCTTAACAATATGATTACCACTATTTTAAATACTAAGTTATTTAACACAGCATTTTGAAATTTAGACACAATGGTTTCGGGCTAGAAAAATTAGCAGGGTTCAAATGGTAAGGCTAAAAGTAATGAATTTGGTCTGCCAAATCCTAATTTTTAGATGAAAGTCAGGTTTTTCTCAACCCTTGTCTAATTGTAAATTGCGCTCAAATGTAATATTCCTATTCTCCCCCACTTCCAGCCCAAGTTACTATCTTTGGCTGCAACTTGGTATGAGTTTATATTCGGACTGTTTAGTATTTGATATAACAAATTTATATTTCTAAATATAGAATGTTTAGATAGAAAATAAACATATGTTTATTTTTTATTTAGCGTTTAATTTTTAAAAAATATACCTAGTCACGCATATTTTTCTACATAAAATGATGCACAATAACACTATAGTTAAATAAAAAATATTTTGTGTTTAACAACCAAAGTGTGATTGAACCAAGTCTATTTGGTGTTTTAATCCAAACCAATAGTATTTACTGTGGCATTCCTTTAAAGGAAATTCAGTTACCTGAAAAGTGTAGTTTTTTAGGGATATTAAGAAAAGAACAGGTCATTCCTGCACAAGAAAACCCTGAAATTTATTCTGGAGATTACATCTTGGCGATAGCAATACATCCCATGATGGTTCCAGCCCTAAAAGTCACTTTAAAAAAAATTCATTCTGTTTATTATTCACTTAATGCTTGCTTACTAGAAGCTCGACCAATACCTACTCAACCTTCTTTATTTCGGCGATAGCAAGTATGTTAAATAATTGTAGTTCTGCACATCTTTTAGATATGGATATTTACTTTTTGTCAGATCATGCACCAGATCCTGAGATGATTAAAGACTTAGGCTCTCCGATTACAACCCAGATTAAAGGTGACATCAGCGATATTCAGGCTCAAAACAATCTCATATCTTTTAATGAAACCCTTTTTATAGGTGGACAAAAAATTCAAGCCAAGCATACAATTTCTGCCGAATCAATTGTTATTGTCGAAGCTCCGCCTATATTACAAGCAGATTGGTTAGCAGCAGGAGTTTCTACACTTTTAGTCACGCAAATGAAGGAACAACCCGGCCCTTGGGGTACTACTATCTTTAAATATTGTGGGCTAATACAAATTCATAAGATTGAAGTTATTACCTCACCCTGGAAAAGCAAAAGTATTGGTGTAGGGAGCATCCCCATAGTACCAGAAGAGAAACAGCAGTTAGTTAATTCTGATTCGTTTTCAATGGTAAGTTTGTTTCAAAAGGTGGGATGGAAACCTATTAAACAGCATTTATCTCCTTGGTAAATAGAGAATTTTGATATGCAGTTTTCGGAAATACCACAATTTTATATATCCGCAGAAACAAGTGCAAATCAATCCACCTTGATGGCAACTCACCCAATAGCAGCAACACATAATGAGGCAAAAACAAAGGATGGAGATATACCTGCGACTATAGTATTTTTAGCTCCTATTTGCTTTATAACTGTTGGAGCAATTTACTTGTTTATTATTTCAAGTTTTCTGAAGTTTACAGAAAAGAAAAATCGTGTATCAAACGTTGTTGAACTAAAACAATATCCCTGTAGAAACTGTAAATTTTTTGATGACAATAATTATCTAAAATGTGCAGTAAACCCCTCAGACGTTCTTACCAAACAAGCAATCAACTGCTCTGAATACCAGATGCGATAGAATGTCTTACCTACAAAACTTTAGGAATATCTAAATTCGCAATGTAGAATTTAGTTCAGATGATGATTAATTTTTTACGTCTTCTTCCTGTAACACTTGTCTTAACTCCCACTTTAGTTAACCAAGGCAATGATTTTTTGCGTCAAAATGCGATGAAACAGCTTCAAGAAACAGGGCGATGCTTTAGCTGTAACTTATCGGGAGTTAATTTTTCAGGAGCTAACTTACAAGGGTTTGATTTACGCTCAACAGACCTTCAGGGTGCTAACCTGAAAAATGCCAATCTTCGGTATGCAAATTTACAGTGGGCAGATTTGCGAAATGTAAATTTACAAGGAGCTGATTTGACTGGAGCAAACTTGAGTTTTAGCTTGCTAGTTAATGCTAATTTACAAGGAGCAAATCTGGAAGCTTCTAACCTAAAAATGACAGACTTGAGGAATAGTAATTTCAGCTATGCAAATCTTATCAAAGCATCTATAAGTCAGGATCTTCTGAATAGCCGTTCTGTGAATCTGTGCAGAACAATCTTACCTAATGGCACGATGATGTCAGGGCGTTGCAACAATAGACCTGTCCGAAAACTCCAAAGCCAGCGTGTTCAAAGCTTTGAGACAAAACTTTGATATTTTTGCAAAAACGCAGTTATGAGGGTTTGAGATAGTTAGTGATAGTTTAGAGTCATAAAAATGGACTCCTAGTTTTTCAAAGCTAGTAATTATTACTATTAGCTAATTTGGGAGAACTAAACTACCAATCCTGAGCCTAACTAACCCACAAACTGTTAAGATAATCTGCTCATAAGTATCAATCCTTAAGCGAAATCTTTGTGAGGCTATGCGAAATATTTTCAGCACGCGAATCAAATGCTCAACAAATATCCGATTACTAGATAAAGCTTTGTTTTCATCTTTTTGTTGTTGAGTTAATTCTTGTTTCGGTTTTCTTTTATGAGGAGTAGTAATGTTTTCACCGCCTTGATATGCCTTATCAAAAGAATTTGGTTGAGATTCATCAAATTTTTTCTGAGATTTACGAAACAAATTTATATCTGCTGTTGGCCCACGAGCGCCTACTTCTACCTCGACAATATCTTTAGCTTCTGGTAGCCCAATTACTTGACTTTTCAAAGTATGTTGTCTCTTCTTGCCAGAAAAATATTCTTGTTGTTCTTGTTGGTCAGAAGGTCTATATATCGGCTGTTCCAGGCTATCGACTAATAGCCTAAAATTTGTTAACACTTCTTGAACAAATAGTAAATCGCTTTCATTATTTGAGACTTGTTCTAATAAACTGGAGGGCAAAATATCACGAAGAATTGGTATCCATTCATGAAAAGTATCGTTAGCTTCCGTCTTAGAAATCCCAAATAACATTCCTAATACTTGAAATGTTGGCATCTGCCTTAAATAAAACAAGCACAGACACACTTGCTCATTCATTGACAACTTGGTTGGACGACCTCCTCCAGGTGCATTAATTCTAATTTTCTGGCTTGACTGTTTAGCTTTGATATCTTGGTGTCGTTTTTGGGCACAATTTAATAGTGATTGTAGCTGTTTGTAACTAATCCCTAAAATTTGTTTTGTTCGGTGTGGATATTTCTCGATATAATCAAAAACCATAGTTAGTTGGGAAAAACAGTAGACACTCAATTAAACGTTTTACCATTTTTCTTTTCCTAAGTTAATATTTCGGACAAGTCTAATATGCCCCTTCAAAAACCTGGGTTATTAAAATAAACTCAGGTATTTTAATACCTGACTTTAACTTGTATAGGAATCCGCTTTAATTCCTGAAATTATTTGTGTAGGCAGCGAACAGAAAAGAAGGGATTTAAAGGTGTACGGATTTTTTTCCAAAATCAATAGGAGTCCTATATGTTAAATGTTTTGTTAATTGATGACAATATAAGCGATCACTTTTTAGCAATTTGCTCCCTGAAGAAAGAATTTGCTGATGTGCAGATCGCAGAAATTAAAAATCCACAGGAATTAGCACAGGTGCTAGAAAATGGTGTTTTTGATGTAGTAGTTACCGACTATCAAATAAGCTGGATTGATGGCATCTCTATTCTGAGAACTATCAAGCAGCACTATCCTAATTGCCCAGTTGTGATGTTCACCAGTAGCGGTAGTCAAGAAATAGCAGTTGAGGCGATGAAGTCTGGGTTGGATGACTACGTACTTAAGTCACCCAAATCTTCTTCTCGTTTAGCAACAGCTGTACGGTTAGCAGTGGAGCGAGCAGAGGCTCGCGCTAATGCCGAGGCAGCAAATCGACTAAAAGATGAGTTTTTAGTAACACTATCTCACGAATTGCGAACACCACTCAATGCTATTCTGGGTTGGGCGCAAATCCTCCTCAAGCAAACGCCAAATAGCAGCACAACAAAGCGTGCTTTGGAAACTATTGTTCGCAACGCCAAAACCCAAGCGCGAATTGTTGAAGATATTTTAGATGTTTCTGGGATTATTACAGGTAAATTTTCTCTTCAGGTTGCCCCTGTTGATTTGGTGGCAATTGTTAACACAGTAATTGCATCTGTCAATCCTGCGATCGCCACAAAGGCGATTCATTTAGAAGCTAAGTTAGATCCCCTCGACGGACAAGTCTTAGGAGATGAAACACGATTACAACAAATTTTTGGGAATTTGTTGTTGAACGCAGTCAAGTTTACTCCTGAACACGGTTATATTTTGTTACAAATAAAGCAAGTAAATACAGATGCGGTAATTACAGTTAAAGATACAGGAATTGGAATTAATGCCGAATTTCTGCCATTTGTTTTTGACCGCTTTAGTCAGGCAGATAGTTCAACAACTCGGTCTTACAGAGGTTTAGGATTAGGATTAGCGATCGCTCACCAGCTTACAGAACTACATGGAGGAACGATTGAGGCAACCAGTATAGGCGAAGGGCATGGTGCTACCTTTACAGTTAAGCTACCCTTGATGTCAAAACAATCCCTAGAAACTAATTGCTTAACTGAAGCTACGTATATTGAGTCAAATAGCATTCAAGATGATTGTCAAGTACGGAATAATAAGCTGTGCCTTACAGATTTACGAATATTAGTAGTTGACGACGAAGTAGATACTAGGGATTTACTGATTTCCATTTTGGAGCAAGAAGGCTCTGAGGTTATTACTGCCGCTTCAGCACAGGAAGCAATGGTAGCTGTTTGTAATTCTCAATTTGACCTGTTTGTATTTGATATTGGTCTGCCTCAAGAAGATGGGTATACCCTATTGACTAGAGTGAGAAAGTTGGAACAACTGCATAATAGAGAAATTCCAGCGATCGCCCTCACAGCTTATGCTGCCAAAGAATACCAGCAACAAGCTCTGGCGGTTGGTTTTCAAAAATACCTTGCTAAACCTGTAGAGCCTGATGAGCTAGTTGTTGCGATTTCTAGTTTACTTGAAATCAATGAATAAGTATTCAAGAGTAAAAAAATGCTTTTCAGCTTAAGCCCGTGTTGTAAAATTGAGAAATCTGTAAAAATATGCACGAGCAAAAGTAAACTTTCCTATAGAATATTATTTTGTCCACCAACTCCATCAATAGCGTAATTAGCTCCTCAGCATTTTAAAATATTTGCTGACCAATAAACTTATAGGAGATTCTTTAGGTATTTTTGGCGAAACTAAAGTCACTTTCCTAAAAATGAACGAAATATTCAACTATTTGTGCAATAAATCGTTAAAAACCTAGATTAATCACCTATTCATGTCCAATAGCTCTACAATCTCTCCTGACAGATCTTACATTCGTCCTTACCGACGTGGAAAACATAAAATTTTCATCGGTATGGCTCCTGGTGTGGGCAAAACCTACAGGATGCTGGAAGAAGCACATCAGCTTAAACAAGATGGTATTGATGTTGTGATTGGCATCTTGGAAACTCATGGACGCAAAGAAACAGCCCAAAAAGCTACAGGGTTAGAGGTAATTAAGAGAAAAGTCAGCATTAGAGAAAACGTTACTTTGCAGGAAATGGACACAGATGCGATTTTACAGCGTTCTCCTCAACTAGTGTTGATTGATGAATTAGCTCATACTAATGTGCCTGGTTCTCAACGAGAAAAACGTTATCAAGATGTGGAAGTAATTTTAGCCGCCGGAATTGATGTTTACTCCACCGTTAACATTCAACATCTAGAGAGTCTAAACGATTTAGTGGCAAGAATTACAGGTGTTGTGGTGAGAGAACGTATTCCCGACCGCCTGCTTGACGAAGCTGATGCTGTTGTAGTTATTGATGTTACTCCAGAAACTCTAGAAGAACGCTTGCGAGAAGGTAAAATTTACGCTTCTGAGAAAATTGAGCAATCCCTAAAAAACTTTTTTCAGCGTCGTAATCTGATTGCTTTACGAGAACTTGCTCTGCGAGAAGTAGCGGATACAGTAGAGGAAGAAGCAAACACTTCTAAATTAGAAGGGCAGAACTGTAATATTCACGAGCGAGTTTTAGTTTGTGTGTCTACCTATCCTAATTCAGTGCAGTTACTCCGTCGGGGAGCTAGGATTGCTAATTATATGAATGCACGACTTTATACCGTTTTTGTTGCTAACCCTGAACAATTCCTAACTAAAAAAGAAAGTTTACATATTGATACTTGTGAAAAATTATGTAAAGAATTTGGTGGTGAATTTTTGCATGTTAAAAGTCACAATATTGCTCAAGAAATTGCTCAAGTTGCAGATAGGTATCACATCACTCAAATTGTTATTGGTGAAAGCCAACAGCCTCGATGGAAAAGATGGTTTAAAGGCTCTTTCACGCAGAGATTAGTAGACCTAATTCGACATCAAAACATTGATTTACACATTATCGCTACTGAGAAATAATTAAAAAATTATAAATATATTGCAGAAAATAAATAGAACCAATAAAGTATTCTGACTGTTCTGTCATTGAAAGCTAAAATTTTAATAATGTAGAGGTATATCTGACGAAGCAATGCAGGGAAATGAGCGAACTATATAAGGCTGGAATCATTGAGGTAACAGAAGGCGAAGCCGAAGATGAGGATGAAGATTTATTTGAAGTCGCGGTGCATTTTGACGGCGATATTTTTCTTCCCAGCGTTGTTTTTGAAGGCAAAGACCATGCATTACGGCAAGCTAAAAAGCTTTATGATTGGCTAGAAGCTAATCCAAAAGAAATTAGGTTCTTCCGGTAGTTTTATGGTAATTATTAGAAGTCATCAAGTTTTAATAACTAAAAATCAGTAATATTAATGCCTATAATATAGACTGTATAAACATTTTAGGAATTTCAAATATACTTAAATACCGCCATAACTCTCATCTAAATTATAATATCGTAAAGTTTTAGGTGATCGCTATGAAGTTTCCTGTAGAGCAAATCTTGAATCTTCCCGATATGAAAATACTAGATTTTCAAGAAATTGAAGGGGAAGAAATAATTATAACTATAGAAAAAAGCCTGAATTATTCGACTTGTCCTTCCTGCGGACAAAATACTCACAGTATACATCAAAATCATTGGCGGATGATTCATGATTTACCTTGGAGTAAAAAACCAGTGCTATTAAAAATAAATCGTCGCCAATTTAAATGCCACAAGTGTAAAAAAGTCTTTAGTGAAAAACTAGACTTTGTAGATAAAAGTAAAGGGTATACTAAAAGATTAGCTATAGACATAGTTCAACAAGTATTAAGTAGTAACATCCGTAGTGTTGCCGAAAGAAATGGCTTAAGTGACGAAGAAGTAGAATCAATGTTAAAAAGTAAGGATTCAGGTGGCAGAGTATTGACAAAGGTAACACTTGAGAGGGAGTATCACAAATATGAACCAAAACCTGTCTCAAGAATTAGACCGAGAAAGCTTGAACCAGTTATCAAAAGAGCAACT